>JAPLFY010000104.1 GCA_026390435.1 Pseudomonadota bacterium
CAGACTCAATTTGGACTGCTTATGGACTACTTTACGGTACTCACCCTCAAGAATATCGTGGGGGCACCAATCGCTAACGCAGAAAACCGGCTGGTACCCACCCTTACCTACAAGACGAGTGAATTTGTTACACTACGACTAGCTTATGACTGGTCTGTGGCAAAACAAGCCAATATCGCAGACCGGAATATCCAGGTATTTCAGATGCAAGCCACGGTCAACCTAGGAGCACATCCATCCCATGACTTCTAATGCAAAAATTACCGGATTTATCCCCTGCTTTATTGTTCTGCTAATTACCTCACTCAGTGCAAATGCATTTGCAAAAGTTAAGGTCGTCACCACGATTCCAGATTTAGCTTGGGTCGCGGCAGAAGTTGGCGGCGACTACGTCGAAAGCAAAGCCCTACTGCGCGGCAACGAGAATCCGCACTTCGTCGATGCTGTGCCAGAATTCACGCGACTGACGGCTGACGCCGACGTGGTCTGCATGGCAGGCCTAGATTTAGAGGTGGGTTATATGCCCGCAGTCTTAACTCGGTCCGGCAATGCGAAAATACAACCTGGCGGCCCAGGCTACTGTGAGGCAGGCAAATCCGTACAAGTGCTTGAGAAGCCCACTGCCGCGGTGGATCGCTCGATGGGCGACGTCCACCCGGCCGGCAATCCGCACTTCTTTCTCAGCCCGAAAGCGCTTGCAGACGGGGCTAAAGAGATCGCAGCAGCGTTGACCAGAGTCGATCCAGCCCACGCAATCGATTACAAAAAGGGTCTAGCCGCCTTTGCTGGCAAGATGGATGCTCTGGATAAAGAAGTCGTCAAGTTACTCAACCCCCTGAAAAGCGCGCAAGATAAAGCCGGCGGCAAACCACTCTTAATCGAATACCACCGCGAGTTTAGTTACTTTCTAAATGAATACGGACTAACTAGCTTTGGCAGCATCGAAGAGAAACCAGGCGTGCCGCCCTCGGCAGGTCGCCTCGGCGAAATAGCTGCAGCTTCTAAGGCCGCTGGCATTCGCGTTGCTTTGGCGGCGGATTACTATCCAAAGAAAACTCTCGAACGCTTCAGCGAATTATCGGGAATCAAGGTCGTGGTGGTTCCGACGATGATTCAGCCAGCGGGCAGTTATAAAACCTATGCTGAGTTACAAAAACACATCGCCAACTCGTTGGTCAGCGCCGCCACAGATCGGAGCGAGAAGATTTGACCGTGACCGCTGCTACCCCATTACTTGTTGTGCGGGACCTTGCCTATGACGCTCCAGATGGGCGTCCACTAGTCGCTGGGTTGTCGTATGACTTGATGCCTGGTGGCATCGTCGCGATCACCGGACCAAATGGCACGGGAAAATCCACCCTGCTGAAAATCATCATGGGTGAACTAAAAGCAGCGAGGGGTTCTGTCACGTTTACGAACAAGTCGGTGGGTTATTTATCGCAGCTGCATAATCGTGAATTCCATATCCCACTGAGTTTAGCTGACGTTTTAAGCCTTGGCGTTCCTGGACGGTTCAATCCTGCCGCAGCCACTGCCTTAGGCCTGCTGACCGCGGAAGAACTGGACTTAGCCTGGAACACAGCCAGCGGCGGAGAGCGGCAGAAAACCCTGCTAACACAGGTCCTGATGACACAACCACAGGTCCTGATTTTAGATGAACCCATGAATCATCTAGACAACGTCACGCGGGGCAAGCTGTACGCGGTGCTTCGCGATTTCGTCGCTAACGGCAAACGCGCGATCTTGATGGTCTGTCACGAAAAGTTGATCACCTCAGACGAGCTAAAGCCGGCCTCAATCATCGATCTGTCCAAATTCTCATCTCTATCAAGTGATAGCCAAAACTAATGCAAGCTTTACTCTCAATCTATGCATGGACCATTGCCGCTAGCACCGTACTGGGAGCAGCGCTCGCTTTACTTGGTGTTCAGCTAGCCGCACGCGACCGCGCGATGCAGACCATGTGCATCGGCCAAGGCGCCATGCTGGGGGTGCTGATAGGTATCGGTTTTTTTCTTAGCTTTGACGCACCTCCTACACTCTCAGCTGCAGGACCTTTTGCCCTCGCATTTGCTGCCTCAGCACTAACCTACGTGGTCAGTGAGCGCATCGCCTCCCGCCACGGCGCCTCAACAAATACGCATTTTGCCGCTCTATTTTCTGCTTTATTAGCAGGCGGCTACTTGATCAGCGCACTTTTTCCCGCGCTGGAAAACCACATGGCGCAGAGATATTTCGGCGACCTAGCGACCATTAGTCGCGGCGAATCTATCGCTGCCTTACTGATGGGCCTACTCATATTAACTGCACTGTGCTGGTTTCAAAGATCTATCACACGTGATTCATTTGCAGTGGCGATACTAGGTAGCAAAGCCAGCGCCACACCAACGGGATTTCTCTTCTCGCTGGGCACTTTACTAAGCATCTGCTTTTGCGTGCAAATTGTAGGATTTCTGTTTACCGTGGCCTGCCTCTTTCTCCCAACGTCGATCCTGTCTTTTCGCCGCAACTCAGGCCTCAAAGGCCACCTAGTGGCTTGCGCTCTGATAGCCGGAATGGCTAGTCTCAGCGGTTTCACTGCGTCTTTATGGTTCACCCATTTGCCGACGGTGCCAACCATCGTGGCGCTTATGGTCGTGTTCGCAATCGTGATCAAAAATCTTGCAGGGCATCGGCTTTATAAGCCCGCCTGAGCACAGCGTAGACCTCAAGGCCTGCTAAACACAGGCAATATCTCCATCGCAGCGATCGCTTTGTTAGCTGCTCCTCCTTTCACTACTAAGCTCACCAGAATTCGCGAGGGAATACCCTCTGCTACTTCGGCAGGGATATCTACCTCAGTCGTGATCCTGGCCGCGCCCTTCTCAACTGAAGTCCGCTTTTCGCTGAGGAGCTTTTTCTTCGTCCAGAATTGCAGCACAAGATCGCGAGTCTCCTTCGCTTTATAGTCGACAATCACCTTGTTAGGCTGTCCGCGAAGAAACGTAGCGTAATACGATTCAGCCCGTACACCTTCGAAATCAGTCGATTCATTCAAAGTTTCTAAAACACCGGCGACGTATTCAATGGGGAAAACTGTTTTTGACTTAGCTAACGTATCAACCATTATCTGCAGCTTTGCCGTATATTCGTAAAAACTTCCGCCCTGCTGCGGCGCCTTCCACACCCGCGCTTGACCGAGCTCCGCGATCTCGCCCGTCTCAAGATTGAGTAGGAGCTCGGACGGGGTTTTAGCGTAACTAGTCACAAATCTGACTTTGAGTCCAAACTGCGACATCTCAGGCCCGGTATTTTTCGCGACCTCCGCCCAGCAAGTTATCGGCAGATTAGCGTCTTGGCATGGACCTTCCGTACGATCGAATGCGCGGATATAGCCTGGGTAATAAAGACCGGACAGAGAGCCGGCAAAGCCGACAGAAGCACCGCTGGTAGAGGACTTCTCATCTTTTTGCGTGGTCCGGCAGCCGGGGATCACCACCGTGAGTAGAGCCACAGTGATTAAGATGAGAAAATCAGCAACCACAGCATGTCCAGTGTTCCTAATATCCCCAGTTTCCGTGACATTGATCTTCGGCACATGAGACCTCTAGTCAGGCATTGTAGTGGGCGGCCCTAATGATAGAGGGTTATTCGACTAAACTGCTAAAAATATTTAGTAAATGGCTACCACCAGCCTTTTTGGCAACTCAAAATATTCCACCTAAGTACTAACGATGCTTGTCATTTAGCTGAAGTTTACCTACTTTCCCCCCACCGATTGGTCAGTCATAAAGCGAGAGGTTCCGATGTTAGGAGCGAGCGAAGGCCGCATTCTTGGTGGATGGTTAGCACCGCACCCACCCCATCTTGTGTATGCGGAAAATCCACCGCAAAACGAGCCACGCTCCAGCGGCGGCTGGGAGATACTGCGGTGGGCCTACGATGAGTGCCGCGCCAAACTCAAGGCTCAGCGACCAGATGTGATCATCGTGCATTCTCCGCACTGGCAGACGACCGTAGGTCACGATGTGCTTGCCGTGCCAAAGTTACAGGGCTTATCGGTAGATCCAATTTTCCCGCATCTGTTTCGCTATAAATTTGATCTCCAGGTCGACGTCAGCCTGGCCGAAAGCATCAGCGAAGAAGCAAGAGCCCTTGGACTAACATCAAAGCCGATGACCAACCCGTCATTTCGGGTCGACTATGGCACGATTACTTCCCTACATATGATGAATCCAGATTGGGACATCCCCATGGTCGGGATCAGTGCCAACAACAGCCCTTACTTTCACGATCCAAAGACCGCTCAAAACGAAATGATCAAGTTGGGCGAGGCCACGCGGATCGCTATCCAAAAGAGTGGTAAACGTGCTGTTTTAGCGGCGAGCAATTCGCTGTCGCACCTGCATTTTACTGCCGAACCGAACCCAGATCTGCCTGAAGATATGAGCCGCGAGCATGTATTCAGCCACGCCCAGTACGAGTGGGACGTGCGCGTAATTAATTTGCTTCGTGCCGGCAAGATTTTCGAACTCATGAATATTCTGCCTGATTTTATGGAAGAAGCCGTCGCCGAAGTTAAAGCTGGCAGCTTGATGTGGATGCTAAGTGCCATGGAATTTCCGCAGCTGCCAGCCAAACTACATGGTTACGGCAACGTGATTGGTACAGGTAACGCCGTCATGGAGTGGGACCTCAGCGAGATGCACTCTAGGGGAACTGGGAGTACACAGCTATGACACTAACATTTGCCGCTCTCGTACCAGGACTACCGCACTTATTGAATCCCCTAGCTGGATCCGGACACGAAGCTCTCGCCAGAGCCATGACCCAGATTGGCGACACTCTGGAGTCAAAGGGTGTAAAACGGATTCTATACTACAGCACCCAGTGGCTGTCGGTGCTTGGCACTATGGTGCAGGCACAGCCATCGATCTGTGGCGTGCATGTCGATGCAAGTTGGCACCAGTTGGGCGAGATACCCTTTTCCTTCAAAGTAGACTCTGCCTTCGCCGAACAAATGGCTGCCGCAGCAACTGCCGCAGGCTTTCGCACGCAGGCGATTAACTACGAAGGATTTCCAATCGACACCGGAACCATCGTCGCTGATCGCCTAATCAATCGCCACGGCATGGCCACAGGCATGATCTCCTCCTGGCTATATGCAGGCTACGAAGACACGGTGAAATTTGGCCGGAGCTTGGCTGACGCACTAGCTGCAGACACCACCCCAACGGCAGTGATTGCCGTATCGTCACTTTCAGGAAACTACTTCCCCACCGACATCGACCCGAGGGAAGACCACATCTCTAGTCCCGAAGATGACGAGTGGAATCAGCGCATCATCGCTCTACTGTCTAGTGGCTCCTTCGGAGCGGCTGATCTGCTCATACCTACTTATGCTAAGACATGCCGCGCCGAAGTGGGCTTTAAGGCCTTGGCATTTCTTCGCGGTATTGGTGCAGCCCGCGAACAGCAGGGTGCTAAATGCTTGCAATATGGAGCTATCCACGGCACAGGGGCTGCCGTGTTGCAATTTTGAAAGCTATTTAAAAACCGCGCCGCAAACCACCATCTACTGGAATGTGAACACCAGTGATATAGCTTGCCGCTTCCGATGCGAGAAAAGACACTAATGCCGCCAGCTCTTCCGGACGCCCCATGCGCCCCATCGGAATGGCGGCTTCGCTGCGCGCCATTTCCTGCTCCAGCGTTGTGCCTTCACGCTCTGCCTTCGCGCGACGCAGCGATTCGATTCGCTGCGTATGAATGATGCCCGGTAGGACGGTATTAGCGGTGACACCATCTTTGGCCACTTCAACAGCAAGGGTCTTGGTGAAGCCAGTAACGGCCAGACGCATGGCTGTAGACACAACCAGGTTCTCAATCGGTTCAAGGACACTGATCGAAGTAATCGTGATGATCCGACCAAATTTGCGCTCGCGCATAGCCGGCAGCAAGGCGGTTGTTAACAGGGTCGAGCTAAGAAATACCTGCTCAAAACCTTGTTTCCAGGCAGCTGCAGTGGTTTGAGCCGCCGCTGAGGGCGGTGGCCCACCGACGTTGTTGACCAAGACATCGACGTGGCCGAGCAGGCGTGTAGCCTCGCGTGCCAATCGTTCGGACGACTCAGGGAGCGCCAGGTCTAGAGCAATCGCATGGACCTTGACGCCGTACTCAGTGCTGAGTGAAGCAGCCACTGCCCGCAAACGTTCTTCATTGCGTGCACAAATACAAAGGTCCATCCCGCTAGCAGCGAGTGCTTTAGCAGTTGCAAGTCCGAGCCCTTGCGAAGCCGCACAGACCAGGGCATTTCGTTTTATCAGCGTCGTAGTCATCTATCGGCCTCCATCAACGGCTTATGAATCAAGCCTTCATCGCCATCGAAATCGTTTTAAACTCACTAAAGAAATCCAAACTGTACTGACCACCCTCACGACCGATGCCGCTGCGTTTCATGCCGCCAAAAGCGGAATGCAAATCGCGCGCGAACCACGTGTTAATCCAGACTAGCCCCATCCGCACCCGGCGGGCGAAGCGCTGTGCCCGGTCTATATCCTTGGTGAACACAGAGCACGACAGACCATACTGAGTACCGTTTACTAACGAGATGGCCTCATCCTCGTCACTAAATACCTGTACCGTCAGCACTGGTCCAAAAACCTCTTCTTGAATCAAGCGTGAGCTTTGGTCGACGCCAGCAATCAGAGTGGGCTCAAAATAAGCACCGCGCGGATGATCCTGCGGGATCTTACCACCAACAAGAATCTCAACACCCGGGCATGTACGAGCGTAGTCGACAAAACCAGCCACGCGGTCGCGATGCTCCCGAGATACCAGCGATCCCATGGTGGTCGTGGGATCAAGTGGATCACCGACCTTGATGGCTCGCATAGCTGCCTTAACTTTGTCGATTACAGCTGCAGCCACATCACGATGGACTAGCAAACGTGAGCCCGCCAAACAGATTTGACCTTGATTACGGAACGCTGCTCGCGCGGCTGTAGCCGCCGCAACATCAAGATCGGCATCGGGGAAAATCACCGTTGCACCCTTACCGCCGAGCTCAAAAGAAAGCTTTTTCAGCATGGGAGCAGAAGCCCGCATGATGGCCTCACCCGTGGTCGTTTCACCGGTGAAGGAGATCGCCTTAACATCGGGATGCGTCACCAGGGCCTCGCCGGCGCCGCCGCCGCCAAATCCCTGCACAATATTGACCACACCCGGAGGCAAGCCAGCCGCATTAAAAATATGACCCATGGCCATCGCGGTCAAAGGCGTCAATTCTGCTGGCTTCAAGATAATCGTGTTACCCTGAGCTAGAGCGGGCGCCAACTTCCACGTCGCCAAATAGAGCGGTAAATTCCACGGCGTGATCAAGCCAACGATTCCAAGGGGCTCGCGAACTGAGGTGTGCTGCGTCCCGTCTTCACCGAAGTAAGTGGCATTGGTTTGATGCGCACACAAGTCGGCGAAGAACTGAAAATTGGCAACGGACCGCGCAATATCACCGTCCAAAGTCTCGCTGTAGGGCTTGCCGCTATCCAAAGATTCCAAGCGAGCAAAGGCCGGACGGTGTTCGTTTAGAAGTTCAGCGATCCGTCGCAGGACGTGTGCACGCTCGGCTGGCGTACTCTTGCCCCACGGACCGCTCAGTGCGGCTGCCGCTGCCTCTGCAGCTCTAGCAATATCCTCGCGACTACCAAGGGCCACATCCCCCAAAGACGTGTCGTAGGCCGGGGCTAAATTGGCAAAGGTTTCACCCGCGCGAGGTTGGGTGTACGCACCGTTGATGAAGTGACCCTTTTTTTCCGGCACTAATTCATGCACTTTGTGCTGAGTCAGCATAGACACCTCAACTAGGGAAAGCTGCGATCGCTTTCATTTCAATAAAATTGTCACCAGGTAAACGGGAGACCGCGACCGTGGTGCGCGTTGGCGCTGATGATTCGCTGAAATAGCGATTCCACACCGCATTCATTTGTGGAAACTCGTCCATATTGGTTAGGAACACGGTCACATCGACGAGATGACTGCGGTCTAAGCCTTGGCTATGGAGCACGCGCTCTATATTGGTCAATACAGCAGCCGCCTGCGCTTCAATATCGTGACTCGCGACGCGGCCAGCGGCGTCGCGGGTAATACCGGCGTAACCATTAGTCTCCGGATCGCGTGACCCTTGGCCTGCAACAAACAGCAGGGAGCCGACGCGGCGTGAATGCACATAGGCGGCAAGTGGTTTTGTCAGGCTTTCCGTGGCCATATAAGTCTCCCTCTGTGAGGCCGCGCAGACGGCGCGACGCCCTGATGCCATTATTTGCTACGTAAATAGCATCGGCGAGGCGAAATCAAAATATGTTTTCTCTACCTGCTCAGTCTATTGAGTGGCAGCGAAATGCGCACATTATTGTTTAAAATCAGGTAGTTAGCGGTTCATTAACTCGGCAATCGGACCCGTCCCCAAATTTGGATCACCAAAAGTCGGGTTATTGATGCCAGCCGCCTGGATCAAACTGACCAATAAATGGTTATAAGATTTGTTCTGCAACTGCAGGGACTGCCCCGCTTTTAGGCTTCCACCCGCTTTACCCGCCACCACGCAGGCGATGTCGTTGAAGTCATGAGCGTTAGAATCGCCGATTTCCGTGGTCGCCAGAACCAGGCTGGCATCGAGCAGGTTTTTATCACCAAGGGAGACGCCCTTCATTTGAGTCAGCAAATAGGCCAGTTGCTCCATGTACCAGCGTTGGCAGGCGGCAAAATCATTGCCGTACAATCCGTTAATATCACCGCCGTAGTGCGAAAGGTCGTGATGACGCCCACGGCTAATATTCGGCCCACCCGCAAAATTTAAGGTAGTCGGACTGACGGCATGAGACCACTGTAGCAGTCCCACCGGAGTGATACCGCAAGCCAGAGCCTGTACCATGATATCCATCATGACGCGGCCCACCTGGCCAAACACTTCATTTCTCTCGAATGATTTGGGATAATTTGGCTCTTGATCGGGTATCGAGAGGCCACGCCAATCTAAGGAACTCTTACAGACCCCACCGGATGATCCCTGAGCCGCCCTTCTTTCGAGCTCGCGCAGAGCTTCAAGATGAACCGCAAGTTTTGCCTGTTCTATGGTTCCCAAGCGATATCTGAGTCCCTGAATTTCACCACGCGCATAATCTAGCACACTGCGCTTTTCCGCCATCAGGTCATTGCGGTCCTCTAGGCCTCCTGCATTGAAGAGGTCATAGAAAGCGCGCTTTGGATTATCTTGAATAGCTGCTCGCGCGCCGGACGACAAAAAAGAAATTTGTTTACTTGGGTCCGTCTCGAAGTTAGCACCGACTCCAAGAGAGAGACTCTTCTGCCGGTAGTTACCACCCAGACTATCCCCCAAGAAGTTATCGATCGAATACCTTTGGTTGTCACTAGCAGTACCGGTCAGACAAAATCCAGCTCCGGCCTCATGGCTACCGCCAAGGCGGTAAACGAGACCACGAATCAAATTAATATCAGAGCGCAGACCATTGAGTGGGGCAGTGATATCCGGTAGGGCTCCGTTGCCGTCCGGGAAAAAGCGCTGAGCGATATTGCCATCCGGATAATAAACGAACAGAGCTCGCACTGGCGTGGCGGCGTAAGCTTCTTCTTCAAGCAGGGTGCGCATCAAAGGAATCGCTAAGCAGGTCATGCCTGCGTAGCGCAAAAGTCCTCGGCGTGATATCGAGCCCATATCTACTCTCCCTGTTTACGTCGCCCTGTTTACGTCGCCCTGTTTACGGCTGGCGTCGCCTGAAAGCGTCTAGAGTTGGCACTTGCAGAAATATCGTCGACACGCGTTTACCACCGCTGACAAATGCAGAGTCCAAATCCCTAACAGCACAGGCAATCTTTTTGTCATTATCCTGCCCGGCTGCAAACCTATAAACCTGTTTGCTCATACAGCTTTCGGCCTGAGCGCTGGTGGCCAAAAATCTACCAAGTGCGGCAGTACCTTCGAACATGTTCTTCTCGCCGCCGGGACCGAAGACGATACCTCTCGCGTCCACAGGCCGACCAGCGTCACTCTGTTTAAATCGCCCGATAGCGTCCATATCTTCCATACCAAAGCCAATGCCATCGATCCGAGTGTGACAGATTGCGCAAGATGGGTTTGTCGAATGACTAGCAAAACGCTCGCGCACAGAGGCATTTGGATCACGCGGCGGCGGCGTAATTTTAAGCGAGGGCGGCGGTGGCGGAACCACTTGGCAAAGAAGACGTTCGAGAACAAAAACTCCGCGTTTAATTGGCTCGGAGTTATCATTTCCTGCATAAGTCGCTAGGATACTAGCGTGACCTAGTAGGCCGCGACGCTCTGGCGAGCGGTAACGGATAAAACCACCCGTAGGCACGCCATCGTAAAGGGAGCTAAGCGCACCGTCACCGATGGTGTATTCGGACTGAAAAAGATCGGCAAATGAGCCATTTTTATCAGTCACTACGTCGGTAAAAAAATCATTGGTCTCATCGTACGCTTTACGGCGCAGTGAGCTATCGAAGGCTGGGAAGAGAACGGCATCTTTATTAACGCCGAGCACACTCTCGGTACCGAGCCAAGACGATGTGAAATAACCGAGGTTTTCCTTCGCTTTTGCATCTTTCCAAAGTCGCTTAGCTTCGGCAGCAATAGTCGCTTTATCCGTAAGTTTGCCGGCATCTGCCAGTGCCATCAACTGATCATCCGGTGGCATCCCCCAGAACATATAGGACAGGGCCTGAGCCATCTCCCAAGAGCTCAGCTCGTAATAAGAGCCCTTTAGCGCACCAAGTTCAAAACGATAAAGAAAACGCGGCGCCATCAGTAAACCCTGAATAACACGCTCTAATCCATCATCAAAATTGGCTCCGCTTTGAAACAGGGTCAACAGCTTCGCCGACTCTTCTTGATTAAGAGGCCCGCGCCATGCTTTTTTGCCGAAACTACGGATGAACTCCCCGGCACAGCTGGCATCGCGCTGCGCGCACGCCACATAGCTGGATAGTTTTTTGATCATAGTGCTGGAGACAATTTTAGCAGCCCTGTAATGGGCTTCGGCATGAGCGTCCGTTACTAAGCCATTGGCCTCTTGATTATCAAAACCGTGACTGCGTAGCTCCTTCGGGAAGTCACTCACGACGTCGGTCGTGATGCCTGTAAGGCTGGTGATCGTCCGTTGATATTCGCGCGCAGTTAAAAGGCGAAGGATGCGTGGACCATATAAAGGACTGTTTTGATCGCAGGACAAATCAAGGGGGGGGAAACGCCCACCGCCTGCGTCACAAACATAAATAGTCACTGGATTTGGGCCTGGTTTCAGATCAAAGGTGTGATCCTCTCCGCAGCCTGTGCTACTCAGCACCAGTTGATCGTTTTTAAAGTATTCTAGCTGAAAACTGGTCCGTTGCGGCTGCACCTGCACTTCGATAACGCCTTGACCGCGCGTTATTTGGAACAGGCTACCGACATCTTTAGACTCACCCGCCGGCCAAGCTCGGAGCTCCATCCGGTCGTATTCTTCTGTGCCGATCTCCTTTACGCTCACTGTTGCAAGCTTCGACCCTGCGCCTCGACCCCCTTTGCGTTTAGCGGTCTGACATGACGCGGCACCGACGGAGCCGATCAGCAAAAGCCAGGTTATTGTCGAAGTAGCGCTCATCATTTATTACCGAAATTTAGTTAAAGCGTAAGCGGCGATATCAGTCGCACATTTTTGATCACAGGAACCTGGATTAGCCAGCGGCATCGTTTCAACAGTAACTTTAACGAAGGCATCCGTGGAAGAGCACGAACTACAGGTTTTACCGAGCGCACTGCCTGATGGTGTGCCTTGACCAGCATCACCGTGACAGGCTGCGCACTGGACTTTGTACAAACTTAAGCCACGTTCGGCCGATGGAGCGGATGCCGTTACGGCCGCTGCTGATGGGGACTGAGCTGCTGCTGACGTCTTCTTAATCGGGGTAATCTCAACCGAAGCATCGTCGATTGGCTTCCCTTCCTTCGTACAAACCAAAACTTTTAACTGATTGACGCCGGATTTTACCGTCTGCTTTTGATTACTCAGATCCCCTTCACTACAGAAACTCGTACTGAGCGTCTGCCGATCACCTTTGAAGTAGGCCAAAGCGAAGACGTAGGTATCTGGCTTCAGCGTGATAGCGATCATCGCCGGCCCCTTGGGCACTTCCTGACTGACGACGGGCTTTTCCACGTCAGGTTTAGTTACTGACAGTTTAATCCGGTCATAGTCTTCACCCTCAAGAGCAGCGATCGTAATTGTTGCGAGCTTATTGCCTGAACGATTTGTTGCTAAACATCCCAGCAGGGTGCCGCTCATCATCAACAGACCAGTCGTCATCAAAACGCTTTTCATATCCAGCCCTCTGTATTGCCACGACTAGTGGCGGTCTTTGATTAGGTAGAGGCAGAAATCGTGCCAACTTTTTTCCCGCCATGTGCCCGGGGTAGAGGATCAAGACGACTTAGTAAACAACTGATATGAATGTGGTTTTTATTTCAGGATCGTAGATATCCCAAAACTTCACGGACCTTAATTCGGCTAAGGGATGTGCATGTCTAGTTAGTTTACAATGTTCGCCCACGGATTGAAGTCCACTAGCTCAGTCTACCGACTCAGTCCACGGCCCCGAGCCTAAGTCCGCGCGGGATGAACCACTTCTCGAACCACCCGAACACATATTGTATCCCAATTGCCATCGCCGCGGCGGGAATTGCTCCAGTTAGGATAATTGCCATATCGTCGTGACGCACGCCCTCAAGAATTGGCTCGCCGTATCCACCTGCCCCAATGATCGCACCGATCGTAGCGGTACCGACGTTCAAAATCGCAGCAATCTTTACACCTGCGATAATCATAGGCGATGCCAATGGCAGTTCGACGACCCAAAGCCGGCGCCAAGACGACAGTCCCAAAGCCTCGGCGGATTCACGCAAGGACGGCGCGATACCTGTCAGGCCCTCATAGGTATTTTTCATGATAGGCAGGGTGCCATAGATAAACAGCGCCGCTAGCGCTGGTGGGTACCCAACACCGAGCACCGGAATTAAACACACCAATAGAGCTAAAGAAGGAATAGTTTGGGCGACACCAACCACGCCGAGCAATAGATTGCCGACGCGCCGATAACGCGCAGCTACGACCCCTAGAGGGATAGCTACCAGAATATTGAGAAAAAGCGGAAAGAAGACGAGAAGTAGATGCCTTCTTGTGTCTTCACCAACCGTATCCAAAGCCTCTTGCAGGCGGCTATGTTGCTCACCGTTAGGGGTGACTAGTCCAAGCGACGCCAGGAAATCCTGCGCAACATCACCCTCGCTCTTTTTCTGGATCTTAACAGCAGCGTTCATCGCCACCATCTTTGCCTCGGTGACGTTGCCTTCCAACTGACTAAGCGCCTTGGGCAGTGCCGGGAACTTCTTGGCACTATCGAGACGGTAGAGATAAACAGCTTCATACGTGGGAAAGACCTTGAGATCGTCCTCGAGCCGCAGGATATCGTAGGCCTGAATCTCGGCATCGGTGCTGTATAGATTCGTTGCATCGATTGCTCCGGAAGCCAATGCCCGGTAAGTAATCTGATGCTCCATGACGGATATCTTTTCTTGCGGCAGATGATAGCGATCGCGAATTAAAGGCCATCCATCCATCCGATCGACAAAATCATTGCCAAAGCCAAATTTGAGGTGAGGATGGTCAGCTAGGTCTGAAATGCGGCGGATGCCGAGGTCGGTAGCCCGAGCTGCAAGCATGCCAATGATGTAGGTGTTACTAAATCCAAGCGACTTAGAGACCCCTACACCGTACGGAGCAAGAGCTGCGGCAAGGTCAAAATTGCCCTCATAATTAGAAACGCCGAGGGTATCTCTTATGATGGTACCGGTGTAATCGCCGTAGGCGTCAATCTCTCCCGCTAGGAGCGCCTTCCACAGAATGGGACTATCACCAAGACTTTGGGAATGATTAGCCGGGGCTCCGTTGGCACGGACTAACTCGGTCAACACGTCACCAAGAATCACAGCCTCGGTAAATGTCTTACTCGCTACGACTATTCTTTTTCTATGACCGTGTGCTGATGCCGTTGCGGCGCACACGCAGAAAAATAAAAAGAGCATCAATGAAAACCTGCGGAGCAACTGCAAAATAACAGGCTCGCTCGCATCCACTGACGATGCCAAACGACGAAGTGACTTTCCCCTACCCTGTCGTATCCACACGCTCAAACACCACCGCCTTCGTTTATAGTAGGCACAGTCCACCCATCAACCCAACATCTACATTGCTTACTTCCCACACTACTAAAGTAGCGTCAAGGCAGCATAACCATTGTTGAAAGTCTAGGTCTCTGACACCAGCCAGACGCGCTTGGCTGCACAGAGCGCGTATGTTGTGCTGATTACTAAGGTAAAAATCCTGCGGCCGCATCGCAGCTGGGCCTCAGTGACTCAAGATCTTAGCCAAAAAATCCTGCGCCCGCGGTGAGCGGGACTGCTCGGCTCCAAAAAAATCATCCTTAGTGCAGTCCTCGACGATGGAGCCCTGATCCATAAATATTACGCGGTTACTGACACGACGCGCAAAGCCCATCTCGTGCGTCACGCACAGCATAGTCATACCGTCAGCCGCCAATGTCGTCATCACATCCAACACCTCACCCACCATCTCGGGATCGAGAGCTGACGTTGGTTCGTCAAAAAGCATGACCACGGGATCCATGCAAAGTGCGCGGGCAATCGCTACCCGTTGCTGTTGTCCACCGGAAAGTTGTGCCGGATATTTATCCTTTTGAGCTGAGAGACCAACACGATCGAGATAACCAAGACCTTTACGCAGCGCATCGTCTTTCGAGCGATGCAGGACCTTGATTTGTGCGAGAGTTAAATTTTCTGTCACTGACAAATGTGGGAATAACTCGAAGTTCTGAAAGACCATTCCGACCCGCGCGCGCAGTCGTGGCAAATCCGTCTTTGGATCATGGACCGCCGTTCCCTCGACCCAGATTCCCCCCTCCTGAAAGGGTTCTAGGGCATTGACCGTCTTGATAAGCGTTGATTTGCCGGACCCAGAGGGACCGCACACTACGACTACGTCGCCCTTAGCAACGCTAGTTGAGCATTGGCGTAAGACCTGAAAAGAACCATACCACTTGGACACATTCTGGATCTTAATCATGGGCGAGGCCCTTTACGCTAAGTCGTAACTTGACGAACAGAATACAGCGGGCAAGCAAAAAACAAATCACAAAATAGACTGCCGCAGCTAACAAATAGGCCTCTACCGGGCGACCAAAATTCTTCCCTAAGGTCTCGAAGCCTTTAAGCAAATCATAGGCACCGATTGCATAGACGAGTGACGTGTCCTGAAAAAGGATAATCACCTGCGTTAAAAGCACTGGAATCATGTGACGCAGTGCCTGCGGCAAGACGATAAGACGCATAGTCTGCCACGGACTCATACCTAGGGCCAATCCAGCCATGGACTGACCGGGCGGTAGCGCTTGAATCCCTGAGCGAATGATCTCGGCAAAGAAGGCCGCTTCGAAGGCAGTGAACGTTATGTAAGCGGATGGTTCGGCGCCGATGGGCCGCCCGAGCATCAACGGCACTAAAAGATAAAACCACAAAATCAGCATGACTAACGGTATGGCACGCATCAAGTTGATGTATAAAATGGCAGGACGCGAGAGCCAGGCATGTTTACTCAACTTGGCCAACGCTAAAAGTGTCCCAATCACGATACCGAATACGGTCGTGCTTCCCGTTAGCTTCAAGCTAAATATAAAACCCTTAAGCAGGTAGTCAGACACTATGGCCCAGTTGTAAAAACTTAAATCGAGATTCATACAGCTCCCTGCGTCGCTGACTTGCCAGACGAGGGTCCTGGTATCTGCGTATGGCGCTCGATCCAACCTAGCGCTCTATTAATAGACAGCGCAGTCAGAGCATATACGCAGGTGACGGCAGCATAGATTTCGACACCACGCGAGGTTTCTTCCTGAGCTTGCATAGCGAACATGGTTAGCTCTGGCACCGAGACAACGAAGGCTATGGCTGAGTTTTTGACTATGTTCATCGACTCGGAAGTTAATGGAGGGATGATGATCCGCAGTGCCACGGGCATGATGACATAACGGTAGCTCTGGAACGTCGAGAGCCCCAGCGCTTGAGCCGCCTGAATCTGCCCACGCGGTAGCGCTAAAATACCGGCACGCATTTGTTCCGCAAGCCGTGCTGCTGTAAACAGACCGAGTGCCACAGCCACGACTACATAAGAAGGAAGTGCTTTTAAAAAAGGAAGGAATGAGGGCAGCACGTAGTACCAGATAAATACCTGAACCAAGATGGGAATATTACGGAACAGCTCCACCCCTGCCGCCAACAATCGATTGGTCACGGGGATCCCTGGAACAGTCCGCAGCGCCCCGACTGTGAGGCCCAGAGCTAGAGCAATAACCAGCGCCAGACTGGATACTGCGAGCGTCCACTTCCATGCATTGAGCAGCCAGGTGAGGTAGGTTGGATCGTTAGATCGCGCTTGGTCGAAAGCAAAGCAATGATCAACACGCTTGCCTGTTAACGTACTTTTGCAGAAGACTTGCCAATCTAGGCCAGCACCGTGTTCCGCAGATTCTGCAGCGGGCTTGACTGCTCGGTAATCCTCTGCGGGTTTATCATTAGGATTCGCCCAGGCTGCTTTTGTATTCTCAGAGAGTGGCAGTCCGATCACCCGTCCACTCGGGGGGATTGGCTGCAAGAACCATTTATCCCATAATGTCGGCATCCTTCCAGCGGCGACCAAACCAGCAATCGCAGAATTAACCGCAGACTTAAAGGCTGGGTCGTCTCTACGCATCATGATGCCTATCGGCTCGATGCTCAGAGGCTCACCCACAATCCGGAAGTCGCTAGGGTTTTTCGAATTTGCAATATTACCGGATAGAATTGAAGCATCCATGACGAAGGCATCCGCCCGCCCAGATTCTAGTAGCAAGAAGCTGTCGGCGTGATCCTTGCCAAATACAGCTTCAAACTGCAGACCGTGTCCCCGCCCCGCTTGCCGCAGCAGTTGCACCGCAGTCGTGCCGGTGGTTGAGACCACTTTTTTCCCGTTTAGGTCGGAAATGGACTGGATGCCTGAATTAGCTTTGACCGCGATGCGCACTTCTTCCACAAAGAGGGTGTTAGCAAACGCAACGTCACGCTGCCGCGCCGCAGAGTTGGTCGTCGAGCCGCAATCCAGATCGGCCGTCCCATTTTGGATAAGAGGGATCCGATTCTGCGAGGTAAGCGGCACGTACCTGATCTTTAGGGATTTAAGGGCGAGTTGTTTTTGAATATCGACAGCTATCAGGCGGCAAATTTCCACATGGTAGCCATCGTAGTTGCCGTTGCCGGTGGTAAAAGACAAGGCTCCGGACGAGTCACGCACGCCGAGTGAGATCGTGTGGGTGGATTTAATCTTGTCCAGGGTGTGGGGCTGCTCTGCGGCCTGTACACGAGAGGCACAGAGCGACAGGTACAACTGCAACCATAACGACAGGAAGTGGCCCAGCATGGCGATCGAACCCCCAGAGAACGCGGGGACATCCCCCCTTAGCGGGCGACTATAAACCATTGTATTAAATAATAAAATAAGGAATCCCGACAGACACCGGGATATTCTGTAGGCCTTTAACACCGCATGTGTTAGTCGAAGAAAATTGAAGTTTGCCAGCCCATCAGGTATCAAACCCCGCTCAACCTTTGCCCCCATCGAATAGCCAGGTTTGTTCGAAATAATAGCCACACACGGAGTCATGATGTCTAAGAAATCAAGCACCAAGTACGCCAGCCTAACCTACGCCCAGGCTATCAAAACTCCAGACAAAGTGTTCGACGAATACGATGCACTCGGCGATCAGATGTACGAACTGCTGATCGGCAGTACGGAAGGCCGCGAAGCTTTATCCAAAAGCTTTGCTCCCGAGTCAGAAGTACAAGCAAGCTTCAAAAAACTCTACGACTCCTACGTCGAAAAAGAGACGACCGCAAGACAGACCAAAACCAAAGCCGATACCGACAAGCTGCAAAAAATTCACGATAAGCTCGCGGAATTTGACGACCGCGGTGAGTTTGATGATGTCTACTTTGAACACGCCCTACACCACTTCCAGCTCAGTGGCGGCGACAAACAAATTAGCTCTGACCTCAAGCGCCTGTACAAACGTATTGCTGTGATCGCTAAGCTTGCTGATTTCTGGGCGGCATTCGTAGTGGAAGCTGAGGACCTGGATAAGGTTTGAGACTCACGTAAAATCAGGCGCAAAGATCGGGCCGAGTTTATCAAGCTCTTGACCACCTCGGCCGCGAAATCCCACAATATGGCGTCCGGAATCAGCCACGAACTGTAGGTTTTTTCCGGAATCTTTCCCACCTTCCAAGATACGGCCGTGACTGGTGACTACTTTAAGGTAGTGCACCGACACCATCCCACGAAATCTTCCGGCACCTATATGAACCTGACGGATATATTCGTCCTCACGGAGCTGGAGCACCTTCTCCTTACCACCCGAGCCGCCGTGAGTGAGGCTGGAACCATCAGCGTAGCAGGTCGTAATCGCATCGACACGATCACCACAGCGAAGCTTGAGCCCAGTCAGCCTTACCGTAAGTGCAAGGTGTTCAAGGTCGTCAAAATAGGCTCCGCCAGAGCCGCCTAGCTCGATAGAGCTTTGGTAAAGCTTAGGCTCACGACTCGCCGGCACGCCACAGCTGAGCCCATTAGACACCACCTTATGCTCGGTGGTAATCCGCTGCTCACCACTCCCAACATAAGCCGCATATGCCATCGTTTGATCGAGAGTGATGTCGACGTACGGCAGATACCAAAACTCAAGATTAGCGCCCTCGTCGCGGAGGTCGACAATTCCGTACCCGTGCGCGGTGCTATTGAAGTACCGAATATGCGGATTAAAGGCTTTAACCGCAGCGTGAAAACCGAGTGCGGCAATCCCCTGAAAAGCCTTCCTCACCTGCTCATCGAGATTACCGCGGTTGACACTCGTCGGTAAAAACTCAACCGCCACTGGTTTATCATCGATACCTAGATTGGCTGCAAACGATAAATGAGCGTCACCCGACACTACGAGCGTGTTTGTAATCGATGAATCGCACAAAGTTCGGAGAATTCGTTCCCGATCGGCAGGGAACCCATCCCAAAGCTTTTTTGAAATTGGCCGACCGAAAATCTTGCAAGATGAAAGAAGGACCTGATTCCCAATGATCCGCCAATGCGCCGTTGATGTCTTCAACTCATCCGATAACCAGGCGAACTGCTCGTCACCTAGGATAGATTTTTTGCCAGTAGCGCCGCTCACGGAATCACGGCCAATATGCCGCGTATCCAGCATGATTAAATCCAGCATCCCACCAAAAGAAAGGCGGCGATAGATGCGACTATCGTCCCCTGGAGCAGGCGAACGAATCGGGATCCACTCGTGAAAGGCTTGGATACTTGCCGCTTTGCCGGCATTATTTTCGATATCATGATTATCCCAGACCACCACCCAAGGATGCTGCTGATGCGCATGCCTTAGGAACGGATCCTTGCGGTAATAGCGATAGCGCTGACGAATGGCCTCTAGACTATCCGGACTGCATGTATTGATGGCGTCCGACGGTAGATTACGCCTCTCATCAGGATCGGGCACGTCGTAGACGTAATCGCCAAGGTGAACGATCGCATGGATGTCGTTGCGCCTAGCCAAGACTTCATACGCGTTAAAATAACCCGACCAAATACTGGAACAGCTTACAATCGCAAGACGTATGTTTTGCTTATCAATCGGAGTGGTGCGAGTACGCCCGACCATAGACCAGCAATCTAGTGCATAAAACCGATAATAATAGGTCGTGTTGGGAAGCGGCAACACCGCATCAATCTTGACCGTGTAATCACGACTTGCCTCTGCACTCCCATCACCCTCAGCCACGACGTTGTAAAAATCGGGATCGAGGGCCACCTGCCAGCGCACTGGGACACTTAATGCTTCACCGCTCACTCTAGTCCAGATGATCACGCGATCTGGAAGTGGATCACCTGATGCTACACCGTAAGTGAATGTTCTGGCGATTTTTTCTAGTTCACTGCGCGGCAATTCGAATGCAGGACCAGGAACTTGGACATCCGAAAAGGCACCACCCCCTTGGGCCAGCATACCACCCAAAGTCGTGCCTATTTTGAAGAACCTGCGTCGCGAATGCGGCATCGCTCACACCTCGAAATGGCGCCATGTCCGCATGTCATTAGCACAAAAAGGCTATTTAGTACGCAACTAAAACAAAGAGCAGGGCATTGGCAATGCTAGCGCATCCGAATAAATTATTGTTAAAAAATCGCTGCAAAAATCGAGTGTTGGTCACTTTCTGACGACCTAACGCTAAGGCACACCACAATGATTTGGCATCCGTTAGCCGCTGATCTAGACTCCGTGTCTTCGCCAGTAAACGTCTATCTCGGAGCGCCCCTTGCGCATTTTACACTCGTCAGATTGGCACCTTGGCCGCACCCTTGGGGAAAAGAGGCGCTACGATGAATTCGCCGCGTTTCTCGACTGGATGATCGACACCATTCAGGCAGAGGCTATCGATGCCGTCCTCATAGCGGGGGATATTTTTGACACGACTGCTCCGAGTCATCGGGCATTACAGATGTATTATGACTTCCTCCAAAAGGTTGGGAAGTCGCATTGTCGGCATGTGGTGCTTATCGGGGGTAATCACGACTCGGCGTCCCTTTTAGCGGCACCACAAAGATTACTCAGGGCGCTCGACGTCCATGTTGTAGCAGCCGCAACCGATCTCCTTGACGATGAAATCGTGATCCTGAAAGCCGAAGACGGTAGTCCAGAAATGATGATCTGCGCCGTTCCGTACCTGCGCGACCGCGATATTCGGAAGGTGGAAGCTGGCGAAAGTTATAGCGATAAACAAGCTAAGCTAATCCAGGGAATTCAAGATCACTATGCAGCGGTAGTCCAGTTGGCTGAGGAAAAACGCAGCAAGCTTGGCGACCAAATCCCTCTGGTGGCGATGGGACACCTCTTTACCGCTGGTGGCCAGACCATGGAGGGGGATGGGGTGCGCGAGCTTTATGTTGGATCGCTAGCGCATGTGTCGCCATCAATGTTTCCTTCGACGCTTGATTATGTCGCGCTTGGGCACCTCCATATTCCGCAGAAGGTTGGTGGTGACGAATTACGTCGGTATAGCGGCTCTCCTATCCCAATGAGTTTTGGCGAATATAAGCAGGAAAAGAGTGTGGTCGTTGTCGATTTTGTCGGCCGTGAGGGCATTATGAAGCTTTTGCCCATACCAAGATTTCAACGCCTAGAAAGAATACGCGGAGATCTCGCGGCGATTAAATCGCAGCTATCAGAACTCGTGGCTACCGGGGATTCCATTTGGACGGAAGTCACCTACGACAGCCTAGACGTGACGGGAGACCTGCGCGACCAGGTTGAAGCGACGGTCCGCGGCAGCCAGGTCGAGGTCTTGAGTATCAAGAACCTACGCATCGGAGCCGTCATGATAGACCACACTGATGAAATGGAATCTCTGGAAGATTTAAAAATCGAAGATGTCTTTGAACGCTGCCTTAGTGCCAACGAGGTGCCGGAGGAACAGCGACAAGAGCTACGACATACTTTTGGTGAAGCGCGGGACAGCCTCACATTAACCGACATCAACGTGATCGACTAGGGCCTGATAGTATGCGCATCCTAAAGCTTCGCTTCAAAAACCTTAACTCACTCGCTGGCGAGTGGGAGATTGATTTAACTAACCCCGAATATGCCTCCGGTGGACTATTTGCCATTACCGGCCCTACAGGGGCCGGTAAGACGACTGTGCTAGACGCTTTGTGCCTCGCCCTGTATCGGCGTACGCCACGGCTAGATAAAATCTCGAAAAGCGTCAACGACATCATGACGCGGGGCACTGCCGATTGCAGTGCCGAAGTGACGGTAGAGACAAGATCCGGGACTTTTTGCTGTCACTGGAGTCAAAGAAGGGCGCGCAACAAGCCGGACGGTGAACTACAGGATGCCAAGCACGAAGTGTCCCACCTAGATACTGGAGACATTTTAGCCAGTGGACTGAAAGACGCGGAAAAATTGGTGCAACATCTCACCGGCATGACCTACGAGCAATTTACTAGGTCTATACTTCTAGCGCAGGGGGCATTCGCCGCGTTCCTTAATGAAACGCCGGACCGACGCTCACCGATTCTAGAGCAAATTACTGGAACAGAGATTTATAGCCAGATTTCCGTGCATATTCATAAACGGCGCGCTGATGCGACTAACCAGCTTAAAATGCTGGAAGCCACGCTACAGGGAATGCGACTCCTGTCTGAGGGAGAGGTACAGCAACTACAGGCAAGTCTTACTGATATTCATCAAGAGCACGCAATAAAACAAAAGCACCTAGAACAGACTACCGATCAAATCAAATGGACCGAGAGCATTGCGACTCTTGAGCGTGACATAGAGAAGATTAAAGCTGAGGAGAAAGTCTGGCAGGCCTCCAAGGAGTCGTTTGCACCGCAAGAATACCGCCTAAGTCGGGCGCGACGAGCCTTAGAACTCGATGGAGCACATCAAGGCCTCTGTCTATTGCAGAATGAGCAAAGCCGAGACCAGATCACATTCGATTCCGAACATGCTACGCTGCCACTTAAAACACAGCAAGTGGCTGATTTCGGCCAATCGCTTAAGGCCGCGACAGAACGCGTCGATGGGGAGCGTTCTGCATTAGCTAAAGCAATGCCGCTGTTGCAGCAAGTCCGCGCCCTGGACCTAAAAGCGAACGAGAAGGAGGGCCCCATAAAGAAGACCGCTCAGCGGCTCACCCAACTCAATGATCAGCTGCGCCTAACCAAACATGAGGCGAACAAGTATCGTAGTTCAGTCACATCTGCCCAGTCGAAACTGCGGGAATTGACGAAGCTACTGCAAGAGACCTCGGTCGACGAAGCTTTGATTCAGGAAGCTGCAGGTCTTCACTATCAGCTTCAGACCCTTGACGAGCAGCAGCAGATTTTAGCCCAAAAACATTCAGCTATTCCCCATGGGAATCAGCGACTTCTCCAAGTCAAGACTGAGCATGAGACTCAAGTCAACCTGATGGCAGGTCAGCAGAATACGCTCAATGAGCTTCAGCAGAAACTAAATGCTCAAAAGCAGTCTTTAAGTGCGATCCTAAACGGGAAGGACTTAAGCACGTGGCGCACAGCAGCTGCGGCCAGCCGTGAGCGATTGGCTTTGCTGCTAGACCTTGATAAGTCGATAGAGGCCCAGCGCGCGGCAGAAGTCGGAGGCGCAGACATAGGCGAGAGACGGCGACAACTAGAGCAGCAGCGATTAACTGACGAGACGCTCAAGACCGCTCATGACCAGAGCATGAAAGAAACTGAGCGCTTGATAACGGCACTGGAAGCAAATCTCATGCTGCAGCGCCAGATCCAGTCGCTAGAGGATGCGCGGCACCAACTCAGGGACGGTGAGTCCTGTCCACTCTGTGGATCGCTCGAACACCCCTATGCACAGGGCAATCTACCGAGGTTGGACCACAATGAACAGGAGCTACAGCAGACCAAAGATGTACTGAAGAAGACCACCCAAGCGGCGTCCGACTTACTTGTCAGCCTTGCTAGGCTCGACAAAGAGATAGAGCAGCTAAGTGCGCGAGAGAAGGACAATCAGGTAGCATTTGCAGAGGCTACCACTGCAGTGACGCAGACCTGCGAAAGACTCTCGTTACCAGCAGACTTTGATATCGTGACACTGCCGCAGCTGATTGAAAATACTCAAACAGACCTGGGCCTAGCCGAGGCGACCTTGGTGCAGACGGAGCAAGCCGAAGCTGAAGTTAAAGCACTCGCTGAAGAGGCGCAGCGTCTTAACGACATTGTCGCTGAGAGTCGGCTAAAGCTTGAGTCCATGCGTCACGCTGTGGACCAGGCCGCCGTAGCGCTGACCACCGCTCAGGCAGAGGAGGCAGCGGCGGTACAGGCTTATCAGCATACCTTGCAGATCTGTGAGGCCGAGTTGACCAAATACGGCATCTCCCCTATCCAGCTTGGGTCAGTAAAAACGGTCCATTCTGTGATCAACGACCGCAAGCACATGCGCGAGGTCAGGAATGCCGAGAACATCTCACTCGACAAAAAACTCGAACAGGACACCAACCAGCTAGCGAACCTGGACCAAGAGGTACTTAAAATAGGTATCGATCTAGAAGCGGCCGAGGGGGAGATGGCTGAACTACGCGCCGAGTTAGAAAAGATCGCGGACCAGCGTCGGCATTTGTTCGGCGACAAAGTTCCCGATGTAGAAGAGGGCTTGATCAACCGGGCTGTTCATGCTGCCGAATTAGGGCTAAAGACGGCGGACAATGATCACAGAGCCGCTGAAAACGTACTCAAGGCAGCACAGACCAAGATGGAAGCACTGAGTCAGACCTTAATGACTCGATCCGCTGTAATAGCGGCAGCTATGGAACAATTTACGATTGGTCTTAGCCAGCAAGAATTCCGTGACGAGAATGATTATTTGCAGGCCAAATTACCCGAATCGACTCGCAATGAGTTGATCGCGGCTGCAACAAAATTGGCCAATCAGCGAGCCGATCTCGACGGCAGCTTTCGCGACCGGACGGAAAAACTACGCAGTGAACGTGAGAGATATCTGACTGAAGACAATCCTCCGGTATTACTGGCTCGCAAAGAGACCCTCTCGACCGATCTGACCAAACTGGCTCACGAGATCGGTGCATTAGGGCAAAAGTTAAAAGAGAACGACGAAGCGCGACTAAACCACTCAGGTCGACTGAGCGAAATTGAAGCTCACCGATGCGAAACAGCACGCTGGGATAATCTCCACCTCCTGATCGGGTCGAATGACGGAAAGAAGTTTCGAAATTTTGCCCAAGGCCTCACCTTTGAGAGGCTGGTACAGCATGCCAATCGCCAGCTAGGTACAATGTCAGATCGTTATGTTCTAGTCCGTTCTAAGTCAGAGGACCTCGATTTTAGCGTGATTGACAGTTATCAGGCTGGTGAAGTGCGCACGACGAAGAATCTGTCGGGCGGCGAAAGCTTCCTCGTCAGCCTAGCTCTGGCTTTGGGCCTATCGCAAATGGCCAGCAACAAGACTAGGGTCGACTCGCTGTTCCTCGACGAAGGCTTTGGCACCTTGGATCCCGACACTCTTGAGACTGCCCTCGATGCCCTCGCCGGCCTAAAGCACGACGGTAAACTGATCGGCGTGATCTCGCACTTGCCGGACCTCAAAGAACGCATAGAGACGCAAATTCGCGTCGTTCGCAGGTCCGGTGGGCGGAGCGTGATTGAGGGGCCTGGATGTAGCAGGGTTGATGGTGTTTCAGCTACAGGCGTATAAACATTTCGATTTTTAATGATGCGCGGCTTGCACAGCAGCCCGACCTTGCTTGGCGATTCGCGCATTGACCAGGTGGTACTTCAAAAACCAAACGGCGAAGGCCGCGAAGTAGACCATCGCAAGCACCAGCCAGACGCTGCGCATACCGTGGAGCATAGATATATATTCCAGCAAACCACCGGCCATCGCACCGATTAGGTTAACACCCAAGGCGTACCCGGAGCTTTTCTGTTGTGCAAACATTTTACTAAAACAGTTGCCAGCAAGCAGTACTGGAATTCCAATCAGCGCAAAAGAAGCCGCGCATCGGGCCCAGAAATCTAGCCCCAAGAGCGCATCCATCGGGACTAGGATATTGCACGCCATGACGATACCAATGCCCAGCCATGAGGCCAGCATCGGTAGCCCCTTTGTTCGCATGACCATCCAGTTACTCAGCAATATCATCGTCAATACAGTGATGAAAACGATGCTATTCACAATCCATGTGGTACCAAAAAGAAGCGCTAGGCGCACGATCGCGGCCGATTCCAGCAGCGTAAAGGCCAGACCTAGCAGGAAGAATTCACTCCCCACACCAGCGGATCCACTGCGTTTTTTCAGCATGAGAAACACGACCAGAATAAAGCTCATAAGCACGCCGATCACGGTCCAATAGAGACGTGAAATGGTCGGTTTTTCGAGGTAGATGTAAGGCCAATTATCTGTTGATGGAGTCGACGGTAACAGCTTTTGATCTAGTGATTGGTCCGAGTTAAAGCCGGGAAGGTTCTTAGCTGCAACGATAATAGCATTGAATAAGTAGCCGTCCTCAAGTATCGCGAGCTTGAGCGATCCAGGAAATGCCTCGTTAATTGTGGAATAGATGCGGGCAATAAACCAATCCTTCCAAATGGAGTAATAGGTCCCGAGCATGCCACCATCATTGAGAACGCGACGCGCGGCTTGAAACGATTCGACCGTATAGATGTAGTTCTCTAGCCGAAGATTGGCGTATCCGGAAAGCAGAGCTTGGGAGTCCAGAGTGCCGAAGATCACCATGTCGTAGCGATCAGACGTCATTGAAAGATAGTGGCGTCCGTCGTCGTTGATAATCCTCACTCTCGGATCATCATAGGGCTTCAGAAAATTAAACTCGCGTCCGAGGCTGATAATCACAGGATCAATTTCAATCACAGTGACTGAGGATGCCCCATTTAGAAGAGCAATATTAGCATCATTTCCAGTTCCGCCGCCGAGAATAAGAATGTTCTGCGGCGACGCTCCAGCGTGTGCACTCTGGTAAGCCGCATACGGAGCACTGAACTTACTGCGGGCCTTCTCAGCAGTGCGCCGATACTCTACATTCGTAGAATTGAAATTGACGGCCTCTTGGTGAAAGCTTGAATTTACGAAAACAGATAAATTGTTTTCGGCTGGTATATAGCTCACCAAATAATAAGGACTCCAACGAGAGTCGTACTTACCGACGGCGAAGGACAAAAAACATGCCCCAGCGACGATATAGGCAACTCTACGATCCATATCAAAATTTAGCAGCAGCGCAAAAACCACCGGCACAAGGAATATCCAAACGTAAGGTGGCACGCTGAATAGTGCCGATACCGTAAAAAGAATGGTCCCAACTAAACTGCCGCCGATATCCCAGGCGTAGGAAGTCAGTCTTTCATGTTGATCCATAAGATTCGCTAGAGCATGACCTAGGGTAAAAAACGGCAACGATGTCAAAACAAACACCAAAATAGCCGATATTTCGAGAGGAATTTCCAAGAGTGGCTTGTAGTCACGCGTCGACTTTTGTAACCAAAAATGGACACTACCGCTGGTGTCGTAGGTGACGATCCCGTGCGCGAGGAAGCAAAAAATATAAAGTAGAAATATACCAAGCGGAAAAAGCCAAGCCCTTTGTTTCGTATCACTCAAGATGCAGCCAATACCGAGTCCAAAGAAGCTGGCAAATAAAATGAGATTGCTGAAATACGAAATCGCTTTGACTTCAGATGGGATAAACCGGATCAGCGAAAGCTCGAGAATCATGATGAGTGCCGAAACTATCGAGATAGCCAAGGGGTGCTTAAGGCGTAAGTCTCGGTAGGCAGAAGAGGTCATGCCGGCAACTCCAAGAGGCTGATTTATGTCGAGCCAGGGTCGGGCTCACTTGTGTTTTTTCATTGGTAACGGACCAATATTACCGCACAAAATCGGGCGGTACAATTTTTGTGTTCTCTCACCCGCGACAAAGGCAGAAAACAACAAAATCTAACAGAAACCCAACGAAGAATCAGAGGCTTACCTATTAGCGCTTTGTTGATTCACTTCAGCCTATAAGAATACCAGAACATAGCTCCGTTGATGCCGTGAAAATGTTAGAATCAACATCGAACAATCAGACACCGACGATCACGGCGAGGGCAGCTGCATGCGATTATCAGGCAGGGCGGAACCTAATGTTTTTTTGACCGGTGCCACGGGAGTACTCGGAGCCCGCATCCTGACTGACCTCCTGCGTGATACTGATGTAAATATTACCTGTCTAGTCCGCGCGAGTTCTATTGCTGACGCTTTTATTCGCCTCGAAAAGATGCTGCGCGTCTATGATCCTGACCTAACGCTTGCCGATGATCTACGGAGCCGCGTGCAGCCGTTGATTGGCGACATCGCTGCGGCACAATTCGGACTTGAGCAGGAAGATTTTTCTCGACTCACCGCCGAGACAGAGGTGGTGATTCATTGTGCTGCCAACACCAATCTATTCGGAAGACTAAGCACAGCCCGCGCCATCAACGTCAAGGGCACGCACGAAGTGATCAATTTT
The DNA here is from genome assembly GCA_026390435.1 of Pseudomonadota bacterium. Classification (GTDB taxonomy): domain Bacteria; phylum Bdellovibrionota_B; class Oligoflexia; order Oligoflexales; family CAIYRB01; genus CAIYRB01. The sequence goes on from JAPLFY010000104.1 coordinate 28,271, forward strand.
ACGCTCGCTACAGAGCGCCGTGAACTTCTCTTTGTCTCGACTTTTACTGTGATGGGCGACAAAACATTCGATGCTGACTTCACGCTACATGAAGGTGATTTCGATGTAGGTCAGGAATTTCCGTTTATGACTTACCAGCAAAGTAAGTTTGAAGCGGAGGCCTTAGTTAGGCAGGCTGGTGAGCGCGGCCTGAACTGGCAGATCGTGCGTCCCGGACAAATCTTCGGCGACAACACCTACGGCTATTATCCCCAAGGTGAGACTAATGTAAGCGGACTATTTTATGATATTTTCAAAACCGTCATAGACACTGGAGTCGCGTTCTCGTCGGAGGTCATCTTCGACGTGACACCGGTAGACTATGTGAGCAAAGCATCGATATTTTTTGCTCTCAAGCATCGAGCCTTTGGCGAAACCTTTCATTTAACCAATCCCGATGAACGCACTTACAGCGAAATTATCGAGATGATCCGCGCCTATGGCTACGACATCCGCTTTGTGAGCCAAGATGAGTACAAAATCATGCTTAATGAGCGTTTGCTGGTCGCCCATGGCAAAGAGTACCGAAGTGCCACGACACAGGCCTTCCGCTGCTGGTTTAGGCATAAATCCTTTGATTTCACTAGCAGCGGCCGTGTGGACTGCAGTAGAGCGCGCGGCATCTTGCAGCGCTACGAGATCCACTGCAAGCCCATTGAAGACCTAATCAAAGTCTACCTAAGGCGGGGTATCGGCGCAGCACACATGCCGACACTTATCCAATTAGATATATGATTCCGCTCATGCCAGCGGAGCTCGCGAGTGGGACCGTTAAATTATCAAATCCCCGTTTGGACAGGCTCTCCACACAAGAGATTGCGAGTGCTAAAAGGATCGACATCAATACGGCTAAAGGCAGTGGAAATTCTGTAGTCAGGATCAAAAAACCCAAAATAACAGCGGTAGCCACAAGAAAGTGAGCACAGAATCCGGCGCGCGATTTTCCGAGAAAAGGCAAACTTTTGCAGCTCATTCCTGTAAAAGCGGCCGCAGGATCAGCGAACGCCAGAATTAAAAAGGACAGACAGAAAATCTGCGGCCTATCAAAGTAAGCGAGCGACATAAAAATAATACCAATTGCAAAAATAACCGACCCATCTCGGTTATTGAAGAGATAGCTAAATGGCTTAGATAGCCGCCGTGATTTGATCAGAATCAAAAACGATACCACGATAGCCACGCCGATCCCCACACCAGAGCGCCAGCTGGCGCCGGTAAAGGGGAGATAGGCGATAAAACAAGCACAGCTTATATGGGCAAACTTACGAGCGACCTCGCTACCATCGAAGCGAAGGCGCATCCTAAGACATAAACCATCTAGCCATGGCCTGAGCAAAGCACCGATAAGAAAAATGCTCGCACCGATAGCCAGGTAGACGCAGATGACCATTAAGTCCAAGGTGCTTGGCATCGTGTATCCTTGGCAGTATGCCCACGCCTTGCTCCCCCCGCTGAGCGGAGATACGTGGGTAATGATTATTTGCGCATGGTCTACCAAAGATTCTAACCCATTAGACTGGCAACAGTCATCCTGGTCTGAATGGGGTCAGGCACTGAAGCCAAACTACTGAATCCTGGTCATTTATCCCGATTTATTTAGATATAATCATTTAGGTGGGTCGGCCACAGCCATTCGTGGCACGAGACAACACAACACTTATCTGCCTCGCCCCTGCTCGCCCTATCCACAAAGTCTCCCACAGAGGACATATTTTAGCCCATAGCGGACTTATGGCTAGGATGGCGGACTTTTGCCATTTCTGCGCTAAAAATGGCCCAGATTTTAAGTAGCACCTGCAATTAGCCATGAGATGTCGAGGACCACTTCTGTGAGGTCTTATGTCGAAGCTTCGTCTACTTCTTTCTAAGGCTAGCTTGAATTTTCTTTCCGATTTTAAATTTCTGGCTGCCCATCATATTTCCATCACCGACAGACTAATCTACTTGGTCAGCAAGTATATCGCGCTACTTACCGCACGACATGACATCCGCTATCTTGGCTCAGATTTTTACTATGACAACTACTGGACTCCGACCTTGCTCCAGCACTACCCGCAAGAAATAGAGACCCTCAAAAGATATATCGACACATCAGCTATCACCACGCTACTCGACGTAGGAGCCAATCTAGGTCAGTTTGCCGCGACCTGGCGACACTACTCGCCAGGAACAATAATCTACTCTTTTGAGCCTAATCGCGATATTTACCCGCTACTGCAAAAGAACGCCCATCAGGATCCGGGCTGGATAACACTGCCTCATGCCCTCGGGAGGCAGCAAGCCACCATCGATTTTTACTATGTGCCTCAAAAATCGGCGCAGGGATCTTTCTTTGCCTCGAATGCCGCGGCAAACTTGCTGACAACCACGACTATTAAAACTGAAGTCTCCGTGATTTCTCTGACTCCGGAGACATGCCAAGAACTGGGCGTGCCGCAAACCTTCGACCTGATCAAAATCGACACAGAAGGTGCCGAGGAACAAGTTCCTCAAGGGCTGATCGATATTCGATGGCGCTACCTTTACATCGAGTGCTCCATGGATCGCGAGGGCGCTATGGCCGAGACCCGCCTATGGGCGCTCATGGCGCGCATGAAAGGCGCTTTGCCGCGTCTTCTATATAAATCACAGCCAGCTGTGGGCGGGATGTCCTACGACGTCTTGGTGGAAAATATGAACTTTTGAACACACCTCCAGCCACCTCACTTGCAAGGCATGTGTGGGCAACTCAGATCGGCACTTGAATCCCGCCAAGATTACGGGCACTATGTGCATAAACTTCGGTAACAAAATCTGATCGTCCGCCGTAGCGAACCCCAGGCAATGTTACGACGAGTTTTACCCATGTAATCTCGACTAAACTTACTTAGAGCAACAATCTAAACGAGCTTTTTGTGATCAAAAAAGCAGGGAAATGCTGCCATGCCAAAACCAGACGACGGTAATAGCTTTGTGCTCCGCAAGCGCCTCAAGACCGAACTGGACTTTCGCGCCATGACAGCCGCGGACCTCGCTCGCCGCACTGGAGTACCTAAGCAAGTCATTTCTGACTGGCTAGCTGGCGTCACACCGCGTCGCCTCGACCACCTAAAAAAAGTAGCTGCTGAGCTATGCACCACCATTGACGAACTATGCTTCGGAACCGACAGTCAGCCCCCATTAACACAAACGCTCCGCATCGAGGGCTTGCCGCCAGGGGATAACCTTGTAGGCAGGTATGAAATTCTTGTACAAAAAATCTCTTGAGCTGATTGGTGTCAGGCACTGAGGCTAAACCACTAAATCGTCGTAATGTCCCGCCATTCTTCGACCTAGAGAGACCAATTTGCGACACTCACTTACGCTTCAGCCGAAAAGGCCCCCTTAGATCCATGGGACCCTTGCCCTTTGGGACCAAAACATTTTTCTGAAAAAAGCGCAGAAGACTTTCATCCCGCATGGTAAAAAGCGCCTCACGCAAGAGGCTTAGTGCGTCACGTTCCTCTTTCAAATTGATTTCCAAACTGTCTAAGACGATCTTTGCCAAGCGCCCCGGACAAATGCTGGTGTCCTTATCGAGTTTGGCAAGTTCATCTACGATTCTTCGGCGGACCTCTACCGTATTTAGCGACGATTTCAGCTTCCTTAAACCTTGGCTCCGTCGCGAACAAATGGGCTCTGGACCAGGTCGATGACAGACTTCACAGAGGACAGGGTCCATCGCGTCAATCCTTTTTAATTTTACGACATGATTAGCTTGCTTAGCATAGCCATGCTGACTGGGATTGACCAGGGGGCGCCAGGTGCCTCTTGAGACATGCACTGGGTGTGACACTGGCTCGCTACCGATAAGAGCTAACTGAGCAGCACGAGGCGCCCTGTCTTTTTAAAACTGTGAACCTAAATCGCGGACGGCGTTACTTAAGCATCCGGTCTACACAGCCGCGTAGTCGCTTGCCGTTGGCCATGCCCTTGCCAGCATCATATGCTTTGTTGGACCACAGATTAATTAGCCGGAAGCTTGAACCGTTAGTGAGCGTGATATTGCCGGCCGGGAAGGTCCACGCGCACTTGTCGGCGATTTCATCACGATCCTTAGTAACTGACGGACAATCCGTCACAGGCGACAACATGCGCCCGCCGGTGACGAATTATCGCCTCTAGGTGCGTCACCAGAGGTCACCTTGGACCGACTGCGTATATAAATGCTGACTCGATGAAGAGATGACTGATTTGTCTCTGGTTCGCAAATTATGCCTCAGACGAAACCCTGGAAATCTCTGATTCTCATCATTTGCTTGTGCCAAATGCTGCAGATTCGGCTGCTTAGCGCTTTCAATGGCGGCACGTTTGATGCAGGGACTGGCAAGGATTCGAGGTAGCGAGTTTTAATGCTTGCGGTAAGTGAGCTTGTATTCACAAAGAACGGAGATTAGCCATGATGAAAAAGGCAATATTGTGCGCGGCCTTTATCACAGCATTCACCACAGAAGCCAGTGCCATAGGTTGGAACTGCAGTAATAAATGGGGCGGAAATTACACGTTCACTGCTTTTGGTGCCGGTGGGACTGTCTACTATGAGGGACCAACTAATGCCATAGAGGTAGCCACAGGAATTCGGAAATCCCTTTGGGGAAACTGGTGGAATTTGGAAATTAGCCGGCACTTTGAATTTGCTGTTCCTGGGTTCAGCTATAACTGCAACTCATGGAGCGGTGGTACAAGCTATTGGTGCGATGGTACCGGCGGCAATCCGGGGGTTGAGCTAGTGAACTGCTACGGTAGACCTTTTTAATGATTCACAATTGCATTTGGGAAGGGAGCGGATGCAAACGATTTATGAAGATTCCGTCGAGAGATCAGTTTGAAACAAGATCTAGCAGCGTCCAAAACTTAGGGCGCTGACGGATTGTTACTTAGTAACCACAACTTCCGGCCATTGATCCCAATATAATGCTACCCAAATTCTGAAGACGAATACGTGCCGTTTCTATGGGGCGGTGATGAGGGTATTTATGGAATTATCAATGAAGACCGCCTCGGACTAGATGTCATTTACCTGAAAGCTAAACGCTGGGAGGGAAGTATCGGTCGCCCAGAAATACAGAAGTTCGCGGGAGCTTTACAGGGTAAGCGTGCTAAGAGGGTGGGTCATCACCACACCTGATTTTACAGTGGAAGCTCGGGATTTTGCCAAGGGAGTCGTCTCTAACATCGTTTTAATCTCTGGAATACAACTCGTTGAACTGCTCTGGGAACATAACGTCGGCTTGTCCGCTTCTGCTACATACGAAAAAAAGATAGATTTTGACTACTTCAGCGACAGCTAATGGCCGGACATCATGGCAAGACCCCAACGAGCCGCAGTGTGTTCAAAAGTCGCACCGCGCTGCACGAAACCTCGATACCTGGCAGACCCGACGTCGTTGTCCTAAATCTCCCCGGACCAACTAAGCCTTGAACGATCTCTCAGTAAAGCACCATACCTTCCACCCACCGCACTCCTCCGTCCGTGCCGTCATAATAAGCAGCTGAAGGCGACGCATTCACCGGATTGATTTTTAAACTACAGTATTTGCCAGTGTCCCCTGCCTCGCCATCAATGGTACGAAATGCCCAGTTCAAGTCTTTATTTCCGTATACCAGGTTTCCTTGCGTTGAATCGTAATAGCAAACGTGAGGACGATCACTCGCATCGAAAGCAAGGCTAGCATATTTGCCTACGTCACCGGCACTGCTGACAGTTGTCACTTGCCATGTTCCGCCCACCTTTTCGGCATACTTTAAATCGAGCGTGCCACCATTATGGTAGGCTATGGCAGGATTACCGTCTGACTTCAAAGCTAGGCTGCTGTGACTTGCGCCACCGTTTGCGCTGTCAACAGTCTCGAACTGCCACGACGCACCGGTCCATGATGCCAACTTTAAGGTGCCAGCAGTAACATCTGTGTAGGCTATTCGCGGATTATCCATGCTACCCAGCGCTAGTGACGCGTATTGACCCACATCGCTGCTGTCATCTACCACTTCGATCTGTGTACCGCTGGCGCTCATAGTCGCTAATTTCAGTTTTTTGTTGGTCTCATCGTAGTAGGCTATGATGGGATACCCGTCGCTACGCACGGCTAAGGAGGCATATTGGCCGACGTTTGCCGACTCATCGATGATGTCCAGGGTCCAAGTAGAACCGGTGCCCTCCGTAGCTAGTTTCAGGCGCCCTCGAGCTTCGTCGTAGTAGGCGATCACTTTACGTCCATTTGGTTTGATGCCAAGGCTGGCAAACTTACCAGTCCCGACGTTCGCATCGATTAGGGACACAGTCCAACTCGCACCATCGAAGGAAGCCAGCTTGAGACGGCGCCCAACGCTGTCGTAATAGGCGATGTGAGGTTTGCCGTTGCCATCGAAAGCGGCCGACGTATATTCGCCGATGCCCGGATTGACATCTACTGATGTCAATCCGACTGATGCCGCAAGCTCTGTAGTACCCATCGTCAGGTTGGTAATCCTCCCGATTGGATTCCCAAAAGGATTGATATTTATGCTGTCAACACCGGTCCCAGAGGGCTGGGTCCAGACGGCACCATTATCGTCCTCGATTGGATAGTAGATAGTAGAGGCGCCATTGAAATATTGCAGCGCCGTGTCTTTCTCGCCAGTCGCGCCACTGTTTATTAATCTATAGCGTTTAGTATTGCTTGAATACTGGGTGAAGTTATTGCCATTTAATACCAATGACACACCATCGCTTGTGTTACGGATGGTCGGCACGCCATTCGCGTAGTTCAAACCATCCGAATCAGCTAACGAATATTGATTCCATGATAATAATGCGCCACGATTTGTCCATGAACCATTAACAAGCTCACTAAAAACCCACTGCGATCCAGCCTTAGAGTAGTAGAGCAGCCCAGCCGTTTCATTTGTCAAAGCCAACGAATTCGGTTTATACCTACGCCCATTCCATGAAATCAAAATCGGGTCGATACTTGAGCTGGCGACCAAAGTAGGCTGACCCCATGTTTGAGTTATCCAATCATAACTGATCGAAAATAATTCACGTATCGGAAGAAAAGAAGTAGGTCCCAGAGCAAGTACGGTCGAGCTTGATCCACTATCGAACAGACCAAAACCCTCCGGCGGCATAGCATAGGTGCCGCTCAGACCCGTTACGACCTTAGGAGCCAACGTCGTCCAGCTGTCATTAAGTTTATTATAAGAGGCAATCGTAAGCTGTCTGGAATATTGCGGGCATAATATACGCCGCGAATTGGTTGAGATAATGAAATCAGTGAAAACAGTGCATATCGCAGACTGCCCAGTCCATCTGTTATTCTTGAAAGCGGACCATTTTATAGTGCCGGAGTCATTGACTAGCATTGCTGCAGTATCGGCAATCGTGAAGTCTAAGTCATTAGATGAGGTCGATGGAAAGCTGCTTCTTTCGCCTAAAAATTTGTAACGCCACGTAGCTGCACTCGTAAGCACAAGGCTACTAGCCGCTGAGTAAGCGCCAACATTCCCCGCAGCATCTCGCGCTCTGACTCGCCAGTAAACGGTGCCGACAGGAAGCACAGTGGTTGGCTTGAAGTTGGTCTGAAGTAGTCCAGTCTGATTTACCGCTGTAGTGGCAAACGTGCTTGAGGGTGAAATCTGAATGTCATAGCTCACTGCACCAGTGCCAGGGCTGGACCAGCTCAGCGTTGGCATGAGATTATTTGTCGGTGACGGGCTATATGCTGATAACACTGGGGCTGCGGGTGGCGTACTGTCGACAATGAAGGTTTGGGGCGCCGAAAATCCGCTTTCGTTGTTCGCCACATCAATCGCTGCCACGCGCCAGTAGTAAATATTATCAGTAAGATCGCTGGTCGGTGAGAAGCTGGTCGAGGTCAGCGAGGCGTCGTTAGCAATTAAGCTGATAAAGGTTGTGTCTAATGCGATCTGCAATCTGTATTTCGCTGCACTTGAGACTGTGGACCATGTTAAGGACGGCCGCTTTGAGGCTGTTGGTGACGTGATGTTATTTGGAACAGGTGTACCGGGAGCCGTTGTGTCGATAACAAACGATCTCATAAGGCTGAATGGACTTTGATTGCCGGCACTGTCTATGGACGCCACTCGCCAAAATATCGCCCCAACGGCAAGAGACAAGGTTGGGGTGTAATTGCTTGCAGTGATAGTAGCCAAGTCAATCACAGGATTGGCAAAAGATACCGAAGCAGACACTTGTAGACGGTAGCGCTGAGCTTCAGATGCTGCAGTCCATGAGAATGTGGGCCGAGTATCATTGAAAGGGTCAGGTATAAAGGCAACGGTCGGCACCTCAGGTGGTACGGTATCGACCTCAAAAGAAGTAGCCGTGGACCAACCTGAGATATTGCCGGCTCCATCTTTAGCTCTGATGCGCGCATACCATAGGCCATCCGCCAGAAGGGGGCGCACTTCCTGAGATGTTGCGGTCATCCCACCAAATGTCCGAAGCATGGGGCTGTTGAAGGACGGACCGACGTCAACCTCAAGATCGTAAGAACTGGCATCTGTAACGCCGACCCAAGTAAGATTTGGCGTAGCATCGCTAGACAAAAAACCTAACGGGATACTCAACGCTGGTACCGCCGGAGGCGCGGCATCCACCGTCCACGAGTAGACCAACGGATGGGGATCGTCCCGACCCGTAACATCCCTAGCAGTTATCGTGACTGTATGCGGTCCGGATGTCAGATTAGTCCACGAAATCGGGGACAAGCATGGGGCCGCAGCATTGTTATCAAAGGCGCAGGTAAATGCAGCTTGTTTATTAGCGACGAATACTACGGTGCCTGAGGTTGAGGCAGTCAGGGGACTGGGTCCAGAGATCATTGTCGTATCGACTATCGACTGGTCAATCTGCCACGTAACCACAATTGGCGTACCGACATTTCCAGCCGCATCTGTAGCTGTGATTTGTACCGTGTGAAATCCTTGCAACAAGTTGGTCAAAACCAGAGGGTTGGTACATTGGAGGTAAGGGCGTCCGTCCAGCAGGCAGTTCCTGATCACGCCGGATTCGGTCGATGTGACATCGAGAGTGGCAGTCGTACTCGCGGCAACTGCATCCGGCTTAGATACGACTACGAGGGAGGGAGCAGTGAAGTCTACATTCCAACGCCAAGTCGCAGGCGTCGCAGATACATTACCAGATGAATCGGTGGCCATTGCCTCGAATACATGACTGCCCTCGGAAAGCCGCGCCAGAGCCGTGATTTGTGGACAGGGAGCGAATCGGTCGTTGTCCAGTCGGCAGGTAAAAGTGACTCCGGACTCGCCTGCGGTGAGTTCAAAGACAGCAACATTCGAATTCGAAATTAAAGCGGGACCAGAAGAAATCGTTACGGTCGGGGCCGTTGTATCTCGAGCCCTTAGCGTTACTAGCTCAAGATCCGCAACTTTTTTAGACAATACTAAGATGTTGGCTTTTGACTGGTAGGAATAACCATCTCGCTCATAGACCAGATCGTACTCACCCTCGGGTATGTAAAGTATTACAAACGCCCCGTCCTGGGCCGCCTTTGCGACGAATGACGTACCGGGGATATAGACATCCGTGCCGAGCGCTGAAGCACCATCACTCAACAACACTCTACCTGCGATCGCACCAGTCTCGGATAACGCAACCGTGCCCAGGTCGAGAGCACGACCACCGATCATGACCAAATTAGACAACCTTTTGGCATAGGTCTTCCCGTCCTTCTCGTAGGTCGCCACGATCGTGAAGGGCATTGAAGCTGCTTCAGCCGCGCGGTCGACTGCCACAGCTGCTGCAGGATTTGGGTTAGGCTGAGTAGCCGTAGCGAGAGCAGGACTGGCTAGCAACAGAGAAGCAGTCGCGCCGCCGGAGGGCAAATCAACGGATAGATCTGTCTTGATCGCGAGGGTGAAAGCACCAACGCTGTCGGTTGTCGCGATAACGCCGGCCAGACCTTCGATCCCGACCAATGCGCCCTGGACCGGAATGGGCGCTCCAGGACCACTCTCGTCAAAATCAATTGCGATGATTCCAGCTATTTGTCCCGCAGGCAAACTGTTGCTTGGGCTGGGTTGAGTCGAGACACGCTCGTTGCCTTGAGTCTTTTCAACGGATGAAGTAGCAGCGGCGCCATCACTCGCGACCTTTTGCGTGCAACCCCAAAGATTACCCGTAATAAAAACCGCCGCCGCAAGGTTTTTCTTGGTGACCTTCATGCGCCTCTCCTGACTTCCCGTGCCATTTGAGCATCCTTGCGAGCGCGGACGTGAAGTCCCCAATCCCAATGATCTCTGAGTGCATCGGAGGGATGCACAAGAACTTGAGTAATTTTAATTTCGGTAGTCAATTTGGAGCATTAAAAGCACAAGTATGAGTGACTAATATTTGGTCACAGGTAGAACACTGAAGTCATATGGCCACCCCCTGCTTAGTTCTCTCGCCAAAATTTTAGCAATCGATCCTGTAAACCCACGTCGAAGGCATGGTGAACGATTTGGTTATGGTGTCGAAATCTGAGTCCGTGCTCGCTGAGGAATAGTAGCTACATTTCCAATTTGCGGTAATTTGCACAGTGCCATCTGCATAGGTCACAATTTGACCGCCTTTAAAGTTACAAAACTCAAGACTTACGCTGCCATTACAAAAATTCATAGTTGATGATTTCATCATCTGAATGCGAGCGACTGTCTGGGCGTTTGAGACAGCCTCGCCCTTATCACCCTTGTCACCTTTCTCCCCTTTAAGAGCCACCTTCTCCCATCCGTCCTGACAGACGTAAAAAGACTCACCAGCTTTTACGTAAGCCAGTGCTCCTTTGCGTTCGAGGTTGCACGTAGGGAGATCAGTCTGACTCTCCACCAACATTGAACCATAGGTTGATGCGACTGAGCTCGCTGGTACCTGCGTCTGTGCTTTACTCGCTGGAGTCGGAGAGCTCACCGCATTTTCAGCGGCCTGATCCACTTTGTTTGATGCTCCGCAGCTCTGAATAACGAAGCTACTCCCAATGAACAGAGTCAAAATATAAAGTCTCATGGGTACTCCTTTTTTGAGCGCTGACTGCTCCCGACCTGTGTGTAGGCCTATTCGTAAAAATCAGACTTTTACTTAAGAAACATCCGGTGTAGCGGACAGACAATCCGGCAAGGGTGACGCGGGTGACATATAGGGAGCATCTGCAGACCCCCCCGTGAAGCTCTGACGCGGATAAAACTCATTCTCTTTTCTTGATAAAACTCAGACACATCGGTATCATGATTCGATAACTTCAATTCTATCGGAGGCTTTCGTGAAGCAGCGGCAATCTTCAGATTTTTCTCTGTTTTCTCTCGCTATAGCCAGCGCGTTTTTGATGAACTGTAAGCCAAATTCCCGAGGATCACAGGTCAAGGAAATCATCGGGACAGATAATCGTGCCGATATAAAAGATGAACGTATCCTGTCCAGGCTGGGCTTGTTGAATGTAGGTGACCACAAGTGCAATGCTGTGCTTATAGCCCCTGATACCATAGCAACAGTCGTCCACTGCCTTGATAGCAAGAAGCTCGGAACGATCGCTGGATTAACATTCACAACTGCTGAGGGAAAACCAGCGTTAGTGAAGCAGTTATTAACGATTGATAAAAAGAAAGACCTTGCCGTGTACCGGCTGGATAGGGGTGGCTTTAATTTTTTCGCGCCCAAACTAGAGTCTAAAATCGCTGAGTCTATTGTTGTAGCGGGCTTCGACACGACGAAAAACCGCTGGCTGCAGTCCAGCTGCGAGATAAAGGAAAAGTCGAGTGAGTTCGCCTCATTCACATATGATTGCGATACTGTCCCTGGCATGTCTGGGTCGGCAGTCATAAGTAACGATCGTGTTATCGGTCTGCATGTCGCCTACGACAAACAATTAAATCAGAATTTGGCGTTAGATTTTTCCACTGTTAGCAATCCGAGTGCCGAAATTGCAAAAAGACCACGGATGAACTTGGAGTGGCCACCGTGTATTTGTTGTCACGGTTGTGATATGCCAAAAGTGGAGATAAACAAAGATGTGCAAGTATGTGGCGCTAAATTTGTAGTGTCCTATTTGGTGTACGATGCGTGTGTCGCTGCCTGTGCCACCGCTGCAGCATGTACGGCCGCAACCGAGGGAGCGTGCACTCCATCAATCGGGTTTGCAGCTGGTATTTGCGGTGCGAGCGTCTACACAATCCAAAGTGCATGGAATACATGTTTTCAAAAGCATTAAAACAGCATCTCCCGCGTGATATTTTGCTACAGATTTCATTATAAAATTAAGTTTTCAGGGGATTCATATGGCATTCGGCAAGCACTTCATTCTCTCCTCATCACTGCTTTTATTCTCAGTCAAATCGTTCGCCGCTGAGACCAGTTCAGTTTGGTCGTCATTAGCCGCCAAAGTAGATTTTTTGCAGCAAGAGGCTGCGATTACACGCGCCAGTGTTGGCCCAAGGTTTAACGAGCACCTAGCATTGTTGGTAGGGGTAGGAATAATCGATACACAGAAGGCTGTAGCGAATTCATCACGGGCGACCTGGGATGAGAGCTCAGCATCGCAATATACTTTAACAGCCCTAACCTCGACGGGCGGGATCTTCGGGGACTCTGGATATCGAAACGTGATTGAGATGCAGATCGGTTCGTACTTTTATAAAGACTATGTTCAAGAAAGCACTGGCAAGCCTGAAAAAACATATTTCTTCGGAGGATCCTTCAAACTAGCATCTCCCAATACCTACTTAGTAGCAGGCAAGCAGGTGCACACCTCGTCATTTCAGTTTGGGATCACCTACGAACTGCGATTCATTAATAGGCGTTCGCAGGTTAAGAATATTGGGATGACGCCGCTTCGCCCGCTGTCAATTGGTCCAGAGATCACATTCGAATTATGATGGATCCATGGAAAGTTGTTGTTCTGGGTTTGGCAGATCAAATGAGATAATTCAACGCCGGACTGAAAAGTCCGTTAGCAGCAGGATGCAACAAGCGCCTAACTTTGATCAGGCGCTTGTTGCTTTAATGAAGCGGTTTCTTAGCAGAGAGATGTAAAAAATTTACTATCCTTTTGCAGGCATCTTTTTGCATTCGAAATTCGCACGACGCCACCAATTAGATGTGTCCTCACAGTGATAACTTGCAACGCGACTGCAGCCATTCGCAACAAACGTGGAATCATCTGCATTAAAAGTTCCACCAACTTGCAAGATTTGCACGTCTTTAGCCGCACACTTTAAATCAACGGCTGCTTGATTTTTTACAAGCGAGCTGACAAAAAGCGATGGATCCTCCAAATTCAAACGACAATTGTATTCGTCAGTACTGTGGTATGTCGACCCTGTACGAATACAGTTAACCTGTGTCTCTTGATTACAGCCTGAGGCGACGTAATAAAGTTCAGCACCAAAGGCACCGGTGTTTTTGACTGTTAGATCTTTCTCTGCACAGCCTAGTCTAGCGGCCGCTAAAGACCTAGCCAATGCAATCGGATTCTTCAGGGCTTCCTGTGTCTCAGGGCTTCTGGTTGTGACACACCCACCAAGAATCAATAGCGTCGCGAGTACCCAAACCAACGTTTTTGAGGTCATAATTTATCCCAATTTGTCATTTTTGTTTATGAATCAGCACCGTTGCGGGTCGCGTCTATCACTATATCTTAGACGAGGCTAGCGTGTCTTGAATAACGCAATAATCAAGCAAAGTTGATCCGCAATTTATAATTAGTAAAGTTACTTCCGAAACATTCGGTATAGCGGACAGACAATTCAGCACTCTCACCCCCCCCACCAAGAGCCCCTCTTTTGTTCTCAAAACCCTCCTAATTTTGACCCGTTACAAAGAAAACCCTAATGAATCTGCCTCGTCACCCGATACGCCTAGGGTGAAGTTGGCAGGGGGGCTTTAGTGCTAATAAAAATCGTCAGCTTAATCTTTTGGCTGTGCTCCGCTGAATCAGCTCAGGCTGGCATCATTTTTTGGCATCAAGAAATTGGCGACAGAGACTTCGTTTCGAAAATACTGAAAGACTTCCAAGAACAGTACGGCATTGCCGTTGAGGCAACGCTAATCGCTACGGATCACTATAAAAGCACACTGACCAAGCAGGTACAGAGGGGAGCTCTACCCGACGTCATCTTCTGCCCCGGTGATTATGTCAGTATGGCGGAGCAGCTAAACTTATCGCCGCTACCCAATGCGCTGAAGGTAAAAGATATAAGTAGCGACGTCTGGGTCACAACCACATCTAGCGGCAAACTATACGGCCTCCCGGTGATTCTGGGTAACCACCTCATGCTCTTTTACAACAAATTGCTGGTAAAAGGAGCACCGACCTCATGGAGCCAATTCGCTCAAGGTCGCAAGACTCAGGATCCACCGGTGATTGGTTGGAACTTTTCTGAGATGTACTGGTTTGCGCCCTTCATTCAGGCATACGGCAGTGGAATAGTAAAAGACGCAGCTCCGAATCTAAATACACCGGCTATGGTTCAGGCTCTTAAAACCTATAAAAAATTCGCTGACGAGGGCCTAGTCGATCGCCGCTGCTCCTACGATTGCGCGAGCAAAGATTTTTATGACGGCAAGTATCCATACGCAATCGATGGTGACTGGGCCCTATCTTTAGCCCGGCAAAAGCTGGGCAAAAATCTCGGGCTCGCGAAATTACCCTCACTCGACGGGCACGAGATGCCCGCCATGTATTCTACGATGGGATTACTGTTTCCGGGAAAATCCCTCTCGGGACCAAAGCGAGAGCAGATTATCAAACTCGCACGTTTCTTAGTTAGCGACTCCGTCCAGGGAGATCTTTGGCGCGTCCTACACCGAATCCCAGTCTTGAGCTCTGCCCGTAAGCAATTCGAGATTAAAGCTAACCAGGATGACAAGGTAATCTTGGGGGCGCTAGCTGCTGCTAAAGCCATGCCAAGCGACCCGGCAGTGGCCTACTCTTGGGAGGCCATGCGTCGCGGATTTCTTCGCTACCTTGGTGGCCAAGACTCAGCTGAGTACATTGCTCGCTATATGCAGGTCACTGCAGAATCAGAGCTGTCGAATCGCAAAGAAAAAGTACAAAAATGACACCTCTCACCTCTAGCACAAAAAGTTATCGCAAGGTCCTACTTGCAACGATTTTGCTCGCCTCTTCCCTGCCGATGATTTTGATATCAATCTTTCTGATGGCGTCTCTTTTTTCAAAAACTCGTCAAAATGCAGTTGACGATTTGGACCTCCGGGCTTCGCAAACCGGGATCTATATCGAAGACGCCATAGATATTACGGTCTCACGCCTACTCACCATGGCTACCAGTTCTGACCTAATTCCGGCCGCTCAGTCCTCCATGTTTGGCGCGCAGGCAACTGATCTCATGGCGCGTTTCATCCAAGATAACCCGATAATGGAGCGTCTAGATCTGGTTAATCTTCAGGGCGAAACCACCGAGGTCGCGCCGCCTGGTCAAGCGTTTCAATTATGGAGCAAACAGCTTAAAAACCTATTCAGCGATCCGCCTACATCCGCGACCTCAATGAAATGGAATTTTTACCTAGCTAATATTTCATCACCCTCTTTAGTGATCGTAGTGCCACTAAAAGCCAACAGAACGAATGGTGCATCTGATGGTCCACCGCTAGGCTACATGATTGCTACCATCCCGTGGGAGAAGATCACGCCCATATTAAGTCGCCTAGCTGGCGAGCAACTTATTGTTTCGCTATTTAATCACGAGACAAAAATAATCAGCGCTGGATACCACTCGTTAGATGATGTCGACGTGATTAAGCTAAGTAAACCATTACATATTTATGGTTTAGAATCATACGCCTCTTTGCCATTCCATATTGAAATCAAGGCACCATCAAATCTCATACTTGGCAAAGTCGCTGGCGTGATGATTATCGCTTTATTCTCGGCCCTTATACTTCTGGCTGTGGTAACGGCTGTAAGTTTCATCGTCGCCAGGCGCATGAACAGGTATCTCGATCAGATTTCCTCGATGGTTTCGGCCTATGCTGACGGGCGATACGATTTTGATATGCCTACCTTTCGCTACGCAGAATTCGATCATCTAAAAGATCTGTTGAAAAATATGGGCAAAGAGATCCTTCGGCAAATTGAAGACGAGAAATTAAAGGCAAGGTTAGAGGCTGAATTCGAATCGGCGCGATTGGTTCAGGCTGCACTCTTCCCTCCTCCGATAGTTTGTCCCGGACTAGATGTAAACTTTAGGTTCCAAGCTGCCTCCCAAACAAGCGGCGACTGGATCGGATATTTTTATAATGAACATATGCACCGGCTGCAGATATTCATTGCGGATGTGACCGGTCACGGCATGTCAGCCGCCTTAATGTCGGGAGTTGGCTGCGGTGGCATTTACGGATACGAGATTTTAAAAGAGCTTGCTGCAGATGGGCCTGATCATTGGCGAGACCATCTCCTACACTGTGCCAGTGGTCTAAATACGGTATTTAACCTCACGGGTGGCAATTCCCGGATGATGAGTCTTAGCATCATGTCACTCCACCTAGGATCCGGTCACTTGGCGGTGCTCAATGCTGGTCACCCAAATCCCTGGCTCATTCGCCCAGATAATATTGATGTCATGCCTTCACGGGGACCAATGCTCGGCCAGGAAGTGCGATCCAAGTTTGTAGTCAGCGAAGCTATACTAAAGCCCGGTGATGCACTGTTCGCATATTCTGACGGGCTCGTGGAAAACAGCTCAGTTTCAAAGCAACGGTTGAGTCAGCGGAAAATTCGCGACCTCATATTGGCGGAGGGATCCGCCGCGGAGATCCTCGAACGCGTGATGAATGCCGGCGACAGCATCTGGGGCGGCGAAGCACGTAAAGATGATGTGACGACGTTATTTATCAGATGGCTGGGTCCGATCACCGTAGAGACGGCGATGCGTTCAGTTGGTAACCGTCTCAAAGCGGCCTAGTCGGACCCCAATTTGGCTTGCCGACATCAGCGCGCCCCACCCCCCCAACTCGGGCCAAAACCGGCTTCACCCCCCTCGGTGAGCCTGTTTTTTTAAAAAAAATCACCTTGACGCAAAAAAAACTTACGATTTTTTTGCTCCCCCACTCGTCCACCGCCAAACTTTTCTTAATATTTACAATTACTTAAAATCCAAAGGCCGGAGGGTCGCGGGGTCAAAAATATTTAATTTTACCCAATTTATGCCATTTTAAATAAATAAATCAGATATTTATCACTCATAGACGGACTTCTGCGGGCAACAAGTCAGTTAGCGTCTTTCGCTGTGTTAGGATACAAGGGTGTCAGATAGTCGGCGGCCTAATGGTTGGCCCTCGATGAATCACTTACTCGTTATCGGATAGAGAGAGAGATGGGAAAGAAAGTTTTTGTTGGTGGTCTAAGCTGGAATACTAATGACGAAACCCTCCGCCAAGCGTTTGAACGCTTCGGTCACGTTGATGAAGCGAAAGTCATCCAGGATCGCGACACCGGTCGCTCCCGTGGATTCGGCTTCGTGACCTTCGGCGATGATCAGTCGGCACAGAACGCTGTTACCGGCATGGACGGTAAAGAACTTGACGGTCGCACCGTTAAAGTCAACGAAGCTGAAGATAAGCCACGCGGCGGCGGCGGCGGCGGCGGCGGTAGTCGCGGCGGCTTCGGCGGCGGCGGCGGCGGCGGCGGTAGTCGCGGCGGCGGCGGCGGCTACGGCGGCGGCG
>JAPLFY010000073.1 GCA_026390435.1 Pseudomonadota bacterium
GTTTCTTGCTGATCCAAGTAGCCAGGCTGTCGAGGAGGCATGTATGTCGATACCAGAGCTTAAAGATGCAAAGAACGCACTCGAAGAATTGTCGGCACAAGATGAGGCTCGCGAGATCGCTCGTGTGCGCGAGAAGTCACGCATTCATTTTGATTCGCTGATGGCAGAAGCTACGGCGAAGGGCGAGGCTAAGGGCGAGGCTAAGGGCAAGGCTGAGGGCAAGGCTGAGGGCAGGGCCGAGGGCGAGGCCAAGGGTCTCAACGACAAAGCCAAATCCGTACTTAAAGCGCTGTTAAGCGCGCCTGAGACCAAATCGCTGCCGAATGCGCGCCTTGCAGAGCTCACCGGGCTATCGGTAGAAGTAATAGCCAAGGTTAGGGCGGAATAATGGGGTCAGTCACTTCCGCCAAACCACCAGAATTATTGGCACAGCACAAAACACGAAGATAACTTACCGCCAGCTGTCAGTGGCCGAGCGTTAGCATCGCCATGTCGTTCGACGTGTGGGTGTGCCTTGTAGCATAGTGGGCACAGATGCGGGCCAGTGAATGCGCTAATTTGGCATCATTTCAGCACCGCAAAAGTGGTTTGTGTTGGCCAACAAATATCAATGATTACAGATTGTTAAAAGTCTTCTCTTACATTTCTTACGAATATGCCGATAGATTAGGAGGACCTAGGGGGAATGGGAATGACTGCCAAGAAAAAAAGCAGAAAAAAGTTGGGGATGGTGCGCAAGAAGCTTGCTCGCACCCCCGGCCGACATACCGCTCTTGGGCCTGCTAAAATCTCGATCGACCATGCCACTGGTAGAGTGACTTTTGAACAGATGAACGACCACAAGGACTGGCGGCAGCGGCGCATCGAGCAGGCTGTTGATGACCTTAATGAGACCATCCAAAGGGACGCCGAAGATCAAGAGTTGCTAGAACTAGAGCTCACCAATCAGATTCGTGCCTTTGAGGTGCGTACTAAACTTCTAAATCAATCTCTGAGTGTCAGTGATGTCGTACGACTGCTGAAACTAAAGTCGAGACAAACTCCGCATGACCGCGTCGAAGCCAAGTCTCTTCTGGCTCTAAAGGATCAGGGTCAGCTGCGGTTTCCATACTGGCAATTCGATGCCGCGGGAAGCGACGGTGTGGTGCCAGGACTACAACGTGTTTTGCGTGCGATGGATGCTTCGCCGTTTGCACAAGCTCTGTGGCTATCGTCGACTTGCGCAGCATTTAACGGAGTAACTCCGATCGATTTGCTGCGACGTGGCGAAGTCGATCGAGTCGTGGCTCAGGCTCTGGGGATTGAGGCGGCATCTTTATAAATGGTCAAGATCTTTTCGCCGCCGCCTCCACCAGGCATAGAAATTAACCCTCAGTTCGTTAGAATTCGAACGGGGACTAAATTGCTGCGTTTATATAAGCGAAGCGTTAAACATCCATTTTCTCTGTTTCGTTTCTACGGCCCACTTTGTCGATTTGACCACCATCAACCACAAGAAAACGGCCAGCCATCTCAAGATCCAACTCGCGGTATCTGCTACGTGGGTCAGAGTCTGTCGTGCTGCTTGGTGGAAGTGTTTGGTGACACTCGCCTGATCGAACTAAATAGTCACGATCTCATTCGTCTCCGCACATGTGCCGAGCTAAAATTACTTGATTTACGTGGTCGCTCCGCTATGACAGCTGGGACTGTGGCAGCAATAAATGCTGCCGCGGAAAGAACGGTGACTCAGCCATGGGCCAGGTATTTTTACTCCCAATACAACATGATTGACGGGCTCTGTTATACGAGCGCCCATAATGGTGAGATCGCGTATGTGCTATTTGAGCGCTCGCATCGGGCGTTTCCTAACAGTCAGATATTGAGCCGGCGCCTGGATGATCCACTTTTAAGAAAGGACATTCTTCGTGCTGCTAAAGAGAATTCGATGATCGTGTTTTAATGTAGGGGGTCGGGCACAGGCGCTAACCCACCTAAATCACTACATCTCACCCCCGACCGCTCATAACAATTAGCCGCGGCGCGGCGGCAAACGTTGGCTAAATCCATACTTTAGCGGAGTCACTTCCAGCCCGCCTACGGTGCTGGTAGCTTCCGTTGCCAAGCTTAGCGCCGGAAATTAAAATGCGGGCCTGGCCGCGAAATATCAAACGTATCGCTTGACCGTGGCCTGTGACAAATCTAGTGAGTTCGCAAGCTCGGGCAAATTGGCTTTCTGTCCGTGATAAAGTGTGAGCATGGTCCAGAGTCGTCGCATGACAGTCGACGGTGCATTTAGGCCAAGCATCGCTAAGTCTCGCTCGAGAAATGAACTGATATACTGCTCGCGCCAGTCTGCGCTAGGACGGTCACCTAACGCCAAGCAGGATAGCGGATAACCACCCCGCAACCAGCAAACCCTAAGAGTCCTCACGGAGGCTGTCATACCGGCTCAAAAGCGTGGCGAACAAATCGAGCAGATATCAGACGCCGTGGTCAGCCACCCCTGCTAAGTACAAGCCACTAGAATTCAAGGTCCGCCCCGGACCTCTCCCATGTCTTTGGAAATCTGCACCACGCTGAATGATTCTCCCTGTGCCGAGCGTTCATCCTACGCCGGAGGCGAAGCCGGAGAGTTCTGTTATGCGTCCAAAGCACTCGCTCTTAAACCCTAAACTAGATGTAGTTTTTAAGCTGATGTTCGCTTCGAGACGAGGAAGAAAAGCTCTCATCGCCCACCTCAACGCGGCACTCAAGCCAGCGTCGAAGATCACCAAGGTGAAGGTACTAAATCCGGAGATTCCTAAGATCCTGGTCGACGACAAAGGCACCGAGCTAGATATCCTCGCCAAACTAGAGGACGGCACCCTCATCGATATCGAAATGCAAATGAGTAACCACACAGGCATGGCTGAGCGGGCGCTTTTCTATGCGTCAAGGATGTACGCCTCCGAGCTACGAAAGGGACATACCTACGAAGGTCTAAGGCCGGTTATCGTGCTGTTTTTTCTAGCGACAGATCTTTTCCTTGATCGACCGCGCGACTTCCATGTGAGCCACTCTTTGAAGCAAGACGACGATGGGCCAACGGCTATGGCGGAGCTGCAAGGGCAGATGCAGATTCACTTTTTTGAGATACCAAAAGCTTACCGCTTATGGCACCAGAGACAATTACCGATAAGTCAGGTAGGACTAGGGGAGTGGATGGGTTTTTTCCAAAAACCGGACAGCCCAGACGTCGCGGAGGCATGTATGGCTAACCCTGAGCTGAAAGATGCCAAGGAAATCTTAGAAATGATTTCTGAGGATGTAAACTCCCGAGAGATCGCCCGCATGCGTGAGAAGGCGAGGCTTCACTGGGACTCACTTATCAAATTTGCAAAGGATGAGGGCAGAGCTGAGGGCGAACTCGCCGCAAAAAAAGCTCTGCTTCACTCCCTACTCACCAATCCATTAACGGCGAATTTACCGCATGACGAGATCGCCAAGCTCTGCGGACTCAGCGTCTCAGATGTGGAAAGCGTCCGGTAGAGGGTCGAGTACGTCGGCAGATTATTGATCGTTATTATATCTTACTCTGCGCCTTCGGCCCCGGATTCCCGACATAATAACTGTCCCAAAGCCGCCGCCACACCCTATCCGCCGTCTCGGCCCTCTTACTAAAGTTCACAATCTCCCTGACATCCGGCAGCATCTTCCCGTAAACGCCACCATCCGGGTTGTGATGCACTCCGTCACGGTCGACAAAGAAGAATTCATCCCCGTAATTGGCCAGCCCCACTCCGTCCATTTCCTTGCGACCCGGCTCGAAAATGGACGTGCCGAGAAAGGGATTGCGGTGATTGGCGAAGCCTAAGTAGTGGAGCAGGCTCGGGGCGAAGTCGATGCTGGTACTGTAGTTGGCATCAAAGTGCTTTGGCCTCTGACGGCTGGCATCGAAGACCATGAGCGGGATGCGGCCAACAAAGTAGGGTTGATAGTGGGAGCCAGCAGCACTGATCATTCCCTCTTCGGGATAGTGAGTGTGGTCCGAAGTAAAGATGAGAACGGTATTTTCAGCATAGGCCGAGGCGGTAAACCAGTCGTAGAAGGAGCCGAAGGCTGCATCGAAATTATGCAGGTTATTCAGCACTGGATTGGCGCCGTCTTTATAGGGCACGCCGTCGGTAGCCAGTGGCCAATTGGCGTGGGTGCCTAGGTTATAAAGACCAAGAAAGAGAGGCTTTTCTGGCTCAGTATTAGGCCTCTGGCTTAAGTAGGTCTTTAGGGCTTTAAACAGCTGCCGGTCCGATGCGCTGTAAGAGCTGATGGACGGCTCACCGCCAAGAAAGTCTCGGCTCATCTCCTCGGCGTTAAACACCCGCTCAAAGCCATGTCTTTTGACCATCCTATTAATATTAGCGACGCCTTCCGTATGGCTGTCCCAGAAGACATTGTCGTAGCCATTAATCTTAAAAATATGCGGCAGACACAGATGGTTCAAATACGGCACCGTCATATTGTCCCAGCCGTCGTAGCCACCAAAAGTCGGGTAGATCGAGCACAGCTCTCCGGTGATACCCCGGTAGGTCGCAGCTGTGTGATTAAAGTAATGATCCACCACCATCACCCGGGAGTCTTGAGCAAAGCGGTCTATGTTGGGTGTGATGCCGGGAAGGTTTGGATTGTTGAGCCCCAGTAGATCTGCGGCGATACCCTCGGCGAAAAAGACGATCACGTTTTGTGGTGTAGCGGCACGTTCGTTCACAAAAGGCGGTGGGCCAGAATAAATCTGGTCCTTAACCAGAGGAAATTCCGCCTGCTTAGAGTCGTAAAACTTAATCCCAAGCTTGCCTGCCAAATCGATCTGAACCGGAGTCAGCAGTGTTTGCGCTTCTGCAGACTTAACGTCAGTCACCCTAAATTGGCTGAGCAGGCTACCGATCGGTGGGGTCGAGCGGTCCATATGCTGAGCGTATAGGGCACTGCGCCGCTGCTTAACACTTTCAGGTAAGAATTTGTGCAACTGCACAACAGCAGCACAGGCGACCAGCATTAAGCTAATTCGCAGATTCTGAGACCGAGTCGAAGGGCGGGATCTGATCACCCGCTCAAACCACCACAGATACAGCATTAATGCGAGACCGATACCAGCGGTGGCTAAGACCGTGGTGGTGTTTAAAAGAAGATGAATATGGCCGATATTTTCCAGCGCCAGGGCCGACACGAATTGCTGACTTAGTTTCACTGCGGTCAATTGCAGAGCGTTTACGCCGAAAAAGATACATGCCAGAACATAAAACAACGCCCGACTCAGTCGTCCACCCGAAGTCAACCAGACGCCAGCAAGTATGATCGCAAGGGACTCAAACACCCAGCGGTAATGAAAGGCCAAAGCAGGCAGCAAAGTTGCCGTCGTGATCTCACCTTGAGGGATGAGTCTTTGGACCTGGGTATTTAGGGCTACCATGCCGGCCAGTGCAGCCACATGGACGCCGACGATAACAGTATTCTTATTTATTGAGGGCCAACGCATGGGTAACGCTCTTGGCGAAATATTGAGCGAATTGTTTGTCTGAGATGATCAAATGATAAATCTTCGTCTCGCGTTTGGCTAGTAATCTATGGGGTCAGGCACTGACGCTAACCCACCTAAGTAATTCGCCGCCCCTAGGACGAGAAGCCAAATAATAAACTTTCGTAGTAAGTGAGATAGTTTATCGGACGGGCCGATCGTGAGGTCACCCCTTCGCGTCGACATGTCTTTGGACAATTCACGCTCCAGGCCTGATTCTCTGGCTGAGGCTAGCACTTCAGAGAATCGGCGATGGGGTGAAAATGATGCGTTATCCCGCTCATAAATTGGGCACAACGAGAACAGGCAAAACGATTTCAATCTACCTGATTGATGATTTGAGAATTCTCACAAATTTAGTGCTGGGATATGACAAAGCCGACCATTTCGATGCTTACGCGTTATTCCAGTATCTGATTAGTCGCGACATGCGAAAAGTTGCTGGAGTACGCAAAAATCACCTGAGATACGCCGAGTTTAGTAACTTTCACGAAACAGCCGTCGGCGAAAAGAGTCGTCACGATTTGATGCGTGAACTGTCACTTATTACGATCTTTGATATCGTCAAGTTCGGCAAGCGCTGCGCTGATCGCATCTTCCGCGATTAGTGGCCATTCTGGATCTAAAGTATGATTGAGAATGAGATTCGGGCTATTGTCACCATTAGCAAGAAAATAGATATGATCCCCTGGCTCGTATCTATTGATGTATCGCCCTGGCGAAACTGAGCTCACTATGTGGTAGTCGCGATTTTCGGCACAGAATTGGATTAGTTCCACGCAGCATCGAGGACCAAAGCTACCGGACAAGCTTCGTGGCTTAAGACCTATCCACCACAGTTCGTCATAGTCGTAGATAAGCCCAACCCTATGGACAAACTTTTCCATGTGCAATATCAGTTCTGCGTGCTTTGGATTCACGGTAGCGCCCATGAATTACACCCCCTCAGAGTTATCGGCACGTTGCCGCGGGTGATTAATGATGGGGTCAGTTGGTATGGTGACCAGCAGCCATAACCGGCCGTAATGACCAGGTGATGAAAAAAAACTCCTTGGTGTTATGAATATTCAAAACACCAAGGAGACAAACGTTATGTCTAAGATCAAAGAGTACTCTGGCAAG
>JAPLFY010000119.1 GCA_026390435.1 Pseudomonadota bacterium
AGCTTCACTCAACACTTGTATGCAGAAATTTTCTATTCTTAATTTTCAAACAACAAGCTATTGCCAAAATCAGGACAAAGCTAGCCAAAATCGTTGCTTGTTTTGGTTTAATTTCAGTTTGTCAAAAGTGTGAAATGCCACCCTTGCTCATCCAGAGCAGAAAAGTGCCGCCACTAAACAGCCTCTGGCCGAGTTTATTTCTACTTAAACTTCAGTGCCTTATGCGCAATTTCGCCGTCTCAATCCGGAATGCCACTAAAGTTTTTTACAAAAAAAGCCGATATCAAGAGCGTTCATAAGGGTTAAAAAAGAGGTCAGTCATGATTTCCAAGAGAGTCTGCGGCATTTTTCTAGCGTCCTCGGTGGCAGCAAGCATGCTTCTCACTAGCTGCAGTCAACCTGGGAACAAGCGATCCGGCGCTTCTGCCTCGGCTGACGAGGAAGTGACTGGGGAAGATGACGCCAAACCAAAGCCAAAGACACCCGCCCCGAAGACACCACAAGTGACGATAAATGGGGACTGTAACACCGCAACAGGCTCACCGGCCGGAGTGCCAGCTCCGAGCCCTGAGTCAGGGACCGCGGCCCCATACCAAACAACACTCCCACTCCGCCAACGACAGCAGGCCAACCACCCGCCGCAACTACACCGCCGGTGGCGCCGCCACCAGCCGTGGTACCCCCAGCCATTAACCCACTGACGAGCCTCGGCGGCAAGACTCTCGAGCAATGCCAAGCCGAGAGAAAGTCATGGTTGCCTGGTATCGGCGGCCCCTCCAAATGCGGGGATCCGCTCGTTAATTGGTGTTGTTCGCGCGCAGATGTGGTCAAGCAGTTCCCGACGCTTGGAGCTAGGCTGGATGCTGAGATATCAAGCTACCAACTCCAGGGCCTGAAACTTTACCATTGCTCGGTCGCTGCGAGTAAATACACCCTGCTATTTTTGAAATCAGATACAAACGGCCTTAGAACCGCAAGCCTAACTATTACGGGTACTACCGAGAAAATACCTAACGCGCCGGCCTGCGCACTCCCGACTTCTGCTGAACTGGGCTTGTGAAAGCAATTATGCCCACTCAATAATTTTGTGAGATAACTTTGGTATGGGCAAACCACACTGGAGGTCTCACTGTGACAGCTGATTTCTGCCGCCTGCTGACTCTGCGCTCAGCCATGTTGGTGGTTTGTAGCGGAGCTTGAAAAGAATCCCGGTACACAAAAAGTGAGCTTTGCTCTTACGGGTGAACAAGGACTACCCCACAACTCACATTGCTTTTTGGTCACGCCAGGCTGGGCATTAGGCTCCGGTGGGCCAGGATCGCGTCATGATCTCGCTATGATTTTCTTGGATCCTAAAGACCAGTCAAAATTTGTCGCATCAAGATTCACTCAACCAGCCGCGGCCGGGACGGCGGTAACCTATGTTGGCTACGGATGGGATGAAAAATTTGGTGTCGATCACGGCATCAAACGAGAGGGACATAATCAAATTGGCGAAGTCACCAAAGATGGCGTCATCCAGACCTACGGAGGTTCTACCGGCAAGCCAATGGTCCGCGAAGGAGACTCTGGAGGCCCCCTATATATTGATAACAAGCTAGCTGGAATCGCCTCTGCATTGCAGTACGGGGTAAAAAAGTCAGTATGTGACGGGACGACGTGTGGGGACAAAGTCGTGGACGTCGGCTTCCATGTTGATCTAACTGAGCAGCGTACTATTAGTTTTATCGATAGGGGACTTCAGGCTCTCAAAAGTGGGGGAATCGATCCCGCCGCCGGTAAAGGCTGCGCGTCCCGCAACAAGTCAGAGTTCATCCGGGCACTTCAGAGTAAAAGTTACCTGGGTGGCTCGTGATCGACTGCGCGATTTTTTGACATTAGGACTTTTGAGCAAGAAATTGTACTACCGCACTGCGGCCACGATGCCCTTCACCCTCTTGAATGTCGCGCTCTAGCTCGGCTGCGGAAGTGATCTGCAGCTCGGCTAAGTTATTTTGTAGCTCTTGCAAGTTAGGGAGCATGTCTGGATCCGATGGCCCGCCAGTTTTAAAATTAAGCTGTTTAGGAGTATACGCTTCTAACAGGAATATCCCCTTGCTCTTCAAGGCCTGGACGCAGCGCGCATAAAGCGCTGGACGATCATGTGAGGCGAGGTGAAACCAAATCGAGACAATTCCGTCCCAGGCATTTGAGCCGAAATCAAATTGGTTAATATCGGTACACACAGTATCGACCGCAACTCCCTCTCGTGTAGCCCAACTAGCCAGTTTTTTTAGGCCGACTTCAGACCAATCCACCGCAGTAACCTTAAATCCATGCTTGGCAAGAAACATAGCATTACGACCTTCACCTTCCGCGAGCGTAAGAACTCTCCCACCAACGGGAAATTTGCCGACATTTAATCGCAGAAAATCATTAGGTTCGGTGCCGTAAAAAAAATTCTTTGCCGAATATCTCTTGTCCCACATGTTGCTCATCGATGGTCCTCGACTGGTGACTTGCAGATGTAAAAAGCGACCAGGAGATACTGGTCGCTTTTTTATTAGCAATTCAATTTAACTATGGATTAGGCCGCTGGCGGAACAAAACGAATTTCAAGATAAAGCGGCACAGACTGCAAAGCGGCCGTAGTATGGAACTCTTGAACCTGCCCACCCACGATACGCACCTGCAAAGTCGACGATGCGTTTACGTTAGTGAAACTACCGACCCCGGTTTGGACCGATCCACTGATACCAACAACGCTGTTCTTGATGTCATCAAAAGATCCGACCGTGTTCCACGTATTTACAGCAACACCTAGTTTTAAGCTTCCGAGCACCGTAGTCACGACTGGCTGTCCACCGATCGTTGGGGTTGGTGCATACGCAGCGCCATTAACCACCAGAAGGGTGCCCCGTGTACACAAAGGCAGTGTTTTACCACTGACGCATGCCGGGATCGTTCCAGTCAAGTCACCAAAAGTGTGCTTATGGACAGCATCAGCTTTGTTTTGCATCTGCACATCGAGAGCTATCATGCTGCCGTCGAAATAGGCCTTATTATAGAAGCTCTCCGTCAGTGCAGGTGTCCGCAGGGAGATCACATTATTCTGACTAGAGAAGAAAATGTCTTTGGAACCAGGCTCACCGGTCGGACCGATTGGGCCAATTGTACCTGTTGCTCCAGCAGGACCCGTGTCGCCTTTAGGGCCAACGGGACCGACTAAACCGACTGGACCGATATCGCCTTTGGCTCCTTTATCACCTTGCGGACCAATCGGACCGACTAAACCAATGGGACCGATATCGCCTTTGGCACCTTTAGGGCCAGAGGGGCCGACTGGGCCTTCGTCACCCTTAGCTCCTTGATCGCCTTGCGGACCAACGGGGCCGGCAACACCAATAGGACCGATATCGCCTTTGTCGCCTTTAGGACCACCGGGACCGACTGGACCGACATCACCTTTAGGACCAACGGGACCTGCGTCGCCCTTGGCACCTTTATCCCCTTGCGGACCAATAGGGCCTACTAGACCAACAGGACCGACTGGGCCTACGCTGCCAGTGTCACCTTTGTCGCCTTTATTACCGGCTGGACCTGCGTCGCCCTTAGCTCCTTTATCGCCCTGCGGACCAATGGGGCCTGCGACACCTACAGGACCGACTGGGCCTACGCTGCCAGTGTCACCTTTATTACCGGCGGGGCCAGCTAAACCGACAGGACCGCTATCGCCTTTGTCGCCTTTAGCACCGGCGGGGCCAAGCTCACCTTGATCACCTTTAACACCGGCGGGACCAACGTCACCTTTTGCACCTTTGTCACCTTGCGGACCAACGGGGCCGGCAACGCCTACTGGACCGACTGGGCCTACGCTGCCAGTGTCACCTTTAGCACCGGCGGGACCAGCCAAACCGACAGGACCGATATCACCTTTAGGACCGGCTGGGCCAAGCTCACCCTGATCGCCTTTAGCCCCAACTGGACCAACGTCACCCTTGGCACCTTTATCGCCTTGCGGACCAACGGGGCCTGCAACACCTGCTGGACCAACACTTCCAGTTTCACCCTGATCGCCTTTAGCACCGGCTGGACCAACGTCACCCTTGGCTCCTTTATCACCTTGCGGACCAACGGGGCCTGCAACACCAACAGGACCGACTGGGCCTACACTTCCTGTTTCACCTTTGTCACCTTTAGCACCGGCGGAACCAAGCTCTCCTTGATCACCTTTAGCACCGGTAGCACCGACGTCGCCTTTTGGACCAGCGGGACCAGCTAGACCAGCGGGACCGATATCGCCTTTGTCACCTTTAGCACCAACGGGGCCTGCAACACCAACAGGACCGACTGGGCCGATATCACCTTTGTCGCCCTTGGGTCCTGCAGACCCACCAGAACTAGGGGGTCCCTTTGGGCCGGCTGGACCGGCTGGACCGGCTGGACCCGTGTCTCCCTTGTCACCCTTATCGCCTTTACCCTCGCTCGGGGGTTTTTTACATGGCAGGTGATTTGGGGAAGCGTCTGCTGAGTCTGAACAATGGGGGGTAGTATCTGGCCCAGGTAAAACCTGCGCCAAAATATGACCCTGACCATCTAAAACTAAATTCAGTGGTGAACCGGCACGATCTGCCGCTGTAAACAATTTTTCTTTGCCGCTGATGCGACCATCGCGGTTCCGGTCGAATCCAATCTTTAAAGTCCCACGTTGGGTTAAACCAACCACGTCTGCCGTAGCAACGGTGACGACCCCAAAAGTTCGCATCACGCCATTGACGGGCGAAGACTTTAATCTGCGCGTATCCAGATTCAAGTTGATCGCTTCGTCACCGACAACAGGCAACAGCAGTCCAGAGACGTCATCCACCGCTAGATCTTTGGTGACGAGATCGATTGGGAAATTCAAAGTCTCAGGAAGATTTGTTTCGTAATTTGCTGCTATTGCCAGTGAGCTATTGAAAACCAAACCAGCAAAAACATACCACGCGGCTTGCATGCTACGCATACGCACCATCCATTATATTTAAAGTTAAAGTTGATGATCACTTATCGGCAGGCAGGAGATACTACGAAAAGGCTAACATAGAACCGAAGAGCCACCAATCGGCGGAAATTGCCGACTCAAATTGTACCGAGTAGCATTGGACTGACAGATATATTTGCCAAAAAAAAGAAAAATGGAAAATGGGCTCACACCTCATTTTCCATTTTTTTTAGCTCTGTAAACTTAGTGGCTGGTTGGCTTCACAACCGTCGCAGATAAGATCTTCACTTCTGCTACCGGCACATCTTGCATACCGAAGCGAATAGCGGTTCTTGTTTTAGCAATCTTCTCGACGATGTCTAAGCCTTCAACAACGCGACCGAATACTGCATACCCGTGTCCATCTGGATTAGGGTAGTTCAGGCGATCATTGTTCACTAGATTGACATAAAACTGCGAGGTTCCGCTGTCCGGATTGCTGGTCCGAGCCATAGCGACGGTACCCTTTTCGTTTTTCAAGCCGTTTTTGGCTTCATTAGGAACCGGTGCCTTAGTTGGTTTTTCGTTTAACTTGTCACCATCGACGGTGTAGCCACCACCTTGGATCATGAACCCGTCGATTACACGGTGAAACACCGTACCGTCGTAAAACTTGCTATTCACGTAGGCGATGAAATTAGCAACGCTCAGGGGAGCTTCTTTATCGGCTAGCTCCAGCTTAAGGGTCCCCTCACTCGTCTTCAACTCGACAATGGTGCCCGCAGATTTAGTATCTTTCGCTTGCGGCTGGCTTGCGGCCGTCGCTTTAGCTGGTTCTGCTTTAGTCGCTGGAGCAGCTGTAGTTGTCGCGGCCGGAGCAGCCGTGGTTGCAGCAGCCGGAGCAGCTGTAGTTGTCGCGGCCGGAGCAGCTGTAGTTGCAGCAGCCGGAGCAGCCGTGGTTGCAGCAGCTGGAGTAGCCGTAATGGCACTGGCAGCAGCCTTGTTGTCAGCGGCGTGAAGTGGCGATGCCAGCATCACGCTCGAGATAAGTAAGCCCTTCATGGACGAAAAGTTGCGCATAGGTCGCTCCCCTAGCTCATAGCAGTGTTTGGTACCGTTAAGTACGATCTTAAACCGCAAGACCAAGGAGCGACAACGTTGAATTTTAAAGAACTATCCCTTTTGCTTCAGCTTGCTGCTTAGTAAAGCACCAAAACTGCCCAGACGAGCCGATTGATCCACTGGCTCAACCTGTTTAGCCTTGAGCTCGGCCGCCAGATACTCATCGTAATTCTTACGATCGGCGTCTTCTTCTTCAATATCAGCGAGCGTCAGTAGCACCTTCCGCTCATCCGCATCGAGCTTGACGACGCGCACTTCGAGTTCCTTGCCTGGCGTCGCGGCCTGGCGGTAGGCTTCGCCAAACTTGCGCTTGAGCACAGCCAGGGGCAGCAGGGCAGTCAGCCCAGGTGCCAATTCAACCAGGGCACCAAACGGCTTAAGTTTGTCGACCTTGGCGTTACGGACAGCCCCTTCCGGGAATTTCGTCGTCGCAGCGTACCAAGGATCGTCCTCGGGCTGTTTCATCGTTAAAGAGATGCGCTTATTTACAGTATCGATGTCCTTGATCGCCACGCTGACCGTCTCGCCGATCTTGAGGACTTCCGATGGATGATGGACCCGTTTCGTCCAGGACAGTTCTGAAATGTGCAGAAGCCCCTCAATACCGGGATGGACCTGAACAAAGGCGCCAAACGGCATAAGATTGACAACACGGCCTTGGTACACCTTGCCGCCGGATACGAGATCGTGGATCCGCTCCCAAGGGTCTTCTTCCGCAGCCTTCATGCTGAGCGATATCTTCGGACGCCCCTTGTCATCGCGGTCAATCTTAAGGACCTTGACCTGTACCTTATCGCCGACTTTTACCACTTCGCTCGGATGGGCAACTCGGGCGTGACTGAGGGCCGAGATATGGACCAGACCATCAACCCCGCCAATATCGACAAATGCACCAAAATCACGCAATTCTGTCACAGTACCGACCAACACCGACTCGGGCGTTATACTGCTCAGAAGCTCTTTAGTCCGCTGCTCTGCGTGTTTACGCAGGAGAGCCACGCGTGAAACGACAATATTCCGGCCGCGCTCCTCGACTTTTTCCACGAGGAACTCGTACTCTTTGCCGACGTGCTCCTCACCACCTTCGGTGAAGCGCGTATCGATCTGGGACACGGGACAGAAGGCCGTTTTACCTAGGACGCTGATCTCAAAGCCGCCCTTGATCACTTTAATCACCCGCCCACGCACTGAAATGCCCTGGGACTGTGCCTTTTCCAGATCGTCAGCCGACTTCAGCGAATGACTCATGGAATAGCTCAGCTGTACTTCGCCGCCGCGCTTAGCGACCACGTAAAGCTCGACTGCGTCGCCAACTTTAAATTTCAGCTGACCGTTCTCATCTTGGATCTCGATCTTTTCGATGACGCCGGTGCTTTTGCCAGTGCCGAGTTCCACCATGACGTCGTTGCCTTGGCCGATCTGAGAAATCACGCCGCGGACCTTTTCACCAACCGTCAGCCGTTGGCCACGCGGTGCTTCTTCCTTCAACAAATGTGCAAATTCATCTGTAGCCTGCGTCTTTGCTTGAACGGATGCCTCCGTGTCGAAGTCAGAATCCGCATCTTCCCAATTAATTTCAGGACCTTTTGCCTTTGTCATATATCACCTATAGCTCACCGACTGGGTTGAGAGCGGCACCGTATCACGGCCGCAGGCGGCAGCCCAACTTGATTGTCACCGGTCGCATCGAAAACTGAGCTTAATCTTACTTGGCAGACAGCGACGAAAGAACGATGATTAGACCGCGCAAATCAGCGCTCCGTACCGCGCGTAACCGTCGCCAGCAAGCCGCCAAGGAGACCTGCAATGTGTGTCATTTGCCTTGAATTCCAACGCTCGAAGGACCTTGCGGACGCCCGCCGGATGCTTGCAGCAGCACGCCGCGAACCAAACACCATCCCCAGCTCTCATCTCGATGAAGTCGAACAACAGCTAGCCAAAGCCGGCAAAGATGAGGGTGGCCAAGGAGCCCCATGAACGACGATACAGGTAGTGACTCTAAAAAGTTGACGGCAAAAGAAAAGGCGCGCGCCTTCCGCAAAGAAGCCTACCAAAAGGCAAAGGCACGCCATAAAGAGCGGGCGGCAGCCATCGCTGCGTCGCCAGCCGGTCTGGAGCGAGCTAAGCAGCAGAAGGCTCTCCGCAAAGCGGCCTACAGCAAGGCCAAGACCCGGCTAAAGAAAACAAAATCAGTCGAGCAAGACTCGGCTCTGCATGAGCAAGAGTTAGCGGCCGCGGCAGAGGCGGCCGAACGCGAAGCTGAGCTGCGCCAATTGATTACGACCGCCGACCAGATGAAGGCAGCGCGGCCGCGACTGACCTTGGTGACTTAAGGATCGGGGGGATCGGGGACGAAAGCCGGCACAGCCACGGGAGCCGGAGTTGCCACGTGAGTGACACCGAGGTTACCGACGTAAATGGCCAACGCGCTCGGTAGCAAAAAGCCAAGATACTGTACGTAGTGAAAAAGCACGCCGCCAATCATGCCACCACTAATGAAGCCCAAGATCGTGGCGAATCTAATAGCGCCTCGATAAAGCTCCTTAGATCTAATCTCCGGTCGATGGCGCGCCGACATGGCACGCACTAACCCCATACCTAGGTCTGTAGTGGTCCCTGTTAAATGGGTGGCCCTGACGATCCCGCCCGAAGCAGAGGTCAATACTGCATTCTGCAGACCACTGGCGGCACTCAACATAATGAGGAGCGGATAATCTGCGCGCAATTGAAACGGCGATTCAAACGGTGTGAAATAGCCAAAGTGGCCGAGTAAACCTGCCGAAGCTAAGAGGACGGACGCCACAATCATCACGACACGAAAATGTGGCTTCCTACCATTAAGAATGGCTGCATCAGTAAAAACCGCGGCCACCATGACCCCCATGACAAAGTATAGGGGAACACTGAGCATACCCATTGCCAGACGGAATTGCCGGTTGGCAGTTTCCATCCCAGCTAACGTCACAAACCCAGTTACATGAGTTACGAATCGGTCGCAGGCCATCAACCCGCCAGCATTCACGCTGCCGGAGATGAAGGCCATTACTACCCACTTGCGGACCGCCGCAAGTGGGAACTGATCATGCGCCATCCGACGATGCCTCGTCGCAACACCCTGAAGTTACTGGGTAATACCGCTCAGCACATGGATTTGATCGAGAGCCTTGCCGCTACCGATCACAACCGAAGTGAGCGGGTTATCAGCAATCATAATCGGCAAGCCAGTCTCTTCGCGAAGGAGCACGTCGAGATTCTTAATCAAAGCGCCGCCGCCGGCCAGGACGATACCCTTGTCGACGATGTCTGCTGCCAATTCTGGAGGAGTCTGCTCAAGAGCCACACGCACGGCCTCAACAATAATGTTGACCGGCTCAGCGATCGCTTCGCGGATCTCATCAGACGTAACTTGAATCGTCTTTGGAATGCCGGCGACCATGTCGCGGCCCTTGACGGCCATGGTCTCGATCACATCGCTCGGATAAGCGTTACCGATGCCGATTTTGATCTCTTCTGCCGTACGCTCGCCAATCAGCAGATTATACTTACGCTTGATGTAGTTGATGATCGCTTCGTCCATTTTGTCCCCGGCAACCCGAACGGACTTAGAATAGACGATACCGGCTAGAGAAATCACGGCCACTTCCGTGGTACCACCGCCGATGTCGACAATCATACTGCCGCTTGGCTCGGTGACTGGCAGACCGGCACCGATTGCTGCTGCCATCGGTTCTTCAATCAAGAAGACTTCACGGACGCCAGCGCTCTCCGCAGCCTCTTTTACCGCGCGTTTCTCAACGTTAGTGATGCCGTAGGGGACACAAACGATAACGCGCGGCTTCACCATAGTGCGGCGATTGTGCGCTTTTTCCACGAAGTAGCGAATCATGGCTGCGGTGATTTCAAAGTCAGCGATGACACCGTCTTTAAGTGGGCGGATCGCTACGATATCGCCAGGCGTCCGGCCAAGCATTTCCTTCGCCTCTTTACCAACGGCTAGGATGCGCTTAGGTCCAGTGACGTTCTTATTAATAGCAACTACGGAAGGTTCGTTCATCACGATACCTACACCCTTGACGTAAACCAAGGTGTTAGCGGTACCGAGGTCAATAGCTAAGTCGTTCGAGAATAACCCAGCGAGCCAGTCGAAAATCATCTCGGCCTCATGCATGGAAGCGTTGTGGCTTAATCAGTTATTTAATTCTGTCCATAGTGATCCCTACCATGCATGGTACATTGTCGCAACACCCAAGGGAACGCTAAAAATATTTACACCTAGATACGGTGCTTCTTCTTCTTCCTCTGCTTGCCGCGTGGCAGCGGTGGCGCAACTGGCGTTAGCGGTGGCGGCTTTGGTGCGCGCCGCGGAGTCGCCGGTGTAGCGGCGCCCTGGCGCATAACAAATAGGTAGTTAAATCCCCGCAGATAGTAATTACCCAGCGCCGCAGACTTATGCCAATGATCGTGCTTCATGGTCCGGTTGTTGCGCACCACGGCGATGATATCTACCGGGGTGAAGTGTTTCCGCAACTGCGCGAAAAGTTCGAAACCGATGGCGCAGAAGGGATGATCCTGACGCCAAGAGTCGCTGACGTAAAGACCCACATGTCCGCCCGGCTTCAACACCCGATGCATCTCAGCGATGACCAGCTCCATCGCTTCGTAGTAGCCACCGCCATCCGCGTCCAGCTCGCCTATGCACTCAGGTAATCCTGAGTATTTGAGGTGTGTCGAGTAAGGCGGATCAACAAAGACAAAGTCCACACTGGCCGATTCTAGTGGCAGATGCCGTGCATCGGCACGGACAATCTCGGGACGCTGAGGCTGCAGATCGAAGCCAAAACCTTGGCGATCCAGGTCACGACAGACATCGAGCGTAGTGCCGCTACCGCACATCGGATCGACTACTTTGTCGCCTTTTTTCGTGTAACGCTGCAGCAAGTTCCAAATCACGAAGGACGGCGTCGCACCTTTATAGTTTTTGTTCCCCTGCATGCCCTCGCCGTAATGCTGCGAAGGATACTCCCAAAGCGTGGTGGTTTGCAGTTCTAATTTCGGCTTCTTATACATTGAACTCTCCTAACCAAATGTCTCGCCAGACTGCAGGGACGGGCGCCACAATATCCACGGGTGTCTTACTGACTGGGTGGGTGAAGGCGAGCGCTCGTGCGTGCAAAGCGATTTGGCCATTCCAAGCCACCGATGCACCGTACTTAACGTCACCGTATATTGGCATGCCGGCATCAGCCAACTGCACTCTAATCTGATGGCTACGACCGGTGCGTGGCTCCACCGCGACTAGGGTGAGGCCCGCCTTCTGACCAAGCACCCGGTAAGCCAACTCGCAGCTCTTCGCACCTTGTGTCGCAGCATCTACAACCGTCGTCACATTGCGCTCGCGGTCCTTAAGCAGCGCTCCCTTAAGAACGCCCTGCTTGGCTGGGGCCCTCCCCTCCACCACTGCTAGATAAGTTTTACCGATGTCGCGACCACGCATTTGTTCAGAAAGTCGCGATGCAGCTTTACTGCTCAGTGCAAACATCACCGCTCCGGACACCGGCCGGTCTAAGGAGTGAAGCGGCACCAAATAGCCCTTTTTACCCGGAGCTTGGCGCGCGAAGTGATAGGCGCGGGCGCGGGCCAAAAGAGTCTCATCGCCACTTTCGTCGCTTAACGTCAACAAGCGCGCCGGTTTATTGAGCACCAGACAGTGATTGTCGTCAAACAAGATATCAATTTTGACGGATGCTCCAGTGGACAAGTTAGCCTCAGGTTGCCGCGGATTGCCGCGGATTGCCGTAGATTTATGGGGTGCTAAACTTTGGCGACAAGGCCGCCAGGGAAAGAAACGATCGCCCTGATGTACGCGGCGGCCACTTTTTTGACAATAACGCCGGCATAAATAACTGTAATTATTAAAAATAACCGATCAGGATAGAGATCGAAAAAACCATTGCCACCGACAAGGCCACTAAGTACCGAATATCTATGGAGCCTTGGCCTCGGGTCCTATAGACTCTCCCGACGTGCCCTTGGCACGCCCATGGACCGGTGGATGTCGAATATTCCGTGGATGTCGACGATCTTAATTATCTCGTCGCATGTCTAACGCGGGAACTATAGGAGCTGAGCATGGAACCGACGCGGCTATTCGAAATGATTGAGCGGCAGGCGCTGGAGCACCCGATACCTGATGCTCTAGCAGCAAAAGTCGGTAACGAGTGGCGTAAGTTCTCCAGCCAAGAAGTAGTCGAGACCGCGCGGCACCTAAGCTTAGGCCTCCTCGAAAAACATCAGACCGCCAAAGGCGAACGCGTCGCTCTGATTTCGATGAATCGCCCCGAGTGGATTCTTGCCGATCTCGCTTTACTTCAGCTTGGCGCCGTATCAGTGCCGATCTACCCGACGGCGACAGATAAAGATTACGAATATATATTAGGGCACGCTGAAGCCACCATCGCATTGGTATCAAACCAAACCATCGCTGACAAAGTAAACAGCGTACGTGAGCATCTCCCAAAGCTGCGCGCGGTGTACACCTTCGACCAGGTGGACGGCGTCCAGCACTGGTCGGAATTACTGAAGGCGGGCCAAAATGCTCCGGCTTCGACGACTGCGGCACTGAATAAGCGGAAAGGCGAAGTCACTCCGGACGACTTAGCGTCCATTATTTACACATCCGGCACCACGGGCACCCCCAAAGGGGTGATGCTTACCCATCACAACTTCATCAGCAACTTTATAGCCGTGCTCAGCATTGTCGATGTGAACCAATTGAAGCGAGCATTGAGCTTCTTACCCCTATCCCATGTGCTTGAGCGCTTAGTGTGCTATGTCTACCAACACTTAAACATTGCGATTTATTTTGCGGAGAGCGTCGACACGATCGCGCAAAATCTCACCGAGGTAAAACCGCAGGTTTTTGTCACTGTCCCGCGACTGTTAGAAAAAGTTTACAATGCAATCACCGCCAAGGGACAGGATCTTACCGGCACCAAACGCAAAATTTTTGATTGGTCCATGAAGCTGGGACTGAGTCACAACCCAGACGAGCCCATGGGTTTGATTGCTAGCATGAAGTTAGCTTTGGCGCGCAAATTAGTATTTAGCAAATGGCAGGCCGCTCTTGGCGGCGAACTCGAGATGGTAATGGTTGGTGGCTCTGCATTGCAGCCACGCTTGGCCAGAATTTTTTGGGCCGCTGGCATTAAAGCAATCGAGGGCTACGGACTAACGGAGACATCGCCAGTGATTGCATTTAATTCACTGGAAGAGCATCGCATTGGCACCGTGGGTAAGACGCTGACGAATCTAGAAGTAAAGATCTCTCAGGAAGAAGGCTACCGGCCCGGCGAAGGCGAAATTATGGTCAAAGGTCCGTCGGTCATGCAGGGATACTATAAAAATCCTGAAGCGACCGAACAAGCGATCGATCGTGACGGGTGGTTTCATACCGGTGATATAGGAATGTTCGATGACGCTCAATTTCTCCGCATTACGGACCGCAAGAAGGAGATGTTTAAGACATCGGGTGGCAAGTATATCGCCCCTCTTGCGATTGAAGGCAAACTGCGTGAATCGCCTTACGTCGCGCAAGTTCTGGTCGTTGGCGAGAACCAAAAATTCCCTGCAGCAATCATAGTACCGGAATTTAGCATGCTAAAAAAATGGTACAAAGACCAAGGCAAAACCGTAAGCAGCGATGAGGAACTGATTCATCAGCCGGAGGTGAAAAACCTACTGGAAGAAGTCGTTAACGAGAGTAACGTCAACTTTGGTCAATGGGAACGCATTAAGCAGTTCCGGCTAGTCAGTGACGAATGGTCCATCACCAGCGGTGAACTCACACCAAAACTTAGCCTGCGCCGCAAGGTCATTGTAAATAAGTATAAAGATCTGATCGAGAGCATTTACAAAAATAGCGATGCTCGTCCATGAGCAAGCTAAAGCTTAGATCGAATCGGCAATATCGTTGGCTGCGATAAAGGCAAAAGTCATGGCTGGACCAAGGGTCGAGCCATTACCGGCATAGCTATGACCCATGACCGGACTACTGGAATTACCTGCAGCGTAGAGTCCGCGAATCACAGTACCGTCACCGCGGAGCACACGAGATCTTTCGTTGGTTTTTAGTCCACCTTTAGTACCAAGGTCTCCAGGCTGAATGCGGAAGGCATAGAACGGTGCCTTAGTAAGCGCAGCCAAGCTAGGATTTGGCTTTACACTTGGATCGGCATAGTAGCGATCGTAGGCATTGTTACCGCGCCCAAAGTCACGGTCTTCGCCGGACTCGGCATAGTCATTAAAGGTGGCAACCGTGGCTTCCAAATTGCCAACAGGAATATTTATCTGTTCAGCAAGATCCGCTAGCGAAGCAGCCTTTTTCACCGCCCCATTCTCATACCAAGCATGCGGCAACGGAAGGCCCGGCAAGACATCTTTGAAGAGATAACGGTCGCGGTAGTGTTGATCCACGATCAGCCAAATGGAGAGGTCGCTGCCGACGATGGTTTGGCGATACATTGCGTTTACCACATCGTGGTATGGGCTAGACTCATTGACGAAGCGACGACCCTCGGCATTCACTAAGATGCTGCCTGGCATCGAGCGTTCGGACAGACAAAAGTACGGCTGATTAGGCAGAAGTAGAATACACGGCCCCCACCAAGCATCCTCCATCAATTCCACAGCCGCTCCGGCTCGTTGCCCAGCTAGAATTCCATCTCCCGTGTTGCCCGCAGCTCCCACAGTCCAATCAGTGCCGATCGGTGCCTGCTGATATTTGCGGCGCATTTCGAGATTATGTTCAAAGCCACCCGCAGCAATGATCACGCCGTGATTGGCCGTTACCCGAGTATTGACCCCGTCTTTGCACACGATCACGCCATTCACGTTGCCGGCGTTATCCAAGGTGACGTCTAGCAAAGGAGTGCCCAACCAAACAGGCACGCGCGCCGCTTGCAAGCCAGCTCGCAGTCCACCTGCTAAAGCTTGTCCCATCGTCAGTGGAACCTCGCCTTTGAGCTTGCTCTGCACATACCGTGACACGGCTTGAGCAGCCTTTTTAGCACCGTTTAAAGATACTTTCGCGAGGCACAGCCATTTGTAATCGGCACTATAGATGGTCACACCCGGCGGCATGGGTATGTAGGGTGGCTCCAGGTACTTTAGGTCAGGACCGAGGATTTTGCCGTTAAACATTTGAGGTTCAATCGAAGCGCCCTGCGCTTGGCCGCCCGGTAGGTCTGGATAGTAATCGGAGTACCCCTCCATCCAGCGAAAGCGCAGTGGGGTGTTCTTCATCAGGAAGGAAATCATGGCTGGACCCTGAGCTAGGAATGCGTGCTGCTTTGGCAGCGGCACGGCACCTCCCACAACTTGCGCTAGATACTCCTCAGCCTGCGCCAGCGAATCCTCTACACCTGCAGCTTGATTCACTTCGTTATTGCGGATCCAGATTCCCGCACCTGAACGCGCCGTAGAACCACCAAACTTGGCAGCCTTCTCGATGACCAACACTTGCAAGCCGCGCTTGGCAGCGGTCAATCCCGCTGTCATGCCGGCAGCGCCAGAGCCTATAACCACAACATCAAAAGTTGCCTCCGCAGCATAAGCTGTGGCTCCCATACTTTTGAAAAGGCCCGATGCCAGAGCGACTCCTGCGCCCGCCTTCACAGAGCCTTTGATAAACTTGCGGCGGTTTTGCTGCGGGCTTTGGCTGGCACGTTTTGAATGGCTGTGTCTTCCCATGGCGTTTCTCACGGCGTCCCTCGATGTTCAGTCTAAAAAAATCACTGGCGGCACTTCATGTTGGTGTCCGGTGCGACCTGGCCCCTACTTACCCCAATATTGTTTGGAACGACAATAGTGTAGCTTAGTTCCACACAAACAGACTTTAAGTGACTGTAATCGTTGAATTAAATTTTCATAACAATATCAATAATATATGTACATTTTATATAAAATAAATTAGAAGTTGCTCGCTATGACCTTCAGTAGTCACATCATCTATATCGATGACGCCATCGTTGCCGTAGACAAGCCCGCAGGCATGCCCACGCATCCCGGTCGCGGCTGCCGTGGTGTGCCGAGCCTTCTTACCGCTGTGCGCAATCAAGTGGGAGGGTGGGTTTACCCCGTTCACCGACTAGATAGCGGTGCCTCGGGTGTCGTGGTCTTCGGCCGCTCGTCAGACATTGCAGCAACTTTATCGCAGGCGTTCACCGCACGACTTGTGACCAAAACATACCGCGCTTTAGTCCGCGGCTGGCTACACGGCGAGGGTCAGATTGATCGCCCCTTAGGCCGTATCGACCGTGACGGTGAACAAGAAGCGCAAAGCCTTTTTCGCAGCCTGCGAACCTGGTCCGAACCTTGGTCCGTGCGACCATTTGCGACCTCGCGCTACACAATAGTCGAAATGCAGCCGATTACCGGCCGCACTCATCAGCTGCGTCGGCATCTAGCGGGAGTGGCTCATCCGATTATTGGGGATACTAAATACGGTGACGGTGAGCACAATAAAGCCTTTAGAGAATATCGTGACTGTCACCGCTTGCTTCTGCATGCCTGCAGCTTGCAGCTAGCCCACCCTATTACCGGCGAGCTGTTAACGTTTAATGCAACCGCACCTGCTCTGCTGACGTAACTTTGCCATGAACTTTGATGCGCCATGATGCCTTAGTGCTAAGAAATGCAATCTGGAACAGATTGCCCTTGCTGCCGGCCCTCGGCACAACATTAATAATTCCCCTCCTCGGTTTCATCCCAAACGATACGTGGACGTCGACCAATTACGCGCCCCAGTTCCACCAAACTAGCAAGTGTCAGGTTAGCCTCAGCATTTACAATCTTGTAAGCCTGACGAGTGCTAGTCCCAAGGCGTTCCGTAAGCGCAGGAACCCCAATGGATGCATTAGCCATGAAGGCAATGATCGTCCGACTTAAGTCCTCTTGAAGGGCCTTGAGCTCAGCAATGTCACGAGCCGCCCCACGGTGGTTGATCGCACGCTGCTCTGGCGAAAGACGGGCGCTCAATAAGTCTTCGACATCGTCGAATTCAGTTAAGCGTTTTTTTGTATAGGCCATGATTATTTCTCCCGATCGCGCATGCGGCGCCGCGCTAGTTCTATATCGCTCTCCTGGGAACTCTTATCGCCAGCAGCCAGTAGTATGACAACCACGTCGCCCTGCCAGCAGTAGTACAGCCGATAACCGGGTCCGCTGTGGCGAGGGTCTCGCAACTCGCAAAGGCCCTCTCCCAAGTGTCGACTATAAGGCATCGACAGCCTCCGCCGCTCGAGGCGAAGCAAGTGCAGCAATTTGTCGATTTGATTAAGACTTTGGTCATCGAGTTCGGCAATCCACTGTTGAACGGGTTTTGACTTCTTCTTCCGGTCTACCCAGCATTTGATCACCAGCGGCGGCAATTCTTTTGAGCCCAATCCTGCTCTCCTAATCATGTATCGGCATTCGAACTATTTTACTTTAGGAAAACTTTTTCCTAAAGGAAAAACTCTGCTCCAAATACGGGCTGATCCGCCTTTCCACTTATTCTGATATCAATTCGGATACTTACACCCACCGATCGCAAGAAAACCCTTTTTGTTTGAAGTGCATCCATCCAAGTATATGTTTTTCTAGAATCCACGCTGAGCGACCGCGAACCTCAAGTGTCGTTAGCGAGTCCAATCCCGAACCAAAGTCCGTCGCCCCCCAGCTAAGCCTGAATCGCTAAAGTGTCCTACGGTAGGTATGGAGTACTGGTAGATATTTCGGTAAGTTTTTAATCGGTGACAGCAATTGAGAAGCAATCGAGTTTAGTTATGATTCAATATCCCGCAAAAGCAGATGTACGATGCTTTAGATCTGTTGATTTCAAAAAAGCACACACTTGGGCCGCAAGATTTTTTAGCATCTATCTAACTTATGAATGGTTTGTTTTTTCTACCCGCTCGAATTTAGAGCGCAGATTCGAATTCAAGGTAATGACAATTCAAATACCATGGGTGTTTCTCAATTATATTCTTGGATTATGGTTATCTACCACAAAAATTGGCCTAAAATACAAAAAGCTGTCGTACTTTTTGTTGTTGCCGTCACTTCTAATGTCGCCAGCTATTGCAGGCTTCCCCTACGATATAATGGGTTGGTTATCATTATTTGTAGCAATTTGGTCCTACAGAATAATTTATAAGACAGAAAGACCGGTGTCATAAATGCATTGGTGGCCACCAGATCTCATGAAGGAAGCACAGGTAGAGGGCTATGTTTATTTTGACAAGACCATTAGAGGACTCCCAAAAAATCCGGACGGGACTGTAAATATTTATGCCTCAGGTCTTGCTGACAATGATGTCGATGCGTTTCGTCATGCATATGTTAGCGGAGTCTTTACTCAGGAGTATGGAGAACAGGTAGCAAAGATACTCGGCTGGATGAATGAATGGACATTTATTGTCTCTCCTTCAGGAGGGAGCAATATGGATCTGTGGAATAACAGCATCGGTAGAAAACTCGGATTAAAAGCAAAAAACAGGAAAGAATTAGCAGAACTTGTCAAAACGGCTCTAGAAGTCGGCCAACTAATCATTGGTTTGGACGACGGAAGAAAATACACAGAAGAAATCCCTCCGAAACCGGCAGGTGAGCATTCCGTTATTGTGCTGAAGAAGGATACAAAGGGCATTAATGAATACTTTTTCGACTTCACAACTTCCAAGGTGCTAAGCAGAGCTGAATTTGTGGCAGAGATTAGAGCGAGGAACTATCCAGGCTATACAGTGAGAAGAGTAAACGGTGCCGACTATCCCTTTTCAAAAAGAGATAAGGATGCGCTCAACAACCTTGGATAATATTTCCTTTGCCATGAACTAAAATCCTCCCTAGCTCCCTCTTTCCCTGTCTCCGTGTTCTAAAGGGTTTCGGTCAAGACCACGGAGACAGGGAGGGAGGGAGAATGGAAAGGGAATGCATGTTGCGGCATGAGATCTTTGTCCTAATAAATGCACGGCCACATAGTTTTTCTAGTCAAAAATAAATTGATCGGCGCGCACGCAGTCTCTTGTCAATTTCATGCTGCATCATTTGCTGAATCTCTTGCGTCTTCTGCCTGACCCATTCGTGATCATGAGCTAGGTCCTCAGATACGCCCGTAAGATCAATTGGCGGCAGGAATTCAATCGTCCACTTAGCAGGGAGCGGAAAAACGTTTAGCGGTAGCGGCAGGACCAAGTGATTTATAAATTTATTTAAATTTATGTTACCGAGGTTGAAGTTGCTCTCTTCAGCTCCGATGACGATACAAGGTATGATCGGAGCGCCAGTTTGCAGTGCCGTCCGCACAAATCCGGTATGAAACGACCGCAGTTTGTAGCGATCTAAGCTTGATTTAAAATTACCCGACTCGCCTTCGGGAAACAGCAGCACCAGCTCACCCTGATCCAATACCTGCTGGACATTGGCCAACTTAGCTTCCGTAAAGCCAAGTCCTTGCGAGATAATCCGCAGCGTCTGGAACAAGTCAAAATAAGCCCGGTGAGCCACAACCTTGTAAGAACGACCGCTGCGTTTGCGCAGAGAGTGGCAGATCATCATGGCGTCAAAACCCATGAACCCAGAATGATTCGGCAAGATAATTGCCGGTCCAGACTTCGGCACCCGATGAGCGCCACGAACTTTGAGCCGAAAATAGCGCGCCATGATTTCGGCTAGATAAAAGCGCGTGAGCTCAAGAGCTGGATGATGGAGGATATCTATGAGGTCTTCATCACGCATCGGAGTCAGGACCCTGCCGTAAACCACCTTAACTTGGAGGTGGCGATTTTTGATTAGAGTCCGCAAAACTCACATCACTGATCGCTACATTACACCGACTAGAAATCTTGTCTCTCGCAAAACCTGAGACCCCCAATTT
Organism: Pseudomonadota bacterium; assembly: GCA_026390435.1. GTDB lineage: Bacteria > Bdellovibrionota_B > Oligoflexia > Oligoflexales > CAIYRB01 > CAIYRB01. The sequence goes on from JAPLFY010000119.1 coordinate 19,977, forward strand.
AATCTTCAAACCTGCCGGCAACGCTGGTGACACTCCAGATTTTATCTGGCCATTTTTCTCAATAATTTACGACTTCTTACATTTTTACCTAAAGTTCTCAGGGGGGATGACCGAAGAGTAGAAATATAGGCGGATTAGATATATTTCATGGACGGTGGCTCGGGAGAGCGAATTTATATGCGGCACCTACCGAACTTCAAATTAGGCACCTGCGCTGTCTGGCTGGCATTGGTGACTACCTCGTGCGGCACACCGCCGGCGCCCGTAACGCCTGGTAGTGCCGGTAAGTCATTGGGGGTACAAGAGGGCGAGTGCGAAGACACGACCGAAATTTCAACCAAGTCGGCGAAGACGACGAGTAATAAAAGCACCACTTCGAAGAGTACGTCTTCAAGCACAAGTTCGTCGGGTAAAACGCAGCTTAAGCTGGCCGATGCTACTGTGGGCTACAAAGATACAGTAAAAGCCATTCTTGATAAGAACTGCGTTAGTTGTCACGGCGCAAAAGGGACTCCACCAAACTTAAGTACCTATGCAGCAGCGTCAGACGCAGCCGATGGCTCTCTGAGAGCGATTCAAGCTGGCACCATGCCCACGAGCAAAAAGCTAGCTGACGCCGACACGCAGAAGTTTAGCGCTTGGGTAGCAGCAGGCTCACCAGAAACAGCTAGCGGCACCGCATCCGGTAGTACTGCGACTAAAGGTAAGAGTGTGAGTGGGGCGGATACTGATTCACCGACCTGTGAGACAACTGAGAAGAAAACCATTAAAAAGACTCCAACAAATACCAAGGCACCATCGACGTCGGGAAACGCCGATCCGGGAATTACAGCTAACCCGACCACACCGCCAGCAGCATTGGCTCTGACGGTAACCTACGACAGCTCTATTGCTAGCTACCTTCAGACCAACTGTACTAGTTGCCACGGGAACAGAACGCCGAAACTAGAAACGTACGCAGCGGCTAAGGCTAATGCTCAAGCAATGCTTCGCACCATGAAACTAACTGGTAACGGTAAGATGCCTCCCTCTTCAGGTGCGACGGCCGCCGCTATCGAGAAAATGGATGCCTGGATCAAAGCCGGGACTCCGGAGAAATAATCCCCAACCAAACGACCAAATCAAACCTCGCGGGCACCAGCTGCCCGCGATTTTTTATTGTGTTTATTACATTAGTCTTTACCATCTAGAGGTGAGCGCGGCTTTTAGGCCGCAGGAACCTGACATCCTGACATCCTGAAATGAGGAATGGACGCCATGCAAAGACGCGAATTTTTGACGAGCTCGTTAGCAACAGGGGCTGCGATTGCCACTTATAATCTAGCCAATAAAGCAAACGCTGAGACTGCGGCCAAACCAACAAATGCTGCCACGCCAGCGGTAGCTCCAGCCACCGCCAAGGCTCCAGTCGCAGCAACTGGCCCCTTCGGGCAGCCACCGCTATCCTATAGCTTAGGCGCTTTGGCACCGTTCCTCAAAGAGGAGCAAATGAATTACCACTTCAATAAACATCATGCTGGTTACTTCAAGAAATTAAACACGCTTGTAGAAGGTAAGCCGGAAGCCAAACTATCACTGGAAGAGCTAATACTGCAGAGCCAAGGCCCCATCTTTAATAATGCGGCGCAGGCCTGGAATCACACGTTCTTCTGGAATTCTATGTCACCTAATGGCGGCAGCAATCCAACGGGCCTGATTGCCGAAGCTTTGCAGCGTGACTTTGGCGGAGTTGAGGCTTTTAAAAAGGCATTCGGTGAAGCGGCCATCAACTTATTTGGCTCGGGATGGGCTTGGCTGGTTGCTGATAAAGATCGCAAGTTGCAAATCCTGCCGCTACCAAACGCCGACAATCCACTCAAACACAAACTGACCCCCTTACTTACGCTAGATGTCTGGGAACACTCTTACTACATCGACTACCGCAACGACCGCGCCGGCTACGTGGCAGGATTCTGGAGCAAAGTGAATTGGGATTTCGCCACCCATAATCTAGCGACTATGGCGAAGACCTAAGCACCGCGGTATACCTCAGTGCGATTGAGCCGCGAGTCTGGGAAGGTAGCACCTTTCCGCAGGACTCGCGGTTTGCTATTTTCAGGTGACGCCGGAGGCATATATGCATCAGCACCAAGCCCATCCAGTCCGCATGGACCCCACATGGTACGACGCGTTAGCATCTGAGTTGGCCGCACCTTACATGCGAGAGCTGATGCAGTATTTAGCGAGCGAGTCGAAGAACGGCAAAGTCATCTATCCCGGCGGCAGCGACTACTTCCAGGCCCTAAACCTGACACCGCTGCCGAAGGTAAAGGTTGTCATTCTGGGCCAGGACCCCTACCACGGCCCTGGTCAAGCCCACGGACTTTGCTTTTCGGTCCAGCCGGGCGTGCCGCCGCCGCCATCATTAGTCAATATTTACAAAGAGTTGAATGCCGACTTAGGAGTCCCGCCACCAGAGCCTCTGCATGGATGCCTGGAATCCTGGGCGCGACAGGGCGTTTTGATGCTCAACTGCGTCCTCACCGTAGAGCACGGCCTCCCTGGGTCCCACGCGGGACGCGGCTGGGAGCTCTTTACTGACAGAGTCATAGCCTTACTGAATGAGCACACAGATGGGACTGTGTTCGTGCTGTGGGGAGCCTACGCTCAAAAGAAGGGCAAGCACATCGATCGCAAGCGGCATTTAGTGCTGACCAGCGCCCACCCCTCGCCGCTCTCTGCCTATCGCGGCTTCTTCGGCAACAGGCCTTTTTCGCGGATAAATGCCTATCTGGCTAGCCTGGGAAAGGCTCCGATAGCGTGGGAGCTGCCACCTATAAAGACACCTATAAAGAAGGCCCCCAAAAGGCCCCGGCAGTCATAGCCGTAGCTATGCTCCCGCCCCCCGCCGCCGCAATAGCCCCGGGGGTTGTCCCCCCGGGGAAGCCGCTGCCGTCCCGTTCGCCAGTATTCAATTTATCAATCTTGTGGTGTTAGATAATGAATATCTCAATTCGGTGAGGCTGGATACAAAAAAATGCAGACGACACCTGCCGCTGCATTTAAGTCACCGATTATGTGAGCAGAGATGTAAAAAGTGTCGGACACTCGTTAAGCCGGCACCGACTTTACGCGCCTGAAGTCTTTACCAGTGCGGCGTTGATCGCGAATACCCTCACACATGAGAGCATTCATGCGGTCTACTAACTTGGCATGAAAAGCCCGCGCATCGCGGTTGCGCTGATCCTCGTCATCAGACCAAGGTGGGGGCAGCATCGGCTCGCTAAGATAGTGCACTAATTTAATCGGTCGCGGTATCGGCGTCATCCCTCGCCCACCAGCGAGAAAGACAGGGACCTTATAGTTTTTGTAGAACCAAGAGGTTAAATGCAGCGGAAAGACGTCGTAAAGCTCATCCGCTTTAGGGCATGCCGCGAGGATAATTGGCGTTTGAGTTTTCATAGCGCAGTGGACAAAGCCAAGCCGACGTTCCCAGCGTATTTGATAGCGTTCGGTTGAGGGACGTAATGCCTCCAGCATCCCTCCCGGCGCCACGGCTATGACCTCTTTATTGCGCAAAAGCTGTTCGGCAGTCTCGCGACAGCCTTGCACCGCACCAAAGTAGTTCTTCATAAAGTCGCCAACTAAAGGGACTTTAAAAAAGAGGCGATCAATCATCGTCCGTGCGGCCATGCCCCGCTCGATAAACAAAGTCGCGACTAGCAAAGTGATATCATAGGTAGCCAAGCTATGGTTTACCACTAGTGTCGCGCCAGTGCTGTCGGGAATATTCTCAAGCCCGCGCACTTCATGATCGTGGTACCGCCGAGCGGCTTGAATGACTGGAAGGAGCGCTTTAAGCCAAGTCTGATGCTGAAATAGCGGATTCAAAGCTCATCACCACTGCAGGAGGGGGTATTTTTGGTAAGCGTCAGGACGACGCCAGGACGGCGGATTATGTCTCTAGGATACACTCGCCACTCCTCGTTAGACAACCACCAGCCTCTGCGGCCCTCTTTGGACTACTTTAGGAATGCCTTCCATACTGAGCTATTTTTATCAGTATTTTCAGATTGATAGCAGAGCCAAAAGCAGAGCTTGAAAAACCTCGGCAGGACGGTCTAATAAGGCAGTCTGATGCACGCAGCACGGTCTTTGCATGCATGCCTCCATACCTAAGATTGCTACTCTAGATTGGCTCCGTTAGTGACACAAACCTATCAAACAAAATGCTTACCCTGCAGCGACAGCGCTATCCAAATGGCAGCTGATCTAATCAGAAGGGGCGAGACAGTCGCTGTTCCGACTGAAACAGTTTATGGTTTAGCCGCTGATGCCACTAATGAAGACGCTATTGGACGAATCTATCAAGCAAAGGGACGACCTTCGTACAATCCACTGATTGTGCATGTAGGTCGCCAAGCTCGCGATGTCGCGAGTCTAGTGGCATTAGATTTAGTAGATCAAGCGGCACTGACAGCTGCATCTATCCGAGTAGCTGATCTATTGATCGAAGCATTCTGGCCCGGCCCCCTAACGATCATCCTGCCGCGAGGCAAAGCCCTACCCGCCCGCGTGGCCGGAGGACTAGCGACGGTCGGTTTCCGCATGCCAGACCACTCAGGTTTTCTCGATCTCATTGACGCTGGCGGGCTGCCCCTTGCAGCACCTAGCGCCAACCGCTCTAATCGCATCAGCCCGACCTCCGCCGAGCATGTAATAGCTGAACTAAATGGACGCATTCCACTGATACTCGACGGTGGTGCCGCTAGGGTTGGCGTCGAATCAACCATCGTCGCGATAGATTGCGACGGTGCCTTGCGCCTACTGCGGGCGGGCGGAACTCCCGGTGAGCGGATCGCCGAAGTTGCGGGCAGCCCACTCTTGCAAGGGCCGAGCAAACCCAATTCAACAGCGGAAGCACCTGAAGCACCCGGGATGCTGCGAGAGCACTATGCGCCGGCAAAACCATTGCTGCTCATTCGCCCAGAGGAATGCAGGAACGCGATGGTGCGCCTGCAAGATCTTGGCCCTGTTGAGCGCATTGCCGTGATTAGCTTTGGCAGCCTACCGCGCGACCCCCTTGAGTGGCACTTAGACAACAACATGACGTTGATAGACTTCACCCTGCTAGCGGGTTCCGATACCGCTGCAGCTAATCAACTCTTTCAGACGCTGAGGCGCCTTGACGAAGGCGATGCACAGGTCATTCTGGCTGAATATCCCCGGCAAGCTGAGTCAGGCCTATGGCCAGCCATTCACGATCGCCTTACCCGCGCTAGCGCTCGGTGGAGCAAGCCAAATTAATTTTAAAGCTGATGGAATTAGAATCCGTTACTATCTCCTTACGGAGGTAGTAATTATGAAACTAGTACGCTCATTATTTTTGGTTGCTGCGGGTCTGGGCTTTAACATAACTGCATTCGCTGATGAAGATGGGGCTACAAAAGCGAACAAAGCTACCGATCACCATAGCTGGCGGATTGAATCCGTGCAAAATCAACAAGAGGTGACCGTCTCTGCACTCAGCGTGTTTAGCCCATCCCTAGGGGACTGGGGTCAATTCGGTATCTACACTGGATCCAAGCACTACGATTATGTGAGTCCATACACCGGCAAATTGACTAACATCGCCAACAGTGAGCTCGCTCTGGCCTGGCGCTTCGGCGGCAGAGTAGTAAACGACTTTGGCCTTTATTCCACATTACGCGCCGGTAAAAGCAGCTACAAAATCGGTTCCACTGGGAACGACGCAGCTAGCCATGGCTTCTACGACATCGAACTGTTACCAACTTTTGACGTAATACCGGCAAAGAAAAGCTGGGTAAGCCGCTTTGATGTTGGTGTTGGCGTTGGCATCCGCTCTAACTTCGTTAATAACGACCTTCGGATCGCTGGCTCCGCTAGAATCCCAAGCACAGTGATCTATCCAGCATTCAATGTTGGTCTTGAGTTTTAAGTTTAGTGATCTGATGGCCTTATCTTAGCTCACCCTAAGCTAAGGCCACCGGTGCTGTCACCGAACTGAGCCATGGTCACACCTAGAGCATTCGCAATCGCTACGTGTAGGTTGCAAAAAGCTTGCCCCTCAAAATTTAAGTGCTGATCACCGCGAATGGCGCCACCGCTTTTGCCTACAATAAATACCGGAATTTCATCGTGCTTATGATGCGCACCGTCGCCCAGGCCACCACCCATTAGCAGCACCGAGTTGTCTAACATATTGCCGCCAATCTCGGGCGTAGCTTTGAGTTTTTGACAGAAAGCTGAAAACTGTCCGACGTGCCACGCTACGATCTTGGCAATCTTTGCATAGCCAGCGTCTGAGCTATCGTGGGAGATGTCGTGATGACTGCCAGGAATACCGATAAAATCGTAACTTTGATTGGTCGACTCGCTTGCCAACAAAAAAGTCGCAACATTGGTCACACCACATGCAAGTGCATGGTAGAGCAGATCATAAAACAACTTCACTCGAGTCTCATACGCAACACCGGTAGCCGGACGCTTTCCCGTCGGACAAGTTGCCGCAGTTACAATCGACATCCTGGATTCCAAATCACGGACGGCTTGGAGATACTCTTTAAGACGATACCGGTCACTCGCTCCTATGACGCGGTTTAGACTATCTGCTTCCGCCAGCACGGCATCAAGGATACTCTTTCCAGCCGCCAGCCGCGCATTTTGATCTGCCCGCGTATCGGCACCGAAGATGCGGTCGAATACCACAGCCGGATCAACATCACGGGAGTTAGGGCTCGCCCCGCCTAACCACGACAGACAGCTTTGATAGTCGGCTGTATAACCACTTTCGGCAGCGGCATGTTCTTCTCCGGCAAGACAGAGGTTGGCGACGCGGCTACCGGCACTCAGCGTCTTCGATAACGTGATATCGATTGTTGTGGTGACGTTTGGACCAGGGAATTTAGGGGTGGTTCCTGACAAAAACGCAGTTAGAGCCCGCGAGTGGTCACCATTAATCGTCGAGTTGGCTGGACCAAGTTTAAGGCCGCTGATTACGGTCACGTAGTCTTTTACCACAGCTAAATCTTGCAAGGGCATCTCTAAAGGAAATCCACTACCAGTTGCAGATGGCTTCCATTTGCCTCCGTTTGGCATGTAGCAATAAACCACACGTTTAGGTAGCGCAGCCGCATTAGCGGCTGGCATAAAATACTCCAGCAAAGGAAGACTGATAAAAGTCCCAACGCCGCGCAAAAAGGAGCGACGCTTGATGCCTTTTTTCGTACCGAGACTCATTCAGTGTTCCCTTTAATTTGCCAATAGCGCGCGACTTAGGTCCACGAGCATGTTTTTCAATCCATAACTTTCGTCTTCCGCGCGTATTGCAACCTTATTAATCAGACATTGTTCTTGCTTATTCGGCTCCCGGCCGAGAGCATATTTTGCCAACTTAGTAGCGATGCAGTTGGGAAATCCAGGATCCACTTTAAGGACCTGAGCCAAAGCAGCAGCATCCGAAAATGCCTCCCCACTGGGCAGTGTTCCACTCGTGTCAATCACACCGTAGTCATCTTTATCTCGCCATTTACCGGTCATATCGTAGCTCTCAAAAGCCAAACCGATAGGATCCATACTCTTATGGCATGTGGCACAAGCAGCTGCTGCACGGTGTGTGGCTAGACGCTGACGCATTGGCACGGCTTTGCCAGAGGTTGGAGCGAGGATTGTCTGCATTCCTGCAGGCGGTGGTGGCGGCGCTGCACACAGGATTCTATCCAGGACCCACTTACCACGCTTAACCGGAGACGTGCCGTCTGGATTCGAGGTTTGCATAAGAAAAGCGCCCTGCGTTAAGAGCCCACCGCGCTGCGTTCCTGCTAATTCCACACGATTTAAGTCATCACCACTAGTTACAAGTAGTCCATAATGCTTAATCAGACGTGCGTTCACATAGGTAAATCGAGCATCGAGTAGGTTTCTTACGTTCATGTTTTGTCGCAGAAAATCGTTTATATAGGCAAAAGTCTCTTCACTGAAGGAAGCTATAAGCTCAGCGTCTTGATGGCTTGCGGCTGGCGCTTGCGCCAGACCATTAGTGCCTAGCCACTGACTGGTAAAGTTACGCAAAAAGCCTTGGGCCTTTGGGCTGACGATCATCCTATTGATTTCGTTAGCTAGTACATCAGGGTCCCGAAGGCGGCCATCTTTTGCCAAGTTGAGCAATTGCTCGTCTGGCATGCTAGCCCAAAGTGCATAGGACAGTTTACTAGCCAGCGCGTACTGATCACTATTAGCAATACCGGCTGTACTACTTAACTTCGACCGATAAAGGAACTGCGGCGAAAGAAGTACCGCAGCGATCGAAGCGGAATAAGCATCTTTATCCCCTAGCCCATCGCTAGTGAATTGCAGCGGTAAGCCTCTGAGACGAGTCGCTTCCTCCGCGAGCAGAGGACGACGAAATGCGCGCTCAGCAAATGCGGCCAAAGCATCGGCTGTACAGCCGGAGGCAAACCCCTGGTCGGAGCAGGCCACACCCTGCCGTTCAACATAGGCCGTAGCCAAAGTTTGGCTAGCATCAAGATAACTTTGGGCCAAGGTCGTCGTTAAAGTATGTGCTGCGCCCGTATCAAAGCCGGTACCCGTAGCATCCGGCGGGAACGAACTGCTGGGACTAGACGTGGTCGACAGTAATTCTTTAATAGTCAGATCATATTCGAAATTCGAAAGGGGCCTAATCGCAAGGGCAGTCTTGTCCGCTGGGATCTTGCCGCACGAACCATCTGTGTCTATCGGAACCGTGTTTATCGGGTCAATCTGAGGCGCATCCGCATGCGAGCCATGATGGCCGAAACGCAAAAATGGCAGCGCATTGCAGCCAATCATGCCGACAAAGGCAAGTGGCAGAATTATTAGAATCCGGGGATAGAACGAAGATATCTGCAGCATGAACCACCACGAGAAAAGGGTATCCCGTAGTGGTTCATGCAAAAACTCAACCCAACTAAATCTGGTGCATAAGTACCAGTTTCAACTCAACTTCCCCTGCCGAGACTGGTGCAATACAAGGGCTCCCCCGTCTAAAACTTAGACATAGTCGTTGAATTTTAAGCAACCAGATTTGAATTAAAAGAGCTAGTCTTCGCATCCCAATTATCGTCCACCGCCGACACATGGCCAGTCCACTCAAGGGCCGCGGCTTCCCGGGCTCGGTAGGCCACTACATTTGTCGTAACTGCAAACTCTTGCACTAGGTAGGTGGCGAGTTGATCGCGTGCCACACGTCCCTTTGACCATAGGTCGCGAATAAATGCAGCAGACTCAGTCTGCAAATACTTCTCCTCTTGGAGCCGGTCCACAAACACCACAACCACACCCCGGTCCGCTTCAGCCAACCAGTAATGGTGCATCACCTCAATGATCATCCATTCTTTACCCATTGCCGAATTAAAAAAAGCGAGGCTAACGTGGGTTACTGGCAGCACTGCGGCAACTGCAACAGTTGATTGAATGAAGCCTCGACGACTGTACCCGCTGGTCATAAATTCCCCTTTATGAGACCTAGTTAGATATTTGTACTTTGTGGGATTCTGGACGGCTGCAAATGAATGTAAGGCAGCGTCATCTGCGCATTTCGAGACACTATCGACGACTCAATTGCGCCGAGACTAGACTGAAACTTAAGCATCATTGCAGTGATCCGCGGATCACTAAAATATGTTAGCCCATAATGACCGATACGGCCATAAAGCACACTTCCCAGGAACGTCAGCGACTGTTCAGAGCGAATAGCAACGTCGATGGGGGCCAACATATCAAGGAAATCCTGCTCCGTGGCATTCGCATCGATCGGTGTTTGCCGGTAGGACGCCAATGGATATGCGGGATGAAAAGCCATATCGCTCTTTTGTGAGAAATTGACCGCAGCATGCTGCGCAGATCCAGTGAAGATCACCATGGACAGCACGTCTTTCAGGGTGGCACGCACCGTGATGGTGCCATTAACTCCGAGATCCTTGACGGCACCGCCCTTCGGATCAGCAATTTCCCTGGCCCAATTTTGCAACTCTTGGTCCTGCTGAACGTCTAAGTCAGAGCTATAAACATAATCGACGTAAGACCCGACCCAGTCGTGAATAGCGCCCCACACTCGCGTGGCGTCATCACGATAAGGATGATCTGGAAGCCGAGATACATCATCAAGACCACGACTGCTAAGTTCCTGCGGAACGTAGCGGCCACTGAAACTGAAGTTAAGCCTAGCCTCACCAAGCAACTTGTAGGCACTTGGCATGGTACACCCCACCAGGGTGTCGACATCTTGCCCCTCATTAATCAACCTACCAAAGGCCAGGGCATTAATCGGCATGGTGCCTTCAAAGTGAGGCGATAGCAGTGCATATATCGGATGATTTTCTGCTAAATGCCGGCGCGTTGCGACCGCGAACGCCTCGACTATAAGGTGGGTATAACCTAAGTGACAGACGACTTCCTGATACGTTCCGTCAACGGCATGGACTGCATGCTTCGCCATCTGCCATGCCCAGTTATCAAACGGTGTGAATATCGGAGCATCTGCATCCTGACCGCACTGAATAGCAATCGGCACCAACGATTTTTGACCGCGCGGCACAGCAAGCATTACCATAGGACAATTAAGGTACTTGGCCTGCTGAGGGTGCTTGCCATTAACCAAACCGCTAGCGAAGCTATAGTCCACGAAGTAGACTCGACCGTCCCCGATCGCTGCATTCAGGTTATCGCCGGTAAAATCAGGTCCTTTTTGAAAAATGTCGTTGGTGACACGGAACTTCGCCAGTGGCCGTTCCAGTCGACGCAACATCATCGGATTCGGCCCGGCGACGAAGCCGCGAGCAAATACCCAGTCTTCCATAAAATGATCGGCGATTTTTGGCAATGGCTCTTTTTGAAAGATCTTCTTGTACTCGTCTAAGCTGGCTGGGCGTGAGCTACCCTCAGTGACTAAACCTAGCCTGGGAAGGTAGTAGGAAAGAATTCCGGGGAAATCCTTCGACAAAATCAGCCTTGCGACTTCAGAGGGAGATTTTTTTGGCATCTCATTGGTAAACTTTCTGCCACACACTTTCACATAGGCCTCGAGATTTGACCTGTTCTTATAGCAAGCCACAAGTAGCTTCAGAGCCCATCCTGTCCCTGCTGTATCACGCGGATAAAACTTTTCGCCAACAGGGAGCCCACGGGAATACACAAGGCGGTATTCGCTCTGCCGCTGTATCAACTGTGCTTGCCGCGCCGACTGCGAGGGATCTTTCTGAGGAAGAAAAAGCTGATTAAACATTGGTTACGGTGTCCTGCATTAGAAAATACAAGGTAATCGATCAGTGTATCAATTAACGTCTGATTGGACCGGAGCTGGACCGAGATAACGAAGTGCCACTTTACCTTGGGTCGCTTCGATCACATTCGTTGACGATCCAAACTCAAGGACAATGTAGCTCTCAAGTGACTCTCGACCGTCTAACGCCACTTTACCGAGAACGTAATCAGATGATTCGGCGTGTTGCTCCTTTTGATCCATGAGCCCACGCGCGAATTTGATCACTTCTGACTGATCCGTCGGCAATCCTGGATAATTTTTATAAACAGTAGATATGATAAAGGCCTGCGCCTTCTCCTCGCTACCGTCCAGCTCCCAGCTTGCCGCCGCAGACCCTCGTGGGGTCTTACACCCAGGCAATAAAACCGCACCGGAAAACATAGAAATCATGATCACCGGAAGGAATTTAAATTTGAAATTCATCATAAACCATTCTATGAATTACGATTTATATACGTTTCGATAATCTTAGGTGAGTAGGACTAGCCTGACGGGTATAGAGGTCCCACCACTCCGTCTTCTCTAAAACTTTAGGATCTGCAGCCGACGGGACCAGAATGCGCCGCAGTTGATAGCTATCAATAGGCTTACCGCGCACCGTGTTATCTCGTGAGTAAAGATGTGGACCTGTCCGGTTCATCGTAAAGCCTAGGATCCTTTCTGAGAGGCGCAGACGCTTCTCAATGGAACCCACCTTCAGGATAAACGTAGGAATGATCTTGGCGATGTCGTACTTACTGACGCCACCGATAAAGTTAAATTCGTAAATAAGCGAAAAATTCTTGGCCAGGGAAAACGCCATATTGCCGTGCCGAGTATCGCTAGACGCTGCGTCTAGCCCAGCGTGGAAGGAAAAATTATTGCTGCCAAAAACCGGCACAAGCGGCCTTTCCTGGCTGAAGTCCACCCCAGCGAAGGAGACCGTTTCATCGGGAATGGGATTTCCGTCCATCCACCAGATTCCCTGCAGCTCCGCCGGAGTGCCCGTAAGACTCGAACCAGCTGTTTGAAACGAAGCTATCTCAGCTCGGGTAAACGGGTCGCCAAGCTGATGCCTCGCAGGATCTAAATCCTCAGGTGTTTGCTTAGAAGAAAAAATCGGCTCCGGAACACTGTCGCTACTCAGCAGAGCTTCCTGGCCAGCGGAAACCAGCGCTGCATCGGCAGCAGTATTACTGCTGGCTGCTGGCTTACAACTCGCAAATAACGCAACCACGGCCAGCGCAGATATGGCATTCATTTTGGGGGATTCCTAAGTAGAGCATTTTTTCCTATGATACTTTAAACTGCTACCCAGCAAAAGCAGTTCGATGCAGGAAAATCCGCGATTTTTAGCAAAAAACGCCGATAAGATTACGGAATCTGGGCGGTTATGAAATATGCCGCTATGTCAGCCTGGAGAGCGCCTTGCCGGCGCCGTAATAAAAGTCTCGACTGCTACCTTGACCCACGGCGTGTACAGAGTCTGGTACTTCAGAAGATTGATGTTGCTCGCGTTCGTGTACTGCAAGGCTTCCCTTTGCAGTCCTATTTCTGCGGACCAGTAAAAGAGTCCGTCTATATGGTGACGCATCCCCGCATAGCCAGTTATGACAGTGCCGATGAGCCACACGGGTTGGTTCTGCCATTTACCGGGGTAGTCGCGATTATCCCCCTCGTAGCCGCCGTATAGTCGCCAATTATAGTCATGCGTGTGCCAGTCTAATCTAACTCCGTAAGTGCTTGCCGTAAGCTCCCACAGATCACCGATGTAGAGTTCTTGGCTAAGATAGAGCAAATAATGTCGGTGAGTGGGATAGCGACGTACACGGTAGGCCACAGTGAGCCTGCCATTTATATCGTCGAATAAAGGCGCCTTGGCACGCGAGTAAAACCCAAAGATAATTTGATCCATAGGACCTAAGCCGGAGCCACCACCCGTCGCTTGTTGACGCGATGGCCAGATGATCGGGACAAAGAGTTCGCTCGGAGTCTTGAAGAGGTAGAGCGCTCCCCACGACACCAGCGAATTATCACTGACAACTTTGCCGCTATCATTAAGGTGGTAAAATGTCCGAACTTCGCGCAGGAGGTCCAGCGTCAACAGCAAATTTCCGCCCGTCTCGGGGGAATGAACAGGGATGACGCCATATCCGCGTGTACGCAAGCGTGAGACAGCACGAAACTGCGAGCCACTGGGTTTGGCCGAGGCAGCCTCGGTCTGGACGGCGGGACCCCTGATCTGCTCCGCGACAGATAGGCTTGGACTCAGAAGCGTGAACGCCAACAGGAATGCGCGCGATAGGTTCATTGCGATTCCAGTGCGCAGCATAATCGCCCCTAGTTAGCCGGTTGAAAGTATCTGCCGTTCGACTTTGCCCTTTACGTTACTCTGCTTAGGTCCTCGAATCGACTGGTAATGCTAGCCATGAACCCAGAACAGCGCAGCTTTTAGTCTGGCGGTGCGCCGCATAAAACTCGGGCCACCCCTATCAGTTCACGAGGAGCAGGCAGCATCGATCACTCCCTAAGCGCCGCAGCTCGGATAGCATCCATGTTTTTTGAAACTGAACTCGACACCATTCGATAAGCTAAGCGTCGTCCGTTATCTCCAAATAACCTGCGGGGAAGGACGCGTCTTTTGAGATAAGCCTCAAAACTCTTTCGCTAGATGTGAAATTCATGGTCATTACAAGATTGTGATGATTAGTATTCCTTGGTCTCGCAGATACGACCAGAAAACCAGTACGTCTTTGGATGAAGTCCCGGCTTGCCATCATGGTGGCTTTAAAAAGCAATGTATCTTTTTTCATACATTTTTGAGCTTTGATCATTTTTTTGCAAAAAAAAATGGAGCAAAACAAACACAAACTGAATCCAAAACAATACAAAAAAATTATTTTCTATTTCGCACTCATTTAAAACTATCTTTGCAAAAAATCATTGAGTACATGTCAGATTCATCACATCGATGACAGCCCGATAATCTGGCGTCGATGAAACCACTTGACTGGGGTAGCTCAATGAAAATCAACGATTATTTCGGTTCAACTTTCCTAGCATCACTCATCACAACTAGCGCTGTTTCATTTGGATCACTATTAGCTGCATCTCTTGAATCTAGTGATGCAGAATATCCCGCTGCCTTGGATCAGATTTTGCGCCAAGGAGATTTTGACACAAGTCAAACACTAGCTCCATTAACTGCGGATCAGGTTCGGCAACAATTAGGCATGTCGAACGATTATTTGAACTATCGCTCCGAGACAAATCTTTCGAAGCTGCAAGAGTGCATTAATCATCTCATGGATCAACACAAGGTTAAAATTGGGCCGAACCAGATTGAATTCAAAGCGACAGTGGACCTCGCTTCATGTGCTGCTGATGACCAAAATACAAAGGTTCAGGAATACGTCACAGAATTGCATCTGATCATGGCTTGCTCAGATGGAAATTTTTCATCTTTACAAGGCATGGGCATCCACCAAGCCTACCAAGTTGTAAACAGTGACGAAACATTTTGTGCACCGGGAACAACTGGTTGGCGTTTAGGCAGGTCTGAATCGCGACGTCAATATACACAGCTAACCGACATTGGAACAATCGAAGTGCAGGTACAGAATCTCGTCGTCGATTCAATGCCAGATGGAAAGCCGTGTAAAACACAGCAAGACCAACAGCATGTCAGCTATGAGGACGGGTGTCAGACGATGAGTAAAACATCCTTTCAACGAGCAACTCTCAATGGTTTGCCTACCGACAAACAGGGGAAACAAGATCTCGCGGTTAGAGTAAGCCATGGGATCCGCGCGCTAAAAGGAAAACATCCATGGTTTGATTCTGGATTCTTTGACGTGATACTAAACAAACAATGGCGAGGATCAGTGACATACTCTGGAGCAGAAAACCCGCCTCAATTTGAACTTCAATCACCGGGAAGCCTATCTGTAAAGGGGGTCGTCGGCGAATTAGTTACTAATGAGCAATAACAATCTACGTTGCGTTTTCTGGATTTTTCCACAGGAAAAAAACAAAGGATTTTATTTATGAACACAAAAAATGAAACCAATCCAGTTGATACCGAAAACCTCGAATTTGAGGAGACATTACTTGCCGATGAGGCTGAATTCGTCGAACCATCACATGTCTATGGCGTCCGCGGCTAAGGAAGGCGGAGACGACGGGACTAGCCGCACCAGAAAATTGCTGCGGCTAGTCCTCCCTCTCGACCTATCCTCTCACTAGAGAACCAATAGGGCTGTTAGTATGGCACTAGGTCTGCACCACGATCTCCCCACCATACTACGCGAGAAAAGCGATAATTTTACTCGACCATTTGTATTTAAGAGCTGTTTTGATGATGAATTTATATCTCTCAGCGATGTCTACCAGGTCCTAAACAATCTTCCATCTAAAACTCTTTACCATAAAAACATCAGATTATATCTTGGACCAGGCCTAGCACCGCGTGAAAGTGTCAGTCATTATTTGAAACCAATTCTTGATGGAGAAGGTATTGAAGAGTGGTCATCACGTGTATTTGGTTCTTATCCTTTTGGCCTAATCATCAATAACTGCCAATTATTTCATGACCCACTGTCACGACGAATTGCTACACTCTGCGATCAAATATATCGGTTAGTTGGTTTTCCTCCTGGCGGAATTCAAGCCGCCCTATTCATTGGAAATTATGGATACACTCCGTTTGGAGTCCATCGTGACCGAGATGAACGATTTATCATTCATGCTCACCTCGGTCCTGGCACCAAAACCATGACATTATGGGATCCCAAATATTTTCGAAAAACAACAGGTTCTACGGCTTCTTTTTTTGATCCAGATTCAATTTCTGCGTCTGGTACTCATTCAGAATTTGGACCTGGGGATATGTATGTATTGCCAGCGGATTTCTACCATATAGGCCACACGAATGGCCTGTCAGTCGGCCTGGCCATCGCATTCGTCGGGCTGTCTAACCGACAATTACTTTCACGAGCATTAGAACTCATACGATATAATTTCAGATTTTCAATAAATCTCGAATCCGAGTGGTTTCCATCAGAAAAGAAGTGTCTTAGAGAGATAACCGCATCTCTCTTTAAATCCGAAAATTATCTGCAATCAAAAAACATGGATTATAAATTGAGCGATGCCGTTATCGATTACCAAATGTTGTTACGAAGCAACCACGGTTTTAGAGGAGCCCCAGAAGAGATACGCATAAATGAATCGGTGCCAACCATTGTGCAAATCAAAGCTCCATTTAGACTGTATTGGATAAAGAATACTCGGAGTCTTCGAATTTACGCTCGACAACGAATTTATGATTTATCGCTCAGTGAGATACGTTCGCTTGGCGAAGAAAATCTTATGTTCGAAATACTCGAGCATCTGAACTCAGGTCGTCCATTAGAAACTGCCAGGGCATGCCAAATCCGATCAGTTTACCAATTATTGTCTAGCTTACTTCAGTGGCAAGTCTTAGATCCGGAGGTTGGCCTTGCATAACGCTTTGATCGGCAACAGACCTTTTATTTTTAAAAACTTATTTGACTCTTCCAAGCTCAATGCGCTGATTTTTAATCTAGGCAATATACATCCCGAGCATCCAATGGCTGAGTCGCTGCATGTTTACAAGGATAGCTTGCAAAGACCAGACCTTAAAGACAGCTTTTTAAGACAGCTAGGAAAAGAAAAAATCGGATTTTGGCAGGCATTAAGCGCTAACGAAATTGGGGATGGCTTAATAATTACCTGCCACCAGGCTGAGCAACTCATGCCAGATCTCAAAATCCACTTGAGTCAAGTGATTCGGAAGACATTGAAATACTCTGACATTCCAATGGGCGGATTCGATGTGACCCTTTATATCGGCATAAATGCGGCAACGCCTGTTCGGTGCGACCGCGAGGAACTCGCAACGCTCTATTTCCATCTCGGCCCAGAACCAAGAAATGTCGCTGTAGAGCCAAACTCATCGGCAGACCTAAACAATACATTCGATATACAAATTGGTGACGTACTCGTAATTCCCAGATTCTGTAAACATAGATACATAGCCACAGGTCCATCCGCCGGTTTAGCACTCGGTTTGAGACGATTATCAACAGGAAATTTAAGCAACTTAATTTTCGCGCAATTATTCAGTCAGATTTGTGCCGATTCAGAAGAATCTTTAAAAAATTCGGTGCCATGGTCAGTTGACACAAGCGTTTACACTAGTCTGAACAAAATAATAAAAAACAAATCAACCCCAGATCCAACTTCCCAAGAAAATATTATCGCCGCCATAGATGATGTGATTTTCGGCCAAATCAGCAAGGGAGGGTGGCGTTCGGATCTGGCCAGACTAGAGGAATCCAAGGTAGAAGGCACTCATATCCGGATTAAAGGATATATGAATATCATTGCCTTGATCGCAAACGGGAAAATGTCTGTATATGCTGGCGCGAGAAAGTTTAGGGTCCCTGTTAACCCGGGCCTACCACACCTCATTAGCGATCTTGAAACCGCAGAGTCTATGACTGTACATGATGCTATGAAACATCTGACTCCTCACTGGAGCGATCCGTCTGCACTTGTTTTCCTGAAATTACTCGCAAAATCAGGCAGCCTTGAGTTTTTCTCCATGGGTGACAATGATGACGACCATGCTCGTTGAGCGAATTCCATACAGATGCAAAAAAGAATTAAGAAATCTTATTCAGAGGAAACACCCCTTTATATTAACTGGCGCTATTGATCACTGGCCCGCTGTTTCAAAATGGAATTTGGACTACCTTTGCCAGCATGCAGGTCATAAAACAGTAGCATGTGAGCTTGGGCCACTTTTCGAATGCACAAGGGTGACCGATGACGGGGATATCATCGCAATCAAGAGAGCTCGCGTACCTCTTTCGAAAATAATAAGAGTCATCAAAAACCATACGCACCAGGATATCTACGCATCCGAGTGGAATATTTTTGAAGACTGCCCAGATCTACTTAATGACATCGATCTGACGACACCCGATCTTTATAACCCGGTCCTCGCGGCTAAGCCTAAATGCTATGTCGGTCCAGCGAATGCCTTCACACCAATTCATTACGATCATGCCCCGAATTTTACGGCGCAAATTTTCGGGCGGAAACAGTGGACATTTTACCCACCATCACAGCTCAAATATCTTCATCTATACCCAAGATTCAGCCAAATGGGGCATTTCAGTCGAGCCCATTGTTTAGCAGATCTTGCTGATTACTCAAAATTCCCCGACCTGCGCCGTGTCACGCCTCAGACAGTAGTTATCAATCAAGGCGAGGTCCTATATATTCCGATACGATGGGCTCACCATGTGACTTCACTTGAACCCACGATCTCATTGCACTTTTTTTGGAAGACATGGGCCATGTATCTCAAGCAACTTGCTTATCAGCCAGCTGCGCATATTATTGGCGGTTTAGCAGCATCGGACGCAAAACTCAACATCAGGAAGCTTTTCACATGTCGACATAAATGAACGTGATCCCCTCCATTTCGTGAATTTTTGTGAGGCAAATTGTCTCAATTAGCATCTTGCTACATCTGCTTCCATTGACTTGTGATCAAGTAATCTGACGGTGTTTCCCATCAGAGCGAGATTGAGCCATAGCTGCCGCCCTTAATTCATCGGACAACGTGATGTACCCACATTGCAGAGCACAGATAACCTGCCTCACCGAACGCTCTGAATCTCCGAAAATATATAGGCCAAATTTACTATTGATTGTTACCGTAGCCACCACCACCCGGGGTTTCTATCGTCAAGACATCTCCTGGAGCGACATCAAACTGGCTTATAGGATCTAATATAATTGGCTGTGCCGTTGCTGCGCACCCACTGCGCTTGAGCCAATTAATGCCGGCCTCACCTGGCTCGCCGCCCTCTAGTCCATAAGGCCTGGTAAGGCGCCGGCTAGTGATCAATGATACCGACAAGGACTCAAGAAACTCTAGCTCGCGAATCACGCCGTCGCCGCCACGATGACGACCTTTACCTCCGGATCCACGCCTGATAGCGAAACGTTTAACCCGCACCGGGAATCGCTCCTCCAATACCTCTGGATCAGTAATCCTAGTGTTGGTCATGTGAGTATGGACGGCTGAGGCACCATCCGCATCGCGCGTTGCACCAGCTCCCCCACAAATAGTCTCATAGTAACCAAAGCCAGACATAGAGGCGGTGGATGAACGACCAAACAGAAAATTATTCATGGTCCCCTGACTGGCCCCAGCAACGCCAAGTGCACCCAGCATCACATCAACCAGGCGCTGCGAGGTCTCCACGTTGCCGGCAGTGACGGCAGCAAGCTGCTCAGGATTTTCACCCATGCTAGGACTTAAAATAGATGGCGTTGGAATCTGAAAGCTCACTGGAGTGATGATGCCCTCGTTAAGCGGAACGTCATAACCAAGTAGGCAACGCACCACGTAAAATGCAGCGGATTTAACAATCGAAGCATTCGCATTAAGATTACCTGCATGTACCGGACCAGAGCCGCTAAAGTCACAAATCATCTTGGCGAACTCTGGATCCGATGGATATTCGCTCGTACCGTGGACGATCGTCATGGCAACTTTGATGGGCGTACCATCATCCATACTGTCTGCGAATTTATATATGCCTGCAGGAAAACGCCGCAGCATTTGTCGCACAGCTTCAGCGGCACCATCGCGAACGAAGCCCATGTAGGCCTGCACTACGGTTAGACCAATTTGGTCAATGAGTTCTAGGAGACCTTGACGACCCGCCTCATTCGCCGCGACTTGTGCATAAATATCCGCGATATTGTCGTCAATCGAGCGGCTAGGATAAGGGCCCGAGGCAAGCTTGCGACGTAAATTTGCTTCACTATCTGGATCACTGAGGTCAAGACAAACACAGCGGAGTAAGACTCCCTCCTCCGCCAAATTTTTTGCCTGCGGCGGCATAGATCCCGGTGTCATGCCACCAATCTCTGCATGGTGTGCTCGGCTACCGGTAAAAAACATGAGGGTGCCGTCCGCAGCAAATACCGGGGTAATCACCGTGACGTCGGGAAGATGACTCCCGCCCATATATGGGTCATTAGTAATATAAGCACATCCGGGCTTAAGTGATCCCCCCATCAGGCTGACCACACCGCGCACGCTATCGCCCATGGCCCCAAGATGAACAGGAATATGGGGAGCGTTGACCACAAGTCCGCCGTCTGGAGCAAAAATGGCGCACGAGAAGTCTAAGCGTTCTTTAACGTTGACCGACAAAGCCGTCCGTTGCAGGACCTGCCCCATGTGTTCGGCAATTCCGGCACAACGATTATGAAACAATGCGAGATTCAGCGGATCGCGGACTATTGTTTCACCGACAGGCATCGCCTGACCCTCATGAGTATCAAGCCGCAGCAACTCGATGTAACCAGCGCCACGCAAGATGGCCTTCCAACCCGACTCCACCACGACAACGGTCATCGACTCAACTATTAAAGCAGGGCCGGTTACTTCAGCGCCCGCAGTGAGGTTAGCGCGGAGGAATAAGGGTGCATCAACAAACGCACCGCGAAACCAAACGCTGGCATAGGACGAGGGCTCAGGCTGGTAATTATGTTCACTTTCCAATACTAATTCAGTCTTTGTGTTTGCGGCGACTAAGTCCAAACGGGCACAGCGCACTTCAACAGCGCGATGCGGGAGCATGAAGCCAAAGCGTTTTTGATGCTCCTTGGCGAACTCAATCGCGGCATCGGCACCCGTCACCCTCATCGTAAGGATACTATCCTGGCCGACGTAACGCAGATCTAAGCATCGCTGCCAAGTGAGATCTTGCTGTTCGGAGACCGCCTCACCTTTTAACCTGTCTAATAGCTCAGAGGTTAATTCAGAGAACATCTGATCAAGGTCGGATTGAGTCTGCTCATTCCAAAGTTTACCAACGTCACGAGCCTGACTTAACCGAACATCAGCGCAACCTATACCATAAGCGCTTAATACACTTGCCAGCGGATGTTGAACGATCCGCTTCATGCCGAGCTCATCAGCGATTTGGCACGCGTGCTGCGCTCCAGCGCCTCCAAAGCTAATGAGTGTATAGTCACGAACATCATGACCACGTGCAAAAGTGATTTCTTTAACGGGGCGAGCCATGTTACTGGCAGCCACAGCAAGGTAGCCAGCAGCTAATGCCATCGGCGTCAGTGGCTCCTGATCGCGCAACTTCGCTTGGGTAATTTGATGACAAAGTTCAAGCATGCGAGCTTCGGCAGCATGGCGATCGAGCGCAAACGGAAAGAGTTCCGACTGCAATCTTCCGAGTAGCAAATTACAGTCAGTAATTGTCGCTGGCCCTCCCGCACCGTAGCAGGCGGGACCGGGACTAGCGCCTGCCGACGCTGGGCCCACGGTCAAACGCAAACCGTCAAACCCCACAATAGAGCCACCACCTGCGGCGACTGTCTCTATAGCAAGCATTGGTGCGACGATGCGCACACTCGTTGTTTGATTCGGGTCTTTGACCTCCATTTCATAACGCCGCTCGCATTCACCGTGAATGTGGCAAATATCCGTACTCGTGCCGCCCATGTCAAAACCAACAGCTTTGGTTGATTGTGATTCCTCGGCGACTCGCTGCACGCCGACGACTCCCCCAGCAGGCCCACTCAAAATGCTGTCTTTGCCGTGAAAGCTTAGGTAGTTCACTAGACCACCAGCGCTGGTCATTACCTTGAGCTGAGACTGAGGAAGTAGTGCCGCTATTTTTGACAAGTAATCCGCGATCACGGGAGTTAAGTAAGCATCCACCACCGTCGTGTCACCGCGGGGCACGATCTTTTGTAGCGGTGCGACAGATGAGGACAGCGAGATATGCTTGAAGCCAAGATTGAGAGAACGAACCACATCGGCAATGGCATGCTCATGGACCGGATTTACATGGGAATTAAGCAAGCACACTGCCAGCGAATCAATGCCCTTGGATCGCAGCGTTCGCAGCCCATCGGCCAGGGCAGATTGATCCAGCGATAAGAGCACCTCGCCCTTGGAACTTATGCGTTCGCTAACTTCGAGCACAGCTTCGAATAGAGGCCGCGGCTTACGAATGGCAAGATCGAACAACTTAGGCCGCGCCTGATAGGCAATGTCGAGTACATCGCCAAAGCCCGCTGTCGTTACAAAAGCGGTAGCCGTTCCTCGCCGCTCAAGCAGGGCATTAGTGCCTATGGTTGTACCTAAGCGAACCTCTACCTCTGGGACTACATCTTTAAGTCGCAGTCCCATGAGATAGCGAATGCCTGTCACTGGAGCTGGCTCGCCACTTAGCAGAGTAAAGAAAGTTGCCGGCGGTGGGACTTCGTCAAGGTCGCGATCCAGCGTTAGGTAGCCCGCAACTGGGTCGTAGCCTACGATCAAATATTCTTTCAAAGATGCGGTGGAACACTCGGTAGGATGAACTGCCTCTAACCGGAGGGTGTAACCGGTAAAAAAATCTGCGACGAACGCCGACGATGGAACAAATTTAATCTGCCGGCAGTTACTACCCTCTGCAACCTGGCCGCGGTACTCACCACTGCTCAAAAGTTTATGGCTGGCCAGAGTGCCATCTGGTCTTCTGCAGATGCAATCGGTGAAGGTCCCACCGACATCGATCCAGAAAGACCAAAGCGCCTCATCTCCACCCTGCGCTAGAGCCGCACCACGCGTCTCTGGTAGGCGCCAAGCCAGCAGTGCTCCGAGCAAAAAGAACGCCGATGTAATAGCCAATGCCGGCCCCACCCCGATGGCAGAGGCTGCAGCACCGATCACAAGTGGAGCAGCAGCACCAAATATTTTGCCCATATTGTAGCAAACACCCTGTGCCGTAGCCCGTACATGGGTGGGGAACACTTCTGCAATTAGAGCCCCAAACACGCTAAAATAGCCGTGCCCGACAAATCCCAAGACAGGTCCCAGTACCATCAGCATCCATGGGCTGCGTGCCATAGCGCCGTAGATGGGAACAATAATGGAGGTTACTAATAAAAACGCAATGAGACTGGGTTTACGTCCGATGTGATCGGAGATCCAACCAAAGCTTATGTAGCCGGCAAACGCGCCAAGCTGCATTGGTACAATCCAACCAACCGATTTTACCAGTCCAAGGCCTGCACCACCCTTCTCTAAGGGACTAGCAAGAAAATTTGGCAGCCAGGTGAACACGCCCCAATAACCGAACATCACCGCCGCAAGTAGGGCGATCGACAAAGCTGTGATCCTACGAAATTGTGGCTCCCAAAGCACAGCAAACGTGTTTTTCTCGCTCTTTTTCGGCGAGGCTCTGGAAGTTAACCAGATCGCTGGCTCTTCAATATGCCGACGCATCCATAGCAGAAGGATTGCCGGAGGTGCCACCAAAGCAAATAGCCACCGCCAGCCCAGCGTTGGCAACACGAGACCCGCAAGTATCGCAGCCAAGATATAACCAAGCGCCCAACCGCTTTGCATCAAACCGATGGCCTTACCACGGTGCGCCGCCGGCCAAGACTCGCTAACGAGCGTCGCGCCAGTAGCCCACTCACCTCCCAGCCCAATACCGAGCAGAGCGCGCCACATGATCAGTTGGGGTAAAGTCTGAGCAGTGGCGGTACCAAGGGAGCAAAACGAAAATAGCGCGATGCTGAGCAACATCGTGCGCGCACGCCCCCAACGGTCGGACAGATAGCCCAGTCCTATCCCTCCAAGGGCGGACGTCACCAAAGTGATTGTTGCTAACAAGCCGGAAAGTTCTGCGCCGAAACCAAAATGCTCTTGCAGAGAAGGAATCGCCATCAAATAGACGACAAAATCGAGCGAATCCAACGTCCATCCCGCCATCGCAGTGGCTAAGATCAACCACTGTTGACGGCTTATATCGTGCATCCATGAACGCTTAATGGACGTGAGTGGCTGCAAGATGGACCTCTAACTGATGGAGTCACTGCGAATCTGGCCAGTGCCGATACAATCTAGTAAAGGACCTAAAATTTGAAGCACAACATGGACTGCACCCGGACAAATTGTTAACAGGCGTCACCTAAGTAAACACTAGACCGCTACTTACCCGAGATAAAAAACCTTAAAAGTTAGATATATAGAGTCGAAATAGGAACGCCGCCCCCTATGGCGCAAGATTTGCACGAGGTATCCTACCTGGCTGACACAGATACCCTAGTAGAAACGGCAAGCCCCACACGAGGTCGCGACTCTCAATGATAAACTTCACCCTTATCCTCAAGTTGAAGTTGATCGGTATAGTTACAGTCACCACGCTGTCCCTGAGTTGCACTAACGCGCGCAAAGATAGCCAGATAGCTTCCATAGCCACCAGCCAATCCAAACCATACCTGCCTGCAACGCGGTATGCAGTTGCCAATCCACTCCATTGGATTCAGCTAAACAATAATGAGGCAAAATCAGTTTTGGGAGAGGAAGAAATATTACCTATAGATCATCCCACCACCATAAAGTTGCAAAGTTGGGCTGACAGACTCTACGATCATTTAGAAGCAAAAGATCCAGCGCGCTTTAGAAACAGCGTCGGAGAGGTCTCGCTGCCACGGCCACGCGTTCGCGTCGTTATTAGCGAAAAGCCGGAGGCACATACATCGGCTGCAACTGCGTGTTATAAAGTACCAGTCATTTTTGCCAAGCCTCCAGCTGACGCCACTCCCCCAACGGAGGATGATTTAATACTGGTCGGCAACCGAGGAATCATAGGCTTATTTTCCAGGTCTAAAGTGGCTTGCGTCGACCGGATGCCCAATACTGTCAGACCCCAGGATGTGATCGACCTACTCGCAGGAAGTGGTTGTCGCTTTGATTTCAAGGGCGACTCTCTAGTGGTCGGAGAAGACTGCAAGCTTTCCGATAAGATTAAAACTAATGGGGCCAATGGCATTGTACTTCGTTCTGTAGCCGACATCGTTAGCCTTTCATCTGGTTTAGAGACAGTACTAAAACAAGATGGATCACTGCTCTATACCCTGCTTCACGAACTGGCTCACTATTTCCGCTCGCATGCTGTCTTGGATAAGGACGAGTATCAATACTTCTACCATCGCGATGGTCAGAGTGAGGACTTCGCCCAACCGCTTCCAGCATCGGATATAGTTGCGTTAGGAGCGGACCTACTTAAGCTACCACATTATCGCACGCAGCCAATTGCCGGTCAGCTGTGGCATTCCGAGATATTTTCCTACGGTGCTTATGCCCTAAATACACTGATTATACCCTCCTGCGCAGCCGCAGATAGTCCATGCCATCAGGCATGCGCGCCTTGGCAGCAACTCATGCAAAATAAAGAACGCATGGCTAAGCTTGGACGATTTCCGCAGTCGGTCCTATCGGTAGAGGCTAAAACGATCTACGCAGACTGGGAACATGGATTGAGTCAGTGCCTGGCAGCGATAGACTCAAGTCACGTCGACATTGCAGCAGCCAAGAAAGTTTTTTGGCGTGCTGACTTCCCTGAGACAGGGCCGTCTGATTGGCGCCTACTTGATGCAGCTGCATCGATGAATAAGAAAATGTTTGATCAAAGCACCGCTCAGACGCAACTACTGCAGCGAGCTTTGGATGCCAAAGTCGGATATTACACGACAGAAGAGGAAGCCGATAATATGGCTCTAAATTGGTTGGTTGAACTAGGATTTTCTGCCTCGGACGCGATCGATCATTGGTGGAATTTTGCCGCGTATTTTGACGGCACGTCACTACAATCAGAACTTAACTTTAGCCGCTCACGCTGTTTAGAGCTCTACAACGCCACACCAAGGTGGACTGAAAACGGCAAGCCGGTGCAGGTCCCGATCGGAAGCTTTTCTGACCCACATCACAGTGTATGTTACCGGATTTGGAACATAGACCAGCATATTCAACATCTTGGACTGGTGAATTAAACAAACCTTAGAGATTGCTGCACACACCCTTCGAAATTGCGGCTGCAATCCCATGGTCGTAAGCAGATCTACGTATGGCACAGCTATCACGTCCGTTGAATAGTTCTGCATCTGCATTTAAAAGTTCGAGAAAGAAGTCGTCAAGATTCGTTTTTTTGTCGAGATACTTCAAGGTCGTAAATGTCAGCTTTACTGTGTCTCCAATCGCAATACCATGCCTCTTACTAAGGTCCCAAAGCATGCCAGACAAGGCTTGAGACTTAGCATGAGATCCCATATCTAGAATCGCATCGGCTTTATAGCCCAAATCACCTGACCTAAGACACTGTCTCTCAACTGCACACATTTTCCCCGAGAGATCGTTGCAAATGGTTTCACCCAGACAGGCATCCCCGGTTTTAGCAAAAACAAAAAAGTCAGCTAGGCCCTCATGAACCGTAACCAAGTCTCGATCCTCATTAATCGGTAAATATCTGGTGACTATATGGTGCCCAAGTTCGTGAGCGACAACATCGAAGTCGGTAGCTAGGTTTTGCAAATAGGCTTCACCGCCGATATAAAATTTATCCGGCACGGATATCACGGGGGTCTTTAGACCGGAACTTCCCTGGGGATTTTCATATACCGGACCACCTGTACTAAGTTTTGGATCCGTACTCAGTCTTAATTCGACTTGAGCATCGGACCAGTGGGCTGCTGAATCGACGCTAAGAAACCAACGCATCATCTCGTTTGCATGTGCGAACAAGGTACTTTCTAAAAACCGATCATCACTCGGATCAAATTTAAAAAATCCTCCGTTATTTCGCGCATTCTGTATACCGTTGGTGTTAGTGAAAAAATAATTGTTACACAGGTAACCATTTGGCTGCATATCATCAACCAGGATTTCCTCCAAAGGCTGACGATTATTTTGCTTATATGTAGTAATCTTCGCAGTTGCGTGCAAAGTCATGGCATAAAACTCAGCTATTCGACCGTTAACGAGGATCGCTTCATAAGGTGTGTCCTCCCATGAAAATCTAGATACAGCCGCGGGCTGCAATTGGCGATCGATCGCATACCAACATCGGTCTAAGTCACTGATATCAATCTTACTATGATCAGCGTTAGTCGAATTGGTTAATCTTTGCAAAAGCAGCGACTTTATTTCTGTCTCATCTGATAATGGCAGTCCATGTTGGTCAGATGACAAATCCAAATCAGTAGGTAGGCGGCCCTTGATCCTTAATTTTCCGTTTACTAAATGAGCGGTCGCATAGAATTGCGACGAACAAAGCCGATCGCCTTTCCATTTGAATTCAAGCGGCAGGTGTAATCCGCGTTCATCAGAATAATCTCTCCCATCACTCGAAAGCGAGGTAGTCACTTCTTCCGACAGCCGCGCATCAACCCTTGCAAGTATTTCGGCAGTTGCAGATGCATTCGCGGAGTCACTGTTACCGACGAGAGAAAGAAATTCTGATGGCCTGAATTTACGGATGTCACATGTGGCCTCACTACTTACGCCTACCTCATTTGTTTCTGCAGGTGTCTTGGAAAGACGCCTATGAATATAGCCACAAGAAGCAAGCGACAATCCGACCAGAATTATTGAAATGTGCCGCAAGACCGCCACAAAAAAACCTCATGTTAAGCCAAAACCATTAGGGGCTTATCGGTAAAATCGTTGCAAAACTTAAACCCAAAATCGCCGATTCGAATAAGTAGCAATTTTCGCTTGGATTGCGCTAAGCTATAGCGACTAGTTAAGTCAATTGATCCACCATTGCATAACTCATAAGCTCGGAGGCCCGCGCCCTTGAGGCTCCATCAATGCCAGTACTTTTTTCGCTTCGGAATTCTCCTTTCCGTTTTAGCAATATCGGCGGGCTGCAGGACGCTGCAAGAACGTACCCAGCTAAAAGCCGCATCGCAGGCACCCGCCCAACCAATACTGGATCTGCCAACTCCGAGAGAGATGGCAAAGAAAACTGCTGACAAATTGACCGAAGGCTACAGTTTTACCAGGGGCATTTGGAAAACCACAGGTTGGTGGAATTCAGCCAACGCCCTCGAGTCGGTGATTGACTACTCCCGCATGACTGGCAATGCAGACCATACTGCACTGATCTCTGCCACTTATAAGAGACATATTGGCGGTAAATTTCTCAACGAGTTCAACGATGACGAAGCGTGGTGGGCTCTCACTTGGATCAAAGCCTACGATCTGACTCATCAGGCACATTACTTAGCTATTGCCAAAACAATCTTTGCCGACATCGCAACACATTGGGATGACCATTGCGGTGGCGGCGTCTGGTGGAAAAAAGACCACAAGTATAAAAACGCAATTACAAATGAACTATTCCTGACACTCGCCAGTCGGCTGCATCTACGCACACCGGGAGACAGCGGGCCCGGTAGCTTTCGCGATTGGGCTGATCGCGAATGGCAATGGTTTCAAAAATCAGGAATGATCAGCTCCGACCGCCTTATTGTTGACGGCCTGAATGAGCAGTGTCACCCGGTCGGCCAAACCTTTACCTACAATCAAGGAGTCATCCTCGGTGGCCTAGTCGACTATGCGCGCGTCAGCGGCAATAGGCAATTACTGCAAGATGCTCATAGTATCGCCACAGCTGCTATAACAAAACTAATTGATGCCTCGGGAATTCTCCGCGACTCAAATGAAGTAGCTAAAAGCGACAGTGCTGATCAGCCTCAGTTTAAGGGCATATTCATGCGCAACCTAGCCTACTTGTACGACCAAAGACGCGAGCCAGCGTACCGCGATTTCATTTTAAATAATCTCCGCCGCTTGTGGACCGACAATCGTAGTTCCGACAATCAATTTGGCTATCTCTGGGCCGGTCCTTTCGACATGAGCGACGGCGCCAGACAGACTTCCGCTTTGGATTTGATGAACGCTGCGATTTCAGTTAGTCAACCCAATGTCGCGCTCACAGCGAAAGCCACTGCTAATGTCCCATCGTGCAATGATCACGAGTCGCCTGCCATGGCCGTCGATGGATCGCTCATCAACGATAGTAAGTGGTGTGCACACGGCGACCCAAGCGCGATCCTCACACTCGATTTTGGCCGTGTTCTTACCATCGCAGCTTTCAACGTCAAACATGCAGAGGCAGGCGGTGAGGCTAACGATTTAAATACTGAGACTTTTACTATAGAGAGCAGCAGCGACGGGCAATATTGGCAGCCAGTCGTCACTACCACCGACAACAAAGACAAAACAACCGAACACCCGGTCACCGGACTTAAGGCACGTTATGCTCGCTTGAATATCTTGCGGTCACAGACCAGGCAATCAATATTCGCGACGAGAATCTTTGAGTTTGAGGCGATAGGCGACGGAAAATAACGGAACAAAGGGCCGACAGTACCTAGATGTCGGACCCTTAAAGATCTCATCCACTATGCACTGATCTGATCGCGAGTCTTAAGGGCAAAGTGCCCAATGAGGTCTTCGACCAGTTTAAATATCATGTCTCTTTGCTCTAGATTACGTCCATTCACACGCACTCCTTGCAGGAACCTGCCATCTCCGCGGACCGCAGACCATACCACCTCCGCGCTAACAGAACTAACCCAAGCAGTGGCCGGGTGACTCGGCGGTAGGTCCAAAAATATCTCAAGGGGAACGCCCCGACCCAAATGTAAGCTCGATAACAAGCCAAATCCACCGACCGAAAAATTCACCAGCTGCATTGGTCCATAAGAGGTCCGGAGTACATAGCCCTCTTGCACCTGATGGCGAGCATGTTGAACCATAAATTGGTTTTGCTGCCGATAGCGCTCCAAAGCCTGGAAAGCCAGATCCCCTTGGTCCACTAATGGATCGTATTCATAGGCGGTATTGAGCGAAGTTTGGTGCTTAACGGGCACTAAGATACGACTAAAACCACTACTGTTTGTGATGTCTGGTGGCAAAGCGAAATAAGTCGCTTCGCCAAGGATAATTTTGAATGGTTCGCAGCACCCTTCAAAGCGGCTCGCGAGCACTACGCCGCTGCCGGCTATGGTCAGGTCAAGACGGTTTTCATCGCCTAAATTACCGATATTGACTTTAGCGCTATTGATGCCCACTCGGAGAGGAAAGACCGTACCACCGTCTCGCAATCCTGCGGCAACTGCGTGTTGTTGAAGATCACGCGCGCACAGTAATGCAGCCCCCTCGTGACCCTGTATCGTTTTACCTATAAGGTCGTACCCAAAAAAGGCGAGGATCCCATCACCAAGGCTTTTGTCGACGACGCCTCCATAGCGGTGCACAATTTGGGTCATCTCTGACATCACTTGTCTCAGAGAGTGAAATGCCTCGGTGGAATTCATTCGTTCAAAAATGAGGGAGTAGCCAACTATGTCCACAAACAGGATAGTAACGTACTCGTCAATCGGTTCCCGCAATAAATTTGGACCCATCGTGGCTACATCATCGATCCGATCATCGGCGATGATACCTTTAAGATGCCTGCGGAGTATGGCTATATTTTGCCGCATCTCAGTCACTTTCATACCCATAGGTATGGTAATGAGAAGACACTGAAGTCCAATAAAAAAGAACTGCAAATCTACATATTTTGAATCATGGGGAATCAGGCCAGTAAACTCCGCCAATACTAGACAGTCAACGATAGTAATTGGCAGAAAGCTTATCGCATAGAAGACAGAATCCCGATCGTGTTCCATAATAGCTCGCTTGATAGCTACGAACTGGATCAAACCTAAAGCGAGTGCACTACCTATTAAATAAAGCAGAGAAGCAGTGAAGGATTCGTAGAAGTAAAGCGGCACACAGACCAATGGGAGAGCTAAGAAACCTTTCAATGCACGGATTGCTATAGGATTTCGCTTGCGATTTATACCGTTGAATTCGACTCCGAAAAATATAACCAGACTCATCGTAAGCACGGTGAGTGCGAACCAATACTCGATCATTCCCCTACGCAAAATCAACGGGAGGAAATAGGCTTGCCCGTTCAAAAGCAAAATCAGTGGAAAATACGCGATCCCCGCGAATACCAACTTGATAAACATGAATGATCGTAGCCAAAAAGTAAAAAGAAACACACCGACCAGTGCCATCACGTATGCGCCAGCGCCAGTCAGCACGAGACTACTACGCTTCATTTGTTCTTGATTGTAGTCTTCAAGTCGCCAAAGTTTCATCACTGGAAAAAATAGAATCTTGTGCGAAAGTGTGCCCACATAATAGGTGGACGTACCTGGTGGGGCTGACAGCTCGATAGACGCCTGCAGTCTACCCAAAACATTCTCAGTCTCAGCAAACCCTGCCTTTGTCACAACCGACTGACCACTATCATTCGTTGCTAGGACCCACAGTGAGTAAGTGGGAAATGCATTAACAAGCACCAAAGGCAACGATTGCTGCTCTGTGTTATGAATTTGAACTCGGTACCACAAGCGTCCACCATGGAAGAATTGCGTACTTTCCGCGCGGCGCATTAAGATCGGCGCTGACTGCAGAGAATGCTTGAGCTCACTCGCTTGATCTGCGGTTGGTGAGGCATCGACGAACTCAATAAGTTCAACATCTACCTGCGCACCCTTAGTAGGTGCAGTCACAGGAGCAATCTCTCCGATTGCACGTGTCGCAATAAGACACATGAACAGCAGGTTAAAGATTAAAAATTGCATGCCTTCGGTTGCAAACCCCCACAGAGGTTGGTCGGCATGCAGTCAGCGATTCTTGAGGTGCTCAATGTGGGTGCGTCGGCTACCGCAAAGATAAACCGCGAAAAACAATAGATATAGACTGATTTTTCTCATGAAACTAAATATTTGTGGGCTGTCCACCGATGGCGGCACCACAGTTAAAGATAATGTCCGCTGATGGTTCCATTTTTGTAATTTTTAGAGCCGCACGATCAGAGATACCACCGAGTGCACAGATAGGAAGATGCAGCTTGTTGGCAGCTAAATAAAGTGTCTGCAGCAGGGCACCGGCCTCAATATAAGCCATCCTCATGGCAGCAT
This sequence comes from Pseudomonadota bacterium, assembly GCA_026390435.1. Classification (GTDB taxonomy): domain Bacteria; phylum Bdellovibrionota_B; class Oligoflexia; order Oligoflexales; family CAIYRB01; genus CAIYRB01. The sequence continues at coordinate 52,159 of JAPLFY010000119.1, forward strand.
CGCGGTACTTGTAGGTAGACAGGCGTAGATCCGCAACCAGAACAGCAATGAGCGGAACGTCGTTCATGTTGGGGTGGTAGGTCTGGTCATACAATTCGCGCGCTGCACTATCGCTGCCGATTTGCTCCAGCACTTGATCTTGCCACCGGACAAAATGAATCCCAGACGGCAAGCCATCAACGCTCATCGCTGCGAGGTAAAGATTGACGCTGTAAATGCCACCAGCCGCTGGATAGGGCCGCGCATCAGGGCGCTCACTACTGTACAAGCTCAAATGCAGCAGCTCACCGAGCTCCTTCAGACCCACCGCCCCAAACTCATACGAACTCTTGCGCGTGCGTGCATCTTCGATAGAGATCGATTGCAGCGGTTTGTAGTAGGGGGCGAAGGTGCGATTGGCCTGCTGAATTTGCCGCGCCGTGTCCTCAGAGATAGCGGTTTTATCTGTAGTCAAAACGAGGGTGCTGTCAAAATTAGTCGATGGCTTCATGTTAGGCTCCTCTCCCGGCTCTTAATACATCGGGATGGTAAGGGTCTCGGACAAGTTTAAAAGATCAAATAGTGCGCGCGCATGGGCAAAGCAAGACGGCAGCGGCAATGCGTCGGGATGGATCACTTTCACGACCACACCACGCTGCACCACGTTTTTGCCGATATCTACCGCCACGAAGGAGTCTTCTGCCAAAGCTCCTACCGTTGGCTCACCAGTATGGAAGCGGCGATGCAAACGCTCTTCGGCGTCTTCCATAGCAGCCCAGTGCCAGGCACTCTCTTCAAAGCCAACACTGTTTGGATTAGCCTGCAGATAGCCTTTACCCATCTCGACAAAACGCTTCGGTCCGTACTGCTCAATGCGGCGCGACCACTGCGAGTCGGTGACGATGGCTTCATAGAGCGCTTTCGTCACGGCATCGTCGCGCGAGCTCTTACCAGAGCAGCCTATTGAAGCAAACGGGGGTAGATCGGAGCCGATCACGCAAACGACGCCGCTAATGTCGTTGCACACGCCGAGATCATAAAACCGAGCCCGCCGGCCGCGCGTTCGCAAAAATTCTTTGATGTTAGCATCGATGATACTGTCGTCGGGGACAAACTCGCACGCCTTGCTGATCTGTAGATAAGTTTGCATGAGCAAGTGCCGCTCAACGACCTCAATTTTAGCGCCAAACACGGCATCGAGGGTTGACGAGCCAAAGGCTGCTCCGCTGGAATTTGACACAGAATTATGGCCGTTAAAATGCATCCATTCGGTCGGCACCTTTAGCGGACGGTGGTCGGTCAGGCTCCACCCCTCCGTGAACGCCGGAGCGCGCTTAATCGGCCTAGACAGTTTACGTAGGTAGTCAAAATAGATACCCGGCACAGAGCGAATATCACCGACTGTCAAATAATCTGCGCTTACCGCAAGGTCTGGACGGGCTAAGCAATAGCGCTCCCAAGCCTCGCAGGTGGCGGAATACTCTGCGGTCACAATACTGGACCCAACACCGCCGGCTCCAGACTCCCCCTCAACTTGGGCGCGCCAATGAAAGAATGGCACGCATTCGGTCAGTTGTGACATAGGTGTCGCTACGACTCGGTAAGGTGCTTTCGACTCTTCCCAAGTAAAAGCCATACGCGAGCCACGCGTCGTCAGCGAATGCCACTTAGTGCTAGTCACTGCGTCGAGAAAAAAATCCTTCAGCATGCCGCGAGCTTGCTGCAAACGCAGAGGCCAAGCCGAATAATGCAGAGGATTAGAGGTGCGAGTAGTCGGCGCGGCCTTCTCATAAGGAAACCGAACGGGGCCGACTTCGATCATGTCAGTATAAATCTTGATGAACGACACCAGATGCCCAGCGGAGCGTCCGGATGCGAAGATTTCGTAATGCTGATTTAGGCGCGCCTCATCGCCTACCAAGATATCAATAGCCACGGGCCGTGCGGACTCTAAGTGCCAAGTCTCAATGACTGTGTGCGGATCGGCATAGAGCGTCACCGTCGCACCTTTGCTGTCATTCTCCGCCGGGACCAAGATCCGGTGCTTGCGCAAGAGCGCTAAAAACGCTGCGACCTGCGGGTTCTCTTCAAAATGACCGACTGTTTTGGCAAGATCACTGCTGGTAGTGGAATTGGGCAGGATTTTCAGGAGGTCGGGCATGTAATTAGACAGGAACGTAATAACGTCGTTGCTGACATCCAGCTTTAAGATGGCAACGCTGTCGCGGTGAAACACCAAGGACGACGTCTTCTCTGTGCGTTCTTCGCTCGTCCACTCTACCGTGGTGTTCCACCGTAGCGCGCTGACTGATGAATTTAGCGGGCCGGACATAAGGTCTCCTCAAACTCCGTAAGGCGCCTCGAGGAGTCCTGTCCTGAGTCACCGCCAAAACCCATCAGGAGCAGGCCCGATGGAACACCTGGACACCTAGTAACCAAGAGGCTTAGCGACAACCGCCGCAGCCGCAACCACCACAGCCGCCGCAACCGCCACAGCCGCCGCAACCACCACAGCCGCCGCAACCGCCGCATCCACAACCGCCGCATCCACAACCGCCACAGGCAGCGAAGCCGCCTTGGCCGTTCAATCCGCCAGCTTGTTGAAAAACAAACTCTGCCGATTGCTCAAGATCCTGGACGACTTCGAAAGAGAAATTACCTGGAACGTCCTGCTTCTCACCCATGAGTGCACTCCTTCTACCAATGTTTCGAGGTCTACAGAATGCCCAACCTAATCCTTGAAAATGAGACGCGCAATGACGTTCTAAGCCACCATCGCCGCGCCCTTCCAGGAAGGGTTTCACGCGCTTTTTCCGATAAATACTGGTAACTACCAGGCAATCTGGATACCCGCCATTTGCAAGGGCAAGTGGCCTGGCGGCGCGACTTTATAGGAATTTAGAATTACTTTTGGACACTTAGAGCTGTTGGGAGGACCTCAATGACCTCAATAACCTCTCCTGCCTTTTCTCGACTGATGCTGCTGTTACTCTGGTCCATGCAGGCCTGCGGACCCACTCAACGGCCCCACATCGGAACTCTGGCCGGAACTCAGGAGTTCGCTTCGGCGAGGGTTCTGGAAGAAGCTAAGTGCGATGGTGTCGCGAATCTACGCTGCTTCAAATTATCGCTACCAATTTCTAGTGGGGACGCCGTCGGGCGTGAGTTGGTCGTCACATTTGCCGTGCACGAGGGTACTCAGGCAAATCGTGAAGCCCTGCTCCTGATCGGAGGAGGTCCGGGAGAGCCTGTCATCGAGTCTGTCAGCGATTGGTTACCTTCCATCGATCCACGACTATTAGAAGGTCGTGACGTCGTTACCTTCGATTTGCGCGGAGCCTTCCAATCCGGAGATCACGGCTGCCCAGAGGCGGATGATATCTGGCAGCAGCAAACCTTCACCGCGAAGACTCCCCAGCAGCGATTAGAACTATTGCGCGCGGCTAAAACCTTTGCCTTTGCCTGTGCAGCAGAGCTTGGCATCGATGCAGCCGATTTGCCGTATTATAATTCCACGGAAGCGGCCCGTGATATCGAGGCATTTAGGCGCATTCGGGGCTACGATCGCTGGACGATTTATGCTTACAGCTATGGCACGCAGTTGGCACAAATTTACGCTGGACTTTTCCCTGACCGGGTTAAAAACATGGCGCTAGATGGGGCGGTTGATCTGCAGGTTTCAGCCCTGGATTTTGATGCTCAGCTTGTCGATGCTCAAAACCAAATCCTCGATCAAACACTGGATCAATGCCTAGATCGTGCTAGCTGCGCCTCACTTTTTGTTACCTCGCCGCGCCAAGCCTTACTTCGATTAAAGAGCACTCTGGACCTAGGTGAATCTTCTGCAGGATCCGAACTAAACTCAGTTGCGTGTGGAGGAAACTTTACTGCGTATGATTTAGACTTGGTCGCCTCACAGTCTGTCCACGACGAACAGGGACGTTCAGACTTTTTGATCGCATTATCTGCGTTCGATCACGCAGGCGATACAAAGCCGCTTTATCATCTCCTTTGCGGCACTCGAGATGCTCATGGCACGCTATCAGACTCAGCAAAAATCTTGAGACGCAACGACATGGGAATTTATTATTTGTTCATCTGTAACGACTATGGGCAGGGTGGCTTGAGTTACAGCGAGCGAGTAAATAAATTCGAAGCACTTGCAGATCACGTCGAGGGCGGAGATTACATCATTCGAAGTCCCGGATATTCTGAGCTACCGTGTATGGTCTGGCCTTCGGCACCAGCTAATTTCATCAGGTTACGCCGAGTGCCTGACCCCGGTGTGGCAAATGCCACTGGCAGAGATCTTGCACTTAGATTTATGCGCGCTGTGCAGCACGTCATTTGAAATACAGCCATAGTCATGCATCAGGGAGAGTTCATGCTTATTCATGTCGAAGGCGACATCCTATTGTCTAAAGCTCAAGCTATTGCCCACGGTATCGCGCCAAACGACGATTTCAAAAACGGTTTGGCTATGTCTCTGCGCGAGCGGTGGCCAGCTATGTACAAAGACTTTCGTCACTATTGCCAGACCACTCACCCGAAATCCGGCACCATTTGGAGCTGGGGTGGCACCGGCGGCACACGCATCATCAGCCTGTTTACCCAAGACGAGGTTCAAGGCCACCACGCCAGCAAATCTGGGCCGGCGACTTTGTCAAACGTGAGCCACTGCCTCAAGGCTCTGCGCAAAGAAGTAGAGGAGCAGCACTATACGAGTATCGCCCTGCCCCGCATCGCAACCGGTGTTGGTGGGCTGAGCTGGGATCACGTAGAGCCCTTGGTAAAAGAATATCTCGGCTCTTTGAAAATCCCAGTCTATGTTTATACCGTTTACCACGCTGGTGTGACAGCGGCAGAAAAAAATTAGTAGACCGCTTTTAATTTTATCCCCAGGCCATGTGCATCATGATCTGGGGATATTATTTATGGTCGGATTATTTCGGGCTTGCTCACAGAGCTAATAACTTCCTAGTGGCGTCGCTTAGCTCACCGTGTAAATTAGTCGATGGTCAAGTATCAGTCACAGACTTTTCACTCCCAGACGAGAGCCACTATGAGCAACACGAATAAACTGCGCTGTTTTGTTAAGCGAGCTCCTTTGGCTCTGTTTGTATCTGTTTCCCTGATCGCGTCGTCTCCCGGCAAGGCCTGCACGTCGTTTCTTTTGAAAGCCGGCGATGGCGGCTACGTCTATGGCCGGACCTTGGAATTCGGCATCGATCTTAAGTCGAAGGCCACATTGATTCCACGTGGCTTCGCTTATCAAGCCGTAGGAGCTTCAGGGCAGCCTGCTACGGGTTTAGCTTGGAAGACAAAATTTGCCGCCGTTGGTGTTAACGGTCTAGACCTACCGATTCTGATCGACGGCTTTAACGAGAAGGGCCTTGGCGGCGGGCTGCTGTATGCACCTAACACTGCTCTGTATCAAGATGTCGCGAGTGCGGATTCCAAGGGCTCAATAGCTTCCTACGAGATGCTAAATTATGCCTTAACTAACTTTGCCACAGTCGATGAAGCGCGCGACGGCTTTAAAAAAATAAAAGTCAATCGCTCACCGCATCCAGTCTTTAAAGGCCCAATTCCTTTGCACATGACGCTGCACGATGCCACCGGCAAGAGCATTGTCATCGAGTACACCAAGGGCGTCCTAAATGTATTCGACAATCCAACGGGAGTGATGACGAATGATCCAACCTTTGACTGGCAGTTGGCCAACATCGGCCAGTATGCAAATCTAAGCCCGAAAGAAGCACAGCCGCTGCGCATCGGAGGAACAAACTTCGGAGCTCCGTCTTCTGGCGGAGGGCTGCACGGAATTCCCGGTGACTTTTTGTCACCGTCACGTTTCATTAGGGTACTAGCCTATTCGCAGTCCGCACCAACGACTGGGACGGCCGAAGCGCAAGTGATGACGGCCTTCCATATTTTGAACAATTTTGACATCCCTCCTGGTGCCATTCAATTGTCCAGCAGCAATCCGTACGGCGGTGGCGGCAGCGGATTTGAGCGCACGGAATGGATGAGCGTATCCGATCTAAAAAATCAGGTCTTGTACTTAAAGACCTTCGAGAATCAGCATATTCAAGCACTGGATATGAAGAAACTCAACTTGGCATCAAAAGAGGTCAAGTATTTTGAGCTGCAAAAGGTGGCGCAGGTGGTGCAGTTAGGTCTATAGTCCACTGCACCTCCATCTGACAAGCTCGCTCTAGAAAAAAATCGGGAGTCAACATTTATGCGCGACCTCTCTATCCGGAATATCGCTCTTATCGTTGCTGGCATTTTCGGCTTCATCTTCATCAACTCTGGATTCTTCATAGTATCCCCGGGTAATCGGGGTATCATCGTCACGCTCGGCAAAACCGAAACCATGGCCAAGCCGGAAGGCCTGAGTTTCAAGCCCCCACTCATCTCCAAGGTGTATGAAATTTCGATCCGCCAACAAACTGAAGGTGTGCGCTCGGAGTGTTATTCTTCTGATCTCCAGCAGGTGAACGTCAGCCTAAAAGTCCTCTATCGTGTACCCGAGGGCAAAGTGGTCACCATCTTCACCCAATATGCTGGCAATCCATTTGAATCGCTTATCGCTCCCCGTGTGCAGGAAGCCATCAAAGAGGCCACAGCTCTCGAAAGCGCCGAGGGCATCGTTAAAGGCCGCGAGCGCATCAAGCTTCGCGTCCTTGAGTCGGCACAGAAGAAGATCCAGGACCTAGTCATCATCGAAGATATCGTCATCGAGAACGTGACCCTATCTAAAGAGCTGGAGAAGGCGATCGAAGAAAAGATGGTTCAAGAGCAGGAAGCAGCCAAGTCCAAATTCCTTAAAGACAAGGCCAGAATCGAAGCGGAAACTGCCGAGATCCGCGCTGCTGGCGAGGCTAGGGCGATTGATATTCGAGGCGAAGCCATTCGCAAAAATCCAGGCATCATCGATTTACAGCTCATTGAAAAGTGGAATGGTGTGTCGCCGCTCGTAGTGGGTCAAACAGCTGGTAATTTTGTTTTGCCTCTACAAAATAAAAAGTAAGTAGATCGCTCTTAAACCTTACCCGTCAAGAGAGATCCATCCGGAGGCACGTGGTTACACTGCCTCTGATCTCGCAGACAAACCTGATGCCGCACGGCAGCGGGTTTATATCTACCGGCGGTATTTTGGCGCTGCCGCGCGGCAGCGATAGTTTGATCCCCCGCTGGTGGCGGCACTGCGGCATCGTCGCTCTCGACGGCGTTCTCAACAGTGTTGGTTCGGCTCCCAACATCATTACCCTTAGGTCCATGCTTCGCGGCAGCGCGCTCGGCCTTGCGCACAGGATCTCGTTTGGTGAGCAAGGCGACTTGTGATTTAGTCAG
>JAPLFY010000025.1 GCA_026390435.1 Pseudomonadota bacterium
CCCCACTCACGCGTGACCTATGCGCCAGTGGACAGGAGGGTACGCCTGCGGTATAACCCTCCCGCAAGTCTGGAGTCCAGTGTGATAGCCAGATCCTAGGTGACGTTAGCCCACGAATCCCGCCAGGCCCGGAAGGGAGCAACGGTAGAGGTGTCTAATGGGTGCTTGGGTCATCTGGCTATCACAATGGGCTTCTGGCGATTAACTGATGGACGGGCTCATTTAGTGACCTATCAGCCCCTAGCGCGCAAATACCGACCGCATTGTTTTGCTGAATTAGTTGGCCAAGAGTCGGTTGCAAAGGCCCTAGCGAATGCGATCGCAATGAAGCGGGAGCCGCATGGGGTCATTTTCACCGGCGTCCGAGGGGTTGGGAAAACGACAGTGGCACGCCTTTACGCGAAGGCGCTGAACTGCAGCAATCGACTACAGACCGATGCAGGCATTGAGCCATGTGATACTTGTGAAAGCTGTTTGGCTATTGCCCGCGGTAATCATGAGGACGTGCTTGAGATTGACGGTGCCTCGAATACTGGGGTGGCCGATGTCAGGGCATTACAGGAAACGGTGTCCTACCAGCCCCAACGTTCCCAATTTAAGATTTATATCATTGATGAAGTCCATATGTTGTCTCAGGCGGCATTTAATGCCTTGCTGAAGACGCTTGAGGAACCGCCATCTCATGTCGTTTTTATTTTTGCGACTACCGAGATGCATAAGGTGCCTCAGACTATCGTGTCCCGTTGCCAGGCTTTTTACCTACCGAAATTATCCACGCCTTTGATCTCGGCGAGACTGCGTCAAATACTGGGACGTGAGGAGATAGAGGCCGAAGATAAGGCGGTGGCGATCATTGCCCGTGAAGGTCACGGTTCGATGCGTGATGCCTTGACTCTTCTGGATCAGGCGATTGCTTTGGGTGGTGGTAAAGTGACTTTGGCCAGTCTCAGCGGACTGGTGGTCAACTTATCCTCGTCGCCATACCTTGAGCTGTTAGCGGCTTTGACTAAGCGTGACGCTGCGAATGCTTTGGCTGTTGTAGAGAAACTCGACCAAAGTGGAGTGGGGTTTGCCACAGTCGTTGAGGAGACAGCTCAGCTCGCGCGTCATGCTTTTGTGCAGCAAGGGTTGGGTTCCAATGCTTTGGACCGCGCTCAACTCGGTCTTGATGACGCGGAGTTAGCTGCTTTGACCGCGATTGTGAGTGCAGCTGCACCATTCGATTTAAATCGGATCTTCCGGACTTTGGTCAAGTGCCGTAGTGAACTTGAGGGATCGGGATTAGACCGCTATATTTTTGAGAACTACCTTTGCGAATGGTGCTTCGATCCAGGGTTGCCTGAGCTATCGGAGCTTATTGGCAGGGGGGGGTCAGCGTCGGGCTCGAGTTTTGCGTCGTCTGCATCTTTGTCGCAACCGTCATCCACAGGGTCCACAGGGTCCACGGCCTCAGCGTCTGTATCCCGGTTAAATATAGCATCGCTATCATCTGTAGCAGTAGCAGCAGCGGCTGCTACATCAGCGGCTACGATGTCGCCTCCTAAACAAGCGCAGCCAGCGGCTTCCTTGCCGCGGCAATTGCCTGCCTCTTGGCGCCAGCTTGTTGACGCATGGAAGCAGCAGAAGCCCCTTCAGGCAAGGAAGCTGGAGGAGGTTCATCCTATAGAGTACGGTCCTGACAGGATCGTTGTTGCTATTGGAGAAGAAAGCTACGCGAGTCGAACTCTTTTGCAGCGCGACGAGCAACAGAAGATAAAAGAGCAGTTTCGGGAGTTGTTTGGCTTCGCGGGAATACTAGTAGTGCAGTCCAAAGCTCAGACGCCAGTGGTTCCCGAAGCCCTCCCAGAGACTATTTTGACGGAGAGAGATCGTGAGACCGAGGGGCGGCGAGAGCGTCTAATCGACGAGGCTCGGAACGCTCCTTTTACCCGTGACCTGCTATCTGTGTTGGGTGGTCAGCTCGAAGATGTTAGAATCCCCGAAAGTGAGCAACCTAAGACTCAGTAGCGATGGTAGGCAAGACACTCAGTAAAAGCCACCTGACGCTGACAAAGTCGAAGACAATCAGGGTGTGCGGTATGGCTTTTACTAACTTCGATACTAAAGAGATAAACTGTAAGGTCGTCTATTTCGGGCCCCGTGGCTCCGGCAAGACAGAAAATCTCAGGTCGATCTATAAGAGTACATCGACAGACATGCGGAATGGTCTCATCGAGTTGGAAGAGACTAAGGGCACTACTAAATTCTTTGACTTTCTCCCCGTGAGCTTGGGGCACGTCAAAGACTTCCATCTCAAATTGCATCTGTTTACCTTGCCGACTAACCCATTGTATGAGTCCGTTAACTCAGTCATCCTCAAAGGTATCGACGGTTTTGTCTTCGTGGCGGATTCCCGTGTAGAGTTGATGGCAGATAATATTCAAAGCCTTGCCGAGGCGCGGCGGATGTTGGCGAGTGAAGGATACAACGTTGGCGATATGCCGCGTGTTATCCAGTACAATAAGAGAGACTTGAGGGATTTAGTGCCGCTTGATGTCTTGCGCCATGAGTTGAATCCAGGAAATATTCCTGATCAGAAGGCTGTGGCGCGTGACTCTCTTGGTACTATGGAGACCTTGCAGGCGATGTCAAAACTAGTTTTGAAGAAGATTGCTCCCTAATGCTAATAAATTGTCCAACGCCGCATGCGGCGCTATTAATTGCGGTCAATGATGCAAGTGGTGTGCTCCGGTGCCCGCTACACAGCGGTGATGTGCCTGGTCTGATAGCTGCTGTCCAGCCGCTGATGCCGATCAATCCACAACTGATGGCGATGGCAGCAACTTTTTTCGGAGTTGATGTGTCCTTGCATCTGGCCATTGAGCAGGGCTTCGCTGATCCGGTTGTGAAGTCGGGCGGGCAAGAGGCTGATGTTACTCTTTACTTAGCGAGGCTTGCAGCAGATGCCGGGATCATCGCCGAGCCAACCTGGCCGAGTATACCGATGATTTTGCGGGGGCTGAGTGGTCGTGCTCGCATCCCTTATTTGCGCGCTTGGCAGGTGTTAGCTGGTGGCTTGCATCTCAATACCAAGGCTGTCGATGCCGCAGAAGTGGCTAAATACTTCGATGACAAGTTAGTCTAACATAACTAATCAGCGGCTCAGGTATTGCAGTTTAGCCTTGGAACGCGAGTTGGGTGGAGGTGCTTGTGAATCGTACGTTTGTATTTTGTCTGGCAGCATTTGCGTTAATGTTCTCGCCCTTAGCTGCCGCGCGAGACATTCAGTGTGATAAAGCTCAGAAGCGTTGCATGACGGATGATGTGAATCTACACGTTGGCGATAAGGTCGGCATTTTAAACGACGATGGTGAATTGCAGGCTACAGGGATTGTCAAAGGCCTTCGAGGCATTAAGCGTTCCATAGAGATCGAGCAGAGTTTTGGCTCTATCAATCCAGAAAGCCGTGTCGTTCTCCTCGCTGACGTCGATCAGGCCGATGATCATCAGGCATATAAGATTCAGCACGTACCTGCTATCGCTCAGATTGGTGGGAATTGGGGATATGCCTCCGTGACTTCTGGCGCGGGCCTACCGGGTCAGGAGCTTGGCCTGTATGGGAGTTGGCGCCAATGGGGTGACTTGGCCGTCTTGGCAAGGACGACGGCACTTTTTGTTGGTGGTCGGGTTAGCATCTTTAACGGTAAGGAGTTAGAGGATCCCGAGCTAAAATCGCTGGGTCTTGGGCTTCTCGGTGGCTTTGCTTACCAAACCAAGGCATCAAGGCCGTTCTCGCTGCGGACCGAGCTTGGCATTGGATTTATGCATGTGCGAGCTACCTTGGGTGGAAGTACCAATTTGAACAATCTCCATGAGGATGAGACGAAGTTCAAGAATGGTTACAATACTTACGGTCGCTGGGGCTTGAGTGGCGTATATAATTGGGAAGATTGGCATTTCGACGGAGGTATAGCTGTGAGCTTTGTCGGTCAAGCCATCGCCAATTCTTTGGTGATCGGGGCTTCGCGCGACATCGACTGAGTTCATTTGCGGAGCGCCTCGAAGCTAGGTTGCATTACCAGAGGGGATAGGCTTAAATGTGCCCCTATGGCGCTTTCACCATCCTCCGAACCAAACTCAGAGCAGTCGCTTCATCGAAATTCTGCGCGATCAACCTCGTTGTCCAAAGCCGCGCAAGCATCGCAGGCAACATTTGGTTATTCTAGTTTAAGGCCGCACCAAGAGGCGGTGCTTGAGCATGTCCTGGCGGACCGTGACTGCCTAGCTGTGTTGCCTACAGGAGCTGGTAAGTCTCTGTGTTATGCCTTGCCTGCGCAAATGCGTCCGGGTTTGGTCTTAGTTTTGTCTCCATTGATTGCACTTATTCGAGATCAGCAGCGCAAATTTGCCGCCAGCGGAATTCCCTGCGCGTCCCTTGATAGCTTGCAGACTCCAGAAGAGCGAGCCGCCGTTTGGGATCGACTGGACCGCGGTGAATTGCGACTTCTTATTGTCTCTCCGGAGCGTCTGGCGCGAGCTGATTTTAGAGCGCGTCTGCAGCGAGAAAAATTGCAGCTTGTGGCCATAGACGAGGCTCATTGTATTAGTCATTGGGGTAGTCATTTCCGCCCTGATTATAGGCTTATCGGCGAGTATCTTGCTGATTTTGGACCGGTGCCAAAGTTGGCTGTGACGGCGACTGCCACGGCTCGTGTGCGTGAAGATATTGTGCAGGCTCTGCGGCTGCGTAATCCAGAGCTGGTTTGGGCTGATTTTGCCCGGGATAATCTGCAGCTTAAGGTGGTTAAGGCCGATAAAGCTGCACCAGCGTTAGCTTCGACCTTGCAAGCAGTTTTGCAGACTGGCGGCAGTGGTATCGTATATGCGCCCACGCGCAAGCAGACTCGCGAGGTCAGCCGGATGCTGGATGCCGCTGGGATCAAGACGGCCCTATATCATGCGGGTTTGACGCCGCCGGCGCGTGAGGCAGCGCAGCGCGCCTTTATGGCTGGTAGCGTGCGCGTTGTAGTTGCCACGCATGCGTTTGGTTTAGGTATAGATAAAGCAGATATACGTTTTGTTCACCACGCAGGTTTACCCGGCAGCTTGGAGCAGTATGTTCAAGAGATTGGGCGAGCTGGTCGCGATGGTAAGCCGGCCTCGTGCAGTCTGGTATTTGGCTCGCGTGACTACCATATTCACAAGTTCATGATTGATAAAAGTTTCCCTGAGGTCGCTGCGTTGCGTCTAGTCCTTGATGAGGCGCGTGAGTTTATCGGGGGCTCGATTGGACAGAGTCCATCGGCTCTGAACAGGCACTTGGTCGAGAGCTCCAAACTATCTACAGATGACATCGAAACTGCGCTTAATGTGCTCTGCCGCGAGGGTCTGCTCAGTCGACTAAGAGCCCGCGGTGGGGGCAGCGGTTTTGACGAGGAGCTGATTGCTGATGGATACTGCGACGACGAAGCTGGCATGTTTCGTGATTATCCGCTGCGCAAAATAGATTCCATGGCTAAACTAGATGCTATGCGGACCTTTGCCACGCTCGGAGACGGCCGCATGCAGTTTTTAGATAGATATTTTCGTGAGTAACGCTGTGCAGGCGACAGTAACCATTCTGGGTAGTGGGACCAGTACCGGTGTGCCGGTCATCGGTTGTAGCTGCGCTACTTGCACCAGTTCTGACTCCCGCGATAAGCGGCTGCGTTCCTCTGTACTTTTACAAACAGCAGATGGTCAGAGCCTAGTGATAGATACAGGCCCCGACTTTCGCATGCAGATGTTGAACGCCGGGGTCACGCATCTTACTGAGGTGTTATACACGCACACTCATGCGGATCACTGTCATGGTTTTGACGACCTACGGGCGTTTTATTTCGCCAGCCGCCAGCCTGTGATTTGTCACGTAGCCACACCGCATTGTGCGGATTTTCGTGCCAGATTCTCTTATGCATTTGAGGAAACAGGCTATTTAGGGACAAAGCCGCAAGTGGTTTTGGCCCCGTTTGAGCGCGCTCCCTTTGCTATTGGTGGGCTCCAGGTTGACCCGGACTTTGTCCCGCACGGTCATACGCAGACAGCCGTTTTTAGGATCGGTCGCTTTGCTTACGCCACGGATTTTAAGGTGTTTCCACCTGAGCTGATCGCCCGTTGGCGGGGCAAGATCGATACCATGGTGGCCAGCGCCATACGTCATGGGCAGCATCCGACGCATAGCTGTGTTGAGGAAACTTTGGCACTGTTTGATGCTCTCGCGGTGAAACGCGGCTATCTTACTCATATTGCTCATGAAATGCGCCACGCCGTCGACGAAGTGAAGTTGCCGAGTCATGTTCGACTGGCCTACGACGGTCTAGAAATACCAGTAGAGCTATAACAGTGTCGGTGGCTACTTGACAGCAATGGCCAGCGGACATTATCAAGGCGAGGCAATAACTTGATCCTATACACTAGGGGTGCCTTCCATGATTATCGGCGTGCCAAAGGAAGTTAAGAACCGGGAAAATCGTGTGGCTATCGTGCCAGGCGGAGTTAAGCAGCTAGTGCAAGCCGGACATCGTGTGCTGATCGAGAACAATGCCGGCGTTGGGGCAGGCATCCCGGATGAGAAATATAAGGCTGCAGGAGCTGAAATCGTCGCGACCGCAGCGGCGGTCTGGGGCGAAGCCCAGATGATTATCAAAGTTAAAGAGCCGATTGCCTCAGAATATGACCTGATGCAACCAGATCAGATTCTTTACACCTACCTTCATTTGGCAGCGGTTCCCGATTTGGCTCATGCGCTAGTAAAACGCCGGGTCTCCGCCATTGCTTACGAGACTATCGAGCTTGAAGACCGTTCGCTTCCTTTGTTGACTCCGATGAGCGAAGTTGCTGGTCGTATGGCTGTGCAGGTTGGTGCACAACTGCTCCAAAAGCATAATGGCGGCAAGGGCCTTTTGCTGGGTGGTGTACCGGGTGTGAAGCGCGGCCGCGTTACTATCGTTGGTGGCGGTGTGGTGGGTATCAATTCTGCTAAGATGGCGATCGGCCTTGGTGCACAAGTTACCATCTTGGACGTCAGTGCTAGGCGTCTTGCCTACCTAGATGACGTTTTCGGTAACTTGGTGACGACTTTGATGTCCAATCCAGAGAACATCGCTGAAGCTGTAGGTGAGTCTGATCTAGTGATTGGCGGTGTCTTGATTACGGGCGCCAAGGCTCCACGCCTTGTTACTCGCGAGATGATTCGTTTGATGGAACGTGATTCGGCTATCGTTGACGTTGCTATCGATCAAGGTGGCTGTGTCGAAACGATTCGCCCGACTACCCATGACGATCCAGTTTACGTTGAAGAAAATGTTTTACACTACGGCGTCACCAACATTCCGGGTGACGTGCCAAAGACGAGTACTTATGGGCTGACAAACGTCACTATTAAATACGCTCTCGACATCGCCAATAAGGGCTTTGCCGATGCAATGGCAGGTTCGCAAGCTCTGCGGCACGGTCTTAACGCTTATCAGGGTAAGATTACCCATAAGGCTGTTGCAGAAGCTCTGAGCATGCCTTTCGAGCAGTATAAGTAAGCAAAAAAACGCCGCGAAAGCGGCGTTTTTCATATCTGCTGCAGTTTGTGATTAGCTCGCTTGCTTTGCTGAACCGCTGCGTTGAACGTTCAGCATTAGCAAGGTCCCACCAATGATAAAAGGGACGCTCAGCCATTGTCCCATGTTCAGCGTCATACCCGCCTCAAATGGCACTTGATCCTCTTTAAAAAACTCACAGAAGAATCGCCACGCAAATCCCGACGCCACAATGAAACCAAGCAAACGGCCGTTGCTAGCTGTGATTTTTGTCTTGTAGTAAAGCAACAACGAGATCCCGCACAGTAAGATGTAGCCAATTGCTTCGTACAGTTGGGCTGGATGCCGAGGCACTAAGTCAATTTGTTCAAAGACTACCGCCCAAGACAATCCTTCCGCTTGGCGGCCGATCATTTCAGAATTGCAAAAGTTACCCAGCCGAATGCAGCACGCGGTAAATAGGGAGATGACGGCTACTCTGTCCGCTAGCCAGAGAAAGGAGAGGTCCCGGTATTTGCGAGCGAACAGCAGTAAGGCAATGATGACTCCGAGGAAGCCACCGTGGCTTGCATATCCACCTTTCCAGATCATGGGTATCTCTAACAGGTGCTCCGCATAATAATCAGGCTGGTAGAACAGTACATGCCCTAAGCGCATGCCAAGCATCATTCCGACGACTACATACACTAACAGCGAGTCGAGGATTTCGACGGGCTTACTCTCGCGGATGAACATCTTACGGATGATGGCGTAGCCGCCGATGATGCCCATCGCAAATAGCAAGCTGTACCAGCGTGGTAATGGACTGAAGGAGAATACTTCCGGACGTAAGTTCCAATGGAGCGGTTCGGCCACGTCTGCCTCGCAGTGATAGTTCTCAAGATGGCTAGAGTTTAGCACCTGCGGAATTACTCTGCATTAGGGAGTGGCAGGTAAATGCAATTGAGCAAATGCGTGTATCACATGTGTCGTTATATCTGTAAGTTACTGCTATTATTTGGTATTGTTTTGAAGTGGCGGCAAGTTAGCGGAGGCTGAAATGGCTCGGTGTCTTTTACTATTACTCATCTCAAATATTTTTATGACGTTCGCTTGGTACGGCCATCTTAAAAATCTTGCAGGCAGACCACTATGGTTCGTCATTATGATTAGCTGGGGTATCGCGTTTTTCGAATACTGCTTCCAGGTCCCTGGAAATCGGGTGGGTGCCGAGCACTTTTCCCTGCCGCAGCTGAAAATCTTACAAGAGGTGATCACGCTGCTCGTATTTTGCCTCTTTGCTAGTTATTACATGGGCATCAAATTGACTTGGAACTTCCTTTGGGCCGGTCTTTGCCTAGTTGGAGCTGTCTTTTTCATTTTTCGGGACGGCATCAGCTCGTAAGCGGTTCTACTGCTTTGCCTCGATTAAGATCTCATTGCGGCGCAGGAACCAGAGCGTCCAAGGTGGATTGTACCGAGCATAAATCACCCGGTCGCTCAACGCGATTCCCTCTTTGGCAGCCATATCGCGCAAAGTTTTGGTTTTTTCATCGACTAAAGTGGCGGAATTGAAGCCGCTGAAGCGAATAGCTGCAAAAGTAGACGCCGGTACTACTCTTAAGCGAACCTGCGGGTCTAGGGGGTCCGGTAAAGTCTCCAGTGAGTAATTAGAGGGCATAGTAAATGATATGACCCAGCGATCGCTTCCCGCGGCTACTTGCGAAACGGGTGCGGTCATGTTGATCTTCTCTGAGGTCGGCTGTGGCGCTGCTGTACTTACGGGAGCTGTCATTTTGATCTGGGTTTTTGTTTTGTTGCCGCCAAAAATATAGTTGGCGAGTCGCCGAAAGCCGATACTCGCACTGGCTGAAAATTCACCAATTACTTCTGTCTCTGCCACTACCGTGGGCTGGTATTTACGCAGCTCAAAGTCTTCATGTTTTTTTATAACTTCATATTTGGGTTCTTCGATCTGGCTCAAGGTACAGCCCCCCAGCATATTCAGGAAAAGGACGGTGCGAATTAAACTTCCCAATCGCATGATACTACCTCAATAACTAGAAATAAGCGGCCACCACAAGTTCGAATGCATAATAAGCATGTGGACTTATGGCAACCGCGATAATTTTTCTGTCACTCAGCTTCTTTAACGAATTGGCGCAGTAACTCGATACCTAATTCCGCCGCTGATTTTTTCGCGTGGTCCAGGTATTTCGTGTCACAAACAAGCTCTGCGATATCGACATTTAGGCAGTTAGCGATCTTACTCAGGGACTCGATACTGAGATTGCGCGCGTTCTGTTCCAGCATGGAGACATAACGCAACGATACCCCAAGCTGTTGAGCCATTTGCTCCTGGGTCAGCCCGCCTCGTTGACGGCATCTCTTTATGTTTGCAGCTACTCGCTTGCGGACGGCAATTGCGCTCACGTTCGTCCTCCCTCCTAATCATGTTAGGGGGATAGCAGGGATTTGGGCAGTGAACTTATAGGTTCGTAATTGAGGAAATAAAAAATTCAAGAATCCGTGTTATCTGCCGATACAGAGAAAGTGAGCCAACTTGTCAAAATCAGTCACTCACATTGTAACAATCTGTATATACTGGAATTATTTACATGCAGTGGAGATACTGGCGAATTTTTTTAGTGCTTCTGGTCCTTGGTTGGCCCGCTGCGGGTAGTTCTACTGTCTTCTACGTTACCGCAATAATTGCCCCTTCTGTTGATGAGAAAAGCGGCACCGATAAACACGACAAATTAGCGTGTAGGGAGGGTGCAGAGATCCATAGAGACCAATGCGTTAGTGTCTGCCAATTCGGTGCGCTTGGCGTGTTTAGTTCCGAGCGCGAGTGCCATGGTGGGCTGTTGAGTTGGGTCGGCGGTGCCTGTGTTGGGGCCTTTGCCTTTGTTATTTGGCTTTTTATCGTCTTAAAGATAACAATAAGAAAAAATATTAAATATGATGAATAGTTTTATTTTTAATAAAAGTTGTTTACTTTTTTAATAAAATATTATAAATATTTTTTATCAACATAAGGTTGGTGGTTTTAAACACAAACAGCCTAGAGATTGCCCATGCAACTTACTGAGCGGCTTAAGTCCCTGAGTTCGGTTTTGCGCAGGCGTGCGAAGCAGTTGTTAACGCCGTTTGCGATGGAAGACCTGGCGCGTCAAATACTCGCTAAAGACATCTCGCTGCTGCGCCACTATTACCTTGGCATGATACCTCGCTCACTTAGGGCTACAGATTTGGCAGCGTACCTTGAGTTGCATGACGCGACGGATAAGTTGCTTAGCGATCACTCGATCACTGAGGGATTTCACTTAATCAGGGCTGGCGACATTTATCTAGTTGTCAAGACCGTGCGAGGTCGCAGACTGGATTTAGGCGCGTTCCAGCACGTTCACGCTGCTCTGATAGTCTATTGTGAACATATTTTATTGGATCTGCGCCATCATGCAGCGGAAGACCCGTCGACCAAAGTAATCGTAATCGATCAAACAGTCCTCGCGCCATCCCCGACAAAGACCAGTAGGCTGCGTTTGGTGAGTACCCAGACTTCTGAATTTAACAGTATGCGGTCAAGGCCTCGCCAATTGCATTTGCGAGTCATCCACTAAGGAATCAAGATTCGAATGACTCGGTCTTAATGCAGGCCTCCGGAACATTCATCTTTTGCAGGTGGGCTACGGTTTGGTCCATGATAGCCTTTGGTCCGCAAGTCATATAAGTGGCGCTTTTATACGTGCTCGCTAATGCCTGGCTGAGTTTGTCTTCGTCAAGACGACCAAACCAAAAGCCTTCGGAGCGCTTGTCTTCGCGACTTAGAGTGGTAATCACCTTTACGCCACTAATATGTTCAACGGCCGCTAAGTCAGCTGCGCAGATAATGTCTGCCTGAGAACGGTGCGATACGAGTAGAGTCATCTGACGTGGCGCACGCGGATGGCCTAGCTTATTGGCATACTCGCGAAGGATGCTAACAAAGGGCGTTACACCGCTACCACCGGCCACCATTACAAGATGTGGCTGGTCCAGATTCGGATCAAATGCGAATTTCCCGATAGGCCCACGTGCGCGCAAAATGTCTCCGACCTTTACCTTGTCACAGAACCAATTACTGATGCGGCCACCGTCAACTCTCTTGATAGTGACGGCAGAGAAGGGCTCCTGACAGGGTGAGCTTGACATGGTGTAGGACCGAACTAGAGGCTTTGCCTCCAGGTCGTCAAAGCGGAAGGTTAAATACTGTCCAGCGACATAGTCGAAAACGCGGCCGCCCTCATCGGCATCGACCAAGTAAAACGTGTCGGTGTCAGGAGTTTCATGAACAATGCGCTCCACCCGAAGGTTCATCCAACCGCGTTTTATGCGACGTGGCGTGGCAGAAACATTTGTGTCCTGGGTCACGACTAATCTCTCCTAAGTGACGACGATATGTTTTTGACAGCATGTTCGTATTCAGTGGTCAAACGACTCACTAAATCTGCGACACTTGGCAAGTCGTGGATCAGGCCTGCGATCTGGCCGATTTCTAGCTCACCCTCGTCGAGGTCGCCATCAAACATGCCTAATTTGGCACGACCTTTTCCCAACAGCACTGTCAATTCTTCCTTAGTTGCACAGCGCTGTTCAAGCGCCGCTACTTGTTCATAAAAGTGATTTTTTAGAAGCCTGACAGGCACCAGCTCTTTCAGCATCAACATGGTGCTGCCCGCACCAGCATCGATGACAGCCTGTTTAAACTTGGGGTGAGCGCTGGATTCGGCAGTAGCCACAAAGCGCGAACCCATTTGGACTCCCTGTGCACCGAGAGCAAGAGCCGCCGCTATCCCCCGCCCATCAGCGATGCCGCCTGCGGCAATTACCGGAATACGAACAGCATCGGCCACTTGAGGTATCAAAGTTAACGTGGTGATTTCGTCACGACCGTTGTGACCTCCGGCCTCGAATCCCTCTGCTACTACAGCATCGCAGCCGGCAGCTTCGCATTTCACAGCTAGCTCAGGGCTAGATGTCACATGGACCACAATGCAGCCGCGATCTTTTAGGAAGCTGGTCCAGGCCTTTGGGCTACCAGCGGAGGTGAAGAAAATCCGCACTCCGGCTGCAAGCGCGACATCGATCTGCTCTTGAACTTTACTGTAGAGCAGCGGAATATTGACGCCGAACGGCTTTTTCGTGAGACTGGCGGCTAGCTCCAAGTGATGTTTCAGCATAGCTGGTTGCATCGAACCGGCGCCGACTAGGCCCAGGCATCCGGCCTCGGCCGCTGCGGCGGCTAATTTGCCTCCGGATACCCAAATCATTCCGGCCTGCACTATAGGCAGTTTGATGTTGAAAAGCTCAGTGATTGAGGGACGATAGGATGGCATGATCAATCATCTCGAATGGTTGACTTAAGGGCAAGGGCCTATCTTGGCGTTTAGCGCATTGCTTGTCAAACACCACCAGTGGTAACTGTGGCTGGCTTCTAGCGAGGACTACTGATTATGAACGCCGGTACTTATGCCCTGCTCGACAGTGGCAACTTTCAAAAGTTAGAACAAGTGGGCCCTTACCGGATCGTGCGTCCGGCAGCTCAAGCAGTGTGGCGACCTCGGCTAAGTGAGGCTGAGTGGCGTTCGGCTGATGCGACGTTTACCCGTTTTAGTGGCGGCGATGGTCACTGGGAATTACGCAATCGTAAAGTACCAGAAGTGTGGCCGATTCAAATGCCAGGGTGTGGGCAGTTGCTAATTCGCCTTACCGACTTCGGCCATTTGGGGATTTTTCCGGAGCAACATAGCAATTGGCGGCAGCTCGCCGACATAGTTGCAACCCGACGAGCGAGTGGGCGCGAGGTGAACGTTCTTAACTTATTTGCTTACACAGGGGGCTCGACGCTAGCTTGTGCTGCTGCTGGTGCCAATGTGGTGCATTTGGACGCGTCTAAGACTAGTGTTGCCTGGGCAAGAGAGAATGCCGAGGCAAGCGGGCTGGGTCAGAGTCCTGTTCGCTGGTTGACTGACGATGTGCAAAAATTTGTCGCGCGGGAACTGCGGCGCAATTCAAAATACCACGGTATTATTCTCGATCCGCCAAGTTATGGCCGCGGACCAAAGGGTGAGGCTTGGAAGATAGAGGAAATGCTTCCTAGTCTCCTGGATGACTTAAAGCAACTTATGGCGCCAGATTATGCATTTTTTCTCTTAAGCGCACATTCCACAGGCTATACCCCGCTGGCGCTGACCAATCTTCTTGGTGATCTTGTTCCTCCGAACTCGGCGACTATCGTTGCCTCGGAAATGGTCGTGCACGATAGCGCTGGGCGAGCTTTACCAAGCGGCGCTACTTCTATGCTGACGTCAACGGTCTGACGATGCTAATCACGAGTGCTCAAAATCCGCGCATAAAATCAGTAGTAGCTCTAGGCAAAGCGCGTGAGCGTAGTAGTAGTGGGTTGTTTGCGTTAGAGGGCGCTCGTGAAATTCGCCGCGCGCTTGTCTCTAATTACGAAACTTTAGAGGTTTACTGGTGCGAGGACACTTTATCTGATGCAGCAAGGGGGATACTTGCTGCTTTGCCGGCTCAAGTTAGCCGGATTCAGGTTACCTCGGCGATTTTTGCCAAACTCGCGGTGCGTGAGGGGACTGACGGCCTAATCGCTGTGATGCGTCAGAAAAATCACGATTTAAGTAGCCTAAATGACGTTGGTGCAAAATTAATTTTGGCTGTTCAAGGACTTGAGAAGCCAGGCAACTTGGGTGCGCTACTTAGGTCGGCAGATGGTGCGGGCGCTGATGCTTTGCTGCTCATCGACCAGACTTTGGACTTGTACAATCCATTAGTATTGCGTTCTAGCTTGGGCACGGCATTTTCTATCCCTGTATTTACTGCAACCAGCAGCGAATTAAAGCAATTAGCAATCAGTCGAGGCTGGCAGATCATCGCAGCAGCACTGCATGACCAAGCTAAGGCCTATACAGCCGTGGATTTTACCGTCCCGACGGTTATTCTGCTGGGGACTGAGGCCGATGGCTTAACGCCAGATTGGCTGGTAAGTGCTGATATTTTGGCAACGATACCAATGCATGGAATTGCCGATTCTCTGAATGTAAGCGTGGCTGGAGCTCTCTTGCTTTATGAAGCTCGTCGGCAAATAGATCTAGCGGGCAATGGCTAGTTACTACGGTTCCATTTAGTAAACCCTCAACAAACCTTCAATTCCCGCAGATGTTAGTCGCGGCCGTAGTTTTTAATACCTGCGGCGCTATTCCCGGCTCCGGAATTGCAGCTCCCCCTGCATTGGCTTCTTTTATGAGAGCTCTGGTTGCCGCTGAGTTCATATCAACGAATTCAGAGTAGTATGACTTTTCATTGTTTTCGTTAACTCGAGCTCCGCCTACTGAAAGTGTACCGATCAACATTCCGTCGGCAATCAAGGGGCCGCCAGAATCACCGGAGGATTCGACAACGCGAGCA
Source organism: Pseudomonadota bacterium (assembly GCA_026390435.1). Classification (GTDB taxonomy): domain Bacteria; phylum Bdellovibrionota_B; class Oligoflexia; order Oligoflexales; family CAIYRB01; genus CAIYRB01. Next base: position 14,994 of record JAPLFY010000025.1, read on the forward strand.
CCTAACTCCATTTCACTTGCCTCAGCCGTAAAGTCCCCCACGTAGATATTTGTGGACTCATCGCCACCAATGACTGCAGTTAGACCATAGTGCTTAGTCGCATCGTAATTCGGTGGGGGCGTCTCATCAAAGTAGTTGGTGAGACCGTAGCCAACCGAAGTGACTTTAGTTCCGATGGGTGATTTTTTATCGCTGATTCCCATGTAAGTCTTAGCTATCCCCTTGGGGAATAACAGGATCGCGGTATCGAGGCTGACGGAGGCAGGATCATTCGGGTCACCCGTGGAACCAGTGGCGCCGTTGGTAAACGCTCGGGTGGCTGAAATAGCATTAGCTAAAGGATCACCAGTGAACGCGATGCGCTCGTCGCCCACCAAGTAGAGGCCCCCGTTGGCCGACGAATCTATGCAATGCGCAGCGGTTAACACGGCAGTCGGGCTTATAAAGGTGCCTGTGCAAATGCCAACGGCACCGTCTCTTCGACTCATTAACCGTACAACGGCAGGGTAGTCCTTAGTGGCCAGGCCATTCACTAGCTGCAAACATTTACCAGAGGGCTCCTGAGTTTGATTTGTGCTTTTTGCTGAAGAGCTAGTGGTCTCGATACCAACGCTGGTTCGGCTTGATGGAGTGCCACTGCGTTCACTATTGCTACATGAGGCTAGCAGTAGAGAGCATCCGACACGCCAAATTAAGCCGTGATAACCCATCGTGGGGCAACCTCCGAGCATCCACCATCTATACATAATTCTATTATCGGTGGATTTGACTGAACCTTGAGCTGAATTTTTAAATCAATGAATTCATTGGGTTTAGTTGTTTTTTCAAGGGTCGATCAAACTAGCGATCTGCTGCACTGGGATAGCTTGGCCGATGCGAAGATAGGTCGCTACTTGATTGGGTGCGGTGGTTCCCTTTGTGGTCGTGGTGCGCATCATCAAGCCGGCCAACTCAATGCGTAACTTCATTGAAGTGGCCTTGGTCGCAAAGTTGATAGATTGATCGGTCGAGTAATGGTGGAAATTGGCTCCGGTGCGACCGAACAAGTCCGTACCCTGGATATTTTGTAAAATGCCTTTCAAAGAATTGTCGGTCGAAGCTACCTGGTAGGACAGCGGCTTGTTTACCCCTGAACCTAATAAAGTTGCGTCGATATCAAATAGGATTTTTTCTGCTGTAAGTGGACGCGGATTGCCGCTGCAATCAACGATGGATAGTTCGTATTCTAGATAGTTTCCTGGGGACCCATTTTTTACGGACGGGGTAAGCAACTTCGCATTCGTAACCCCATCAGCGCCACAGGCCTGAGTGCTTTCCCCATCGTAAGCTTGCTGGCTATTTTCTGCGGCGCCTTTAAATCCAGCTTGTTGCTTGCAGCCCAAAGAGTTCATGCTCAACAAGATCATGATCAGAGCAGGCGCGCAGCTCAGTGCTGCATCGTTCATGTGTCACCCTAGGTGGTAATTAGAATGTCCACCTAGGGTATCGTCATGAAAGGGGCAAAGCTTTAATTACCCAATAGCTGTTAGGATGCGGGAGTCTTTCTCTTAGTGCCAGCATAGAGGTCATAAATCAGTAACTTACAGGGAATACTCCCGTTCAGTAGATTGATCCGGCGCGTGGTCTTGAGACCGATTACTTTGTATGGCGACTCTTCTGCAACTAGGAGCGCGGCTCGCCAGCCTGCGAATCGTTGCTTTAGCGTGTCCCCGATCTCTTTGTAAAGGGCCGTAAGATCGTCGAGGGATGCTTTCGATAGGCGCTCACCGTAGGGTAAGTTCGTTACTAAAATACCCGTTGAGGCCGGAGGAACGATGTCTTGAAATTTGCCTGAGGCAAAAGTGATGTGCTTCTCGACGCGAGCCTTAAGCGCATTGCGGCGGGCTAGTTCACTATAAGTCTCGGAAATATCGCTTGCCACGATCGGGAACGAGGGCTCCGCCTGGCGTTCAGCTCGCACACTCTCCTGGACCGTTCGCCAAAGTTCTCGATTGAACGAACGCAGCCATTCGAATTGAAATTGCCCTTTAGGTCGATGGATTTGTGGTGCCTTGTCTAAAGCAATCATAGCTGCCTCAATGGCGATGGTGCCACTGCCGCACATTGGGTCTAAGAAGGGCTGACTCCCATCGTAGCCGGCAAGCATCAGTAACGATGCTGCTAGAGTCTCCTTAATCGGAGCTGGATGCCCTTCCTGGCGGTAACCACGTTTGTGGAGTGCCTTGCCGGAAGTGTCAAAGCTCAAGACGCAGCGCCCGCCGGCCAAGAATGCTACGATGATCACCTTGGGCTCTTTCAAGTCAACTTTGGGGATCTGACCCGCTCGTCGCTGAAATGAGTCCTGTAGGCCTTCGCGGACCTTTTGACTGATGTCGTTAGCCCGCATGAATTCACTGCCGCGGTCGCCTGGCACTCCCTCGATCAGATAAGTGCGTTCGACCCCGAATAGTTCCGGCCAATTTAGCCGGCGGGCCTGCGAATATAGCATCTCAGGCGATTTCGCAGGAAATTCTTTGATTACGCGCAGGACCCGACTTGCAGTCCGTAGGCGTAAATGTGCTTGATAAAATTGCTCTTCGCTGGCTGAGAAGTGGACGGCCCGGTAGGCTGGTTCGATGTTGCTGACACCGAGCTGCTTGAGCTCGGTGATCAGCACGTCTTTGGTCTCTTCTGGACAGGTCGCGATGAGCCTAAGCTCATCGACTTTCATTTTTTCTCCATCGTCCCTGCTGGGGCTGCAGCCGGAGCCGCTGCCGTGGCTTTGGGTTCGACCGACAGTAATTCGACTTCAAAAATCAAAGTCGCGTTTGGTCCGATCGCTTCGCCAGCACCGCGGTCACCGTAAGCTAGATCAGCTGGGATGAAAAGTTGGTATTTAGAGCCTGGTTTCATTAATTGTAGAGCTTCTGTCCAGCCCTTGATGACGCCGTTGACCGGGAATTTGGCTGGTTGGCCGCGTTTGTATGAGCTATCAAACTCCGTACCGTTGATAAGCGTGCCTTTGTAGTTAACGGAGACAGTGTCGGTGGCTTTCGGTGCTTCGCCTTTTCCTTCCGAAACGACTTTGTAATGCAGTCCACTAGCTGTTTTCTTCACGCCAGCTTTCTTGACATTCTCAGCAAGGAAAGCCTTGCCTTCAGATGCATTTTTCTCGCCTGCAGCCTTGCGCTTAGCCTCAGCCTTAGCTTGGAGGTCCTTTTGCAAGTTAGCCATTAACTTTTGCGATTCTTCTTGCGTTAGAGGGGATTTTTCGCCAGCTAACGCCTCTTTGAGACCGTTGCTTAGCATGTTCAGATCTACTTCCAGACCGTCCCTTTTAAAGTTGCTACCGATTTGATAGCCGATCATGTAGCTGACCTTGTCTTGATCAGATTTAAGGGTGGTCGCGGCTTGGGCGCGAGTGACACCGACGGTGCTGACAGCGGCGGCGATGAGCGAGGCATTAAGCAGCGAAATGCGAGCCATGAGACTTTAACCTCAAATAAAGTTAATAGTGAATCGAATACACTGATGACTTCACAATCTAGCAAAGCCTACTGCGAATGCCAAAAAAATAAAGCCCCCAAGGGGGGGCGTGGTCTTAGATTGGCTGGAATCCTCTGCTAACCGCCGTTTTGCGGCGGTTAGTGAGGGGGGGTATCAAAGCGGCGATTGATTAGGGAACAGCACTGGTTTCGGGCCAGGGGACTGCACGGGCGATTGGTTAGGGCCTGGTGGTAGGCCCACAGGTGCAGTGTATTGAACAGGGGGCAGTGCTAATTCCGCCGTTGTGATGACAATAGATACCCACGCTGTTTTGACGATTTTTGTATCTGCGCTGGTGCAGGTCGCCCGTGCGGTATACTGCCCAATCTGAGCATATGCATGGGTGGCCGAGATGCCGCCAGCTGTGGCACCGTCGCCAAAGTCCCAAGCGATGGTAAACCCTGATGGCATAAAACAATAGCTGGTGAAGGCGATTGGCTTGGTTGGTTGTGTTAGCATTGGTACTGCGGCAATGGTGAAGCCGCCGTCGTTTTTTGAACCATCGAGTACAGTCAGCGTCATGCTGGCGGTCGCGGTCAGGTTATTTTCATCTGTAACAATCATGGTGATCGGATAGTCGCCAGCCGTCTTAAAAGTATACGGCACACTAAGGCTGTCGCATGCGCCTGGCGAGCGCACTGCGGATACGGGTACATCGCCCGTCTGGGTCTTAATTGTGTAGTCGGCTCGAACGATGCCGGGGTTAGCACAACTGCTGGTTGCGATAAAATTCGGTGAGACCGTGTCATTAGATGGCTGGATAGTAGTCGCTGCACCGACAGTTACAGTAGTTACCGAACCATTGTTGAAGATGACCTCTACTCTCGCGGTGGGAGCTAATGGCTCGTTGTCGTTGTTTCCTAGGTTTTGCGGTTCAATGCCGTTTTGCGCTGGCGAAAGCACATGGTACGAAGCTTGATTGCAGGCACTAGCAAGAAATGCAGGAGCAGTAAGATATGCCACAAGGGCAATTAGTTTTTTGATGGGTAAAGTTTTAATCACAGAAAACTCCTAGACGACTGGTAGCAGACAGCGGCAGCGGTGTGCTTGTTTGGAGAGAAAGCTTTTGATTCGGAATCATCGTTATTCATATTTACTTCGCCATATCGCGATAGATCGTAACTGCAACGCGTCGATTCAATTGCCGGTCTTGGTGATTTCCGTTGTCAGCGATGGGCATGCTGTCACCGCGAACAATCGCAAGTATTTTGTCGGCTTGTAGGTGGTATTTGTCGATCAGCAACTTCCGAATAGTTTCTACACGGCGTTTGCTTAGCGCGGTATTGTACGAATCTGATCCAGTCGAGTCTGTGTGTTCTTCAATAGTCAGCTCAGTGAATACTGGTTTAGTGCTTAGATATGCGTCCAGTTGGCTTACTATGTTGTCGGAGTCGTCTACTACTAGAGATGCTGAGTCGTTGGCATTCGCGGTGAGGTTGTTTTCATCCGTAACAATCATGGTGATCGGATTGTCACTCGCCGTCTTAAGAGTATCCGGCGCGCTCAGGCTATCGCATGCACTTGGCGAGCATACTGCGGATACCGGCACATCTCCTGCTTGAGTCTTGATTGTGTAGTCGGCTCTAACGATGTCGGGGGTACTGCGCCTACTGGTCGCGATAAAATTCAGTGAGATTTTATCATTTGATAGTTGAATCGTAGTTGCTGCGCCGACAGTTGCGGTAGTTGCCGAACCATTGTTGAAGGTGGCCCCTACTCTCGCGGTGGGAACTAGTGGTTCGCTGGCGTTGTTTTCGAGGTTCTGCGGTTCAATGCCGGTTTGGGCCGGCGGAACCACATGAAACGACGCTTGATTGCAGGCACTGGCAAGAAATGCTGGAGCAGTAAGATATGCCACAAGGGCAATTAGTTTTTTGATAGGTAAAGTTTTAATCACAGAGAACTCCTAGACGACTTGTAGCAGACAGCGGCAGAGGTGTGGTTGTTTGGAGAGAAAAGTTCTGATTCAGAATCATCAATATTCATATTTACTTCACCATATCGCGATAGATCGTAAATGCAACGCGCCGATTCAATTGCCGACCTTGGTAGTTTCCATTGTCAGCGATAGGCATGCTTTCACCGCGACCAATCGCTATTATTTTGTCGGCTTGTAAGTGGTATTTGTCGATCAGCCACATGCGAATAGTTTCTGCCCGACGTTTGCTTAGTGCGGTATTGTATGAATCCGACCCAATCGAGTCTGTGTGACCTTCAATGATGAGCTTAGTGAACACTGGTTTGGTGTTCAAATAGGCGGCCATTCGGCTCAGGGTGTTGTCCGGACCACCTACTACTAGAGACGCTGAGTCATACTCGAAGAGGACATCATGGATAACGATTTTTTCACGTGGCTTCGGGGGGCCGCTAAATGGATTAGTCTTCGGTAACGTAGTTTGAGAGATGGTCTCAATCTTCTGTGGTATTTGTGCATTAGCAGGCTGCCCCAACGAGTAATTGAGGCCGGTATATACACGCCAATACGGTGAACTGATGCCCTTCATTAATTGGCTGCCAATACCAAGGTGTCCAGACAAGTGCGTGGTGAAGTCATGCTTGCCTCCAAGAGTTGTCTCTGCCGAAGATGCCTGACGACTGGAAAGAGTATCGACAGGTCGAACGGGGACACCGCCAAACACTTCCCAGATTAACTTGGTTTTGAGCGATGTAAAGAAATAACTCAAAGCACCTGAGGCCAGATATTGGTTCGGGAGTGGCGTGATCGGTGCTTGGTCAGCAATTGTCTGGCCAGGCTGACGCCACCGGTAGCCAAGGTTGAGTCCAAGCTTTAGTCGTCCGATCGTCGTATTTCCAGCTAACTGTAAATTAGTAGTGGGTCCTGCGTTGCTGCCGGAATAGGGGTTGTTATTGATACGGTTGATGTTTTCTAGTAGCTGCATGGCTAGCCCATAATCCCGGTCACCGTAGAACTGATACTTGGCATTGACTCGGATTTCGGTATTGCCGAGAGCATTATATTCCCCATGATAACCGGTGCCCGGTGAGTTCTGGCTTATCGCCTGGGGGGCACTAAGCCCCATTTCGAAACCCGGAAGTAAGCCGATTCCCATGTTAATGTCCGCGCTAAGAATCGCATCCGTAAATCGAGTGCGACTTTGTTGGTCGTCAGCGAAGTATGGCAATGAGTTGGCTTGATCATTCAGAAATAATCCAAAATTTACAATGCCAGGGTCTAGAACCTGAGAAGATTCGACTGTCACGAAATCTAGCCCAGATGTCGTCGGATTGAAATTTTGAGTATCTGCACCAATTACGTTGCCGTAACTTACACCCGTAAAGAGTATAGGCAATGACATCGCGCTTATCGCTGTTGCGGCAATTGCGTTTCTTCTACTCGCAACTACTTTGTTTTTTGTAGTGATTCTTCGCCGCATCAGCATGTTAGAAACTCCATTCGGTGCTGAAATAAAAGGTCTTGCTCGATTGGGCAAGTTGCCTGCGGTATTCCATACTGCAAACATGATGCCATTTATAAATGACGCGGAAATGTGGCGATTTTTCCGACACCGTGCATTTCAGGGTGCCTATTGTTTAGACGTACGCACTCTTCGTGCATCTGTGGGCTGTGGCATGATTCTTGGGGGGTCTACCCGCCGACGTGCTATCCCCCGCGCAGACCTTTTGAGTCAAAGCCTGGATCAACAGGTTACAGCCCGTTTAGCGACGACGTGATG
>JAPLFY010000118.1 GCA_026390435.1 Pseudomonadota bacterium
CCGCCCTGTTGACCACCTTGGCCGCCTTGTTGACCGCCCTGTTGACCACCTTGGCCGCCTTGTTGACCGCCCTGTTGACCACCTTGGCCGCCTTGTTGACCGCCCTGTTGACCACCGTTAGCATTATTATTCGCGTTACCATTTCCTTGGTTCGTATTATTAGCCGCACTGTTGTCGCCGACGCCCTTAGCCGTGAAGGTCAAACTCGCCGTGGGGAGTGTTAAGTTCTTCGAGATAATCGTCGCACGGACCTCTAAGGTGTAACTCGTTCCGTTCTGAAGATTAACGAAGGTATAGGAATCCGTGCCATTGCTGGCATCGAATGCGGACTGAGTAGAAAGTTTACATTCGTACTTAATGTCGCTCTGGTTTGTACTCGCATCGAGACCAATCACGCTAAATTTGACTAAGTTAGGCGTAGGGCTGGCCTGCATTTCCGTACTATTCAGGAACACCACTGTTAGTGACTGTGCCTGTGCTTGAGTATTATCATCGGCGGCAGGTGCCGGAAGCTCGGGAGTAGTCTCGTCCTCTTGTTGCTGCTGAGCCGCAGGGGTTGCCACAGGAGGCGTGGGGGCCGGGGTTGCCGTCGCCGAGTTGCTCTTGCTCCTACCGCAAGCCGACATGGCAATAGCACCCAGTGACAGTGCAAGGAGAATACATTGACGTGGTCTTAAAAAGGGCACGGACATATAGGCTCTCCTAAGGTTTTTTTAATATCAACATTACGGCAGTCATGCTTTTAACATCTGTTTATAAAATAAACAAGCTTTTTATAAAATCTATTAATAATTTAATAAAAACAGCAAATTACTGGCCAACCAGCCAATGTCAGTTCGAACCCGCAAGCATGCGAACAAGCTGCTTTTAGTCTTTGTCTACCTTTGGCGGGATCTCGGCAAAGCGACCGGACTGATAATCCAGAATGGCCTCGCGTATTTCTTGTTCCGTATTCATTACAAAAGGCCCGCGACGGGCGACTGGCTCACGCAGTGGAGCAGCTGCAAGGACAAGAAAGCGACTTTGTGCTTTCGCTTTAACAAACAACTCACCCTGAACATCATCGAACAGAGCCAGTTGATGTGCTGCTACGTGCTTGCCTTCACTACCCGCGACCAGAGAACCTTCATAAATATAAACAAAATTTGTTAAATCTTTTTGTACTTCTAAAATAAACTCAGCATCAGCTTTGAGTTCAACATCAAGATAAAGAATTGGCTGATGAGTTTGAACCTGAGCAGTGACTCCACGGTACTCTCCAGCTAATACTTTTACCCGCTCACCCAAATCTGAATCTTCAACAATGCGAACATGAGCAGCACTGAGCTCTTGATACCGTGGACTAGCCCGTTTATCTTTCGCTGCCAAATTCACCCACAACTGAAATCCATGCATCAATCCGCCAGTTTTTTGAAATGCTGCCGATGGCATCTCCGAGTGCACGACCCCCGCCCCTGCAGTCATCCACTGTAAGTCGCCAGGACGTAAAGTTCCGACATGACCGGCTGAGTCGCGGTGCTCCATTTCACCCGCAAGCAAATACGTTACAGTTTCAAAACCTCGGTGCGGATGATCGGGAGCACCTTGTGCAGCTCCTGGCGCATAAGATATCGGGCCCATTTCATCTAAGAGAAGAAATGGATCGATCTGCAGTAACTCATGAGTGGGAAATGGACGGTGAATTAAAAAGCCTGCACCTTCCATGGCCTGATGGCCAACTACGATGCGCGAGACGCTTTTCCTGTGTTTAACGGCTTTGGCGTCGTGGCTCATAAAATTTACCTATCTTGTGCTAAAATTAGATTCTAAAAATCTTCCGTGCATCAGCTAAGTCGACGCAATTTTATCACGAGACTTAGCCAGCAATTATTTGATTCTGAAGTCGCCGGTAACAGTCGGCATTATATTACCTAGAACCCCCCAATTTTACAGGATCTCACCGTGACATTTATTGAAAAACATCTTGATCTCCACCCGCCCAAAAATCAATCCTCATGGCGCAAGATTGCCATAGGGACCTGGCGTAGCGCTAAGGATCCAAGCGTTTATGGTGTGCTGGAACTGCGTTGCGAAAAAGCGATGGAATATATCGATAGCTTAAGCAAGAGCAGCGGCCAGCGTGTGACCATCACGCATTTTCTTGGCAAGGCGATCGCTGAAGCACTAAGAAGGAATCCTGAGATCAACAGTGTGCTGCGCTTTGGAAAAATCTATAGTCGCAAGAATGTCACTTTATTTTTCCAGGTGGCCACTGATCAGCAAGGCAAAGATCTGTCAGGTGTTATTGTCCGCGATGCAGAAAATAAGACACTACTACAGATGACAACCGAGATGAATAAGCGGATCGCTTCTGTCCGCGACTTCTCGGATAAATCATATTCACAAATGAAATCATTAATGTCGTTGATACCGGGTTGGTTGACCGGCTGGGTTCTAGACATTGCAGGATTTATTCAGTACAGCCTAAATATGTGGTCACCGTTACTCGGTACCCCAAAGGATCCAATGGGTAGCGTGATGATCACCAACATTGGCTCCCTCGGACTGGACCTTGGGTTTGCACCATTAGTCGCATATTCGCGCGTCCCTTTACTCATCACGGCCGGCGCCATCAAACAAAGACCCGTCGTTGAAAATGGTGAGATTGTTGTTGGAACGACCATTCCGCTTTGCGTCACTTTTGACCACCGGATCATTGATGGAATGCATGCCTCAAAACTGTCCCAGACCATGATTAAGATTTTCGCCGATCCGGAGACGGAACTAAATGTAGCGGAAAGGGAAAAAACCCCTGCACCCGCCTTAGCTTTAACGGTCGGAGCTCACTCACGAGAGTCCACTCTGCCAAGCCCCGCCTAAATAAAAAAAAGGCTGGGATGCTTAGTCGCATCCCAGCCAAATCATACTTTTTAATGAGCTTAATTACTGTCTGGCCAAATACCAGATCTTAGTAACGGTTGTAGGAATAGTAGTTGTAACCACCGATTCCACCGAATCCGCCGTAACCGTAACCGTAGCCGTAGCCGCCCGACATTAGGTATGGGGAGTAGCTTCCACCCCAGTAACCAGAGCCGTATCCACCGTAGTAGCCGGAGCCGTAACCGTAGCCGAATCCGCCGAGGCCCCAACCGCACCATGACTGAGTCGATGAGTTACCATCGAGCTCGGACTTGCTCGCCACGATCTTTTGTGGCTCTGCACCAGCTTCGAAAGCGGCACTGAGACCTTCTGGCGTTGACAGGCTAGCTTTGTCAGCATTAACCGTACGCATGCTTGGCTCACCAGTTGGGTTACCACTTGCATCCACAGGAACGCGGATGATGGCTGCTGCTGGGACCAGGGCAGCGTTGACATCGGCAGCTGCCGGTTGGGTGTCATTGCTGGTGGACTTCGTTCCACAAGCGGTGGCACCAACGACGAGACCAACCAAGATCAGGGGTTTCACAAAACGCATCTTGACTCCTCCAGGCTGTTGTTTGAGGACGGACGTCCTCAGGCTTGAATTTGCTTACTCATAATTACCAGGCAGGGGTGTTTTTATATTATTTTAAAAAATAATCAAAGTCTTTTTATAAAGACATAGTGTTTATAGTTATTTACGTCTTAATAAGGATAATTGGTAGACAGCAAAAATTTATAACAATTATGAAAAATTTTTTAAAATTAATAAGTTATGACTTTAAAATCCAATCCAGTACAAAAGCATCCAGCCAGCGTCGATCCCCATATGATGTATGGTCACGCGAGTAAAACCCCATGTGCCCCCCATAAGTCTCAATCCTGACAAGGACGCTAGACGAACTCTTCGATCTAAAGATGTCGACGGGGATAATCGGATCATCTGCTGCTACGAGGATATCGGTAGGCACGGTGATCGAGGATATCACCGACTGCGATGAGCATTGGGTATAGTAATCATCACGACTAACAAACCCCGCCACTGGAGCTGTGTAAACTTCATCAAACTGACGTAGGCTTAACCCAAACTCTAAGTTGCGACGATCACCCGAAGGACGCTGAAGCTCCCGAGCGCGCGCTTGACGCGTCAGCATCAAACTAAAAAACTGATCGATGGCCTTGTTATGTCGATTTGACAAAGCTAACGAGCAAGCTTCAAGGTCGATCGGCGGACAGACGGCTAAAGCCTTTTGCAAATGTGCGTGATTTGCCCTGGGCTGCTGCCCCAAAAGACGCAACAGCATATTACCGGATAGCGAATATCCAATTGCCACACACTTACGCCCAGGCCAAGTTTTAGCGATAAAACTTAGGGTGGCAGCAATATCATCGGTGCGCCCTGAATGGTAAAGCCCACGGGCCCGAGTCTGACTTCCCGGGCCACAGCCGCGGTGGTGAAAGCGCAGCGCAGTGAAACCAAGACAATTTAACTTCGCGCTCTGCCGCACTATCAACGAACCGTCGCCGGAGCCGCCAAGTCCGTGCATGAGCAAGACTAGAGGCTTTTCTGCGTCGTCGACTGCCGGAGACTCCACATTGAGAAGCAGAGCATCACCATCAGCGAGCGGAACCCAAAGCCGCTGAGTATGCTTTAGTCGAACCAATGGCGACACGAGAGCCGCAAAAATAGTTTGAGCGTGCGCGTTAGCGAGCAAAGGGTGAGGTATAAAATGGTTGGTAGTCATTTAGATGCAGCGTAACCCTAGGCTTACCGCAAGTGCAAGTCTGCAAGTGCAGTTCTTGAGAGAGCTGCTAATGGCTACGAAGAGGAGCATGGAGGAAATGGTAGGCGTTTACGGATTTGAACCGTAGACCCCCTCGGTGTAAGCGAGGTGCTCTAACCAACTGAGCTAAACGCCTGTGCTGCCGTCTTCACGTTGTGCCCATAGCTTGTCGCAAAGGAACACCATATCTGTCAACTGCAAAGGAGGGGCTAGCCAAAGATAGCGGCAATCTTTTCTGTCGTCGGCGGGCGTAGGATCCCCATCTCCGTGACAATCGCGCTGATTAGGGCCGCCGGGGTGACGTCGAACGCAGGGTTGAAGACCGGAGCGTCTAGCGGAGTCACCTGCTTACCGCCACTTAGTCTTAACTCCTCGGCACCTCGCTCCTCGATTCTGATCTCAGACCCTGATGATATAGCGACATCAAAGCTACTTAGAGGTGCCGCAACAAAAAATGGCAGCCCATGATAATGGGCTTGTACCGCCAGACCGTAAGTTCCAATCTTATTTGCTGTATCCCCGTTCGCGGCAATGCGGTCAGCACCTACGATCACCATATCTACGGATCGACACTGCATTAGATATGCGGCGGCACTATCGCAGATCACCTGGTAAGGTATCCCCTCTGCTTGTAGCTCATAGGCCGTTAGTCTCGCCCCCTGTAGATAGGGGCGCGTCTCATCCACATAAACCATAGCTAGCCGTCCGCATGCATGAAGTGACCTAATCACGCCAAGCGCCGTGCCATAACCCGCAGTGGCTAAACTGCCCGTATTGCAATGCGTCAATATACGCAGCGGGACCCCAGGCGCTTCGTGCACCAAATCAAGTCCGTGCTTACCTATCGCGTAACAAGTCGCAAGATCTTCAGCAAAAATTCGCTGTGCTAACTCTGTTAGCAGGCGCGCCACCTGCACTCGCAAGGTTGACGGAGCCAAAACCCGAACGGTCCGGCGAAATTCATCCAAAACCTTGAACAGATTTACTGCCGTAGGGCGTGTCATGCTGAGTCTCTCGACTTCCCCTTCGAAGACAGACAGATCGTCTGCCAAAGTACCCGGCAGCCTCGCCCGCTCGCTGGCACTCATCGCCAAGGCAAAAGCGGCTGCGTCTGCAATCGCTGGGGCGCCGCGGACGACCATGTTTTCGATGGCCGCAGCTACCGATTCTACATCATGACACTTTAGCCAGATTTCAGCCTCTGGCAGTCGCCGCTGGTCTAGCAACTGCAAAACGCTGCCATCATATTTCATTGCGGAAAACATATGCCTCCTTCGCATTGGCGATGGAGGCATTATAGCGACGATATCGACTCCTGGTAATGCGAACTCTCCAGGAGGCTTATCTTTGGCTACCGAAATTAAATGGCTATATCATCCAGATCGTCAAGATCGCTCAAGGCTTCTTCCTCACCGGTGACTTCGTCGCGGCTACGTTTCGCCTTCTTCTTATCCAACTTCTTATCCAACTTCTTATCCAGCTTCTTATCCGCCTTCTTAACTGTATGCGACTGAAAGTCAACAATCGACCCGGCAGCTTCACTAGTGAATTCAGTATCTGGCGATGAGGTAAAGGCTGACATCGGTGCACTCACGTTGCTGACACTGCTCACGGCGCTTTTTTTCGACTTACCCTTTAATTCCGAGAATTCCGAGAATTCCGACGCCGGCATACTATGTGCTGTCGCCAATAAACTTGCTGGAACCGAACCCAGGGTACTAATGGCACTGAAAGAGCTGGACTCAGCTACAGTACTCACCGCCGATACGCGCGACAATTGTGTACCTACAAGCGACTCTGGCGTCTGTGTCACACCGTGATTACTGAAATCTGTTTGCTCTGCATAGGCACGAAACTCGCGACCAGCCCGGCGCCGCCTTAATGCAACTAAGAACACTCCCAACACTAAGATTACGGCAACACTGACACCGCCATACACCATCCCAACAAATCTTTGGGGCGTAGGACTACCCAATTTGCTTGAGACCATACTATCCCAGGCCTCAGTCAGGTATTGGTTGGCCCCCTCGCCTTCAAAGTGTTCAGCTAAATCTGTAAACGTGAGTAGATAGTGTCGATTTAAAGAGGAAATTAGAATATGTGCTTGCATCAAATTGACGCGGTCAATCGTGAATTCCGTATAGAATAGCAGCCCTTTACGTCCATCGGAAAGATCCACAGGTACCTGATTGCGTACGCGGTAATCACTGACCAGCTGGCTTGACTGCGCAAACATCCGAGGAATCTTTTCCTCGAATTCCTTTGCTGTAACTGCATCGATATAACGAGGACCAGAGAACCCCGCTACCTGCAGGGTGCGCTGATACTTCATGCCATTCTGCAGCGGCGGCTGAGCTAGCAACGTAAGATCCGGACGCTGCGTGTATACTCCCCATCCCTTCGGCGGGATGATGCTGAAATCCCCTTCCCGCAAAGTGATCCTGCTACCGTCGGCTGTCACTAATTCAGCATTAGCACTGGAAGAAGCAACATCCGGGCCCGCTGCCGCCACAACCGGTGGCGGCACGGCTGCAACTGATTCGACCGGTGGCGGTACGGCTGCTGCTGATTCGACCGGTGGCGGCACGGTCTCAGTTTCACTAGCAACGTTGGCACTTGTATCTTCCTCAGCTGCGGTTGGACTAGTAAAGAAAATAAGTGAAATGCTAGCTGCAACAGAAGATTTGATTAGAAAATTACGCATAATCCCCTCTTTCACGCAGTCGGACGACGACTCTGCGAACTACCGCGCCGTCTATCGATCATATCCTCGCGGCTCATGTGGACCGCTTCTTCAATGATATCGATTGCGAAGTTGTCTAGTTCATAAACACCGTAGCTACGGTGCTGATCGTGCGGATGCATTGCCTGGGATTTAGATGCCTCTATTTTTGGATCCTGCATCTCAATATCTACAGGCAAACCGTCTGGCAATCTTGCCACCAAGCGTAGCGCTGTATGATAACCATCGATAGGGTGCCACATTGGTACCGAGTCTACTGCGTAAATTGCAACAATCTTCCACTGCGCACCGGCTTCCGTGTGAATAGTCGTAGCAAAGAAACAAATATCGCCTGTGCGCGGCTCTGGCCCCATCGGCCTAAGCAATCTGTCAATTGCGGCAGTCGAACTGGACACTAGCTCATGGTAACGGCGCGGCGACAAATTGATCAACCATTTACGAGTTCGCTGTGGAATAGACAGCGCTGGATCCAACTGATCGCCACGTAACTCTTCCTCGACATCTGACAGCTCAATAGATAGATGGGAATGAGGGAGCCCCTGTGATTTGAGCAAAGAAACTGCACGTTGCAAACAGCGCGCTGCCTCCTCGGCATTACCCAGCTTGGCATGAGTATGGCCTAGTAGGCCAATCACTTCGGCATCATCACCGTGCCCACGACTCACCAGTTCCGAAAGAGCCCGACGCGCACTGGGATAATCGCCATCTTCGTAAAGGGCGTAGGCTTGATAGTAACGATAGTCCACCGATTCAGGGTAGAGCGCAGTCAAACGCTCAGCCACTAATGCAGCAGCGGCATAGAAGCCCGATTCAATGCATAAATGGTACTCAAACGTGTGTGCCAAAGATGCGGTAGGACACTGTTCGCGCATGACACCCAAAAGCAGATTCAACTCTACGCGGTAACCACTGGCCAGCAAGGTCCTCGCAAGGGTCTGCCAATGAAAATAATCGACCAAAGGTACTTCAGTTAACAAAGGAAAGGTGTCTTTGCGATCCCGATTAGCCACCAACTGAGACAATTCCAGGCAATAGCTATTATCTTCATGATCGGCGCAGGCCCGAGCCAACATGCGCGCTGCCTCCATCTCATCTAATTCGTAATGAACTAGACCTCGCAAGGCGACAAAGGTGGCCTGGGCTTCAGGTTCGGAGCGACCAACTTGAAGCAGTAAATTGCGCAAGAGTCGGAGTGATGCTTTGTCGGATTGCTCCGCCAATGCTTCGATCCATAACCTGTAAACGGCGAAGCGCCCCGCCATATCGGGATCCTCAGCTAAAAGCGCGGAGGCATGACTGGCGGCGTCACTGAATTGGCCGCTCCACATCAAGCGCAGCGCCTCACCATAACCCCCATATCCCTGCGCGTACGCTTTCTCAGGGGTGAGGAGTGAACGTTGGCTATTATCGCAATGACGCTGCACAAGACTGAGCAGATCTGCTCGGATCATCCGAGGTCCTCCTGCAAGTGATTCGGTTTCTTAGGCTGTACGAGTGATTCGGCAGCACCGATCTAAACTTGAGGCGACCACTTTTGATAATAAACTAAAAGAGCCCCGTTGGGCTCTTAATTTCAACTCGATGAATTGGGGGTGTTCGGCTGAAATCAACCAGCTTTGCGCACTTTGGGCCTAGGCACAGGCGGAGCAACTGTACGAGAATTAAGCGGCGACTGATGCTCAGTCAATGCCACATCCATCTCCTCGGCGCGGTCGATCAGAGTCTCGCGCAGTTCGTTGTAACAGCTGTCGCAGAGTGGCTGATCCACTGCCGGTGCCTGTACTTCGTTCCAGAGCAAGAGTACCGTCCACGCCTGCTCGCTGAATTCGCGGCGCCGACATGTACTTTCGGTCCCACAATTACAGCATTCTACGGCAGTGTTTTGCATAGTCCCAGTTCCCCCGAGTCTTTCGATTTTGAGCCTCACAACGTCCCCCCCTGGTCGTTAAATATCGGCCAAAAAACCTTTCAGGCTTGGCATCGCATATATCTGTCCCACAAAGTACAGGCTGACTATCGGCACATTTCCAAAAAACTTTAGGAAGCTTCCAAGTCTCGAACATAAGGCAGAAAATCTAGCTATATAGAAACCGCCCTTTGCCGATTCTCGACAGACCCCACCAAGTTAGATTCAGCTGGCAGAAGGCCACGCTCAATCCAAATTGCTCTAAAAATTATATCGTCTTAGCTCGGTGTCTATTCTCCATAAAACGCTCTCATAGTCAACGTTTTTTCTGGCTAGACGGCCGATATTTTTTTGATAAATCACCAACCTGCGGCAAACTGAGCCTCGACTTCGCAAGGCTCAATTGACTTTTAGATAGGGTGCTCCATCGAAATAGAACTTCAAAATATCCTGCTTAATGTTGTGGAATCGCAAGCTCTCGCTGCGCAAAGACAGCAGCGGCTTCCAGATTCTATTAGCATCATCGCGGGCACCATTTCGGTAGTGAAGCAGCCCCTGCAAATAGCACGTCTCTGGATCAGAATCAGCATCCATTTGCTCTAAAACTTGCTTTGCATGCCGTATTTGCCCAACCTTGAGGTAGGCGTGGGCCAAGGTTCTATTAGTGCGCAAATCCTGCCTGTCAGCAAAATCGAGGGCTAGTTTTGCGTATTCCACCGCTTTTTCACTGTTTTTATTTTGCCAAATAAAACAATCAGCTAATTCTAAATATGCTTTAGCTTTCGCTGCTGCAGACAGTGACGGGTAGAGCAGCATCTGCTCAAACCAAACACTTGCTGTTTCTAGCTGCCAAATTTCTTTATACAAAATCCCGAGCGCCCAACAGATGCTGAAGCTATCAAAATTAGTGTTCAGCAACTTAATAAAATCATAAGTCGCTCGCGCAGCATCCTGGCGACATGCCGACTTCACCAGCTCCTGGAGGGACTCATCAGAACCATTGGCATATAGATAGCGCAGTTTGCGACGAGCATAGACAAGCTCTATAGCATGCTGATTTTCCATACGATCGGTTCGCTGATCAAAATCGTGCCAGGACACTGGGGCATCGTCATTACCTGTAATCGCTGTCAGCACAGGATCAACCACCTGAAGATCAGCCTCAACCGGCGACAGATAAATTAAGTTGGTGATCTCTTGCGCTAAATACGAAACATTCCACGGATCCATCTGCAGGACTTTACGCAGCAGCGTTTGTGAGTCTCGGTACTCTTTCCTTCGGGCGTGATAACTAGCTTTCAGCCAGTATATCTCAGCATGATCTTCGGATGGTAGGGACGCATCTGCGCTAATCCGGTCAAGAATGAACGAAGCTTGATCCGCATCTTTATAATGAAGAATAAAACTAGCGTATTTCAGGGCCGTCTGACGGCTGAGTCCGTCCAGTTGATACATCTTTTCGAAGTGCTTACCCGCCCGCTCGACATTCCCAAGTTTTAAGTAAACATCAGCAATGTGTCCCTGCACATCAGCATCACCGGAAAATTTGGCGAGCAAGCTATGTAGTAAGGCTAAAAGCTCAACTTTATCCCCGTTACCGCTGATCAGTTGACGAAGGCGCTCTCTGCCAATCAAATAATCTTCAACGTTCACACTTGCCAATTTTAGATTGGCTACAAGTAAGCAAAAGCGAACATCAGTTTGCTCTGGGTGCGTTTGATACGCAGCCGTAAATAGTTCCTTAGCAATTTGATACTCACCAATAGCAAGAAATTGTGAACCAATCTTCTGAATGACCTGCGAACTGGCATTCTTACTGCGCAAAATCTTTTCGTAAAATACACAGGCTCGACTCAAGCTATCGAAATCTTCGAGGACTTTAGCGATAAAATAGAGAACGTGCTCACCTATTTTTTCATCGACTAAAGCACTGTCGGCTAAGACCTGTGCCCGTTGACGCCGCTCATGAGTCTGCGCCCTATCACCCTGGGCCTCTGAAATCCTAGCCGTCGCAAATAATTCGTAGATTTGAATCTCGAGCGGGCAATTGCCTTTATTCTCGATCCACCACGAGGAAAGAGCTTGGATTGCCACCTCGGCGTCGACAAAACGCTCACGCTGCACGTACTCTTGGCACAGCTGCCTATGGGTTTCAAAGTTGCCATAAACATTGTATGGAGCTGCGCTCTCAAATAAATAGAAGAAGTGATCGCCCTTACGGTCGTCGCCCATATGGTAATAGACCTGGCTAAGACCGAAGTAAGCAATCACCCAACCCGGATCGATATTTAAAGCTTGCTGATAGTTGAATACAGCTCTCTCGTAGCTGCCGAGCTGCTCCATACTGTAGCCGATGCCATAGTAAGCTGCCGCACTGGCTCCGTACTGACGTATAATTTCCTGAAACTGACCAGCCACTTCACTCGGCGACAACATGTCGCCCTGCTGCTGGATCATGGCGATGCAGGTTTCTATGAGGCCTGGATTAGATGAAGTTTCCAGAAGCTGCATGTAACTGTGACGCAAGCGATCAAGGCTTTTCAGCATCGTCGCCAGTTCAATACGGCGTAAATGTACTAAGGCCTCATCTCGCCCGTCGTCACTGGCGACGAGGTCGCTCAAAACAGCATCGGCGTCGTTGTAACGCTTAACGAAGATAAGCTTATTAGCTTCTTCTAATTTTTGTTCGATGGCCTTTAGCATGGAACTCCCGCATGGCTATCGTGTGATAACCATAGAAGTTCTATCGACAGGCGGCCTAAAAACCTTACCTACACCACCGGATAAGGGCTTGGTCGCTTCCCAAACCTAGCGACCAAGCCCTTATCACTTTCGGGACTTGAATAAGCTCAAGTTCCGAAAGCTTGAGTCCCGGTGATTTCAGCGCCGACAATCAGCAAGTGAATGTCGTTGGTACCTTCGTAGGTATATACGGTCTCGAGGTTACACATGTGGCGCATGCTCTTATACTCAGCCATGATGCCGTTGCCGCCAAGCATATCGCGGCAGGACCTAGCAACTTCAAGAGCAGCTTCTACATTATTCTGTTTACCCATACTGACCTGAGCAAAATGAAGCTCACCAGCATTCTTCAACTGGCCTAGGCGAAGGGCCAACAGCTTACCCTGCGTCAAACGCGTTAGCGCCAACGCCAATTTACGCTGAATTAGCTGACTGTGACCAATAGGACGGCCAAAAGTCACGCGATCTTTGACGTAATTTACCGCTTCGTCAAAGCATGCCTCGCCGGCGCCAAGGACTCCCCAAGCAATACCGTAGCGGGCCTGGGTCAAACAGGCTAATGCCGACTTAAGTCCAGCTGACTTCGGCAGCATTGCGTCCTTGGGCAGTTTGATGTTGTCGAAATAAAGCTCAGAGGTCACGGATGCCCGCAGTGACAACTTACCAGTCATCTTTTTGGCGCTAAATCCCTTGCTGTTCGTCGGCACAACAAAGCCGCGAATACCGTCTGAGGTCTGCGCCCAAACAACGGCAACATGAGCTAAGTTGCCATTAGTGATCCACATTTTAGAGCCATTCAGGAGCCAGTGATCGCCCTTGTCCTCGACACGCGTCATCATCGCGCCTGGGTCAGAGCCACCATTGGCTTCGGTCAAACCAAAACACCCGATGGCCTCGCCGCTACCAAGGCGTGGCAGCCATTCTTGCTTTTGAGCTTCGCTGCCAAGGGCATGTATCGGATACATCACGAGCGCGCCCTGGACGGAGGCAAAACTACGCAAACCACTGTCACAGCGCTCCAACTCCTGCATGACCAGACCATAAGCAATATTGTCCATGCCAGGCAAACCATAGCCGGTCAGGTTAGACCCGAGCAGACCAAGCTCTCCAAGACGTGGAATGATCTGGTTGGGAAAACGCTCCTCAAGGTAGCAATCCTTGATCAATGGTTCGACTTCCTTGCTGACAAACTCGCGGACACTAGCTTCGACTAGACGCTGCTCTTCAGTCAGTAAGGAGCTGATGGCAAGAAAATCTGGATATGGAGAAGATTGAGGCATCGGTATTCTCACTTTGCTTCAAGTAGATCAAGTTTTACGATCTAACTGAATAATACACTAAACGTGCAGCAGCAAGCAGAGCGACAGCGGCAACAACCCACAAGTGCAGGTGCTCTGCGTGAGTACTGACCTTAAGGGCATACAACGCTCCGGCCGAGAGGACCATCGCAAGTAACGCATCCAGCTCTCGGTGACGCCCCCGCAATAGGGCGTACTCCACTGAAAATACAACTCTATTCGCCTCATGTGGCAACCAACCTCGAGACATAGGCAAAAGCCGCGGTAGAAAAGCCGGCACTACGGCCTCATAGCGTGGCTGCCAAGGACCTAGCTGCCGCCTCAGTGCTGCTTCCACCCGCTTTATCTTTGGCTGATACACCAATGGCAACAAAAGGATGGTTGCAAGCATGACGTAGACATTCCGGCTCGCTAGGGCCAGTCCGGCAAATAGCAACGCCGAGCCTAGACTATAGGGATGCCGCACCCAACGAAAAGGCCCTTGGCCTGGCGCGAGACCGCTGTAGCCAGCCGCCCAGATGCGAATAAACTCCCCCGTCAGAGCAAAGGCTGCGCCTATGCCTAGAGATGTTAGAGTTGGATTCGCAGTGCTAAGAGCCAGTGCCACCAGCATAAACTCTGTCGCTCCACGCGGCGACAGGTGCAGGTGGCGCCTTAATAGCTGCGGAAGTGACACCCTCTTAACCATAAATCTGCATCCATCCGGACTAGACTGTTGCTGTTCTAAGCTTAGCAGCCATTTCAACTTAGCGCTGAAGAAAAGCAGCTTAATCTATGGTTTTCGCCGGCGACGCACGAGCAAGGCTTGGAGGCGCAAGCCTGAGTGAGCCGCGAACACAACGGATAGTGGCAAAATGAGAAGGAGCAAGCCAGCTACTGAAGAGCTCCCTGAAATAGCGGAGATATCGGATGCACCGCCGTTGACTACGCCGCACCCTATCCCGATAAGCTGACGGAACTTCTTTGCCTCAGGATCGTTGGGGTCTGAGTATAGATATATGGCACCAGCTATATCATCAGCTCCAAGCATAATTTGGCTGGAACTTCCGCTATAACCCATAATTGCATTGTAATTTGTGTGCGCATGACCGAGTCCGAGACAATGCCCAAACTCGTGAATCAAAGTGTGCAGTAAATCATTAGCGTCGATACTGGAGGGCGGCAAAGCGATATCACAATCGTCAATCACACCATCAATCACAATTGGCAGAGCTGCCCCGGCCTCTGAGGCGCTGCCTAGAGACTTTAACACTACACTGTATTTTTTATCGGTGCTGTCCTCGACAGCGGCGCTGTTGGCACTGACTGTGAATTTGATAAAGCTGCCAGGAATATTGGACCAAGTCGCGGCAGCTTTTTTGAGAATCTGCTCCATAATTTGAGCATCGCTGGCACTAGCGTAAGTACCGTCAGAAAACTTCTCTTTCGCTTGGATGACCGGGGCTTGGCCATCCCAAAGTAAACTAATAGTCGGCAAGTCGACAGTAGCCGGTAAAGTGGCCGCATCTTTACCCAGCAACACAAAACCACAGAGGCTGGGGTAAAGCGCCAGGACCACGAAATTTTTAAGTAAAATCTTACGCATATGGAGACCTCTAAAACTCCCAGATGGCGCCTATACGACCGGCCCCAGGCGCGGTCCACCCCTTGCCATTAATGCCCAGAGATTGGGTGTATTCGGCATTAAAATGAACACCGCTGCCGGTTCCTGAAACTAAACCAAATGATGTGTACACACCCACTCCAGCGCCACTGATACTCATTAGTAAGCCGCCACCGGTCGAGACATACAATTGCCGATCCTGAAAGCGCTTACCGAAAAGCAGTCCCGGCACGAGAGATACGGTAGTTTCGTAGTAGCCACTGGACACATATTTTATGGCAATGTCACCAAAACTTGGCGGAATACCAACTGGATTTGAACCGCCGTTACCGGCAGAGGCGGGACCCAGCAACAGGGAGACAGCAGAGGCCACAGCTGGCGACGAGTGCGCCAGACTGAGTACCACCGCTAGCATCACACATCGCCAGTGACCCAGTGACCTTAGCGACATTCTGTGGCTCATAGCGTCATCCCCGCTGCGAGGGACCAAGACTGCTTCACGCCAAGCACGAGAAAGAGACCAGCACTCCCAGCGAGAAATAAGTGACTTTCCCAGCCTAGGTTCGCACTGAAGCGGGATTTTACATAAATCGGAGCGCGCACCCCGAGCAGAGCTCCAAGATTATAATTATGCTCACTGACCTTGGGCTGCGTCGTGTTGTCGGAACGCGTGCGCTCGCCTGAGTAAATGCTGACATATTCATCCATCAAGGTCAGGCCCGAATAAATCCGCAGACGCTCCATTCCTTTGACCGGCGCAGTTAGACCAAAACTGATTAGGCCGGTGCGCGTGCTAACCGGTCCAAAGTCAGCTCCGTAGAGCAAACCTTGCACGAAAACCTGCGCATCAGAAGTAAAGCGCACTAAGGCGGCTGGATCAGCGTGATCGTCACCCCCACTAACCCCGGCAAGACCCAGCTCTAAATTATGGGCATGCGCACGCCCAGCAGCTGTTAAAGCGCTGACAATACTGAGGGCGAGCAGTGCAGCACGCCAGCAGACCAGTCTCACCAGCAGCTCCCAGGGAAAGGACGCGTCATTGCGAAGAATTGCGAAGAATTGCGACGATACTTTGATTGTAACGGCTACTGACCTTCGGCCGCAACCGGGGTCACCGAACGCCAGCGCTTATAAGTCCAAGTCCACTGCTCTGGATAGGCACGAATGATATCGCTGATGGCTTCGGCACACAGGGCCGTGACGGCCGTCTCGTCTTTTTGCCCGTGCAGCGCTGGCAGCAGAGTGCGGCTAAGTAAACGGTAACGCCCCACCCCTTCACGCACGCAAAAAATAGCAATCACTGGGCAGTCAGCCCGAATGGCCATCGCCGCTGGTCCGCTCACAAACTCTGTCGGCAGGCCGAGAAATGGAACGCTTGGACCTTGCCGCCCTTCCGGCTTCTGATCCATCACAAAACCGAGTGATTCATGGCGCTTAAGTGCGCCAAGCATATCTCGCAGCAAAGTCTTACGATCGGTCCACAGCACATGCACTTGCATGCACTCGCGCAACTGCGCCAAAAATAGAGTCAAAAAACGGCGCTTTGCCGGTTTGGCTAATACATGCAAGGGCCGCTTAGCCGCTTTTTGCGCGTAGTAGGCACAAAGTTCCCAGCTACCCAGATGCGCAGTGATCATGATGTGACCACGCCCAGCCGCCTCGGCACTAGCAACTCTGTCTGCCAACTCATCGAACCCAAGAAGTTCGACAAGATCTGGCTTCCGGATCAGGCGCATAGTCTCGAGCGCGATCAACAACTGCTGCTTAAATACTTGGCGCGAGAACAGTTGGGCAAAATAACTGTGGGCGGGAAGCCCGTAGATACGGCGCACATTCTCACTAAGTTGCCGCCGGTCACGCCCGGCCGCCAGGCGCACTAGCGGAGCCAGCACTCCAGAGAGGCCAGACAACGCCCATAGCGGCATAGCTGCTAAAACTCGCCACATGCAGGTGAGCAACCATGCTAAAAAACGGTCTACTAAAAGGTCCACTAAGACCAAATCTCCCGGGGTAAACCGCGTTAAGTTGACTCTACGGCCGCGGCGAAATATTCCGCAGCACGGTACGAACTGCGAACTAGCGGACCCGATACCACGGAAAGAAAGCCCATCGCCTTTGCCTTTGCCGCCACCGCGTCAAACTCCTCGGGCGTCACCCAACGTTTGATACTGAGATGTTGTTTCGTCGGCCGCATGTACTGACCGATGGTGACAAATTCTACACCGTACTCGCGCATATCAGCCAGAGCTGCCTCGACCTCGTCTAGAGTCTCGCCTAGCCCAAGCATTAAAGCGCTCTTTGTGTACACGCGATAATCAGCTAATTCACGCACGCGCCGCAGTACCGCGAGTGACTGGCGGTAACTGGCACGAGCATCGCGAACGCGTGGTGTTAAGCGTTCCACAGTTTCCAAATTATGAGCAAATACTTCGGGACGCGCAGCCAAAAGCGTCTGCAGCGATGTATCTGAAGCCGCAAAATCGCCGGCCAGAATTTCGAGTTTGATCTCTGGATTCACCTCACGCACACGCGTAATCACGCGCCCCACGTGAGCCGCGCCCCCGTCCGGCAAATCATCACGATCAACCATGGTAATGACGGCATATTTAAGCCCCATCACTTTTGCGGATTCTGCCGTCTGGTCAGGTTCATGTGGGTCTAACCAGCCCTGCGGATCACCCGTCTTAACGTTGCAGAAACGGCAGGCTCTAGTGCAGGTATCGCCGAGTACCATGAAGGTCGCTGTACCCTGACTCCAACACTGGCTGATATTGGGGCATTTAGCCTCTTCGCATACCGTAAAAAGCTTACGTTCGCGCAGGTCACGCTTGATTTGAAAGTAGGTACCGCCCGTGGGTATCTCTGTCTTTAGCCACGCGGGTTTACCAACATGCAACGGCTTCGGTGCCGCTGGGTCACTGCCTGAGTCAGTGGTCGTCATAATGATGAGGCTTTCTCGTCTAGCTAATTTAACTGTATGGGCGGGTACTTAGCGGGAGTGAACCGGCACTTACCCCAGCCGCGCAAACTGCCTAAAGCCTAGCGTGATTCGGCGGCAGCGTCTAGCGCCTGTTGTAGGCTCCGTGAGTGGATCGTTCCAAAAGCATTAAGCCACTATAAGTATTAGATTAATAAGCATATGCAGCGGAGCGATTTTGCTTCGCCCACAAACTAGCCGGTAGTTCACAAGGGATAAGCTGACAGAAAAACACCTACGAGCGGATCGGAAAGGCGGTAGCCCTTACCCGCTTCCCATTCAAGAAACCCGCTTTTAACGAGACGAGCCACGATCTTTTGCACCGCTGAAAGCACTGGCTTCACCGCGGTAAGAAAATCCTTGGCACCCAGTTGCTGGACGTAACGTCGCCGAGCAATCTCTGCGATCACGGATCGCTCCGTCAAAGAAAAATGAACCATCTGATACCGCAGCGACTGCTCCTTAGATTGGATCAAACGCTGCAAGCATGACTTCATCGCAGTCTCGTCGATCTCAGCCGGAACCTGTAAGTCATGGCAAAGGGCAAAACCAAACTCACAGACACTATTCGGCACCTCACACACCAGTTCGCATAATGCGGCTAATGCTTGTTTGTGAATCCTGCGCCCATACGGGCTGAGGCGCTCATTAAAGTAGGGTAGCCAAGTATCAACGGGAATAGGCCCAAGGGTCATTTCGTCGCCAAAGCCAAAAAATGGAGATCCGCTGCGTGCGAACATTTCAGTCAGTAGGGCTCGTTTTGAACCTAACATCAACATCGGCAGGCCAGGCATTTTTTGCAGAGCCGCACGGAGGATGGCCTCAGCCTCCTTCACGAAATGAATGTCCTGAAACTCGTCCATGATCAGTAGGACTGGCCGGTCTTTGTGCATCCGCTTAATGGCATCAAGACACTCTTGAACCAACTGGACTGGCGCGATGGAGCGCCCAAAATCTCCGCTTGTACCTTTAAGGCTCACGGATGGAGTTCCAGAGATCGGATCGACATCGACCACGAGTGAAAGGTTTTTCAAATACCCCATCACAGACTCCAAAAAACCACGAACAGCCATACGTTCGCTGATGGCTCGCGCGGTCGCTAGCCGCAATCGATCGGCCAGTGAAGCTAGGGAAGATACATCCATGAAGTCGGCGTTAATAACTAACGAGCGCTTGTGCTCCGCCAAATATTTTGTTGCCGCGTAATGCACCAGGGAGGATTTGCCGTACCGCCTGGGCGCGTAGAGGACGACGCGCTGTTTTCGCTCAATCAGGACTTGGAGGCCTTTAAGTTCTGCCTTTCTGCCGCATAAGTTGGTAGGGTCTAAAACCGTATCATAATGAAATTCTTTGTGTTTTTTATTCACTCTGCGCCACCTTTGCTTGCACCTCTTTTAGAGTACCACTTTTAGAGGTAGTGACCAAGGTCAAGGCTACCGACTAATCACTGCTCCCCATACTTTCCCAGTGCCAACGTCACCTTCCCCACCTAGCCCACGCTGCAGCGTGGTTTTTTAATTATTAATTATTTCAGTTTGTTATGGGAGAAGCTTGGGCAGCCTTTGCGGGCATTTGAAGACTCCCTATAGCCAGAGTAAAAAAAACCGAATACACCATTGCGGCCTACGTACCAGCCAGGAGTCCCCCAATTATGACACCCACTAACCAGCCGATTAACTTGCCTGGGCGTATGCTCGATGCGTGGCGGGACGCCGTGTTGGCACTGGCAAAATTTCCCCGTGGGACAAAGCGCAAAGACACGCCGCCCGAAGCATTGCTCGGCACCGCTCTGCGCCAAGAGACCGGGGCGATCATCGACCTCTGGGAATCCTTCACTAAAGAACGCCAGCAAGTCAGCCGCGGCATGCTTGGCAGCGCGCAGCAGACAGTGGCCTACTTGCTCGGATTTCATCTCGTCAACGCAGCGAGAGCAAGACTACTACTGAAGCGCCTTAGCGATCGGCATCACGTGCAAGCTTGGATTAAAGACATTGCGCGCAAACACACTCCGGCGACAGCGGCACCGGTCACTGAAGGCGAGGCCGAGGCCGAGACCAAAGCTGAAACTAAAAGCGAAGCTAAAAACGAATCTGGAGTGAAACAGCAACCTCTCGTCACTTGGTATGATCTGGGTTGCGGTACTGGTGCAGTGGCACACGCAGTCAGTGATTTCCTCCTGACGGCCGGCCTGCCACCTTCGGCTTTGCAGATGCGCCTCTACGACACCAGCAGCAGTCTTTTGGAAGCCGCGAGTTTGGTGCTTAACCAAGCCGCTTGCGGTGCCAGTATCAAAACACACCGCGTTGGTTTGGAGCGTTTAGACTCCAGCATGGTCCCTCTTGCACCTGCAGGTACGATGCATGGTTTTTCGCTAGGCTATGTCTGGAACGAACTAGAAAAAAATCCCGTGGCCAAGACCCGCGTCCTCAAACTTTTGCGCGATCAGGTTCAGGGCTCCACCCTAGTGCTGCTGCTTGAACCCGCTTCGCAGACCTTCGCCCGCTCGGCCATGGAGCTACGCGATGAGATGGTAAAGATGGGCTATCTGCCGCTGTATCCTTGCCTCGCTCCTACGCCATGCCCGATGCTCAACCTCAGCCGTGACTGGTGCTATAGCGAGGCCACCTGGCAGCAACCTAAAATCATGCAGACCTTGGATAAGTCGCTAGGCATCAGCCGCACGCATTTAAGCGGAACAATGATGGCCTTCGCCAGCAAGGATCTAGCTAAGTCCTGGCGCGCTGAAAAGACCGACGCCGTCATCGTCGGCCGCCCTGAACGGATCCAACCGCACCTACTTAAAGTGAAAGACCGGCCGAAAGAAAAACCAGCAACTACTTTCGAATATTTACTTTGTACTGGCAGCGAGCTGAAGAAATTTTCTCCGACAACGGCAGAGGGCGCTCCGCTGCAACGAGGCCTACCCTTCGTACCCATGGGGTCGGGCACTTAAGCTAAGTTACTGAAATCCTGTAGCCTGCGATCATTCAGATATATCTAATGATTCAAGTTGATTGTCCGAGGTGCCCGACCCCATGCGCGAGATTGAGGTCCACGGCTAGACCAGCTTGCTTCATAAATGCCTCAAAACGCGGCGGCATTGACGCCGTCAGTTGTAGGTCCTCTGCGCCCTCGGCTGGAGGAAAGCTCAAAGCATAGGCATGAAGAAAGTGATGCAGGCTCGCCAACTCAGCCAATTCCTGCGGCAGAGTTGCGCGGGAGGCTGCTGTGTAGCGCTTGTCTCCAATAATTGGCAGGCCGTTTATCTGCAAATGCACGCGAATCTGATGGCTACGTCCCGTTTCGGGATAGCAAGCGACCAGACTAATCCCAAGATCTTTATTCTGACTGAGTACGCGGAAGTGAGTGACGGCACTGCGTCCGCCCGCACGCACGACTTTGACATCACCGGTGCGTTTATCTATCTCGCTAAGATACGCTCGCTCAGTAAACGCTTTTTCTTTAGATAGACCATAACATAGCGCCAGATAGGTCTTCTTGACGGTACGCTCGCGAAACTGATCCGTAAGCCAGGTCGCGCGCGTCTTACTCGTCGCCACTAAAATGACACCGGATGTTTCTTTGTCTAAACGGTGCACTAGCGTAAACGCAGTGCGAGGCCGCCCCATTGTCTTGAACAAAGCTTCAACGCTAGGCACTACATGAAGCACCGACTGATCTTTCGTCGCCTGCGACGGTAGCCCCGGCGGCTTATTGATCGCAACGATACCCTTCCCTTCAAAAATCAGGGATTCGGGAGTTAGTGGCGGCTCCTCAGCACGGATTTTCTTGAGAGTGACTTCACTGTACTCAACGCGCACTTTGTCACCGCGACACACCTGCCGTGAGGCAACGCGCACTCGCTTACGATTGACATAAACGCCGCCGATATCGATCACCTGGCGGATTTTCCGCCGCGACAGACCGAGTTCGGCGGCCACTAAAAAGACGTCTAGGCGCGCGCCGCTGTGCGGGGCGCCTACCGTCAGGTCGTACGTTTTCATATTACTTGTTTGTATTCACGCAGTTTAATTCACGGAATGCCTGCTCTAGACGCAGCGAGAATTCCTGCTCGCCAGCTCGCAGCCACATGCGTGGATCGTAGTATTTCTTGTTGGGTTTTTCGTCGCCTTCGGGATTACCGATTTGGGCCTGAAGATAAGCCTTCTTCTCGGTGGTGTACTTGCGCACGCCGTCCCAAAAAGCCCACTGCAGGTCGGTGTCGATGTTCATTTTGATCACACCGTAAGAGAGGGCCTCTTTGATTTCCGCAGCGGTCGAACCCGAACCACCGTGGAAGACAAAATCCACTGGCTTCGGGCCGGTGCCCAGTTCTTTTGCCACATAATCCTGAGAATTTTTCAGAATCACTGGTGTTAGCTGGACATTACCTGGTTTGTAGACACCGTGGACGTTGCCAAAAGATGCTGCCACAGTGAAGTGACTGCAGACCTTGGATAGTTCACTGTATGCGTAGCATACGTCTTGGGGCTGCGTGTAAAGGCGCGAGCTATCGACACCGGAGTTATCGACGCCGTCCTCTTCCCCGCCGGTCACGCCCAGCTCGATCTCAATCGAAGTGCCGATCTTGTGCATACGACGTAGGTAGGTGACGCAGGTCGCGATGTTCTCACTGAGACTGTCCTCGGAAAGATCGAGCATGTGTGAGCTGAACAGCGGCTTGCCGTGTTGCTTGTAGAACTTTTCACCCGCATCCAAAAGTCCGTCAATCCAGGGCAGCAGTTTACGCGCTGCGTGGTCGGTGTGCAAGACCACGGTAACACCGTAGAGCTCAGCAAGTAGGTGCACATGATGCGCAGCCGCTACGGCTCCCGCGATCGCCGCTTGCTGATTTTCGTTCGAAAGTGCCTTGCCGGCATAAAACTGTCCGCCACCGTGCGAAATCTGAATCACCACTGGCGACTGCAGACGCGCTGCCGTTTCCATGCAGGCGTTCACTGTATCGGTAGAAGTGACATTCGCTGCCGGTAGCGCGAATTGCTGATTTTTTGCGTGTTGATAGAGGGCCTTAAGATCGTCGCCGAAGATGACGCCTTTTTTGAATTTAGACACGATGGAAGCACCTCTCCTGAAGTTAGCTGATAGAAATCCAGGTATTTTAACCGGGCACCGGCAGATTATTGCAGCAGGTCCCATTCGCCAATGGTTTTTACAATGTAACGCTATTGACCAAGGACCAGCCGATGGCTAAAATCAACAACATAATGATTTTATTGTATTTTTTATGTTGAGTGAGCTGGCATTATGATTGCACATAGTTATCAGTATCGATTTTTTTGCCCCCGGTTCACGACCTCAGCATCTGTGACGGATCAGGAGAAGCGTGCATGTCCTATAGCCAAGCCAAAACCATATTAGGGCTTTCCCTAATCGCGGGAAGTCTCCTGAACTGCCGGCCTACCCAAAGTAGCATCGTGGCGGGCGCGAGCAGCGGTGCTTCTGTTGCTGCCATTGTTAACGGCTTTTTGGTCGATAAAAATGCCCAGTCTAGACGCGAGGCGGAAAATCTCCGCGCTCAAGGCAGCAGCGATGCGCGTTATATGGAGTTGGTAGCTAATAACACCGTTGGAGTTTGGTACGGTGCTTGGAGTGGAGATATTCGGAGTGCCGTGCAAGCGCATGCCAGCAACGCTCTCGCGTTAGGCGCCACAGCCGTGATGGTCGTCTATAACATCCCCAACCGTGACTGCGGCAGCTACTCTGGTGGCGGTATTCCGGCAGGCCAGTATCGAAGCTGGATCTCGCAATTTGCTGCCGGCATCGGCAACGCCAAGGCCATGATCATCTTGGAGCCAGACGCTCTTACCCTGACTGATTGCCTTGGTCCTCAGCAACGCACCGAACGTAACGACTTACTGCAATTTGCCGTCAGTCAGTTCAAACAAAATGCCGTCAACGCTAAGGTCTACATCGACGCCGGCCACCCAAATTGGCTAAGTGTGAGCGATGTCGCCTCGCGCCTAAAACAAGCCGGCATCGCCCAGGCTGATGGCTTCGCACTGAACACCAGCAATTATTATGACAACAGCAGCAACATCAGCTACGGCCAGCAAATAGCAGCGATGGTGCAGAAAAACTTTGTCATCGACACCAGCCGCAACGGCAAAGGATCCCTTGGTGATGACCAGTGGTGCAATCCACCTGGCCGCGGCCTAGGCACGGCACCTACCACGAAAACTAATGCCAAAGGCGTCGACGCATTTGTTTGGATCAAAACTCCTGGTGAGTCAGATGGCAGTTGCGCTGGAGGTCCAGCCGCGGGCCAATTCTGGAGCCAAAGGGCGATTGAGCTGGCCAGGAACGCAAGTATGAATGCGCCGACACCGTCGCAAACGACCACTCAACAGACACAAGAGCCAGCTCAGCAACAGACACAGCAACCAGTGGCGTCAGCTCCGACACCAACGCAGCAAGCGCAACCGCCTACTTCGAATCCAACTAACGTCCCAAACCCGTGGTTTATCCCGACTCCGTCAGCGCCGCGGGTACCAGCGCTACCAGTCGGACCAGCAGTGCCGACCCAATCGCCAAGCTCAGTGCCTTCATTTCCACCTAATTCGTTACAGAAAACTACCGAAATCAACGGTAGCGAGCTAAAAGTCGATATAAAAGTGAAATCAACCTGGCAGGGTGGCTACTGTGCCGACCTAATTATCAGCAACCCGGGCAGCCAAGCCGTGAGCACCTGGACTTTAGTTTTGAATCTAAACTCAGCCACTATGACCCAACAATGGAACATGGTGCCCAGTTATGGATCTGGCACAGTGACACTCAAACCAGCCGCAAGTTGGAATATGAATATTCCGGCCGGTGGCAGTGTTGATATGCAGGGATTTTGCGCTGACAGTAGCGGTTCACAGTTGAGCGTCGCGTCGATTAGCGGTTAAGAAGTACTACCGAGATGATGACGAGTCCTTGTGTGGAGATGCAGCTAAATGTCGGTGGGAGTAGAAAAGCGCCGGCGCAGTGATCAGTTCACATTCAAGCGTTTCCAAATAGACCAAACTGACTGTGCCATGCGCATCTCGTCTGACGCGACAATTTTCGGGGCTTATATTGCTGTAGAAAATGCCAAGACGATACTCGATATCGGAACAGGTACGGGACTTTTGGCTTTAATGGTGGCGCAGCGCGCTCACCCCGAGGCACGGATCGATGCTGTAGAGATTTCGCCGGTGGCTTTCGCCAGAGCCAAGGACAATGCAGCCGCCAGCCCGTTTGCTGACATGATCAACCCCATAAATCAGTCGATTCAGGAGTTCGCGCTGCAGTCTCAGAAGCGCTATGAGCTTATTCTTTCCAATCCACCATTTTATCAAAATGATCTACCTACATCTGCTAAAGACTCGGCCAACATCGCGCGGCATTCGCATGAAAATGGTCTCGATTTCGCCGCTATGTTGGCGGCTGTCGAACAGCTTTTACACGATGACGGGATCTTTTGGGTGCTACTACCAGCAGCCGAGAGTGCCACATTCTCGGCCCTTGCTTCAGCGGCAGGTCTACATGAAAAAGAAAGACTCTGCTTAAGGCATAGTTCGTCGGACCCGATCAACCGAATGATCAGCGCCTATAGTCGCAGAGTCACCAAGCCCAAGGCCAATGAACTAGTCCGGCATAACGAAGACGGCTCTCCGACCCCTGAGCTGAGAGAGCTACTTAGTCCCTACATGCTGAATTACTAACCTTTCTTGACCTGTCTTTAGCGCGGCATACAAGGCTATCTTGACTCTCGGCCCGTGCAGTGAGACTTAAAATAGACCCTAGGGTTATTTTCGGCCCAGGTTGATTGCGATTGATTCGCGAAAGGCCATCTCATGAATAAGATTTTCTTAGCGGCTTCTCTAGCCTTGATGACACCAATATTCAGTGAGATCGGATTTTCACAAATCGCTATCACAACGACAGGTGCGCCCCATGAATTTGACGCTATCTGCGGCTTAGACGCAGACACCACATTTCGCATTTACGAAGGTAAAGGCCTACTGCAAAGTTTAAATTATGCAGCCGTTAGCTTTAAATGCGCGCGCCCACCAGTGACCGCCAGCGCGCCTGAACTACTATGGTCCTGTGCAGAAGTTAATCCCGGCGAACGTGGCCTCCGCGTAGAGATTCGCCGTGAGCCTGGTCAAATAGAGACTACGGCGAAAATTATTCAGCTCGATGTTGCTGGATCCGAACGTGTAGAAACCCTAAGATGCAGCTAAAACACTCGGGCAGAAATAACGTCAGCCTTGGGGAACTTCGTTGCCGATTATTGACTACAACGGACAGCTGATTCAATGCGATGAGGGGATGCGACTCCGCGACGCCCTGCTCGTGAATGGCGAGTCGCCCCACAACGGTAGCGCCCAATGGCTTAATTGCAAGGGACTGGGCACTTGCGGCACCTGTGCAGTGGAAATCATTAGCGGTGACGTCGCGCCCGTGAATGCGCGCGAGACATGGCGCCTCGATTTCCCGCCACATCGTGCTGGGCAGAATTTACGACTGGCCTGCCAGGTGCGGGTCACTTCCGATCTAGTAGTCCGCAAACATCCAGGGTTTTGGGGCCAGCATGTCCCTAAGAATTCGGCGGAAGCATAGCCATGTGCATCGCTTTGCGGGAACATAGAGCTCATGACTGTTCTTTTGACGAATAAGGAATCCGATATGCAGACGCAGCTGAGCTTTGGCAGTGACAATCACTCGGGCGTTCATCCTGCAGTTATGCTTGCTTTAGCGGAGGCCAACCAGGGCCATACCCCTGCCTATGGAGCTGATCCCTGGACGGCTAAAGCCAAACAATTGCTCAAACAATGTTTTGGCGCTGATAGCGAGATTTTTTTTCTCTTTAACGGAACAGCTGCCAATACCTTGGCCATTCGCAGCCTCTGCCAACCCTATGAAGCAGTTTTTGCGGCAAGCAATGCCCATATTCAGGAAGATGAGTGTGGTGCTCCTGAATATATCTGCGGTAGCAAAATTCTTACCGTGGCTCCAGAAGAAGGGAAGCTGAGTCTCAAGGCATTAGAGCAGCTCAAAATTGATCCAGGCAATCCGCATCGAGTCTTGCCGCGTCTTGTGAGTATCACCCAGGCGACGGAAAGCGGGACGGTTTATACCTTAGGCCAACTGCAAGATATCTGCGACTTAGCCCATAAGAAGGGGATGTTTGTTCACATGGACGGAGCTCGCCTTGCCAATGCGGCTGCATTTCTCGGCCTTGAATTGGGCGACTGCACGAGCGCGGTCGGTATCGATGCGCTGAGCTTCGGTGGGACTAAAAATGGTCTGCTCTGTGCGGAAGCTTTGATTTTTTTGAAGCCAGGTCTTGCTCAGCGCTTTGACTATCTGCAAAAACAGAGCATGCAGTTGGCTTCGAAGATGCGCTTTCTTTCCAGTCAATTCATTCCCTATCTTGAGCAAAAACTTTGGCTGACAAACGCTCAAAACGCAAACTCCATGGCTCAGTATCTAAGATCACGCTTGGCCAAGCTAAGTTCTGTGCATTTTCCTTATCCGACTCAGGCAAACGAAGTCTTTGTGCGCGTTAATCCTACCCAAGCTCAGCATCTTTATGCAGAGGCTGCGGCTTACCCGTGGGATGAAGGTCTCGTGCGTCTAGTATGTTCCTTTGATACCACCAAGGAAGCTATTGATCGCTTATTTACAGGGCCACTCACGATCTGAAGCTCTTAGCTATCGAGGTGGATGTCGCTACTAGCAAACTGGAATCCTTTTTTTTGATCTCGGGCCTGAACGTGATATCTCGTTCACAACTCGAGCAGAAGCCATTTTTTTGGCGGGAGATAGGATGGTGGCGAGAGTGAAATGCTAGCTAGGCTATCAAGGCAAAAAAAGTTGCATAATCCTTAGGCTCCCCCTAGAGTAAATTAAATTAATTATTTATAGGGGTGTGAAGTCAAATGGCCAAACATGGAATCCATATACGAATAGTCTTGTTTAAATTCCTTTTGATCTCAACTCCCGTGATTTTTGCGAGCTGTAAAACAAACCGCTCGTCTGTACAGTCGGTGATTGGAGAAAATGATCTAAAGGAAGACAGTTCACGACCATCAGAGCAGGGTTTTTTAGTAGTGGGCGACCGAAGCTGTAACGCTTTTTTAATTGGTACCGACATCGTTATTACGGCGTTACATTGTGTGGAATCCGATCGGACCGATCCTTCCGCATTTAGTGGGTTTAAATTTTGGCCATTTGCGTCGGACGCGCCAAGCGCCGAGGTGATTGGAGATCTCTTGATCGATTCAAAAAAAGACGTCGTCGCATATAAACTAGACCGCACTTATTCCAAATTTTACAGGATCGCGTCGGTGAAAAATGGCGAACGCGTCACCATCCAAGCAATGGATGTAAAGAGTAGAATATTCCTTAGTAATTCATGCGCTGATTTGGGGGTTAATTCTACGACAGGTGCCGTTAGCTACTCCTGCGATACGCGACCTGGCTTTAGTGGCGCACCAGTCCTTCAAAACGGTCAAGCCATTGGCGTTCACCTCGGCTATGATTCAAAATCAAATACAAATTTCGCGTTTAACTTTGATTTTCTCACAAATGATAAAAGCGATATTTCAAAAATGGTTGGTGTTAATTTAGAGGGTTGGGGGCCGCACATCAGAGTGCCTTCTCCGCACATTCGAATTCCTTCTGCAGACAACCCCCTTGGTCTTAGCGGGTGCGGAGGCGCTGTTGCTACATCTGTCGGCAAGGGGATGGAATGCGGGGGCTGTATTGCACAGCGTCGACGGTGAGTGCTGGGGCAACTGCAATAGCCTGCGCCGTACCATGTGGGACTACCGCTGGATCACTAACCGTAGCGATGGGCATCTGCAAGTAGGACTTTACACGGCAATATTCCCATCAACGCGACTGATCGCTATCATTTTTCTTTATGGAAAGGTTTACATCCATGTATCAGTTAAGATTTTTCGGTGTCTTTTTCGGGCTCTTGATCTCTTCGGTAAGCAGTGCAGCGCAGAGTCCGTGGCGATTGGGAGCGAGTTTTAGCAACTCAGGGGACTTGAGCAGACAAACACTATCTGTCGATAGAGCAGTCACCCGGACCGATACCAATGTAGGATATCTCGGTGTCGAAGCATGGGGCGAAAGTGACTTGCGGACTGTAACAGCTGACAAGACCGACGATCTCAATAATCGGGGGGGACTCGGACTGCGACTTGTACAGATTACACCAATTAAGGGAACACAGGATTTTAGCTGGGTGAGTCAGACAGGTTTCGGCGGCATTAAGACAAAGGACTCACAGTTTGGATACCTATCCTTTAAGCAGCTCATTGAACTAAAGCACGACTATGGTAGCGAATTTATCGGCATAGCCTGGGAAGTACATCAAATTGGTGCCGTTTCGATGGGCAAAGCTGAGCGCCTTTCAGACGTGTACGGAGTATTTGGATTTGTCTTCAATCTGTGATCAGAAGTTCAGGCTCTTGCAGCAAGTCTTTAATATATGGCACAGATGCTGGTATCAGCCTCTGATGTTAATGAGCGGATTTTTTTTTACTCAAATGCCGCCGAGGCTGTTTGTCCGGACGGCGTTAACGCATGGCGCCAATGGCAGCAAGAAGTGGTGCAGACCTTAGTTAGGTCCTCATTTACGAACGAATTTACAGGCCCGTATTTGCAAATGCGGGCCTGTAAAACAAGCTTAAAGTCGCTGGGACACGACTTCAAATGCTTTTTCCCGCTGCTCTCGTACTACGAGAGGATCAATCGCTCAAAAACAAAAGGCTACTCTCTTGGCTTCGATGTGAGCGACGAGAGTTATATAAAAGAAGTTGAGCAGCTCGTTAGGCCTATAATCCCTCCAGTTTTGCTGTCACAGTCATTTTTGGAGGACGTCAGCGCCGTTGATCAGCTGGTTTCTCCACGAGCGCTCGCAGTTGTGGAGCAACTAAATCATGTCAATGGCACGAAATCCAGCGCAGTCGTCTTTAATTCAAGACACCTACCGTCGGTAGACAATGCTCGGACTTTTGGGCGTCTATTAGTTTGGGTAGAGACCGATAGAGCTGATCTTTTTATTCAGTACGCCATTGGTTCAAGCAATCCGACGGTCAAGCCGAGTTCGATTGGCGTTATCGCGGTGTTCAAAAAATTTGGCGAGCGGCAGCTAGCAAATCCGATTGCTTATTTTATAGATTTCATGCGGACCTTTCAAAATTCTGAAATTGTTGTCACCACCCGACTCGCGCAACAAACGATACTTGATGGTTGTTATGGATGCCATAAGTCGCCATTAATACCAATTTCGCCAGATATGCGTCACTTTAGCGTCGACAAATTTGGACAGGCGCTTTCTGAGATTAACTCAGCCATGTCCGGATTTGGCGCTGCGGAGATAGCACATCTCGACAAGAGCGGATACGGTCCACCCATCGGGGTCGAAAATAGATTGTCAGATTCTGAAATCATAAAATGCTCGGGTACAAACAAGTTGAATGACCTAGACATTAAAGCGGTGCGCGATAGCATAAAATGCAATTCGTGTCACAATGGCAACGATCGCGCGGAACTCACATACCCAAGCGCTTTACCAAACCAACTCCCAGGACAAACGTCGTTAGTTGATTCATTTGTAGTCGGAGCCGGCCTAATGCCCCCTTCGTTTGACAGCACAAGTTTAGAAGTCCGCAAGGCGATCGCCAACTGTGTTCGCCATACATATTACGGCAAAAATGGCAGGTTGGAGGAGTGGTTAATGCAGGCACGTTGTTTTGAGGATAAGAGTCCCCAGTAATCACCTGACAGGAGGACCAAATTAAGCATAGTTCAAATAAAATTATATTGGTTATAAATTGCATCATTTTCATGTTGATCTTTATTGGCGTGAGCAATTCTGCCCGCGCAAGCTGCAATATGCGTCGGAATGTGGATTCAGAAACAGGTCATTTAAAATGGACGGGGCGAAAGTTAACTGGTTCGCACCACGGTCTGATTGAAGAATTTTCTGGCTATATACTGTTTGATGGCGAGGTGCCGTGTAACGGCGAAATTACTTTAAAAATGAGCTCAATTAAAAATATTGATATCAGTAATCGGTTCTGGCGGGAGAAGCTAGAGGCACACCTAAAGTCTCGGGACTTTTTTAACGTCGATAAATTTCCTCTTGCCGTTTTCAGGTTAAGTGGCTGCCAATCGCCTATTAAATCAAATAACGCTCCACCTACGGCTAACGAAGGGGCATCTTGGCGCTGTTTTGGAAGTTTGACAGTTAAAGGCATCTCGAAAGATCTTGAAGTCGAAACCCTAAGAGTCGGTGATACCGTCACCGGCCAAGCCGAGCTCCACCGTTCCGATTACGGAATTGTATATCAGCCAGCCCAAGCAGTTAGCTCACAGCTCGCTAACCAAGTCATTCTGGAAAATATCCAGATTTCGTTCACTTTAAAATTAAATTGACACCTCCCGGATGCTTAGCCGCAATCAACTGCTTTGCTTCGCGAGCACAAATTATAACGCACCTCATTGGTGCAATTGACGGTGCCAATGAAGTCAATGTGCACAATCTAGAGATTTGCCAATAATTTCAGGATCAACTTGTCAGCGACCGAAATAAAATCGCAAAACCCCTAAAGTTTGCC
Source organism: Pseudomonadota bacterium (assembly GCA_026390435.1). Taxonomy (GTDB): domain Bacteria; phylum Bdellovibrionota_B; class Oligoflexia; order Oligoflexales; family CAIYRB01; genus CAIYRB01. The sequence goes on from JAPLFY010000118.1 coordinate 31,577, forward strand.
GTTCATCATGCCGATCCGAGCCATAATACAGTAACCTGGAATTCTCGCTATTTCTCAGATGCTACGTGCCAGACTCTGATAAAACAAATGACTGTCACTGGCGCTATCCAGATTGACAAGCCTAGTAGTCAGGCTATCGGAGCATTTGAGAGTTCAGTCCAAATCACTAGTGTTAACGTGATTTATGAATCCATAGCTTGGGCTAATGAAGATCAGTACGATTACTCTAAGTCTGGCATCGTGTCGTGTCAGAATCTTAATTTAACGCAATTAAAGGAAAAAAAGGACTTAACGGGCTGCTTTAGAGCATCCGATCCTAGTCTATTCGCAATGCACTATGGCCTAATAAGGGTCAATGGAAACCAGCTTCAAACCGGCGATTGCCAGGCTAAATCGGAGTGCACAAGTCCGGCCACGAGGGCTAAATCACTAAGCACTGATATATTCGCAAAGGATGCAGTGTCTAATTGATTAGCAAGATTCTATCGGACTGTCGGCCAGTACTCCAACCATACCGTAGGACGCGTATGCGCCTCAGGCTTGGTTGGTTTAGTTGCTGGTGACTCTTTTTAAGGCGTTACCGTGACAATAAGGGCAGCGGCGCTACCTGAGACCAGCTGGCTACTCCTTGGTGTGGCGGCAATGGACGTCTTTCCAACTGAGTAGTCTCGGTAGTAAAGATCCGAAGCCTTGGTAGCGCCGACGGGGAAGGTTACGAGATTCACCTGCTCCGTGCAGGACGCATTGCGGTAAAATGACCCAGTTAGCGAACTAGAGCTCAGAATTAGCTGAAACTCTTCGCCACTATTGGCCGTGAGTGAGCTGGCTCCGCTAGCGCTTTCGGCTAGGTGTATGACCAGTAGTTGGCACTGACCAATCTTAATAGTCTCACCGCCAGGAGCCTTGGCAAACCTAACAGCCGGTGGCGGAGGTGGAGGCGTGTATTTTCCGCGCACCGTTAGGTTTGCAGGCGCAATTATTACTGCAGGATTTTCAGTCTTAAGCTTTGGCGTCGCTGTTAAATTTGCTTTATAGGCCTGACCGCTCTGCGTATTCGGATCTTTGAAATATAGGATGTCAGTTTGGGTTGTTCCCTTAGGCAAATCGATGGAACTGACCGCGTTGCTGCAAGTGCTGTCGCTAAAGAATCCACTCGTGGGACCCGATAGCATAAGTCCACGCGTGGGAGCCGATGACTTAAGTTCGATCGTGATATCCTCTTCGAGTTTTGCAGGTGTTGCTGAACCGATTGCCACTGCATGCGACGTTAAATTCAAAACTAAGGCGGTGCAGGAGTCGGGCGCTAACTCCACGATCGATGACCCAACCGCTGATTGATTACCAAAAGTCAGTTGATGAGTCGGGACCGGCCTGTCCGGCGGGAGTCTCGAACACAGTAGGTTCATTGAGGTTGCTGCTACGTTTCCACAAGGGCCTCCCCCCGGAGGTGTTCCAGGCGGCTCCCCCCCAGGATTACCGGGTTTTTCCTTCCCTACGACTTGATTCGTCTTTTTTTCAATTTGGCCGCAAGCTACGAGACTTACAGCCAAAAGCATGATCGCTAGTGGCCAAGCCAGCGATTTTACTGAAAAATACATCGATGTGACTCCCCACCTGGTTGTTGCTTCGTAGGTCAAGAGTATGAGCTCCTCGGCCTACTAGGGAGCGTATCGGATCAGGCGGCCTGAGAATTCATGGGTTGGGCCCACTTTCCGTATACAAGTGTATACAAGGCCGTCAGTGGCTCTCACCTTCCAAAGATCGTGTTACCGGTGCCTGAGCTCAACTCATGCTCTGTATTGAGAGCCCAGCTGTCGCATGTCATCCCAACGGTCGACATCACTGATTAAATACATAGCGTGGCGACAAAAGAGATGGGCTGTTGCGGGGAGTGACATACTGTGTGTGATGTCTCCGGACTTTAGAGGAACGGCACAACCAAGCGAAGTAACAACTGTAAAAAAAATCGACACCCTACGCTAAAGCGTTGCGACCATGTGGCTGTTATTACTATAATCCCTCACTTTTCGCAGGGCTCGAATCTTGCAGACCTGTGGCCTAGATAGGACGGCCTAATCAAGGGCCAGTTAATTACCAGCGGACTCATGCATGCAGCTGCAACAAGGTTTAAAGGCTAGTAAGTACCGTCTTGTGATCACAGGATTTTGCCTGATTGCCAACGTAACATCAGGATGTGGTCCGTCTGCAGCAACAAGCTTAGACCGTCGATTCTTGGCGGGCAACAGACCAGGGCCTAATACGTCTCAGACCACCCCACAGACCAACGCATCGATTGATGCGATAAACAACTCCAACCTAATGAACGCCGCTAGACTTAACAGCTTTCGTCCGGGCGACATATGGCGCGACACCGAGGGACAAGTCATCAACGCGCACGGCGGTGGTTTCTATGTCGAGAACGGGGTCTACTACTGGTTTGGTGAAATAAAAGGCCAGGACGGACTAGCTCGTGCTGGGATCAGCTTATATTCATCTACGGATCTCTATAATTGGCGTAATGAAGGACTGGTCCTAGCCGTAGACAAGTCCAATCCAGAGAGTGATATCGCCGAGGGTGCGATCATTGAGCGCCCAAAGGTCATCTTCAATAAGAAGACCAAAAAGTACGTGATGTGGTTTCACCTGGAACTTAAAGGACAAGGTTACGGCTCAGCTAGAGCTGGCGTAGCGGTTAGCGACACTGTTCGGGGACCGTACCGATTCTTGACGAGTTTTAAACCCAATAACGAAATGTCCCGCGACCAAACATTATTTGTTGATGACAATGGTAAGGCCTATCAGATCGCAGCGTCTGAAGAAAATCAGACCATGCACATCAATGAACTGACCGACGATTATCTCAAACCAAATGGTAAATTTGTGCGCACCTTCATCGGCAGGTCGATGGAAGCACCGGCAGTCTTCAAATACAAAGGTCGCTATCACCTGATTGCATCAGGGTGCACCGGCTGGGATCCGAACAGTGCGCGACAAGCCGTCGCAGACAACATGATGGGCCCCTGGACTGAGCTCGACAACCCTGCTCAGGGTCCAGAGTCTGACGTTACGTTTCGCTCACAAAGTACTTACGTGCTCGAGGTCACACCCGGATCGGGCCAGTTTATCTATATCGGTGATCGCTGGAATCCGGACAATCTCGCCGACAGCCGCTACATTTGGCTCCCCCTCCAGTACGACAACGGCCGCTTTACCATGAGCTGGAAAGACGAATGGCAATGGGGTCAGGCACTTCCCGTAACCCCTTGAAGGTACAGTTAAAACAGTAGCCATGCTGGGCGCAGCAGCGAGTTCAGCCGCGCCCCTCAGGACCGGGACCCTTTCGACCGATAGCGGTGAAGGGAGGGCTACTCATATTGGCAGCCGTGGCGAACCAAAACCGAGTCGAATTGACGCTAGACGGTGATATCTTCAACCGCCTGGTAAACATCATCATCGACAATGAAGAGCTAAAGTGGCTTGGGCTTGAGCCGTTTGGACAAATTGGCTCTTTTCGCCACAAAGATGTAGCCACACTTCTTGCTTTTTGTATCGATCACCTTGAGTACCATATCGTTACCTACACCTCAGGTGACAGGTATGTTAATCGATATGTTCCCGATGAGTCGATTTACATGCTCGCTACTGGGGACAAAAACCCCTACATAGTTTTCAATCCATGGATCAGCCCACGTCGTTATTTAATCGAGGAAGAAGTCTTCAGTAAGCTTGGCTGCGAACCTGACCAGATCAAGAGACGTCACAAGTCCTAGACGCGACATTTCGGCGTCGATAAATTGATTTGTCATCTTCCCCTGATGGAGTTTTGCATATTCCCGAAATTTCGTGAAATCGGATGTGCCCTCGCCAACGCGTCTAAACTCGCGTACCGTCAATCGCTCAAAAACCACCCATGCATCGAAGTGATCGCCTGGACTGAAGACCCGAAGCTGCTGATTAATTAATTCCTGATCGTCAGTAGCAAAGATGTAAATCACCGTACCGCTTCGTGCTACGCCAATTTTCATAGTTGGGACTTTCATCTGCATGCTCCTCCTCAGTCGCTGATGAAGGTTTTAGCCGCAGATGATTGATGAACCAAGCGACATGAGTCGCAACAATTACTATGTCCGGAAGCGACTGCATTAATACAGAAGCAAGTCTCTGTCACCGCCAGGACTTACTTAAGAAGATCTGGAATCATGCCTCGCGGCAGCAACCCTACGACTGCCGACAAAGGTCAAAATACTCTTCAGCGCCAATATTAGCCTCTTTGCTCGGAAATGCCGTCGACACCGCACCCTCGACTAGACTTGGATCCCGCACCAATTCACGGCTTGGGCCGTCGGTGTCAAAGAACTGCCCTTCGAGCAAAAATTTTCGAGCGCGGTCATGAAAGTGAGGCAGCCAGTTCATGGGATTACCTGGATGGTCTTGGCGCGAAAGAAAAGAGTGCGGAGTCCCTCGGTAAAAACAAAGTGAATTTTTAAATTTATTGGGCTCTCTAACTTTGCGAAACGTGTCTTTTGTGGCGCGGGTATCAGATCCGTCATCAAATTCGACGGCGACGATCTGAATTTGCGTTGGTGAGGACTGGAATGCTTTTGAATCCGACTGCTTTGCTGCTAAGGCCGTAGCACCTTCACCAAATGTAACTGTGGCTGCAATGTTACGGATATTTGTGTCACAAATACCAGCACGTCCCCCGGTATTGCGCTTATAACACTCATCACCCCACCGAACTTCCTGTCTATCGCTAGAAATTAAGTCTGCTTTGTTGGCGATGACGATCTTACGAACATCGTTATTTAGCTTGAGCTTTGCATTCGCATAAAACGCATTCCAACGGGCTTTGCCACTGGAGTCTATAGGTTCAACCGGCCGCCAAAAATTATCGGGAGGAAGGGTCAAAAAGGGAGCTAATATAAGGGCCCGCTCGTATAAACCCGGCGCAGCAAATACACTGCGGTAAGCTAATGCCCCACCAACAGACAAGCCTCCGACTACTCGCAAGCCGCTCGCTTTCTGCATGATGGCGTTCATAGCATCGACAAAGGCATCATACTCCTGCGTTCCACCCTTCTCGATATTCGGAATGTACTGATAATAAGACTGCCGCTCCACCAGAGTATCGCCCTTAAGCTGCGCCGGTCCCCGACCTTGGCCAGGCAGGAGCGGGATCAGCACATTAAAACCGAGAGACGTGAGATAATCGCGCATCTCGAAGAATTGTTGAGGGCAGGCCGTATAGCCGTGAAAGAATATAGCAGTGCCCACATATGGCACCGCTGGGTTAGCACGGGCAAACACCGGCTTACAATCTTCTTGGAGCTCGTAAGGATAGTGAAGCTTCAGATCGTCAACAAAGTAGCGGCGCCATGCCGCCTCCACCGGGCTAACATCCTCTTGGCTTTTGGTACTGCTAATTGGATCGGTCATCGAGCGCTTACAGCTTGTCGCTGGCAACCATGCAAGCGCTGCAGCTAAAATTGTCAGTGCGCTTGATAATTTTAGATTTTTACCTTCTTGCATCAAAAGTCCGCCTATTTTTGATTCAATGATACCACCTCAGCACTTTGTTGAGTTAAGCGCGCTGCACCCCATCTTTCGGGCTTCGCATGTGCCGGTAACTATTGTGTTTTTCTGTTTGCCTATGGCATCGAGTTTTCCGTTACAAAAAACGGTCTCATGAATACCAATAATATTGGATTATTGCCTTTTTTTCTCAAGTTTTAGGAACTTGTTGACGAACAGCTGAGATGGATAACAGGGGAGATACCCCGTTAACAAATCTTGGGTCTGCTTATGTCGACTTATAAACAACTAGCCTTGTGCACGATGAGGGCCTCGCTCAGCGCCCGATTATACGTGTTTAGTTTGGCATTTGCGGCGAGCCTGGTCTCCCTGTCGCAAGCGCACGCGGCCCCTTTTTCGGTGTCATATAGCGGTCGTCTCACGCAGTCCTCGGGTGCCCCAGTCGATGGACCGGTCGATATCTCGGTAAAGTTTTGGAACGCTGCTGTCAGTGGTAACACTCTCACCGCTCCGGTCGAGTTCACCGCAGTGGACCTTAACAGTGGCGTGTTTAGTCTCCCCCTCGAACTAAGCTCCGAGCAGGTGCAGCAAATCTTTGGCGACGTTAGTAGTCCGGTTTATATAGAGATCACCGCAGCTGGTAAAACTTATCCGCGTCAGCAGTATAGTTTCGTGCCGCTGGCACTGCGTATTCCTGTCGACGGTAAGGCCCTGGCGTTTGATAGAAACGGCAATCTTGGGCTCTCCCTTAGTAGCCTGCCGGCAGCCAATCAGTTTCTCACTAAAAATAGCAGTGGCGAGTTGATTTGGGGCACTCCTGCGGTGACTGCGGGAACCAGTGGCACGATGAGTATGCCCAATGTCGGAACGGCGGGGACCTACGTCAAAGTCGTCACCGATGCTCAGGGACGCGTAACGCAAGGGCTGTCACTTGCGGCTGCGGATGTTACCGCTGCGCTGGGGCAAAGCTTGACCACCGCAGTCGTTGCCGAAAGCGGTACAAATCTTTATTACTCGGACGCGCGGGCACGAGGTGTGATCTCGGCTAATGCGCCACTAAGTTACGGTATTTCAAGTGGTCAAATCTCCGTGGCGCAGGCCAGTGGTACCGCGAGTGGTTATTTGAGCTCTGCAGATTGGACGACCTTCAACAGTAAACAAAACGCTCTCGGGTTTACCCCGGTCAACCGGGCTGGTGATTCGATGGCCGGATCTTTAAATCTGGGCGGCAATGATTTAGCGAACGCAGGCAACATCAGTATGTCAGCGTCGAAGACACTGATGCTGAGTAATAACGCCAGTGACCCTTCTGGACTGACGGGAGCTGACAAAGGCAAGACATGGTTTGATACATCGACCAATCAAATTAAGTACTGGGATGGATCGAACGCAAAAGCCTTAGGTGTTGCAGGCGCTGGGCTCACGAACTTGAACGGACTGACTGGCAACACACAAAACTTCGCCACAGGCACCAGCGGCACCAGTCCAGCGTTCAGCTCATCGGGAACGGTGCATACGCTGAATATCCCGCTCGCATCTGCTGCCGGGGTTACAGCAGGCGCCATCTCGAATTCAGATTATACAAATTTTAGCGGCAAGCTAGCCGGTGTATCGGGCGGCACAGGGATTTCAGTCTCTACAGCTAGTGGCACGGCAACCGTCAGCCTCAGCTCTGTCGGCACTGTGGGTACCTACGTCAAAGTAACCACCAACTCTCAGGGTCAGGTACTTAGCGGTGATTCGCTCACCAGTAGTGACATCCCAAATCTGGACGCCGCGAAGATCACGACCGGACAGCTTTCCACAGCAATTGGTGGTACGGGAGTGAGTTCGACGGCGACCTTTCCGACATCTGGTGTAGTCGTAACACGGGATGCAAACGAAACGCTGAGCAATAAAACGATTAATGGAGCTGTAATTAATGGAGCATCCACCATCGGTGGGTCGACGGCGATCAGCACCACTGGCACCGTTAACTCAGGGGCCCAAACAGTGGCTGGTAACATCACTATTTTGGGTAGCGGCACTACAGGAAATAAACTAGTGCTCAACGACAAAGGCTCGACTAACTCAGTCGCACTGAAAGCTCCTGACACTCTGGCGTCGTCACTTACCTGGGAACTACCGAGCACCAACGGCTCATCTGGACAAGTACTCTCCACCAATGGCTCAGGCACATTAAGCTGGGTATCTGCTGCTGTCGGGAGCGTGACAAACGTAACCGGAACTGCCCCACTATCGGTCGCCACTGGTACCTCAACTCCTGTTATTTCCATGTCGCAAGCTAACGGCACTACAGACGGCTACCTAAGCTCGGCTGACTGGACGACCTTCAATAATAAACAAGCAGCCGGTAACTATATCACCGCTGTCACCGGCGATGTCACGGCTACGGGACCTGGATCTGCTGCAGCTACACTTGCTACCGTCGCTATCCCAGGGACCTCAACCAAGGTGACTTACGATGTGAAGGGCCGAGTGACTTTGGGTACGTCGCTGGCAGCAGCGGATATTCCGCCCCTTAGTGCAGCCATCATCACTTCCGGCACTCTGGCAGCGGCTAACGGTGGTACCGGGGTCAGCTCGACTGCGACCTTCCCGGCCTCGGGCGTGGTGGTCACTCGTGACGAGGCGGAAACTCTGACTAACAAGACTTTATCTGCCGCCGTAATTAGCGGCGCTTCAAGTATAAGTGGCTCCACAGCGATTAATACAACTGGCACCGTTAACTCAGGGGCCCAAACAGTGGCTGGTAACATCACTATTTTGGGTAGCGGCACTACAGGAAATAAACTAGTGCTCAACGACAAAGGCTCGACTAACTCAGTCGCACTGAAAGCTCCTGATAATTTGGGGTCGTCTCTTACTTTAGAATTACCGGGCAGCAATGGCTCATCTGGACAAGTACTCTCCACCAACGGCTCAGGCACATTAAGCTGGTTATCTGCTGCAGTCGGGAGCGTAACAAACGTCACTGGTACAGCCCCAATTTCGGTCGCCACCGGTACCTCAACGCCTGTCATTTCCATGTCGCAAGCCAACGGCACTACAAACGGCTACCTAGGTTCGGCTGACTGGACCACGTTTAATAGTAAACAAGCAGCCGGTAACTATATCACCGCCCTCACTGGTGACATTACTCTCTCAGGCTTCGCTAGCGGCTCAGCCGCAGCTACCTTAGCGACTGTCGCTACCGCCGGTACTTCGACTAAAGTGACTTACGATGCGAAGGGACGCGTGACTTCTGGCACATCGTTAACGGCGGCGGATATCCCGGCACATAGCGCAACTCTTATCAGTTCTGGTACTTTGGCTGTTGCCAATGGTGGTACTGGTGTCTCGTCAACGACCGCAAGTTCTGTGTTCGCTGGCCCGACAAGTGGCTCTGGCGCGCCTTCGTTCCGCACTCTAGTGGCCGGAGACTATCCATCGATGATCGGAGCCAATGGCAGCACTGCTGGTACGGCTGGCGCCGTGCCTGGACCTCTTGCAGCGGATAACGTTAAGTTCTTGCGTGGTGATGGAACCTGGGCTGCACCCGCGGCAGCAGCAGCTGGTGCAACTAACCAGATTCAATACAACAGCAGTGGTGCTCTAACCGGTAATGCTAACTTTGTTTATTCAGGTGGGAACGTCGGAATAGGGACACCTAGTCCTTCCGGTACCCTTGTGGTTGGGGCACAACAAGTTGGATCATTAGTTACTCCGTGTCAGACGGTTTGTGGCTCGTATAATCCGGCAGGTCCTAGCGACGGAAATTTTGGATATAAATTCACAGTCAATAAAAACGGCATGATATCTAAGCTCTGGCTAAACGTGGCGGATTCGTCGCCGCATCTCGTCAGTCTTTACGACATGAGCGGCACGGTTCTTGCGAGCGCTACTATCACTGCCGTAACAAATCAATGGACATCTGGAGACATCACACCAGTTAACGTTACTTCCGGAACCTCTTATGTGGTTGCTGTTCGAGTAACTAACTGGCGCGCTATCTCAGCAGCACAGCCTGTAACTACCGGCGATATCACTATCAACGAAGCTAGGTATATTAACAATGCTGGAACTTTTCCAACTAATGCCACTACAAATTGGGTATACGGCATTCCAGACATCACATTTCAAACAACTGACACAGTACCCGCATTGCTTGTAACTTCCTCTGGCAACGTCGGCATCGGGACCACGTCCCCGAATGGCATCCTCCATATTGCCGGAACCACTACCATTCACGGCGCTGGCGAAGCCGCTACTCCGAGTCCAGCGACGATCCGCGGCGCCAACGCCAGCGGCACCAACATCTCAGGTGCCGCATTGACCGTCCAAGCCAGCAACGGTACGGGTACGGGCGGTTCGGGTGCGATCAATTTCAAAACAGCGCCAGTCGCTGCGACGGGAACCACGGCCAATACGCTGGCGACTGCGATGACCATCACTGCAAGCGGCAACGTTGGGATCGGCTCAACAGCCCCAACTCAAGCGCTTGATGTAAATGGCACTATTCGTGCCGCCCACGTTAGTCTCACAGGCTCGAGCTGCAGTTGGTCGGGATGGGGATGCAACATGACTTGCGCAGCCGGTTATTACTTAGCAGGAGTAAATATGGGTATGTCGGGCAATTGTAGTACAGGTCCGAACGTGATGGTATATTGCTGCTCCTTCTGACTTCTTGGGGTCAGGCACTTCTTGCAACTCATTGACACTATTAGAACACCACAAAATATGACTACAAAATAACTCGGGCTTTCAGTAGCTTAGCGCCAGTGCCCGACCCCCTAGCTCAGCATTGAATTTTCTGCGACCGAATCAACTCGCGGAATGACTGGCAACGACATGGACATCGCCTGCCAGCTACGCTCTCCTACGCCAGAATCTCGAACACATAAATATCCAAGGTCCAATCGTAACCAGTATCGGCCTTTGGCTAAAGAATACTTGAGATTCCACCGAAAGATATCCGTCAGTCTGTGCTCTATCCTATGAGGAATCAACATGGGAGCCACCGCCAAGCCATCACCCGAGCTATACACTGACGGTGTCGCGTTCGCCGAGCGGACCGGGGAACTCAATGATTGGCATGAACTGCTTTGCCTGGGCCTTGAGCCGGACACCGTCGCCGGTGGTTTCTGTAACGAGAAAGCAGACATTCTTTTGGACTATGTCGAACGCGACCCCGCCTATCATATCATCACGTTTCTTGAGGATAGATATGTGAATCGGTTCGTGGCAGGGCCAATGACTCTATATTTTCTTGCGGATGGCGACGCCAATCCAAACCTGGTCTGCTATCCGTTTCTCGCTCTTGATTGGCATCTAGTCTTTGAAGATACGATCAGCAAGACCTTTGCCATGCTCAAGGACATCAAAAATCGTCGCGAGACCAAGGGCTAAGCGCTCGGCATGACGCCAAACTTTAGCGAGCTTTGAGTAGTGACTGGTGCTCATGTGCTGATACATGCGCCTTGCGCGGGCGGCGGCTGGACGGCGTCTCAGTTCCCTTGAGAGTAAATATTCGAACACAGCATAGGCGTCAAAGTGATCAGCCGGAGTGTACAACGCACACGCCGGTGGTAATTCCTGTTTCGGCTCATCGCTTAAGATCGGTACCTGTATTGCGTTGCCGCTGCGCGTGACTCCGACATGCTGCACCGCTGCTGTCATGAAATCCTCCTGTGGTCATCGCAGTGTCATTTAGCAATCGTGTGCCATGGCGTCCAACGACATGTACCTGATTTTGAGGCATGTCAGGAGAGGGACTACTTCGCCGTCCTACACCCTGCATGTCACTGGATCTGTTGCCGGAAATGGTGCCTACATCGCCCTTTCGGATATCAGGTTTAAAAAAGATATCCAAGACCTAGTAGGTAGTCTCGCCCCTTGACGTCAGGCGACTTTGGTAAAAGACTCAGGACCGTGGCCCAACGCCAACTTGGAAGTCGCCGGGTATATCCGCACTTAATGCGCCATTCGCTTGCAACCAACGTGCTAAATCGCGGCGCTAGCCTAATTATGATCAAGGACCAACTGGGTCATGCGCTTAAGCGGCCTATATGTCGCATCACCCAACGCGACATTGATATCGCGTTGGGTGAGATGTCGATTGTATGCAAATATGATTCTTCAAAAGGTGGGGTAAAAAGTGAGGTTTTGTACGTCCATTGGGACTTATATCCCCGCCACGAGGGGCAGGGTTTTACGGCAACAACGACAGAAAGCGCCTTAACCGCCCGCCCGTACCAACTTCATCCCAAGGCGCTCGAAATGTGACGCAACGCGGTCGCGCATATCGCCGCGAAGCTCAATCGTACCATTTTTAAATGTTGCGCCGCAGCCGAGGCTGGTCTGCATCTGCTTCATGACGGACACAGCTTCCGCCTCGTTGGGAAAAGTCAGATTGAACAAGACGGTCACCGCTTTACCGCCGCGACCTTTGGTCTCTAGGCGCATTTTGCAGGGACCGGCACTGGGCTTATACGATGTGGACCCTTCAGGGGCGTCACGCCGGTTGGAGCCCGTTGCTGTCGAGTAAACAGGTTTTTCTTTAGACATGGCGCTTGCCTTATCGCTTTAAACAAAAGAACTCTAAACCGAGGGAACAGGTCGAATGAAATCAAGGTTACGGCTACCGCCGCGCAACTCGCGAATAAATTCTAGCGCAGCAAGAGTCCGCCAACCAAACCAAGAGCAAGTCTTGCCATCGATCTTAGACATAGTGCCATGGCAGACCCCCTCATCGCGCAGTTTCTGTGCGTGACGATTACGAAACGGGAATGGCTCACTACTTAGCAAGATTTCGTCCACACCCGATGTGGCGATCTCCGCTGAGCTCAATGTAGGATAACGCTCCGCGCCCTGATAGGCATTCTCCCACCCGGCACACTCTAAAAGACGGGAAATATAGGTGTCGCATCCCGCCACCATGTAAGGCTCGCGCCAAATCAAGTAGAGGAATTTGACGCGGTGTTCTAGTGCATCGACTGTCTGCCTGCACAGCACCAACTGCGCCTCAATGGCCTGGCTTAGTTGCTCGGCAACATCCAAACAATCAAGAAATCGCCCCATATCCCGCAGCATCGCCGGCACATCTGCTGGGCCTTTGGGAAAACTTACCAAAGTCGCTACGCGACTTGCTAAGGCCCCGATCGGCTCTCTTGTGTTCTCTTCTTGATTAGCGATGATATGCGTGGGATGCAGTGCGAGAATTTTTTCGACGTCAAAATCTTTGGTGCCACCGACAATAGTGACATCCCGGTGTAAATCAGGCGGATCGACACAAAACGAGGTGCAAGCCACCAACTCAGACCGCAGGCCGAGGTGCACCAAAGTCTCCGTAAGACTCGGGACCAAGCTGACAATCCGGCGTCGAGAGGGAATCCGAGAAGAAGTCATGGCATTTATAGCCTAACTCTAGTGTTTACCGCCAAACTGCGCGTCCACTTTCCAGTCGCCAGTCTCATAGACAGCCTCTGCCCATGAGTCGCTGTCCAGATTCATCACCACTGCTTGGCCTTTGGAAAAGCGA
>JAPLFY010000147.1 GCA_026390435.1 Pseudomonadota bacterium
GCAAGAAGGTAATTTTAAGCTTAGAAATTTTCTGTTTAGAGGACATCAAGAAATGAAAAACAAAGCTAAAAATTTTGGCTCTAAAAAAAATAAAAAGTCACTTTTTCAGTGTGTCGCTACAACACTCGCTCTGAGCTGTTCGGCAGCTGCGTGTTCCGCTGACGACAAGAACGCAGCCAACAGCCTGAATCAGGTAGGTACAGAGGTCATGTCGTCGCTTGATCTTTTCACCGGCTGGAATCGGATCATTAACTCTTCAGAAGGCGGCGCCGGAGTGAGCTTGCCTAAAGAAGTTCGTGCCTTGAGTAGTAAGCAGGCCTATGAGCTGATGATCGCAAAATTTGGCAATAGGAATGTCATTGTTGATGGCGTGAATATCAAGGTTACGGCGGCACAGCTAAAATCAGGTCGCGAATACTTTGCCGCGCTTGACAAGAAGTATGGCAGTTTTGGTGCCTACGTGGATTCTTTGAGAACCGTACGTGGATCCATGAGTGCAGCCGAAGTCAAAGCCCTAATTAAAATGTCTAGCGGTGAAAGAACAGGATTGTCCCTCGGTGAAGAGGATACATCTAAATTAGACTGTAGTGGCATCGACTTCGCAAAAAAAGGCCTCGAATATGGGTCATATTTCGGTAAGGCTATGTCATATGTTTGTATGGTTACGGTTTTGGTGGGTCCTGCAGGACCTGCGGGCTGTGGTGCGGCTTTCTCAATTTTCAACTGGACTATTGACGGACTAAGTAAGGGATTTACTGGGGCACAAATCTTAGGAAAATGCAGCAAAGCTCCCGAGGGAGTTGATTGGACTGACCCGAAAAATCGTGGCGCAATGCAGGACGAAGTTCCGACAGTCGGCGCTTCTGACGGGGCTGTTCCAAACGGTAATCCAAATAGACTCGGTAAGCCAGTGACGACTAAAAAATCCTGAGAAAGAGATGACAACTGCTGTCAATTTTTAATGAAAAAATGATTTTTTGATCGATATTGGAGGTGTTAAGTGAATAGGTTCAACGTTCTGTCTTTAGTGATGAGCGCTTCATTCTTCACCGCCTGTGGGAATCCTACTAGTGAAAATTCCCAAAGTGACTTAATGGCCGTGTCAGATTACGCCGATCTGGACAAGCTTTTCAGTGTGATCATTGCTCAGGGTAAAAACCTCGGTCAGCTAAACGGCTCAGGATCCGCCGTTAAATTGTCCAAAATAAAGGACGCCTCCGTCTTTAAATACGTATCCAATGCTCCGGTGGTTTTAGGCGGCGTAGAGTTTACTAAATTGCGGAGCACAATGGTCGGTCAAATATCGGCTATGAATGCTCTTATCGAGAAATCACAAACTGGTAAGGGATCGGCACAAGGCGCTGCCGCAAAGCAAGGCAGCGTTAGCGTGAAATCGAGAGAAGAATTGCTCGTGTTAATTAAGTCTATGCAATATTCGATGAATATTATGAACGACCGTGCGGCTCTGGCGCTTCTGGAAAAGCGGGTTGGCCCAAATCCAATCGCCGGTTGTGATAGCAGTGCCCCAAATTGTGATCCTGATAAAGATCCGTCCATGAATTCGTTCGATGAGCATGTAGTTAACGTAGTTCAGCAGACTACGGACAATAACTGTCAAAAAAATGGTGAAGACGTCTCCTGCATGCGCGCCGTGCAAAAAGATTTTGCCGATAAAATACTTACGGACAAGCCACCGAAAGATGACAATGAAGTCGATCAAAGAGTAAATAAATGCAACGACGGAGCCACGCTTTTTGGAACTTTATTAATCCCAACCGCAGAGGGTAAGTGCGGCGGCTTTCAAGATGCCTCGTGTAAAGGGCAGGAAAATTTCTTCAAATTTATGTGCAGACTGTCCGGTGACGCCATGAAGGATAAGCTCCATAATCGGTGGACGACCGCCAAATAAGCTCAGCCAATAATGCATAACTATCTTAAATAATTGGTATAAATTGCGTGCTGGTGGACTCCCTTCTGCCGTATTGGCTCTCGCGGCAGTGGGAGCCTCATGCCAAAGTGGCTCTGACGCTGCAAGTCCTTAGGGAAACCCTTTGCGAAGCTGAGGCCTCATGCTGTTTAATGCACTACCGGGATTATTAAAGTGCCGGTCGTTAAACAGGCTAAGGGGTCAATGTGCGCGGGTTAGCGCTGATACGAATTTTTGGATCCGCGCTATGGTTGGGTGGTGCGGCGGCGTCGGCGACTGCTGAGCCTATCAATTTGCCGCAGGCTTTGAAGTACGCGATGGAGCATGCGCCAAGCATGGCTCAGGCACGTGAGCAAATTGACGTGCGCGACGCCGAGGTCGACCGAGCTAAGGCCAGGTATTTGCCATCACTTGATCTGACCACATCGCAGGGCTACCTACGCAGTGGCACGCAGCAGGTCAAGTCGGGCACCACACCAGACGCGTTGGGTCCGGTGGTGATGAGCACACAAGCACCTTGGTTTAGTACATTAGGTTTGAATCTTACCGAGACCTTTTACGACAACGGTCAAAGCTATATGCAGCGTGATATCAGCGAGGCCAACCGGGAGGTGTCGCGGCTATACATGATGGATACGCGTGACTCCATGCTACTCAGAGTGTCTGAGGCCTTTTATTCGCTATCCCAAGCGGAAATATTGCTCGGGACCAACGTCCAGCAAGCGCAGCTTACGGCTAAACAATTAAATAAACTCGAGGCCTTATATCGGCAAGGGTTGAAGACTAAGCGCGAATTTTTTCGCCTAAAGAGTCAGGCCCAGAGAGCCGCCATCGAGGTTAGTAACGCCAAGGTGACTCGGCGCAACGCCGAAATTGAACTACGGCGAACCATGGGCGTGCCAGCTGATGCGACCGGAATCACTTTTGTCACGTTGACCACCGACGATATTCAGGCACACGATCCCGAAGTGCCGACGCAGGTGCCAACGGTCGATCAGAGTTATCTGGCTAAGATCACTGAATATCAAAATACCATCGGTGAAGATAATATCGAGCTTGCCCGCCGCCGTAATCTGCCAGTACTGACCGTGGGGTCTGGCCTGAATTACCAAGTGCCGGATTACCTGCGCGTTCAGGCGGGGACCGGGGCACCAGATGCACCCAATTCATGGACCTGGAATGTAACGGTCGGCGTCAACTACAACATCTGGGACGCTGGCAGTCGGCGGCGCGATATCGATATCGCCGCTAGTCAGAAGGTGATCCAAAATCGAGACAACCGCGATAAACTTTTCGCTCGAGCTGCTGAGATTGCAAAGCTCATGGAAACATTGCGCAACCTGAAAAGTAACCTTCAGCTAAACAAAGAACTAATGCGCCTTGAGCAATCCAACTTTGCAATTTTGGAAGAGGACTATCGGCAGGGTAAGGTGGCTTACCTAGATTTAGTCACCGGCTTAAGCGATCTCTTGTCTGCACGGGTTAGTTACTACACCAATTACATCGGCATTCTGACGGCGATGGCCCAGTACCGCTACTATGAGGGCACGATTTATGAAACTGTGGCGAATAGTTAAAATTGTCCTCGTGCTGGCGATCCTGGGAGGTGGCTATGCGTACTGGCGTTCTCGCAACAAAGATGTGGCGTCAACCCAGGCCCTGGGCACAGTCGAGCGTGGTGATTTGGTCGTTAAGGTCACCATATCTGGCGTCATGATGCCTCGTCGTCATGCGGTAATTGCAGCACCTTATAATGGCTACGTGCAGAAGCTGTATGTCAAAATTGGCGACCATATTCACGAGGGTGCGCCTGTAGTCAGCGTTGCTCAAGCAATTGGCGGCACGAAGGAGGAAGTCTTTCCTTTAAGATCACCTCTGTCTGGAATCGTTGCCCAGGTGTGGCGACGCGAGGGTGAATATGTCGCAGCGTCGGCCGGTGGAGCGCAGGGCGACAGCGGTCTAGTCAGAATTGACGACGTGACCAAGTTCAATGTCGAATCCAACGTGCCTGAGGTCGAAATCGGCAAGCTGCGGGTCGGCCTTCCCGTGTTAATTCGTGCTGTGGCTGTCGCTAGCCGTACCTATACCGGACGCATCAGCGAGATTGCTTTAGCTGCAAGGGAGCAGGCTGGTTACGATCGTTCGCGGATTGAGTTTCCCATCACGATCACGGTGAATGACCAGGATGAGCAGATAAAATCTGGCATGTCCGTGGTGATCGACATTATCGTTCGCGAGGCTAAAAATGCGCTGACATTGCCGCATGAGTATGTGCAGCGTGGACCGAGCGGCTACTTTGTCACCACGGCTAGCGGCCAAAAGAAGCCAGTCGAGGTCGGTCTCAGCAACGAAGAGGCGTTCGAGATCAAAAGCGGTGTCGAACTTGGTGAGCAGGTTAGGCAAGTTGATTTCTTAGCGGTGGGCGGTGACTTGTGAGTACCGGCTCTGGGGAGTCTCCTTTGTTGACGGTGTCTGATCTGGATTTTTCCTATCAGATGGATGGTCAAAGGGTAGGCATACTAAACCAGGTTAATTTTCAGATCAGGCGTGGTGAGTTTGTCGCCATTCAGGGGCCATCGGGATCTGGTAAATCAACTTTGTTTTATATCCTAGGCTGTCTACTGCGTCCCACCAGCGGCAAGGTAAGCTTTGAGGGAGCAGATATCAGTAAGCTGACCGGCGATCAGGCGGCTTACCTGCGCAATCACAAGATCGGCTTTATATTTCAGCAATTTCACTTGCTGCCGCGGGCGACGGTGCTCGACAACATTATGTTAGCAGCAACCTATCCGATGGAGATGGCGCGGTCCAAACAGGCTGCCGTTGAAAGGGCGACGAGGATCGCCGAACGCCTTGGCCTAGGTGACCGTTTGCAGCACTTGCCTAATCAATTATCAGGCGGGCAACAGCAGCGTGTGGCCATTGCTCGTGCATTGATGAGTGATGCGAGTCTGATCCTTGCCGATGAGCCCACGGGTAATCTTGATAGCCGCAATGCGGCCGAGATTTTGCGCATCTTTGACGAGTTGCATGCGCAGGGGCGCACTATCATCGTGATCACTCACGATTCTGAAGTGGCGCAGCGCTGTGACCGCATTCTTACTGTGCGCGACGGTGTGGTATTTGGCGGTGGTGATCCCAGCGCTATGGTGCCCGATGATGGTACAAGTTCAGCGATGACGCTGCCCAGCAATTGGAGTAACAGCGGCCTACTCCTCTCGATAAAGGCGCTACCTGGTGCGGTACGTAACCTAATCCGCAACCGGACTAAGTCGCTGCTGACCATGCTTGGCATCATCATTGGAATTGCCGCAGTGCTGGCGATGATCTCGCTCGGGGAGTTTACCAAGCGGCGCATCATGGAGGGCTTTGAGGCGCTGGGCGTAAATAAATTGGTGGTGCGTGGGTATCCCAATTGGGAACGCAAGGCTACCGACGAGTCGATGCGTGAGTTTGGTGGCTTTAAGTGGGACACCGACTTAAAGCCCTTGCGGCGTCTTTTCCCAGAGATTCACCTGCTTTCGCCGGTGTTGTCGAATTGGCAGAATACAGTGACCGCTGGTGGTCGCTCCGTCTCAGAGAATGTTCGGCTGCGCGGGGTTAACCATGAATACGCGGCGATCACCAATATTAAAATGGCCGAGGGGCGGTGGTTGACACCGTACCATATCGATCAGCGTTCTCTTGTCTGTGTTCTGGGTAGTGAGCTGGCGACCCAATTATTTCAGGGACTGTCATCGGTCGGACAAATGATCACGGTATCGGTCGATGCCGACCGGTCCGTACCATGTCAGGTGATCGGTGTGGCATTGCCGCAAAAAACTAATCAGGAATGGAATCGCCCCAATACGCAGATCACCGTTCCATATACGCTCTACCAGGCCGTTAGTAGTTACGGTGGCAGCCAGATGTATCAGTTCGCCGTGCAGGTGCGGCCTGATGCTGATGTAGAAAAGACAGGCCGGAAAATTAAAGCCTATTTTGAACAGCGTTACGGTCGATCTGGGCGCTTTATGGTGGATACCGAGGGCACTTTGGTCGCCCAGACCAAGCGCTTTCTTAATATCTTTGCCATACTGCTAGCGGCGATCGCCTTCTTATCACTGTTGGTGGGCGGTATCGGTATTCACAATATGATGCTTGTCTCTGTGACGGAGCGCATTAAAGAGATTGGCCTGCGCAAGGCTGTAGGTGCGACTAGTCGGAGCATACGGTTGCAAATTCTCATGGAATCGATGGCACTATGTGCTGCGGCAGGTGTGATAGGCATTGGCAGTGGCTTTGCTGCCACTGAACTGATGATTTTTGGTGCCACTAAGTTTGTACCGAAATTGAAATTTGAATGGGTACTCGACCCATTTGCCATGATCATTGCTGTGGTGAGTATTTTCGCCGTAGGGATGTTCAGCGGTATGGTGCCAGCGCGTCGCGCTGAGCGATTGCAAGTGATTGAGGCGCTGCGAGCGGAATAGCCTGAGAGGCTGACGTCATTGGGGTTTGGAATCTGCTGGAATTTAGGAAAAGATAGGCTCTTAAGTTAGGGCGTGATTTCTAAAAAGTTCATGATGTCCAGATTCTTATGGTAAGTTTAGCTGTCTCTAACGACCACTGACGAGGTGGATTTAGATTATGACCCATTCCTCGCCCTCCGCAGCTCCTGATTTGAATCGACCGCCGCAAGCTCGACTGTGGCAAATTCTCAATGCTGAGCGAAAAGATTTAACGCTAGTGGCTGTTTATGAAATGGCTGTAGGCGTTTTCTCGCTTGTGGTTCCTATCGCGGCGCAGTCGTTAGTGAATACGGTCGTATTTAACTTTCTACTTCAGCCGATCGTAGTTTTGGCAGCTATTGTTATGGCCATGCTCGGCGTGGCATCCTTGCTTAAATTGATTCAAACAGCAGTAGTTGAGACGATTCAAACTAGAATATTCACTCGGGTATCGCTCGATTTGGCCTATAGATTGTCACGCGTTCGAACGGATGCATACGATGGCCATCGTGGCACTGAACTAGTCAACCGCTTCTTTGAAGTCGTCACTATTCAAAAAGGTTTGGCACTCATGTTGGTGGATGGCCTTGCCGTCATCCTACAAGCGATCATTGGGATGACGCTGCTAGCTTTTTATCACCCACTTTTATTAGCCTTTGACGTTGTTCTCATGGTCTGCATTTTTCTTGTGATCTTTCTTCCGTCAAAGAGGGGGGTACTCACAAGCATTAAGGAATCAAAGTCTAAATATAAAGTTGTCTCGTGGCTGGAGGAAATAGCGAGGAATCCAGTCACCTTTAAACTTGCCGGCGGTCCTAACTACGCGCTGATGCGGGCTGATGAAGTGACGGCTGAATACCTGTCAGCGCGTCGTTCCCATTTTGTGATTTTGATGCGCCAAATCCGCGGAACCCTGCTCGTACACACTGTAGTGAGTGGTCTTTTCCTCGGGCTCGGTAGCTATCTTGTCATCAAGAAGCAATTGACACTGGGCCAGTTGGTTGCATCCGAGATTATCGTGACCATGGTCTTATCGGGTTTCGCTAAGTTCGGTAAATATCTTGAGACCTATTACGATCTGGTAGCCGCTACAGATAAGATTGGTCATTTATTTGATTTACCATTAGAGCAAAAATCGGCAGAGCGAATTACCATTGTTCCAGGGCCGATGGGTATTAGGATTAAAAAAGTAAATTTTCGCTACAGCGAAAATGGACCCAATACTCTTACAGGTATCGATCTAGATATCGCTCCTGGTGAGCATTTAGGCATAGTTGGTGGGAACGGTACCGGCAAAAGCACACTATTTGATCTTATAATCGGACTTCGCACTCCCACCTCGGGTGTAGTGGAGCTTTCTGGCTATGATTTGCGAGATGTGGATCTCGAAGAGATAAGAAGTCACATTGCGCTAGTGCGTCAGGTGGAGATTATCGATGGCACAGTACTAGACAATATCCGACTCGGTAGAGCAGACATTACGTTGAACGATGTGAGACAAGCTCTTGCCAAAGTAGAGCTGTTAGATGAAGTGTCGGCGCTTTCCAACGGGTTGTCGACTGACTTGTCCGGTAGCCTTAACCCGCTTTCCGCGGGACAGTCGCAGCGGCTGATGCTCGCACGGGCAATCGTAGGTAATCCTAGTCTCTTGCTGCTGGACGAAGCTTTAGACGATATGGACAGTTCTGCTAAAGACGTAGTACTGCAAACGCTATTTAGTCCCGATGCCCCATGGACCGTCGTCCTGGTTTCCCATGATCCCATCGAATTATCACGCTGCAGTCGTATCGTGCGGTTAAAGAATGACAAATTGCACCTAGATGATGAAAAAGTTGGAGGGCGATCTTTATGATATACCTCTTGCCCGAGCATCTTAGTCGCAATTTGACTGCCTTAAAATACGTGAAATCCAAAGCTTCTTATCGCAGGTTAGCTTGGTATCTTGCGGGACTTTTTGTAATTTGCGCGATTGCACTAACGCTGGTTCCCTGGCAACAAACGGCGAGTGGATTTGGCAGAGTCGTTGCTTATTCGCCGACGGATCGTGTGCAGAATATCGACGCTCCGGTTGAGGGGCGCATTGGGACTTGGTTTGTGCATGAGGGGACGATAGTCAAAGTAGGTGATCCAATAGTCGAGATACAAGATAATGACCCCGAAATCATGCGTCGACTCATTAGCGAACGCGAAGCCGTTCAACGGCGCCTCGAAGTATCAAGGGTCGCGACTAAAACTTCAAAAATCAATTTAGATCGACAAAGAGATCTGTTCAATCATGGGTTGAGTGCCAGGCGTGCCTATGAACAGGCAGAGCTTGAGTATGCTCGCTATTTGACAGATGAGGCTAATTCCTCGGCAGAACTTTCGCGGATTGAGGTACGCCTGGCGCGGCAAAGTGTGCAGTCCGTTAAGGCGCCGCGCTCAGGGACGATTCTCCGGAGAATGTCCGGACAGGGCTCAGATTTGGTCAAGCCGGGTGACGTACTTGCCGTCATAGTGCCCGACACGGAATCTAGGGCAGTAGAGATTTGGATCGATGGAAATGATGCCCCTCTCGTCCATCCTGAGCAGCATGTCCGGCTTCAGTTTGAGGGCTGGCCGGCAGTTCAGTTCAGCGGTTGGCCTTCAGTGGCTGCAGGAACATTTGGCGCTGAGGTCGCATTTGTGGACCCGGCTGACAACGGACAGGGGAAATTTCGCGTTGTCCTAGTACCGACTAAAGGTGAATCTTGGCCATCGTCACGCTACCTCAGACAAGGTGTGCGGGCTAATGCTTGGATCAGCCTAAGTAAGGTGCGTCTTGGCTACGAGCTGTGGCGGCAGTTCAACGGTTTCCCACCGTCATTGACTGAGGAAAAAGTCCCGCAAGGTGGTGCCGTGGAGAAAAAGTCGTGACACCATATTTTCGCTGTGTATTGAGCTTTTTTGCTATCTTCTACGCTGTTCAGTCGATGGCTTCTGATCCAAAAGCGAGCGTTGGGCCAGCCCCTATGCGCACATCGCCTCTGCAACTAACTACCTTAATTGAGTCTGTAGATCGGCATTTTCCGCTCATCAAGAGTGCGGCACAGGATCAGCGAAAGTCTGAGGCAGACTCACTCTCTGCGCAGGGCGGTTTCGATCCGGTGTTAAAATCGGGATTTCAGCGCACTCCCTCTGGAGAGTATGAAAATCAGTCGCTAGACGCCGTCATCGAGCAACCTACACCCCTTTGGGGCTCGAAGGTAATCGCTGGATATAGAAAAGGCTTCGGTAAATTTGGGCCATACGACGAAAAGTTGAAGACCAACAGCGGTGGGGAGGTTCGAGGCGGTGTTGAAATTCCATTGCTGCGCGGTGGTGAGATTGATGACCGGCGCGCGAGGATTTTAAGCTCGGAAATTGCGGTGACAGCCTCCAGTCAGACGCTTGAGCTACAGAAATTAGACGCGCAACGGCAAGCTGCGCTCAAGTACTATGACTGGGTCGTGGCTGGAGAAAAGCTAAAGGTGTCAAATTCGCTTTTGCAATTGGCGCGCGACCGAGATGCCTCGATGAAACACCGAGTCGTTAAGGGAGACGTTGCATCCATCGACCAGATCGATAACGAAAGAAGCGTCATACAGCGGTCAGCTAGCGTTGTATCTTCAACGCGGTCACTAGATAAATCTGCTCTCGAACTCTCTCTATTCTACCGTGATGATGACGGCCGTCCGATCATAGTCTATCCGAGTTCGATACCACCAGACGCTTTGTCTTTACCAAGTGCAGAAGCTAACCAAATGCAGCAAAGTATGACTACACCTGCTCCAGATGAGATCGTGAATCTTCATCCAGAGCTAAAAAGGCTGCGCGCTCTAAACGAACAAAATGAGGTGGAAACTCGCTTAGCGCAAAACATGCTTTTGCCAAAATTTGACGCAGAAATATCGGTGTCGCAAGACTTCGGGGTCGGAACTACCGCAAAGGAAACTCTCGAGTACAAAGCGGGTATAAAGGTCGAGCTACCACTAAGACGCCGTACAGCTAGAGGTAAACTCGAGGGTATCATCGCTAACCGCTCAAAACTCGATGCTCAATTAGAGTTAGCTCGGGACCGGATCCGCATTTCTTTAATGGATTATGCGCAAGCTATACATGCAGCCAAAACCCGCATCGCTATGATGCAGCAAGAGTTAGCACTGTCGACAAAGGTTGAGCAGGCGGAACGCTTGCGATTTCGCCACGGTGACAGCAATTTGCTCATGGTTAACCTAAGAGAACAGGCGACTGCCGATGCCAGGATTCGTACTATTGACGCACTGGCTGACTACCATAAGGCTGTCGTTGAGTTTGAGCTAATAGTAAACCGCTTCCATTAACTGCTTTAAGATTGGAACCTGTATCCAATACCTGGCTCTGTAACAATGTGGCGGGGTTGACTTGGGTCCATTTCGATCTTTTGCCGAAGATGGCCAACATAGACTCTGATATATTGTACATGTTCAGATGAATTTGGCCCCCAAATCTCCTTGAGGATTTGTGTATGGGTCATCACTTTGTCGATGTTGCGAATCAGCACCGTTAGTAGGGCAAATTCTGTTGCCGTTAGTTTTAGTTCTTGGCCAGCGCGAGTAACTTTGCGCGATGCAATGTCTACTTGTAGATCTCCAGCACTTACGACTGGTTCCGCAGTTGTCGATGTCTTTCTAGTAGCTAAGCGCATACGAGCTAATAATTCGCCGATCCCGAACGGTTTAGTCAGATAATCATCAGCGCCGCTGTCGAGTGCAGAGATGATGCTTTCCTCGTCATTGCGCACGGAAAGTATAATAATAGGGCGCTCGTACCATTCGCGCAGACGTTTGAGCACGGTCATGCCCTGCATATCGGGAAGGCCGAGGTCTAAAATAATTAGGTCAGGTCTGCAGGTCGTTGCTGCAACAAGCCCCTTTTGACCAGTCTCGGCCTCGGTCACATTAAAACCGTGCGGTTCAAGCGCAATTTTTAAAAACCTTCGAATCTGAATCTCATCGTCAATGACGAGGATCTGTTTCTGAAGATTAGTCATGTGACGTCACCTCGCGGGAGATGTAGCGTGAATAGGGCGCCACCGTCGGGATGATTGCTGGCTTCTATGGAGCCCCCCTGGGACTCAATGAATCCTTTGGTCACAGCAAGGCCAAGTCCCACACCACCTGCATGATTCTGATCGGCCCTAAAAAATTTATCAAGCACCTTTGCTGGGTTGTCCTTGGGTAGTCCAGGGCCGTGATCCCTAACGAGGATTTCGATGTCGCCGAGTGCGCCTTGACGCGCTGAAATTTCAATCACCGAATCGCTGGGGGTGTAAACGAATGCATTATGAATAATATTTGCTAGAGCTTGATTTGCCAGTACAGGGTCACAGGTTAACAGGGGGGTAGACTCTGCGACATTAATCTGCACGCGGTGTTTGCCGCGCAGATGGTCCACTTCTCGCAATGAGGTGGAAATAATATCATGTACATCGCATAAAATCCGTTTGGCTTGCATTAATCCTGATTCGACCCGGGTCATATCGAGCAAATTTTCGACCAAGCGTTGAAGCCGCTCAGATGCCTCTAAGATCTGGTGACCTAAGATGTCTACAGCCTCTTTATTTGAACTAGTCATTGGGTCGACGATCGCGCTGGCGGATCCCTTAATCGCTGCGAGAGGGGTTTTAAGCTCGTGTGAGACACAGTCCATTAGAGACTTGTATAGTTTCTGCGTCTCTTCGAACACAAGGAGTGTTTTGACTCGGTCATGATAGGTCTCGCGTTCAATACCGGAGGCGATTTGGTGCAGCAGTGCGTCGATTAGGGTGAGCTGATCGGGACTTAGCTCGGAGTTTGGCTTTGACTGAGCAAATCTAGCAACGCCCAGTACCCCAGACCTTCCGATAATCGGAACGTAGGTGTGTTCTGCCGCCGACAGAGTTTCCGTTCCGCGACCCGCATCAGAATTCTCGTGCAGAAGTAGCAAGACATCGACATGAAGAGCCTCTTTTAAAAGTGTTCGGGCCCTTTGCAGGATTTCATCGACGGATTGGGCGGAGGCGATTTCCTTTGCCAAATTATAGAGTATCATCGTGCGATGTTCGCGCGACCTAAGCACCCTTTCTTTCTGCGCTAAACGAGTGGTTAGGTGCCCCACTACGGCTGCTGCGACAAACAGCATAAGCAGAAGCATGAAGTCTTCTGGATTAGACACTGTAAAAGTTAGCCGTGGCGGGATAAAAAAGAAATTATGAATGAATGCAAAAGCAAATGCCAGGGCTAGCACAGCTGCTCTGGATAAAAATAAACCTGCAAGACTTACAGCTAATAAGAATATAATTCCGACCGCCATATAACCAATAATCGGCTGTAAAGCGGTTGCAATTAACCAAGTGCTAAGTGCGATGACAGCGAGCCAACCAAAATTTTGAGCATTTTCTCGTGACTTTTTTGTCGCCAATGTGCTCTTGAGGTAATGCCTGCCGTCTGGAGTTTTAAGGTCATCCGTCATCAAATCTTTTTCTTGTCTCATTCCAGATCGAGTTGGAAGTTAGGTGAAATTCGAGGGGCTAGTCCAGTTGCGGACGTTGTTAGCAGGTAAGGCGCAGCGTTGTCCCCCAAGAATTCTTTTTCGCGTTGTAACTGACCGTTTTAAATGAAGATTATGATAAAAGTTAAAATCTTATCTCATCAATATTCATATCTCGCCGTTTTCTCTCAAGTTTTTTTTGGGAAAATCCGTCACCCGGGGCATAGAGGTGATATTCGGGACAACATCAAGAACGTTCTGACTGCTGATTAAATTAAGAGAGCTAATCCTGCGCATGGGGTGCAGGATTAGCTCAATGACTAGTGACTGACTGACTGACAAGCCTTCAATACAGACTAATTAATCACAGCAATCGCATCAAGATCGACGCGTGTTCCCAAGGAACGCGCGTTTCTTGTACCGCTGGAAGTGATCACCATAGTATGTGCCGCCCGTGTCAGGCCAGTTTTTACAAACTTCAGCACTCTGGTGGTCGACGTTGGGGAATATAAATCAACGCTACCCTGAGCTGTTCCATCGATCGTAACTGTTGCGATTCCCATGGTAGGTCCAACAGCTGTGATCCAAGCTACCTGAGTGCCG
>JAPLFY010000134.1 GCA_026390435.1 Pseudomonadota bacterium
GAAGATACGATCTGCAAGACCCTTACCATGCTCAAGGACATCAAAGATCGTCGCCAAACCAAGGGCTAGACGCTCGGCCTGGTAGCAATCAACACCAAGCTTGGAGCGGTGACCAAAACTCATACGATCGTAAATATCGAAAGCACCAGTGTCCGCTGACCGGCGACTCAGTTCCCTTGAGAGTAAATACTCGAACACCGAGTGGGCGTCAAAATGATCACCCAGCGTATACGACGCGCAACCCGCTGGTAATTCTGGTCTCGGCTCTTCGCTAAAGATCGGTACCTGTACTGCCTTGCCGCTGCGCGTGACGCCGACATGCTGCACCGCTTGGGTCATGGAATCCTCCTATAGTCATCGCGGTGCGTTTTATCAATCGTGTGCTATAGAGTCCAACGACATGTACCTGATTTTTTGGCATGTCGGAGTGGGCACCACAGCACCGAGCACGATTGGACCGGCACGTCCGTTCCGACCATGTACCCATGAACTACGGCACCTAGCTCAGCGCGTTAAATTTTGTGATATTTGCAAAAAAATCCCGCGGGCCGTAGCTTGCGGGATTTTTTCACTTAGCTTCTTTAAGCTTCAAGCTCGACTTTTCACAGGACATAGTCAAACTGCAGACCAACACTCCACAAATTACCGTTGCGGTACTCACCGTTCAGTTTTTCACCTGTTGCAGCTTTAGTCACAGTCGGCGCGTTGTTCACGAGGACATCCGAAAAGCCCAAATTGATCTTATATTTTTCTGTCTCATAGCCAGTACCAAGGCCAATCACTTTTCGGTCAGCATCGGGCAGTGAGGGGACGCGATGCTCGGCATCCGGAGTTGGCGACTGATCGAAGGCAAAACCAAAGCGAACCGGCACCTGAGCTGTCACTTTGTAAGCGGCACCAACGCCTGCCCGGATCGTATTCCGCCAGTTTAGTTCCGTAACTTTCGTTGGTGTATTGTCGCCAAAGTCGTAGGCGAGTTCTTTGAAGCTCGACCAGGCTGTGTACGTCACGTCTGCCGACAGAGTCAGGTTATCGTGATTGTGTGCCACGGCGAGTGATCCCTGTCCTGGCATCACAGTATTACCCTGCACGCTGCTGTTTGTCAGCACACCGCTTGCCGCGAAAAATTCTGTGTTCTTGTATTCAACATTACCGGTGACTTTATGTTTAGATGCCGTTCTAAAGTTAAAGCCGACATTGAGATCATTGCGCGGCTTATACAAAACGCCGAAACCCAGCACGTAGCCTTTCGATTTGCCGGTGATTTTCGATTCACCGTCGATAGTTGCCTGGGATGCGCAGCCAGCAGAGGCATTCGCATCCGCTAAGCCTTTGGCCTTGAGCGACGCGAAACAGACATTGAAATTATTAATTTTGGATCCCAGCTCAAGAGCCAGGCTTTGGTAGCCTAGAGTAGCACCGACGCTTAGTTGCTCGTTAATTCGATAGGAGATCGAAGGTGCAACCTCCTGCACCACAAAAGAACCTTTCGTAAACTGATAACGACCTTTCCAGGTTGGCTCGTATGAGAGCTGCATTGCATAAGGAACGGATACGCCCACCCCGTATGCCAAATCACCAGCATGGTAAATATAGTAAAGATTTGGCAACGTCGCCTTGCCACCAAAATTACCACCGTCGCCACCGGACATTGCTTTACCCGTGGCGGTGGTGGAATTACTATCTCTAAAATTGTTTCGTAAACTCATATAGGTTGCTGATGCCGAGACTATCTGACCATCTTGCAAATTGGTCATACCGGCTGGATTGTAAAAGGCAGTCGCAGGATCAGATGCAGTTGCCGATGCTCCCGCGTGAGCCGTACCGAGCCCCAGCGCACCCTGTTGGTGAGTTAATCCACCCGCAGTTGCCAAACCTGACCATACTGACGAACTAGCCAGGACAACACAAAATCCGAGTAGCTGACCCGTGACGGTGAATCGCAGAGCCATTTGAGTCTCCAGTACATTATGAAATTACATGTAACTTCATAATACCCTGGAGCAATCTAGCAAGTCACACACGTACCTATGTGTTCCACCGAGGGGAGGGATGGACCCTATTAAAACTATTGTTTACAGGCACTTACCATAAGTGCCTGACCCCGTTAAATGATTTTTGCGGGTGGATTTGCCAGCATCGCAGCGGGTTGTTGACCGATGGCTTTACCGACAGACTCGACTATGCCTGCTTCCAAACTGCCGACTCTACCAGCACCGTTCATGCCAAGCTTTTGTGCTTCGGCACTGGAGAATGTTGGAGCCTGTCCAGGACCCTCGGCATACATATTTTTGGCACCGTCTGCGATCAGCAACTGTTGCCCCGGTACGTTGACATAAGGGCAGCTATCACCCGATCCCTTGATGATAAATGTCAGAGTCGACACGTGCTGATTGTCATCCCCCCAGTTCTGGCTACGGTTACTGCAAGTGCTAAAGTGTATGATGGCGTCCTGCTTCGAATCCAATGCTGCCCGAGCGATATAAAAAGCTCCGGCCAGAGCCTGTGCCGTTTCTGTTACCATATTACCCGTTGCACCAGTAGGCGGACGCAAGGCATCTGTTGCATGGAAATCGAAAGAATTCAGGCCACAG
Source organism: Pseudomonadota bacterium (assembly GCA_026390435.1). Taxonomy (GTDB): domain Bacteria; phylum Bdellovibrionota_B; class Oligoflexia; order Oligoflexales; family CAIYRB01; genus CAIYRB01. Next base: position 2,595 of record JAPLFY010000134.1, read on the forward strand.
CCCCCAATGTAAGCCAACTTGGCGCTAAATAGATCCGCGAACATCATCATCCCCGCAAGTCCGTTCATCTTACGGGCGCCGTAAGTCATAAACGAAGCATCCGCGATGGGACCATATTGCTGAATTTTGGAAAGTTGCTCTTTCAGTAACTTATAGGCATCGAGCATTTGTGCACGGACAGCTGTTACCGCCGGCGATCCAGTGAGATCATCAAAAAGCTCAACCGGATTGGCTTCCCTCTCCCGCGACATATAAGTCCCTGGTACGGCAATCGCCCCCAAGAACTCCTTCACCGACCTAGCTGGTATCTGCACAGCGCCGCTTCCATCATAACCATTCGCGTCAATCAGCACAGAACCGACGGGACTATAATTTGAGAAACTTTGCTGCATCACATACTCGAGGTTTCCCGATCCAGGAATCACCGCATTTTGATGCACGCCTTGACTGCCAGGCATACCAACAGCTGCGATCATAGAGACATTTTTTAACTCAGCAGGAGTCAAAGCTGCTTTGGTTGGAGACGCCCCAAAGGCAGTGGTCGCGTCGATTTTACCGGTGGTAAAAATATCGTAAGCCCATTTATTCAACCGATTTAATGGCGCCGGAGCCTGCTCGTGCATACTTTTAGCCAAACCGGTCATGGCTCCAGGACTTACGCTACCATTGCCAAACTGCAGGTACTGATTTCCGTAGTCGCCGAGATAAAGCTCGTTCCGAATGTCATGAGACGTCCGGTAGAACACGTGGAATACAGCAGGCTTCGACGCGTCCGCCGCCATGGCCTGACCGATATTAAGCAGGGACGGCCCGCCTCGTAGAGCGTCGTTTATGACGTCAATTGCGTTGAGCGGCTGAATTCCTGAACGCGCTAGTGACTCACGTACAAACGAACCCACTTGGCTCATCCCACGATGTTTCAAAAAGCTGAAGGCTCCGTAGCCTAGGCCACCGATCAAAGCATTTTGAAGGAACGCCCGGCGCTGCATGATCAGTTGGTTCTGCGGCGATCCTTGCGTCGATTTATCGTTTTTATTGTTTGGTTTACGCATGGCATCACCCCCTTACAATTTTGAATTAGCAGCAAATGCTGCAGAACCAATCATGGTCGCAATCGCTGCACGAGCTTCCGCTGGACCCTTAGCGCAACTAGCTTGTAATGCGTTAGCCGCAGCGCTCAGCGCGGCCGGCTCGTACTGACTGAGACAACCACCGAGTAATTTAGTGGCTGCTTCGATAGTACCACAGAGCGCCACGGGGTCGGAGACACCATGGGCGTAGACGTCGGCCACTTCCGCCAGTGCAGAAAGGTAGTCTGGATTCAGTGTATTTGCGAGTGTCGCAGTGCGTGCCGCAGACTCTGGGTCCCACAATCGGTTCTTATTGCCGTCCAGAACATTAACCCCACTGACGGCCAAGGCACATTTATCAGCACCGAGAATAGCTTTTTTATCAGCCGGCAGTGCTCCCATGTTTTTCCCCTTTGGACACACACCAGGAGTAAACATGTCACTAGTGACGATACCAAGCCCAGCGCCCAGGCACTGCTCAGTCGCGCTCTTCAGCTGGAGGTAGTTCTTGACCGTAAATCCGGCACCATCAACGCTCTTATAATTATCCGTGATCGTCGCGACGTTATCGCTACGAATGGACCCATTATAAGCTCCTTTGTTAGCTAACTTGTTAATACCGGAAGTTCCAGAGCTTCCGGATGAACAACTCAAAACCAAACTTAGGGGCAATAGAGACTTAAAAAGACTTCTCACAGCGGACCTCCCTTGCGACTAATTCCCACTAGACGCCGCACAGGCAAAAGTCTGCGTATTGAAGAACGCTTCGACCATTGGCAATAGCATGCCATTATCTTTCGTATACGCACTGGCTACTGCAGTCACGATCTCCTGGTTAGTTGTAGACAAGTTTAGGAGCACCTTTGGAAAGTAGCGGGATAGTCCGTTTACTAGGACTTTGCCATCACCCACCATAAATTTAACTAAATCACCGATATTTGAAATGTCTGCAATTTTTTTGCCGCTGCGGTCCTTGATACACTGAGCACCAAGAGTGTTATTTTCGTCGAATAGTGACTTCAAAAAGGCCGCGTCAACCTGCTGTGCTGGCCCCGTGATGTCTGCACCGTTAACAATCCCTGGAGCAGTTGCCGTCTTCAGCATGTCTTTGTAGGGGTTGTTATCCACCTGGCCATTTTGCGACTTATTGAAGGCTGATGCCGGATAAACTAAACCGAAGTCATCAAATGGGCGGAACACATAAGACGCGACGTTTAGATACTTGTAGAGGTGACACCCCTGACAAATGGCGCCACTACGGGGAATCGCCATCGCACCACGGGGGGCCTTAGCTCCGTCCAATTGTTTGTCATCGTCAGCCACCATCCGCACGTCTTTAGTGGTCACACAGTCCGGTACTGGGTCTGGCTTTTGCCCTTTCGGACCGTTAGTCTGCGCCATCAGCGATTGCCCAGCTATCACAGCAAATATGGTGCCGCCACGGCGGTAATTATTATTGTTGTTCAAAAAGCTAGTATTTGTTGAGTTCAGATAAGCTACGGTACCAAAAAAGTTACCGCGTTTGGCAGACAGGTCGCATTCCGACCAGGTTTCCGCTGGTGGTGCTGTGCATGGACCGTCTCCATTAAGCGAATAAAGCGGGGCGGTATTCGCTGACACCTGAACTTTAGGCATCAAAAGGATATCTTTATAAGACTTGCCTTCGACGTACTTAAGCAGCATCTGATAAAATTCTTGTTTTAAATCATCTGCTGCAGCCTGATTGAGACCAAAATTCTTTGGCGCAGCAGTGATGGCTCCCGCGTTACTGATTCTCTGCGCAAGAAGTCGGAGTCCCCCACCAGGATTGGTGAGAAATTCCTTCTTCAACTGTGGGTCCTTGAAAATCGCGGCCGTCAGCTCACTACGACGAGCATCGGTCACCGGCTGATCGAGCTCGGCAACTGGTATTTTATTAATCTCTACGCTGGTGGGTGGGCGCCCTAGTGCGGCAAGATACAGTCGATTTATAAAATCCCGACCGCGCACAATCTGCCCGCATTGATAGGTGAGGTTGATCGGCACCTCGCTACCAAATTGCGAGGCTCCGCCATAGATGCTCTCTGCACCGGCAACTGCAGTCGGTACATTTTCACGGTACCAATTAAGCAGCTCTCCTAGCTGCTCCATTTTTTCTTCCGCTAAAGAGGGAGGCATCGGTGTAGGTTGTTGTCCAACAGGAACATTTTTAAAACGATGAACCATCGTTTGATAGACGTTTGAGCTACTTTCCATCGCACCCAAACTGGCTGCCGACAAATCCTTCTCTTCTGGCATTTCCCAAGTCAGAGCAAGTGGCATTCCAGGAGAATGACAGCCCCCGCATTGTTCCACCATAAAAGCTACAGCGTCTGCCTCGCCAAATACCCTCTTAGCGTCCCCATCTCCCTTGATATTTCGTGCTAGATTTTTCTTTAAGTTAGTATTTCTGACTGATTTTACCGTGGGCTTACTTTCGGCACAGTGAGCCAGTGCCAGCAAAGCTAGCAAAGGGATAATTTTGTGCATCAAACGTAATGCCATCTTTACCCACCCGATTCGCTAGAGGTCGCTTCTGTCGCCGATTTTGCATCTTTCGCGCCCAATACGAGGGCGGTAATACTACCTGAATCAAGTAATCCGATTAGCGGATCGCTAGGAACTTTCGCCTGCGCAGATTCGTAATAAAGTGAAATCAGCTTCACCTGGCTGTCGTCCGAATTGGTTGTGAAGCTTTTCTCACTCCAGCTACTTACTCTAAAAGTTAAAAGGCGTTTAGATGTGGCAAGCCAAAAGCTGACGTCTGGGGCAGCCTCGTCCATCGTGCCAGCGCCTAGAATGCTTTCGTCCTTATCAAATGGACGACTTAATTTTATTTTTTTACGCCCCACAGACGAATCAGCCCAAGTAAATACCAGCAGACTATCTTTCGCCATCAAATATAACTGTGTGTCTGTTGCAGCGGCTGGCACAAGCTCTGACGCATCACTTACCAGATCGGAAATGGACACCTTACTGAGGTTGACCTGACCGCCACCCGCGGCAGTTTTATTGCGACCGACCGTCCCAGCCGTGGGTGAGAATTCCCACACATACTTACTCGATGTAGTTAGCGAGAACACGCTCTCATCACGGTTTGGATAGAGTGGACTGATTTTCGTCACTGTCGACTTCTCAATATCGACAAAGTAAGCACGGCCTTTTTTCGTTGAGGCAACTACATTATTTTGTCCGTTGCGACCGAGCGTCACCACAGAGTCACCGTCGTCGGTAGCAATCTGCTCCGAAAAATTACCTGACTTGCCTAAGTTAAGCTGGGATGACAGAGCACCCTTCGGCACAGTCGCAATCGGTTTCGCCGCGTTGCAACTAGCCAAGACCACAAACGCCGGCCCCACCACTGCCAGTGCGGCTGCGCGGGATACTCTCTGTAATTTTGTCGCATTCCCCACCGTCTAGCACTCCAGCTTCTAAGAACTTCTAGTTCCATGGATTACTATCGGTCGCCCCCCAGAAAAACTTTATACAAAGTATTAAAATATCACCAAATACCTGAATTACTTTGGGTATTTCCAAGTGAGTTTTTAGTTATTCGAGGCCGCACAGGCAAAGCTTTGGGTATTAAAGAAGGCCTCAAATATCGGCAACAACATCCCGTTGTCTTTCGTGTATGCGCTGGCTACTGCCGAGACAATTTCCTGATTAGTGGACGACAGGTTGAGAAGTACCTTCGGCAGGTAGCGAGAGAGGCCGTTGACTAACACCTTGCCGTCACCGACCATAAACTTCACCAGATCACCGATATTGGAAACGTCCGCAATCTTCTTACCGGAACGGTCTTTAATACACTGAGCTCCGAGCTTGTCATTTTCCTCAAATAGAGACTTCAGTATGAACGGCGTCACTGTCTGCGCCGGTCCTGTCAAATCAACGCCGTTCAAGATGCCGGGTGCCGTAGCAGCATCAACCACGTCCTTGTACGGATTGTTAGCCTGCCCATCGAACGCCGTTGCCGGGTACACTAAGCCGTATTCGTCAAAAGGACGGAACACGTATGACGCTACGTTTAAATATTTATAAAGGTGACACCCTTGGCAGAGCGCGCCACTCCGCGGAATGGCCATAGCGCCCCGCGGCGCTCGCGGACCATCTGGCTTGGCCGGATCGTCAGCAGCCATCCGAACATCTTTGGTGGTCACGCAATTTGGCACTGGATCTGGCTGTTGCCCCTTAGGAGCAAGCGTTTGCGCCATCAACGACTGCCCTGCCAGTACAGCAAAGATGGTTCCGCCGCGGCGATAGTTGTTATTTGATGAAAGAAAACTTGTGTTTGTTGAGTTGAGATATGCAATCGTACCGAAAAAGTTGCCCCTCTTGGACGACAAGTCACATTCGGACCAAGATCCGGCAGCGGGGGCTATACAAGGAGCACCACCATCTTTAGCATAGAGAGGCGCAGTGTTGGGTGACACCTGCACCTTCGGCATTAAGAGAATATCTTTATACGATATGCTCTCAATATATTTCAGTAGCATCTGATAAAATTCGTTTTTTAAATCATCTGAGGCCGCTTGGCTAAGCCCGATATTCTGCGGCGAGGGTCTAATTGAGTTCGCGTCGCTTAATCTTTTGGCGAAGAGTTGTAGACCACCGCCGGCATTGGTCATAAATTCATTTTTCAGATTCCTGTCTTTGAAAATTGCTGACGTCAATTCAGATCGCCGACTATCCGTCACCGACTGCTCGAGCTCGTCGTCTGGTATTTGACGGATTTCATCGGTAGTTGCAGGACGACCAAAAGCGGCAAGATATAGTCGGGTGATGAATTCCCGACCAGTGACAGCTTGCCCGCATTGATAAGTAAGATTAATTGCTACCGTGCTACCAAATTGAGAGGCAGCGCCATAAATACTTTCCGCGCCGGATACCGCCGAAGGAACGTTCTCGCGAAACCATTCGAGCATTCTACCCAGCCTAACCTTTTGGTCCGCGGCCACTGTGGGTGGCATCGGTGTCGGCTGCTGCCCTTCAGGTGCGTCCTTAAAGCGGTTGACCATAGTCTGATAGACGTTAGCGCTGGTATCCATGCCAGCCAACGTTGCTGCCGATAGTTCCTTGGCATCGGGCATCTGCCACGTAACAGCCAGGGGAGCGCCTGCAGCATGACAGCCGCTGCACTGCTCGACTAGATAATTAACCGCATCGGCCTCGTTAAAGGGATGATCCTGGGATCCGCTAGCTTTACTCGACTTCAAAGTACCAGCGAGCGGCAAAGGGTTAGGCTTATTCCGACCGCAGTTAACCACCGCCAGCAATGTCACCAGTGCTAACAGCGAATTAAATTTCAGCACTCTACGCAACGTCATCTGAGCTCTCCGCCCCCTTCACAATGGCCACCAATCGTAGCTCTCACTTTGTTGGACTACGCCCCATCCTATCTGATCGGTAGGCGCCTACAGCAACTTGAGCTAAATGTCCAAAATGTTGGTAAATAAACGAATTTATTTGATTTTTTTCAACTCCCTGGTGAATGTGCGCATGGTTAAGCCATCTAGTGCAGAAAAGTCTGCCTTCTTCTGCAAATAAGTTTAAGTCCCCGACCTCACCCTCGGCACCACACTCCCCATGCCAACCTCCGCTGCCGCGCGGCAGCGTATTAGACACAATCACTCTCGTCAGGTCTTTTGCGGACATCTGCAAGTTACTGTTCATTTTGCTTGACGCATGTTAATGGACCTCAAATTGAGAATTTATTGCTCTAAAACCATAGTCGACCAATTTTTTTATCCCGCCTGTCTCATTTGACACTGATCTCGGCCAAGATCACGCGAGCTAATCGCAAGGTTGTATTGGAAAATATCAGGGGTAAGAGCCTCAGGGAGGCAAAGCTTTTTATGTCTCGCGTCACCTCGGATGGTGAGCTGCTACCTGCGAAAGAGATCTGTGAGTTAAAGCTCACGCTGACCACGTCGCAATTCGCCTTGCTCGAGAGGGCACGTGAAGTTTTAGCTGCTGCTGGCTCCGTACCAACCGATGCGGAAATCTTTATGAAAGCCGTGGGCGACCTGCTCACCAAACGAGATCCTTTGCGCAAGGCCGAGCGCGCTGCCGCGCGGCAGCGAAATCTTGATGATGATCTGGGAGGCCGAAACAACAATGTCGAGAAAACTGTCGAGAATAATAATGCCGTAGTGGCGTCCCCACACGACGGTCCCACTATCGCTGCCGCGCGGCAGCGCGAAAACACCGCCGGTAGATATATACCCGCTGCCGTGCGGCATCAGGTTTGGCTGAGAGATCAAGGACAGTGTAGGCACATGCATCCGGATGGATCTCGCTGCCAAGAAAAGATGATGATCGAGTTAGATCATATCGATCTACATTGTCGCGGCGGCGAGCATTCCGCGAGCAACTTGCAACTGAAGTGCAGGCTGCATAACCACTTTGCTGCCGCGGCCGCATTCGGAAATGAGTGGTATAGGCACAAGCTCGAGTCCGTAACGTACGTCCGAGATTCATAGAGCCATGCCGGAACAGCCAAGCAGCGCGGTAGTTTTTAAATACTAATAAATATTTATTTTATATTCCGTAAAAACAGATGGTTACCAAGTGACGAGCGTTAAGTTCATGGCTTAAACTTTTTTGCAGAAGATCC
>JAPLFY010000095.1 GCA_026390435.1 Pseudomonadota bacterium
ACCCTCCTGCACACTTTGGCCAGATTCAAAGCAATCCGTGATTATTTTTCAAAAGCATCAAACGCGGCACTCTGCAGAGTGAGACCAGCGCTCGCTAGGCGAGTTGGCTGGCGATGCTTTCCTTACATTGCCGACATTGCCGTTGGTATTGTTCACTGTCATCCAATTGCGTTGCCACGCCGTTTCACTGCCGGCACCGGAGCGGAAATAAGTGTAGCCGCCTACACCCGACTTCGAGTCGATGTAATTGCTTCCATCGGAGTGGGCTAAAAAGCTTAATCCGTTCAGACCGGTCGAGGTCGAGCCATTGTCGTCACCGACCTTGACATAGGACGTACCACCCACTTTCGCTACATGGAAAGCGGAGGCCGGAGACGTAGTGCCGATGCCGACGTTGCCTGTCCCTGTTGGGAGTAGTGCTATCGATGTGTTAGCGCTTACACCCTCCAACGTAACTAATCCAGTGCCACCGTAGCTGAGCTGGCCATTTGAGGCAGCCGAACCATAACGAACTACACCTGCAACGTCGAGCTTAGCTGCTGGAGCTGTAGTCCCAATCCCGACATTGCCACCCGAATAAACGAAGTTAGCATTACCAGCTAGAGCTCCACCACTGTTGTACTGAATCTGGTTAGTTGCACCCGCTGCAGCTGCAGCTGCCGCGGGCGCAGCCCATGTGCCATCACCACGCAAGAACTTAACGTTATCCGTTGCAGCAGGACCAGGGACGGCTCCAGCCGTACCAGCGGTTGTACCGTTGGCACCACCCATAGCCGGGAGGTCTCCGGCCACTAGCGCCCGGAATGAGGGCGCGCCAGAGCCACTTGTCGGGCCAGCGAAAACAGAATTTGCGGTTGTTGACGAGACGCCGGTACCACCATTGGCAACGGCCAAAGTGCCTGAACTTATAAGAGCTGCGCTATGTGCCGGGAGATCCGCAGCAGTTAAAGAGGTGCCAGAAGTTATGCGTCCCTTCGCATCGTAAGTAACTTTAGTTGAGGTCCCTGCGATAGCGACCGCAGCAAGCGTTGCCGCTGCCGATCCAGGGCCCGTGGCCGTGACATCGCCGGTGAGAGCTGTGATGTAGTTACCCGCTGCTTGTTTAGTACTGAACGTGGTCCAATCAGCCGAGCTTAGGTAGCCGTTTGTCGTGCCGTTTGCTTGCGACATCGAAATAACTGGCGTTGATGTACCGGTGGCTACTGAGATTGGCGCCGTACCAGTGACGTTTGTTACGCTTCCGGCAGCAGCAGATACCCAGCTTAATGTCCCTGAACCGTTGGTTGAGAGTACTTGGCCAGATGAGCCGTTGGTGCTCGGTAGTTCCCAGGTGAGTGACGACCCCAGAGTGTCTGGAGCTTTCAGTGCGACTGAGTTAGTAGAGCCTTTGTCGTTAAGAACAAGTTTATTTGCCGTGGTGCTATTACCTAGAATGGTGACATTGCCAGCTACTGTATGGGCACCGGAGTTAACGATGCCAGTGGTGTTGATCGTAGTTGAGCCGCCAATGGTAGAGGCACCGTTGATGGTAGCGGCACTCAAAGTTTTGTTGGTCAGAGTTTCCGTCGCATCGCGAGTGACCACCACGCCCGAGGTCGGGAAGCTTGCGGTGGAGTTTACGCCGGTACCTCCGTTAGCCGCTGCAAGAGTGCCGGAAGTGATGATGGCTGCGCTCAGTGGCGGAATATCCGATGCTATTAATGACGTACCTGAGGTCACTCGACCTTTCACGTCGTAAGTCACTTTGGTTGAGGTCCCTGCGATAGCGACTGCAGCAAGCGTTGCCGCAGCAGACCCGGGGCCGGTGGCCGTGATGTCACCAGTGAGGGCGGTGATATAGTTACCGGCTGATTGTTTATTATTGAAGGTCGTCCAGTCAGCCGAGCTTAGGTAGCCGTTGGTCGTGCCGTTTGCTTGCGACATGGAAATCACTGGAGTTGATGTACCGGTAGCGACCGAGATTGGAGCCGTACCCGTGACGTTTGTTACGCTCCCGATGGCAGCAGATACCCAGCTTAATGTCCCTGAACCGTTGGTTGAGAGTACTTGGCCAGATGAGCCGTTGGTGCTTGGTAATTCCCAAGTTAGGGACGACGCCAGAGTGTCTGGAGCTTTCAGTGCGACTGAGTTAGTCGAGCCTTTGTCGTTGAGAACTAGTTTGTTTGCGGTCGTGCTATTACCAATAATGGTGAGGTTACCCGCCACTGCATGAGCACCGGAGTTAACGGTACCAGTGGTGTTAATCGTAGTCGAACCGCTAATATTCGATGCGCCATTGATCACGGCTGCTGACAAAGTTTTGTTGGTCAGAGTCTCTGTCGCGTCACGAGTAACCACTACGCCCGAGGTCGGGAAGGTAGCGGTTGAATTCACGCCCGTACCGCCGTTAGCTGCTGCAAGAGTGCCGGAAGTGATGATGGCTGCACTCAGTGGCGGGATATCCGCAGCTGTTAGCGTAGTACCAGAGCTTACACGGCCGTAAGCGTCAGTGGTGACTTTGGCGTAGTTGCCGGCGGTGCCTACTATCCCCAGACTTACCGTAGCCGTGCCGCTTGACGTTGCTACCGCTATGCCTGAGCCCTGAGCAACAGCGCTGACTTTCCCGTTAAATGCTGCGAAATCAGCATTAGATAACAAACCAGCAGTCACACTTGCTGCAGACGCCATCGGAATATTAAGCGTATGTGCATTACTCGCCGACGACCAAGTCGGTGAAGTGCCCGAGGTGCCTGGAACGGCCAAGGTCTGCGTGTTGCCAGTTTGTCCGTTGAGATTGCTCAGTCCTGAACCGGCGGCTCCAAGTGCAATAGCGGCAGACCCGTTCCAATACTTAATCTGATTAGTACTCGAATTAAACCACGTTTTGCCGACATCGCCCGCCGTGAGTCCTGATGGGTCGGTGGCGTTTGTGCTGAGAGCTAAAGTTTTGGACGCTGCCATTTGGATGTTGCCGGAGTTGGTGAGGTCGTTCGCCCCGAGGTTCAGGGCGCCGCTCACGGTGTCGCCAGCTTTATTAAGTGGCGTGTAACCAAGTGATGAAGTGATGTCACCTATAGCAATCGTCCCAACAGTAACACTACCGCCCACGGTAGTTTGTTTCAGGTACTGACCTGCACCACCGGTGCTGCTGAGATTTGCGCCGGTACCGCCGTTAGCTGCTGCAAGAGTGCCAGAAGTAATGATGGCTGCACTCAGTGGCGGAATATCCGCTGCTGTTAGAGACGTACCAGAGGTCACTCGACCTTTCACGTCGTAAGTAACTTTGGTTGAGGTCCCTGCGATAGCGACGGCGGCAAGTGTAGCCGCTGCCGATCCAGGGCCGGTGGCCGTGACATCGCCGGTGAGGGCAGTGATATAGCTACCGGCCGCTTGCTTACTATTAAATGTGGTCCAATCAGCCGAGCTTAGGTAGCCGTTTGTCGTGCCGTTTGCTTGCGATATGGAAATCACTGGAGTCGAGGTACCGGTTGCAACTGAAATTGGTGACGTACCCGTGACGTTTGTTACGCTCCCGACTGCAGCGGATACCCAGCTCAGTGTCCCTGAGCCGTTGGTGGATAGTACTTGCGCGGATGAGCCGTTGGTACTCGGCAGCTCCCAAGTAAGTGATGAAGCCAGAGTGTCTGGAGCTTTCAGTGCAACTGAGTTAGTTGAGCCTTTGTCGTTGAGAACTAGTTTATTGGCGGTCGTGCTGTTACCAAGAATGGTGACGTTGCCGGCCACTGTTTGGGCCCCTGAGTTTACGGTGCCAGTGGTGTTGATCGTAGTTGAGCCGCCAATGCTCGATGCGCCGTTAATCGTGGCAGCAGTTAGTGTTTTATTGGACAGTGTTTCCGTCGCATCACGAGTGACCACCACGCCCGAGGTCGGGAAAGTGGCGGTGGAGTTAACGCCCGTACCGCCGTTCGCAACGGAAAGTTGGCCAGTGGTAATTTTACTTGCATCGAGGCCTGGGATATCGCCGGCACTAAGAGCGCCACCACTTACTACCTGGCCCTGAGCATTAGTCTGGACTTTAGTGTAAGTTCCAGCTGTGCCCACGGAGCTTAAACTTACGGTAGCCGTTCCACTTGCTATCGAAACAGATACGCCAGTCCCCGCAGCGACTCCGCCGAGTTTGCTGCCAAAGCTTGCAAATTCACTGTTGGAGATGAGGCCAGCCGTAACTCCAGTGGCAGCAGCCAGCGGAATATTTAGCGTGTGTACCGCTCCCGTAGAGCTGAACAGTGGACTGTTACCACTAGTACCGGTAGCAAAGGTTTGTGTGTTTCCCGTCAGTCCATTTAAATTCGTCAGCCCTGCGCCGGACACTCCGAGCGACTGCACTGCGCTACCGGTCCAGTATTTGATTTGACTGGTCGAGCTGTTAAACCAGGTTTTACCTTTGTCAGGAGACGTCGCCCCTGTGCTGTCTAGCAGGGCCAACATGGTTGCTTCGGACGTGTTGTCAAATATTCCAAGCCCTAGAGTCTTAGCTGTGCTGATTGTGACGTTGCCAGCGTTGATAATTGCCTGGCCGTTCATCTCGAGCGCGCCGGACATTGAATCACCGGCTTTATTAAGCGGAGTGAAACCGAGAGCGTTTTGTTTACCGTTGAAGGTCGTCCAATCGGTGCCACTCAAGTAACCACTCGCGCTACCACTCGCCTGCGCAAGTGAGATTTGACCACTTGAAATACCGTAACTTAGTGGCGCATTAGCCGAGATCACCCCTCGTGCCCGCGCGTCCGTGTAATAAAGATTTGTACCGCTCTCGGCAACGACTGCGGTGGTCAAGCTTTGCCAGGCTTTGTTGCCAGACAAAAACTGATTTGATGTCCCTCCCGAGGGTAGAGCTGGTTCTTTACTTGCCAGATCTGTAACTAAACCTTGGACTTTGTTCTGCGCAATTGCTGCACCGCTGGCAATGTCCGCATCCACGATGGGAGCGGCACTTTGCGCCGCGGTGATGCGTCCCGTAGAATCAACGGTGATGTTAGCACGCGTATAAGTGCCGGGGCTTACCGAAGTATTGGCTAGGCTGATCGTTCCACCGTTGATGATCGTTCCACCATTTAGACCGGATCCTGCGTTAAAATTTACCGAAGAGAGCGGCGTAAATCCAAGTGCTCCGGTGATATCCGCCGCAGCAAGTGACATCCCCTGCGTCACACGCCCCTGAGCATCGGTCACGACTTTGACGTAGGTTCCTGCAGTGCCAACATTCGGCAAGCTAGTTGACCCAGATGAGGTGATCGATTGCGGCACCCACTGCCCACCGATAAATTGCAACACCTGGCCAGAACTCGGCTGTGTGCTCGCAATGTTTTGACCCTGCAAGGAAGTGACTGCGGGACTACCCCAAGTTAGCCGACCGCTCGTATCTTTAGTCAAAAACTGATTGTTGGCTGGCGCCCCACCATTAACAGCGAGGCCAAGGTTGCCGTTACTATCGAACGCGAGAGTTTTATTATCCACTGGGATGCGCAGGGCGTAGGGTACGAAACTATACTGCTGGCGTGGATAAGTTTTACCAGCTGCGGTGATCTCGATATAAACCGGACTACTAAGGTCACCGTAGATTTGCTGAACCTGATCGGCGCTCAGTTCGAGTGGTAAACTAAACACACCGCTATTCAGATCCACTGCCGTGAACTCGATCGGAGCAGTGAGAGTGCTACCACTGACAGCAGCGTTCCAAAACTTTACCGAAATATCGACGGGGCCGTCTACAGGGGCACCCGATGCCTGCGTGAGACGCCCACTATATGAAACGGAAAAAGGCGCAGCGTGAGCTTGCGAAACGGAGATTAGGCTCGCCGCAAATGCCAAACTCAGCACGTATAACCGGGAGCCGATTGAGGCCCTTGGCTGGCACAAAGCGAGTTGTTTCAAAGTGGACATAAGCGGACTCATGATTTGTTAACGGGGCACCTTTCCTGTTACACAATTCCCTCATTCGTCAACAAATTAGTAAAACTTTAGAAAAATAGGTAATTACTCAATATTGTTGACATTCATGAGGCCTAACTTTGTAACCTAAAATCCGACTTCTTCAGTAAACATAAAAGACAAGTGTTTATAGGTACATGGCTATGTTGATTGTTAAGCCAAGCAGATAACTCGAGTGGTAGGAATTTAGACGTAGCCGTAGCTTTGGCAACTGATGCGGGTGGCGGTGGCGAGATGCGTCATAAACGATCGGGCGATGCTTCCACTTCACCGGTGCGGGTGAGCCCAAAGACGCGAGCGAAATTGGATCAATTACTGCGTCAGGCTAATAAAGATCGCCTGGGTCGGCACGTCAAACCCGACGACGTGATGGCGTTTGCCTTGGGGGCCGGTAACCGACGAGCATCTGGCTGTGATTTGTGACCAAACTCTTTCGAATAAGGAGCGGTTAGAGGTCCTGTTTCGGCGCATGACTAAGGAGCGCCGTGGACTCACTCGCGAGGAGTTCTTTGGTCTACTTCTGGACGGGAAGTTAAGCGTTTAATTTACGCCGAGTGGCTCCAGGGCTCACCTCAAAGAGCGCCTGGCAGCTCTCTTTTAAGTTGCTCATGGCAGTCATATCCAGCCCCGCTGTCGGTGGGTAACGCGACGGTCAGCGCATTGCGAATAGTCTCCCCGATTGAGACTGGTGGCGTTGCTAGGATACTTTGAAGCCCTTAATTGAGCATGCCATATGGCGTGGTGACAATATCAATTGTACTTACAGACTGTTACGTGGTTTTTTGTTACAAAATTATCATCATATGGAATAATATGATAAGAGTGTAACAAACCGACGTGGGGAGGCAAAATGTCCCTGGAAAAGTTGTTGAAGCGACTTCGCGTGCAGAAGGTCGCAAAAGCCGCAGAGCTAATGGCTATAACCAACCGGAGTCAACTCCGCCGTTATGTTGAGGAGGGTGCCATTCAATCGATTGGGTATGGCTATTACGCCCATCCATCCATTGATCCGGTAGATGCTTATCTTTTGGTAGTTGCGAAATACTACCCTCTGGCCGTGGTCTCAAGCATCACAGCATTGTCGGTGTACAGATTAACTGACGAAAGAATTGATCTGATCGACGTCGATATCCCAAATGACTCTACGGTAAAAAATAGCTTCCTGCGCGTGCATCGAGTCGCCAAGGGTTTGATGGTGGGGATCGTGCGCCATGACATCTGTGGGAAAAAGATCCGCATTTATTCAAAGGAGCGCGCGCTTTGTGGCATCTACAAAGAGCGGCCAGATGGTGCGATTTTTCTAAAGGCACTAAAGCGATATGTAAAAGGCGGCCAGATAGATTCGCAGGTCATTGCTACTCTCGACAAGAAGCTAAAAACCAACGTGCTCAAGGCACTCATGCAGGAGTTAGCCGATGGTTAAGGCATCAAAGACCTTCCTCGGGAGAGCGCGCTCTTGGACCAAGAAGCAAGGGCTTCATGGTCCGGGAGCGTTTCTTAGATTCGTCATGATGACGTTCGTTGAGAGGCTGAATGCAGAAAGCGGCGATTTTGTGTTTAAAGGAGGAAACCTGCTTTGGGTATATATTAAAACCCCTAGGTCCACGGTCGATCTGGATTTTTCGACCAAGCAAATAGCAAGCCATGAGGCAGTGGAAGAAGCGCTAAAGAGAGTCTGTCTGACTGAGCAGGACGGGGTTACTTTTAACTTGAAGGCATTCTCTCCGGTGGAACGTCCCGACGGCAAGGGAGCAGCGGTACGGATTGGCTACCAAACAAATGAGGGCCAGTCCAATCAGTTTGAAGTGGATATCGTTTATGCGCTACCGGCACTGACGATTTCCATTCCGTCACCGATATCTGACGGCGTCGAGATCGTCGCGGTAACGGTTGAGAACATCATTGCTGACAAGCTGTCCGCTGCACACCGCTTCAAAAGTGGCAACACTAGAATGAAAGATTTTGACGACCTCTGGCGTATATCAAAGGCGGACTCCACTCCTATTGTCTGGCAAGTCTTGTCGGAACTCCTGAAGGAGCGAGTGATTGTCCCAGGACTAGATCTTTTGCCTGGATTAGCGTTGAGATGGATTTAGCCTGGGCTGCCCATCTTGCCGCCAATGCAGGTTTGCCGGCTAGCCTACGGACCTTGATGAACGAGGTGAATAACTGGTTGAAAGGGGGGCTGAATGTTTCTTGATGCAGCAGCTAAGAGCGCTGTGTGGCGCATTTTTTGTTACAGTTTGATTTTCAAACTGATGCAAGAAACCCGAACCAGCAGTGAAGCTGGTCCGGGTTTTTCTTGATGACCAAAAAACGAGTCTTCGAAAGTCGTCATCGTTTTTCGTCATTGTCGGGGTTTTGAGAGCTGTAAGCCCTCAAAACTCCTGGGGGATTCTTACATCATGCCGCCCATGCCGCCCATGTGTAAGGAGGTAACAGCAGATTTGGTACTGAGAAGTATGGGTTAGTATTTACTGGTAGTTACGTTTCAATTTTGCCCCGCAGTTTTGCCCGCGACCGGTATTGATGAGTATTCTCGTGTATAGAATTTGGCCCACTTTGGCCCACTTTCATTTGGTTGCTCTCTAGAAACGTCTGTTCCCAATCTTCGACTCCGGTCGGGAGGTGACCGCGTTTAATAACAGCGATGATTTTGGAGGGAACGGAAATGACGGCGAGAGTTTGATGGTCACTCTACACGAAAAGTCGTAACACTCGATGCCGCCGCCAAGGCCCGTGAGCTTGGCGGCGGTATCTTTGTGCCGTTTCATTGCTTTGGTCGCAGTCAAAGATGCCACCACTAAAGTTTGCTTATAAGCATTTTTTAGTACACAATAGGTATGCTTTTAAGCATTCTTTTGTTATGCTTATATATGTTTATATACATACAGAGGTTGCGATGAAGATCCCAGAAAAATTGGCAATGAGGCAGATCGAACGAAGGCTTCAGAACCTCCGACCTCTCGCCAAGGACGCCAAGATCCGAACCGGCTGGATCCGTTATATGCGCCAAGCGATGTTAATGACACTTAGCACTCTGGCGAAAGCAGCCGGTTTGACTAAAGCTACTGTTCAACAAATCGAGAAACGAGAAATCTCCGGAAAGGTCACTATCGCAACCATGCGAAAAATTGCGGCCGCCATGGAGTGCGAGTTTGTTTACGCTCTCGTTCCCAAGCAGGAGTTAGGCGAGTTTCTGAAAAAGAAAGCAACAGTCAAAGCCACACATATCGTCCGCGCAGCGGATGTTCACATGACGCTTGAAGATCAAAGGGTCTCCGATAGCATAAAAGACCGGATTGACCGCATTGCTGAAGACTTGCTTGCCAAGGGGGATATTTGGTGAGCGATTTCCTGTTCAAAGACCGAGACGGCCAGACGCCTCTACCACCTGAATTACACAAGGGACTCAAAATTAAGAGCATCCAAACCGTCGGTGAGCTGGATGAATACGAAGAAGACAATATTGCCAAAGGCCTTAGTTGGCTGGCAAAGCAGAAGGCCAATCCATGCAAATACGAATTTTGGCTGAAGCTCCATAAAAAGCTTTTTGAGAACGTCTGGACCTGGGCTGGAAAAATCCGCACGCACGAATTAGCAAATCCCGACTTCAAGTTACCGCGCGAAATCTGGCCGGAGCTCTATCAGTTAGAAAAGGATTTGGATTTTTGGATCAAAGCCAAGACTATTTCCAACCAGGAATCGTCAGCGAGATTCCACGAACGCATCGAGACCATTCACCCGTTCGCAAATGGAAACGGCCGGTTTGGTAGAATCATCACAGAACAAATATGCCGATTTCAACAAAGCGACATCCCCACATGGGGCCGGAAGCTGCAAAGCAAACCAGCGGAACGGCGCGCGGTTTACATTGCGTCACTGACGCGGGCGAGGCGAAACGGTGATTACTCCGATCTTGTAGCAATGATGTTTACTTAATTGCTGTCCACATCATGGGTTCGTGGCTGGATGCATTCCTCTCGAGGGTTGATGGAGCTGAGAGCCTGGAATTTTGGTCGATGAGCTGGCGCACCGCTACGGTGGCCGTAGGCCGCTACTTGCGATGGAGAGAAGTCGGTGTCCGGGCGGGGAGTCGTGAGATATTTGGGTGAGCTGTGGCCAACTAGATACCCACGATATGTACGAATGCAAATAGCAGTTTCGGCGATCACGAACCAGCAGCGCAAGTCGTGGCTAGTTTATGATTTCCGCGAAAAGTCTTCCGTTGCCGTCGCCATGATTCCTCGCAGCATCTCTCGCCACCCTCTCGCTGGCCTAGCGGCCCGATGTAAGGGAGGGGGGAGGGCTCGCTATGCCTGCTAGAAATCATCATCAGACTTGTGACGACTTCTCGCTCACAATCATGCTTCGCGTCACCATCGTGGACTCGATGAAGGCGTGGCCCAGTTGGTCGCGAATCATGATTAAGCTAGCACCTCGGTTTAATAAATTAGTCGCCAAGCTGTGACGAACCAGGTGTGGGTACACCCTGCGCTTGCCGAGTTCGCGTTTAGCCACCGTGCGCAGCGTCTTTCTGAGGTCCCCTGGACTTAGCTGGTTATTCTTCACCAGTGTCATTCTGCTGATGCTTGATCCGCTGTTACATTTTGGTTCGCCAAATGTAACGAAAAGTCCCAAGCCCTTGTTACAGGACTTGGGACTCTTTTTCACTTCAACAAGACGCTTGGGTCTGATGGTCTGGCCCACTAAAATGGCCCAGTTGACGTCTCGAGCAGCGTAACCACCCGAAACATCTGGGAGATTCTTACATCATCCCGCCCATGCCGCCCATACCGCCCATGCCGCCCATGCCGCCGCCAGCATGGCCATGGTCTTTGTCGTCTTTTGGCTTGTCGGCAATCATAGCTTCGGTGGTCAGCAGAAGGCCAGCAACGGAAGCTGCGTTGGTCAAGGCAGTGATTGCTACTTTAGTCGGGTCGATGACGCCGGCTTTGTAGAGGTCTTCGTAGGTTTCGGTTAGAGCGTTGAAGCCCTCGCCGTCCTTGCCTTTTTTCACGCGCTCAAGAACAACAGCTGGCTCAACGCCGGCGTTGAACGCGATTTGACGTAGAGGCTCTTCGATCGCGCGACGGATGATCGACACGCCGAATTGTTGCTCGGTGCTAGCCAGTTTCAGGCTGTCAAGAACGTGCTGCACGCGGATGAAGGCCGTGCCGCCGCCCGGAACGATACCGCTTTCGACGGCAGCGCGGGTGGAGTTCAGGGCGTCTTCGACGCGAGCTTTTTTCTCTTTCATTTCGGTTTCGGTCGCTGCGCCGACTTTTACCACTGCAACGCCGCCAACGAGTTTAGCAAGACGCTCTTGCAGTTTCTCTTTGTCGTAGTCAGAGCTGGTGTTTTCGATTTCAGCGCGGATTTGCTTAACGCGAGCTTGGATGTCAGCTTGCTTGCCTTTGCCGTCGACAATGGTGGTGTTGTCTTTGTCGATGGTGACGCGTTTTGCTTGGCCTAGGTCAGCCAAGGTCATGTTTTCTAGCTTAGCGCCGAGGTCGTCGGTCACCAGGCTGCCGCCGGTAAGGACAGCAAGGTCTTGCAGCATAGCTTTGCGGCGGTCGCCGAAGCCAGGAGCTTTCACAGCAGCGCATTTCAGCGTGCCGCGCAGACGGTTCACAACAAGGGTAGCCAGTGCTTCGCCGTCGATGTCTTCAGCGACGATGACGAAGGGACGACCGGTTTGTGCGATCTTCTCGAGGATTGGCAGAAGCTCTTTCATCGACGAGATTTTTTTCTCGTGGAGGATCAAGTATGCGTCTTCCATGACTGCTGTCATGCGCTCAGGGTCGGTCACGAAGTAAGGCGACAGGTAGCCGCGGTCAAACTGCATGCCTTCGACGGTCTCAAGGGTGGTCTCGAGGCCTTTAGCTTCGTCAACAGTGATGACGCCGTCACGGCCCACTTTGTCCATAGCGTCAGCTAGGATTTTGCCGATTTCTGGATCGTTGTTAGCGGAGATAGCGCCAACTTGAGCGATCTCTTCGCGGCTTGCAGTTGGGCGGGACACTTTTTCCAGTGCCTTAACGACTTCAGCAACTGCTTTGTCGATGCCTTTTTTCAGTTCCATTGGGTTGTGGTTAGCGGCAACTAGTTTGCTGCCTTCGCGGTAAATGGCTTGAGCCAAAACTGTCGCGGTGGTGGTGCCGTCGCCAGCGATGTCAGAAGTTTTGGAAGCAACTTCCTTAACCATCTGAGCGCCCATGTTCTCGAACTTGTCTTCGAGTTCGATTTCTTTAGCAACGGAAACACCGTCTTTGGTGATCGTTGGCGAGCCGTAGCTCTTCTCGATAACGACGTTACGGCCTTTAGGACCGAGGGTAACTTTTACCGCGTCGGCTAGCACGTTAACGCCGGTAAGAATTTTACGGCGGGACTCTTCGCCGAAGTTAATCATTTTGCTCATGCGTTCAACCTTTCCAAAAACAAAAGAAGGAACTAGTAGTCGTAAAAACTAGACTCTCTATCCACTGATCCGATAATCCGATAATCCGATAATCCGAGATTCTTAGACGAGTACGCCGAGAAGGTCGTCTTCGCGCAAGATCAGATGCTCGTGGCCGTCAATTTTGACTTCCGAACCAGCGTATTTGCTGAACAGAACGCGGTCGCCGACTTTAACGTCAGGCTTGCGCAGTTTGCCGTCGTCAAGCACTTTGCCAGCGCCGACAGCGATGACTTCCGCCTCTTGCGGCTTTTCTTTGGCATTATCAGGGATGATGATGCCGCTTGCGGTTTTCTCTTCGCCTTGCAGCCTTTTAACCAGGATGCGATCCTGCAGGGGCCTGATTTTCATCGAAATACCTCCTAATGATGGTAAAAAACCTAACTCAACACAAACACAATGCTCTCTATCCAGCCGGACCAGCCCGCCAAGCCAACTATCATCAAATAGCAATCAATGATTGATTTCAGGCAGATACTGTAGCGAATTAAGAACTAAGCGAATGTAATCCCGCTCCCCGAATTGTCAAGGGAGAGCCGGAAAAAAAATTTCGCACTCAGGCGGCGCACCGAATCCAGCCTCAAAAGCTGGTCGGACGAGCCTTGCCGAGATCTAGAGTTTCGCGCTTTAAGTATTCAGGCTCACTGTGGAATCTTGCGATGTCCTGGAGTAAATAGGTGCGCGCTCTGATCGCGGTGCTGTTTTGTGTCAAGTCAATCTCAACTGGCCGAGTGGCCGGATTTTTGGGCAGAAGCATGAGTGAAAGCCGTGGCCCCTTGGGGCGCTGCGACTGAACCAGACAAACCCGGGACAGGTCGGCCCAGTTGAAAGAGTAGCGGCGCAGGCGCGTCCCCACTGTGATACCCGAGGGCGCAACGGCCACGTAGCGTATCGACCTAACATAAACAGCTATGATCGCTACCCACGGCATCATGACCAGTAGTCCGAAGGTCGATAGCATGATTTCCGCCGAGGCCAGGACCGGGTAAAGGCTCGATAGGCGGGTTGTCAGAAGGAAGGTCACGCAGCCGAGGAGTCCCAGGGCGGAGAGTTGGACCAAGCTGCGCGGATAGGCAACAAAACGTCGACCGCCACCTGGCACCTCGTCGGTGAAATAGAAATGCTCGCGGTCCTCAACTTGCCGCCGCAAGAGATAGGCCACGGCATCCGGATCTTCCCGGTCGATCGTAGCAATTCGGTCCCAAACTTTACTTTCTTCCTGGAACCTACCGGCATGTTCGTACAGGCGAGCCTTCAGTTTTAGGGCAGCAGTATTATTTGGACCGAGTGACAAAAGTTGCTCTAAAGCCTCTTGTGCCTCTTCGGTTGCCCCGGCGTCGATGATTTCGGTGATTTGTTTGACGTGCATCATATGTTCTGAGGATCGGCGCGTTGACGGGAAAAGTTGAGGCAGTGGTGGAAAAAAGTTATGCTTTATAAATGACCAAAATTGATCGGTACCCCCAACCACAATTCCCAAGAGTCATCCAAACCCCGCGTGAGATCATTTGCATACGGAGGGCACTGTGAGCCTTTCGCAGGTACGGGACCTATGCCTTGAGGCAAAGCGGCACTATGACGGCGGTGAACTTCGTGCCGGACTCGGCGTTGCTGAGCAAGCAGTGGCAGACTGCACCGAGACTCTCGGTCGTAGCCACTACGCTTATCCACTGAGCCTTTGCGCCTTGGGCTGGTTAAGGCATGCGGTTGGTGAAGGCGCTAGCGCTCTATTTTCTGAAGCCGTGGCGCGCGCACGTGCACTGGTCGAGGACGACTTTGAACACGCTTTGGTCGTGCTGAAGCATGCTACCGACTTTGCCAGAGAGACTGGGCAAACCAAGCGTGTGGAGGAGCTAACAGCTGAGCTGTTGGGTCTACACCGGATTTATCTGGGCGAGCTCCATCCACGGACGTTGCAACTTCAGTTTGCTCCCAGAAGCCATTTCTAGAAGCGTGAAAACAGCAGTCGGCGCGCACTCTGGAGATAATCTCGATTGGCTGCGGCCAAAAGGCCAGCAAACACTAGATTAAGGCCTGCGGTGATTACCAGTAGGTCGATGGTGGTAAATCCTGATTTATAGATCGTCATGGCAATCAAAGCCGATCCCACCATAAACACAGAATTGTATACGTTATTAACTGCTATAACTCGCGAGCGTAAGCTTGCATCGCTGCGCTGCTGAATCAGCGAATAAAGTGGGACGATAAAAAAGCTACTAAAGACTCCAGTCAGAAATAGGTCAATGAGTGTCCGCCAAAGCGACCAAGCGTCCGGCCCACTCAGCAGAGCTAGAGGCGACTGCAGCACGCCGTCAGCCGCCGCCTTTGCTCCGCGGACCCAAAACAGGTCGGCCGTGAATAGGCTCATGCCGACGGACCCGATCAACACTAGGCCAGTCTCCAGGCGGCCGCGAGAAATCTTGGCGCAGATGCCGGCGCCGACGCAGATCGCAATCGCAAAATTTGTCAGCAGGAGGATCACAACCTTCTCGTTGCCGTTAAGCATGTGGCGAGTGAAGTTCGGCAGCTGCGCCAGGACCGTGGAGCCGACGTACCAAAACCACGAAATGCCCATGACTCCACTGAACACAGTCTTTTGGCTACGGACCAGCCGGGTCATGGCGGCAATTTGTTTGAACGGATTCCAATCTAAAACTAAGTCAGGAGCTGCTGCTGGTGCAGGGGGGACGGTTCTCGAAGCAATGTAACCTGCGGTGGCTACCGTTAGCATCGTGGCACCCGAGATCCATGCGTTGCGTTCTTGCGCCAGGAGCCCGCCTATTGTTGTACCTAGCAAGATGGCAAGAAACGTACCCATGCTGACCAAGGCGTTGCCCGTAACTAGCTCATCGTTTGCAAGGTGCTGCGGTAAGATGCTGTACTTCACCGGTCCAAAAAACGTCGAGTGCACTCCCATGAGCAGCAGCGTCAAGAATAGAAGCGGCATGGAGTCGAGGCTAAAGCCGAGCGTACCGAGAGCCATAATCCCAATCTCGCTAGCCTTTACGGCTCGCATGATGGAAGCCTTTTCGACCTTGTCCGCAATTTGGCCAGCGATTGGCGAGAGCAAGAAAAATGGCAAAATAAACAAGCCAGCCGCTAGGTTTATGAGTAAACCTGATGTTGTTTCGTTAGTAATTTTGTAGGCGATCATGATCATAAGGACATTTTTGAAAATATTGTCATTCATGGCGCCGAGAAACTGCGTCACGAAAAAGCCGGCAAAGCGGCGCTGACCAAGTAAAGTGAAGGTACCCATTGACATCTCCTGAGGCGGCTTCAAGCTATTTGAGAGCGCCTGTGTTCACTCTGTGGCATGCTCTTAGGTAAATCTACAAATGGGCCAGTTACGATTGATGTTAGTCGCATGATTTTGGTTACCGATTACCTTTTTCAAAACGGTGGTGAGCTCAGGCCAAAAGCTCTTCCCATTTTGGAGGGATCCATTTACTAATACTAAAGTCCGCAAAGCACAGCTGATTGAGTCTTAACTACCTCATACTAAGAGGGATTTTGCAATGAGTTACGACCCTGCGACCGAAGCTTTAGAACAACAGGTAAGGACCTACGGTGCCGCCGCCGAGAGGGCGATGGGCGAAATTTCGCGGCGCATCGTCGGCCAGCGGGACGTGGTGCAGAGGCTGCTGATGGCGATCATAGCCGAAGGCCACGTACTGCTGGAAGGCCTGCCGGGCCTGGCTAAGACGACGACGATCAAGACGGTGGCGGAAACGGCTGCGCTCAGTTTTGGCCGGATTCAGTTCACCCCGGATTTGCTCCCGGCAGACGTCATCGGAACGCAAATCTACGACCCGCGTAGCGGCGAGTTTAAAGTGCGTAAGGGCCCAGTCTTCGCCAACTTGGTCTTGGCTGACGAGATCAACCGTGCCCCCGCGAAGGTGCAGTCGGCCTTACTTGAGGCCATGCAGGAGCGCCAGGTCACCATCGGCGACCAAACCTATCCTCTGTCGCGGCCGTTTTTGGTTTTGGCCACCCAGAACCCAATCGAGCAGGAAGGCACCTATCCGCTGCCAGAAGCCCAGATGGACCGCTTTCTCTTTAAGCTGAAAGTCGGCTACGGCACTCCCGACGAGGAGCACGAGGTGATCAGCCGAGCTGCATCGTTCCATGAGGTGCCGGTCAGCAAGGTGCTCGACGCCGAGACTATAATCGGCATGCGGGACCTGTCCGGCAAGCTGCACGTGGCAGACAAAGTTCGTCGTTACATTGTTCAACTTGTGTTCGCTACGCGTGATCCCGCTAGCTACGGCCTTAAAGACTTGGCCCCACTGATTCATATCGGCGCGTCCCCACGGGCATCTATCAGCATGGAGCGTGCAGCTCGGGTCAACGCTATGCTGCAAGGGCGGACCTTCGTCACGCCGCAAGACATCAAGGATGTCGGCTTAGATGTTCTGCGGCACAGAATTTTGCCCACTTACGAGGCAGAGGCAGAAGGTGTGTCGACGGACGAGATCATCCGTCGCATCTTCGCTCGCGTGGATGTGCCCTGATATGCTGTCGCCTGAAATCATTCAACAGATCAAGAAGGTCCAGTTCAAAGCTGGGCACTTAGTTACCACGGCTCTCGCCGGCAACTACCTGAGTGCGTTTAAAGGACGCGGCATGGAGTTTGACGAGGTGCGTGAGTATGTGCCTGGTGATGACGTGCGGTTGATTGATTGGAACGTCACAGCTCGGATGAGCCAACCATACGTCAAGGTACTGCGGGAAGAGCGCGAGTTAACCCTGATGCTGATGGTGGACGTGAGCCCGTCGCAGGCCTATGGGTCTAGTGGGCGCCGCAAACAGGAGGTCGCCGCTGAGTTGGCGGCTGTGCTCGCATATCTGGCCATACGCAACAACGATAAAGTTGGACTGATCGTCTTCTCGGATCACGTGGAGCAATATATCCCGCCGAAAAAGGGTCGCGGTCACGTTTGGAATATCATTCGTGCGGTGCTCACTCATAAGGGTGCTGGTCGTAGGACTGATATCAGTGGAGCCCTGGACTCGTTGCTGCAGCATGCTAATAGACGCAGCATGTGCTTTCTGATTTCCGATTTCTGGGCCTCGGACTTTGATAAGCAGCTGCGTCTTGCAGCCCGGCGCCACGATTTGGTGGCCGTGCGCGTCAGTGACCCGCGTGAGCATGAGTTGCCCGACGTCGGCATGGTGGCGCTACAGGATAGCGAGACGGGCGACTTTGTCGAAGTGGATACCAGTGATTCCCGTGTCCGCTCAGCCTATCAAAAGGCGGCCGTCGTGCGGGAAAAGGAACTACTCGGGCAGCTGCGCAAGGCCGGCGTCGGGACCTTCGCCATTGATACCGTGGCATCAGTCACAGAGCCACTCGTTCGCTATCTGCGCGAGCGTGAGCGGAGGCGTTACCGATGAATCCGAATGTCGGCGCTCCCATGGGAGGAAGTCCAATTGGTAATGCGGCTGCTATGCAACCACCTGGCGGTGGCCCGCCTGGTGGTAGTCCGGCTGCTGCCGGCCTTCCCCACGACATCCGCGGTACCATTTTTGTGCCGCTGCCGTGGTGGCAGATTGCACTGATTGTGCTTGTGGCCATCGCTGTTTTAATCGCTATATTTACTGCTTGGAAGTGGTGGAAGAAGCGGCAAGCGAATCGGCCACTGCCACCGCGCGATCCGTGGGACGAGCTGCAAGAGCGACTGCAAGTCACACAGCCGCCGGTACCGTTTACCAAAGCGGCGCAGATAGAGTATTTCGCTCAGTTGAGCCTAATTCTTCGCGAAGCCATTGAACGGCGTACCCAAATTCCAGCGACTGACCGGACCTGTCAGGAGCTTAAGGCGCCGCTGCGGGCGAAGTTGCCGCTTAAACCGACCGAGACGGAAGCGTTATTAAGCTTTCTCGAACGCGCGGATTTTATCAAATTTGCCAAAGCGCCTACCGACACGGCCGAGGCCCTGTCTGCACACGGTCACGTCGTGACTTGGCTGCGCGCCTTAGTTCCGCTCAGTATTCACCAGCAAAATGAGCAGAATCAGCAGGGTGCCTCCGACGCAAATGAGGGAGCCAACTATGCGTCTAGCTGATCCATGGCTGCTTGCAGCTGCGTTGATCTTGATACCACTTTGGTTGATTTACCAGCATCGGCGGTTGGCACTGCGTTTTCCTAGCTTGGGTGTGATTCGGGGGGTGCCGCCCTCGCGCTGGGCGCGCCTGCGGCATGTGCCGTTTGCGCTGCGTTGTTTAGCGGTGGCAGCCCTGGCCATTGCTTTGGCTAGGCCACAGTCGGGCAACTCCAACACTCAGCGCACGGCTGAGGGGCTAGACATCGTGATCATCCTCGACACCTCTGGGAGTATGAACAACCGCGACTTTACCTGGGGACGCGAGCGCCCAACGCGACTTGAGGTGGTCAAGAAAGTCATTACAGCCTTCATCAACGAAAGACCTGATGACCGCATTGGCATGGTGGTTTTCGGTACAGAGGCATTTACGCAGGCGCCACTGACCTTGGATCACGAGGTTTTGGGTCGTTTCATTGATCACATTCAAATCGGGATGGCTGGCGAGGCCACTGCAATTGGCGATGGTCTGGCGACAGCGGTAAACCGCCTCAAGTCAGTGGAGGCCAAGTCAAAGGTCGCCATTCTGCTTACCGATGGGGGCAATAATTCAGGTCGAGTTGATCCGCTAGCAGCGGCTCAAGCTGCAGCTTCGATTGGAGTGAAGACCTACACCATCGGTGTTGGCTCTCCGCCTCAACCGGGTAATGCTGGTCAGGGCTTTGATATCGACGAGAAGAGCCTAGAAGAGATCGCCAAGACCACCGGTGGCAAGTATTTTCGTGCCACCAATACGGAAACGTTGATCAAGGTTTACGACACTATCGATAAGCTGGAAAAAACCAAAGTTAAGATCGATAGCTTTGCCAATTATGAAGACCTCTTCACCAGTTTGGTAGCAATCGCTTTGGTTTGTTTAATCATCGAGCTGCTACTGGGTTTGAGTCGGCTACGGAGGTTGCCATCATGACGTTAGCGCGACCGGAGTTACTGGCTTTGTTATGGCTGCTGCCCCTGGCCTTGTGGGTGCTTTGGCGCGGTGAGCGTCGGCGTCGCCAGCGCTTAGCCCTTGTCATTGGCAGAAACGCTGCGGCATCCGGAGTGGACTTACGTCCAGCGAGAACCGTACTTAAAGTGACCCTGCTCATCCTAACACTCGCAATTTTGATCATCGCTTTGGCGCGCCCACGATGGGGGTTTGCCTGGACCGACGTCAAGCGCCACGGCAGCGATATCATCATTGCCGTCGATGTTTCGCAGAGTATGCTGGCCCAGGACGTTAACCCTAGTCGGATCGAGCGGGCTAAGCATGAGATTCTAGATCTATTGCCGGTACTGAAGGGCGACCGCATTGGCCTTGTAGCATTTGCCGGTGATGCTTTTGTCGAGTGTCCACTCACGGAAGATTACGCAGCGATGCGGATGTTTGTGGGCTTCCTCGGTCCAGATTTGATTCCGCTCCAGGGGACCGACCTAAAAGGTGCGATCAACACCTCGATGAAAGCCTTATTTGACGGCAGTCCGGGTGGGACTGAGGGGCGGGCGATCATTTTGATCACCGATGGCGAAGACCAAGAACCGGATGCCGAGAAGGCTGCGGCCGCCGCAAAAGATAAAGGCGTCAAGATTTACGCGCTTGGCATCGGTACGCCGGACGGGGCGCCGATTCCGGATCCTAACGGTGGCTTTAAAAAAGATGCCGCTGGCAACATGGTTGTGACTAGGCCCAATGAAAAGGCGCTGAGTCGATTGGCGGCCAGTAGTGGGGGAGTCTTCGCCCGTTCGGAAGCGGGTGGTGGCGACCTCGAGCGCATCTACGTGAGCGGGATTCGTCAGCAAGTCGCGCAGCGCGAATATCAGGCTACACGGGAAAAGTTGTGG
This sequence comes from Pseudomonadota bacterium, assembly GCA_026390435.1. GTDB lineage: Bacteria > Bdellovibrionota_B > Oligoflexia > Oligoflexales > CAIYRB01 > CAIYRB01. Next base: position 20,317 of record JAPLFY010000095.1, read on the forward strand.
TTCGAGCGCTTTCAGTGGTTTGTCGGGTTGGCGATCCTTTTATTGGTCGCAGAATTTTGTTTACACGACGTGCGGTTGACAGCCTTACTGTTGGTCGGTTTGGGCCTTTCAGCCTCAGCGCCGCCAGCGCTGGCTGGCTCTCTTGCCGAGGTCTACAATCAGTCCGTAGAGCGCTACCGAAAAGGGGATTTTGCCGCCGCCGCCAGAGGCTTTGCCGCCGCTGGAGATTCCACCGATCAAGTGTTGGCAGAAACCTCGCTCTTCAATCTAGGTAACACTCAAGTGCAGCTTGGCAAGCTTGACGAGGCGATCAAGGCCTATGAAAATGCCTTAGCCTTGGACCCTAAAGATCAGCAAGCACGCGAGAATTTGGAATACGTTAAAAAACTGAAGGACCAACAGGATAAGCAAAAAGATCAGCCCAAAACTGACCATAACCAAAACAATCCCGATCAACCGCAGCAGCAGAACAACCAGCCGCCGCCGCAAGGTCAGCAGGATCAGAATCAATCAAATAAACAAGATCAGCAGAATCAACAGCCGCAGGGTGGTCAGCCGGAGCAGAAGCCTCAAGATCAGAGCAAAGATCAGAGCAAAGATCAAAAAGGCGGTGGTGATCAAGATCCGAGTAAAAAGGACCCATCAAAAGATAAGCCCGATCAACAACCGAGTGGCGGCGATCAGGGGCAAGATAAAGACAAGAATAAAGATGAAAAAGATAAGGGTCAGGACAAGCAGCCTGAAAAAGACGGTAATCAGCAGCCTCAAGACGAGGGGCCTGGTGGTGCCGGTCAGGGCGGCGCGGATCAGCAGGATCAGCAGGATCAGCAGGACAAGCAGGATAAGCAAGATCAGAAGCATTCTAACAGTGGTGCGCAGGGTGAGTTACAGCCGCAGCAGATGTCTCCCGAGGAGGCCGAAAAAGTTCTGCGTGCTGTAGACGACAATCCTAAAAAATTCCTTTACGCACCAAAGGACAAAAATCCGCCCCGGCACAAAGATAAGGATTGGTGAGTCATGACAAAGATCTTAACGAAGTGCTTGGTCTTCTTGGCTTTAATGCAGGCGCCGCTTGCTTTGGCTGGTTCTATAAGCGCGGAACTTAGTCCCACCGACGGGGCCTTGGGCGATACCTTCGTCCTAACAGTTATGCTGGAAGGTAGTAAACGCAGTGATCCAGTCATTCCGAATGTGGATGGACTGCAATTCCAACAGCAAGGTGTCTCGCAGTCGATGAGCATCGTCAACGGCCAAAGCACCTCGCAGTTGCAACTCACTGTGCTCGTGCTGCCGGAACGGGCTGGAGACTTTACCATCCCGAGCATCACGGCCGAGTTGGATGGGCAAAAGGTTGCGACATTGCCACTCAAGCTGAAAGTCCGTGCTGCTGGCGCACAGGGTGGTGGGGCGCAGGCCCAGCGCGGCGGCACGGCTAATCCCAATGCGAATGCTGGTGCAAAAGGCGCAAGCGGCGGTGCCGCTGAAGGTACAGGAGTGTTTATTGAGCGTGAGTGCGACGCAACCTCCGTATACATAGGTCAGCAGGTGACTTGCACGATGCGGCTGTATCACCGTGGTAATTTAAACGGTGGCCAGCGGGTGAGTCAGTCATCGGCAGACTTTCGCCGGTTCAATATCGATGGTGAGAAGCGTTACCAAAAGGTGGTCAATGGTCAGCGCTACGGGGTTATTGAGCTGAAAGAGTTAGTGGTGCCGACCAAGGCTGGCAACTTGGATTTGCCGCCGTATTCTATTGAGGCTCGCGTCCTCGTTTGGACTAAACAAAATAATCCGTTGGACAAGTTCTTCGATAAATTTGGTGGAGGGGTGTTTAATTTTGACCTGAACTTTACCGAGGAGCGCGCAGTCACAGTTGCCAGCGAGCCTCAGCGCTTTCAAGTCAAACCGCTGCCTGATGCGGGTAAACCGCGGAATTTCGGCGGGCTAGTCGGACTCTTCCATCTCGACGCTAATCTAAGCAAAGCCAAAATCGCGGCAGGGGACACAGTTACCATAACCATTACTATCGAAGGTAACGGCCTAACCGACACCTTGGGCGACATAGGCCCTACCTTAACTAATATTGGTAAAGTCTATCCTGATAAACCTGAGTACCTAGAACAGATCACCGCCGAAAACGGCATCGTCTCGAAAAAGGTTTACAAGTACGCTGTCGTGCCGAGTCGGGCCGGTCAATACGATCTCGGTGCTATCGAAGTGCCATCGTTCAATCCGAAGCTGAATCAATACGTAACTCTCAAAGCGGATCTCGGCCGGTTGATTGTCGATCCAGCCCAGGCCGAACAACATCCAGCACCAGCGGGTCCAACCTTACCTGCGGCAGTAGCCAAAGAAGACGTGAAAGCCATCGGCAACGATCTTGTGGACCTGCACCGCGGAACTAATTTATCCTCACAACAAACCATAACCAGTGCAGACAAAGCAATCTTCGGCCTCGTCGCGGCCTCCCCACTAGCAAGTGCTTTGCTAGCTTTAGGTCTATTTATTTTTCGTAATAGAGAACAAGACCCACTAGCTCAACGTCGCTCCCGTGCCTACCGTAGTTACCGTGACGGGATGAGTAAGGTGCAAGTCGATCTTGCCGCTGGTCATGTTACTTCAGCTTTAGCAGAGGCGCACAAAGTGTTGCGCACTTATCTGGGTGACCGGCTCGGCACACAGGGCGGATCGCTTACGGCTCGTGAGATTGAAAGCATACTAGACAAGCTTGGTGCCGACGTCGAAACAAGAAGTAGCCTCAACAACGTGGTTGAAGGGCTTGAGCGGCTCGAGTTCGGCGGCAAGGCACCGGCACCGGAGCACGCCAACGAGCTTTTGGCCACCCTTGACAAAGTCATCGTAGGCTTGGAGAAGGCATGAAAAACACTACTATATTTAATCTTATTGCGAGTTTTTGCTTATCCCTGAGTTTTGCCATCTCCGGACTGGCAACAGCCAGTGAGGAGGACCAACACGCAACAGCAGCCGAGCAGGCCTTTGATAAGGGTGATTACGCGGCTGCAATCAGTAATTACGAACAGTTGGTTAAGGCCGGTGTGGTGAACGGTCACCTCTACTACAACTTAGGCATGGCTTATTACCGTGCCGGGCAGCGCGGCGATGCGGTAGCAGCCTTCTTAGGTGCTCGCCGGTACTTGCCAAGGGACCCTGATACGGCAGCAAACTTAAAATTCGTACTCGGGACCATTCGCGACAAGCTAGAACCTGAACTGCCAAAGAGCTGGGTCAACCGGGTTGGTTTTTGGATCGATCGTCTCACCATGAAAGAGCTGGCGTGGGTTGCAGTGCTGCTATGTGCTTTTTGGGGCATAGCGATGACCGCGGTCTTGTTAATACCCGCATGGAGCAAGTGGCGGTGGTATGCCGGTGCAACTGTCTTAGTGCCTGGCATTGTGTTGTCGAGCCTGGCTGCCAAAGGGCAGGACAATGAGCGCTGGGGAGCGGTCGAGCTGGCCAAGGCAAAGGTGTATTCCGGGCCTGGAACATTGAATGCGGTCGTTTTTGAACTCCAGGAGGGGGCTCCGGCCTTGGTGACCGAGGTCGCCGCCGGTGGATTTTACCGGATTCAACTCTCCGATGGTAAGAAGGGCTGGATCTCTGGTAGTCACTTAAAGGTTTTCGGACCTCTTTGACTCAGGATTATCGGGCATGGTTAAGGACCGCTATATCGAACTGCTGCTCCGCAGTGGAGCCCTGCGATTTGGTGAATTTAAGACTAAATCCGGGCGGTTATCACCCTACTTTTTTAATACAGGGTACTTTGATTCCGGCGTCACCTTAGGTGGCGTGGCGGATCTCTACGCCGAGGTGATTGCGGAGCGATTTGGCTCTCAGGTAGAGAACCTCTTCGGCCCTGCCTACAAGGGCATACCGCTAGCGGTCATGACGGCCTTTCAGCTCAGCCGGCGACTCGGCCGGGACATTTCCTACACCTTCAATCGTAAAGAAGCTAAAGATCACGGCGAGGGTGGGGTGTTGGTCGGTCGCAGTTACAAGGGCGGCGAGAAGGTGGTTTTAATTGAGGACGTTATCACTGGGGGCACGAGCTTTCGGGATATGCGTCCGCTACTCGAGTCGTTCAAGGTCGACGTGGTTGGCCTAGTTGTCGGGGTGGACCGTCAGGAGCGCGGCAGCGGCAAGCGTTCCGCTTTAGTGGAAGCGGCTGAGATCTGGGGCGTGCCGACAGCCAGTTTGGTCACAGTCACAGAAGTCGTACAGTGCTTGCACGGACGTGAAGTCCTAGGTAGGGTTTGGATAGATGACGCAATTAAAGGTCGCATCGATGACTATCTCGCCACTTACGCGGGGCATTAAGTTTGAAATAGCGGCACTAACGTTTCAATTACGGGCGAAGAAATGACACAGTTAACTCCCTCTCATTCGAATGCCGCATTAGCCAAAGTAGCCAATTGGCTGCTCATAGCGTCCGCCGTGATCGCTTTGATCTCAGTGTTTGGCTTCAAGTTTTTCACACTGAATCCAGAACTGTTGGCCAAATTTGACTGGGCTATGCAGCTATATCCCTATTCTTACAAGGCATTCGCCCAGGCTCAGATCCTTACCGGCTTTCTGGCTACCGCGGCGCTTTTGGCGGCACGGACGAAGACGCATTGGATCAAGGCATTTGTTGGCGTGTACGCCCTGTCTTTTTTCAGCGAGTTTTCTGGCACCAGTTGGGGACTGCCCTTCGGTCATTATGAATACACTGACCTGCTCGGCTTCAAACTCCTCGGCAAGGTGCCATGGTTGATTCCGATGAGCTGGTTTTTTATGGGCTTTGCCTCCTACCGCTTAACTGTCGGTCTGCTCGGGCCAAGCGGCACGATCGCTCGCTTTCCCGCGGCGCTCATCCGTTGCTTACTAGCCACTGCCGTTTTGCTACTTTGGGACGTCACCCTTGATCCGGCGATGAGCAAGACCACTCCGTTTTGGATTTGGGAGCAAGAAGGCAGCTACTACGGCATGCCTGCCGTCAACATCTTCGGGTGGGCTGTAACAGGCCTGGCCATCATGATGGTATTCGAGTGGGGCTTCGGATCTGTCCGCGCTAAGCATGTACCGATTCGCTTCTTCCTTGCTTTATACGCAACGAACTTAATCCTGCCGTTGGGTCTACTGGCTGCAGTTGGCGCTTGGGCTCCACTGGGCTTGACACTGGCCATGGGCTGGATGTTGGTACGGATCGGCCGTTGGGTAGGCTGGAGGGCTCTGCCGCGGATGAGTATCCGTCAAGATCTCGCTGAGGCGTCATCCAGGTCGCCAGCCTAAGTATGAGCAAGCCAATCCCCGACGCCCGTATCGGCAAATACATGCCTTGGGCGCGGGCTGTTTTTGACTGGTTCATCTTCAGGATGATGCGTCGCGATTTCTCCGCTTTGCATCTGCTGGGAACTTTGCCCAAAGTTCCAGAAGGTACGCGCATCATATTTGTGGCGAATCATACCAGCTGGTGGGACGGATTCTTCTTATTCCGGATCCATAGGCTACTCGCGCCTAAGCAGCAGCTTTATTCGGTCATGTTGGCGAGAGAATTTTATCAGACCTTTTGGTTTAGAGTGATTGGCATGCTTCCTATTACTCCCGGTAGTACTAGCTCCATTCGCCAGCTTTTGCGTCGCTTGGTCAGGCTTAAAAATAGTCTAGAAACATCCGGCTTTCTCTGCAGCTTTTTCCCGCAGGGGGAAATCAAACCGAGTTTTACCCGGCCGCTGGGATTTTCCGATGGATTGCGTGGCGTGGCGGGTGCCATGGCCCCAGTGGTCCTCTTGCCGATCGGAATTCACATCGAGCCGATGTGTGAGAGGCGGCCACAAGCATTCCTAACCCTAGGTAAGCCAATAGAACATATCAGCGGGCAGCTGGATGTCGGGCGGGTTGAGGCAGAGCTGACGCAGGTGCTGGACGCTTTATTGAATCAGTTGAAGGCAAAGGGCGAGCATATATTCTTAGCTCAGTCTGGTGAGGCTATGACTCATGTTAGTTTGTTTTAGTATTGGGCTTTTAGCCTTGTTTTGCTTTATTGCTTTGTTTAATGCTTTGGCTGCTCCGCGCCTTGCCCGCGGAGGTATCTGGTTCGACTCTAATTTTGACGCGAGCAGCGGCAGTCCATTCGTCAGTGTGATTGTGCCCGCACGCAATGAGGCTCATCAAATAGAGTCCTGTTTGACTGCGTTGCTAGCTAATGAATATCAGGCGTTTGAGGTCATCGTTGGTGACGATCAGTCCACAGATGGTACCGGTGACTTAGTTCAGTCCATGCAGGCGCAGGTCGGTGATCGGCTTAAACTGATTCGGTTGACGACGCCTCCTGCGCCAGGGTGGACGGGTAAAGCGCGGACATGCCAGGAGCTGGTCAAATACGCACGCGGCGAGATGCTCGTTTTCTGCGACGCCGATGTTGTAGTGGGCCCGCGGGTCGTAAAGAGCACGGTCGGCTCGCTTTTGGCCTACCAAGCTGGAGCCCTCACTGTGCTGCCGCGGCAGTTAGGGGGGTCCCCATTGGTGCAGGCACTCGTGGCTGTAGTGACTCAGTTCCTGATCCTGATCTCACTGCCGCTTTGGCTGGTGCCGCGTTTGCGCTCTCCAGGACTTGCGACTGGCAATGGTCAGTGGTTTGCCTGGCAGCGTGAGACCTATGACTTAGTTGGTGGCCATGCTGCAGTCCGTGCTTCACTGATCGAGGATGTCGAGCTGGGACGGCTGGTGAAAAAAGTGGGCCATAAGCTAGTGCCAGCATGTGCAGCCGGAGAGATTTGCGTACAAATGTATCAAAGCTGGGCCGAGGCCAGACAGGGCTTTCGTAAGAACCTATTTGTCTTGTTTGGTGGCTCGCAGCTAGCTCTCCTGATTATGATGCCTCTCATCTTGCTGTTACTATTTGCCCCGTTATTGGCGATCCTTCAAAACGATTGGGTGACGATATTTGGTGTTTTTATGCTGAATACTGTGCTCCTTTGCTCGCAGCGACTGACTTTCAAAACTCCCTGGCTAGCGTTGGTTTTATTTCCCTTTGGTATCCTGCTTGCGCTTGGTGTCCTCTGCGAATCCGCTTTTTATACTCGCAAAGGTGACCTGGCCTGGAAGGGACGGGCGCTAGAGGTCTCATAGCGAGGTCCGACCTTGTGCTTGCAAAAATAGAGATTTCGCCCTAAAAAATTATGGTTAGACTGGAAAAGGAGACTCGCGGATGAAAAATAAAGCGTTAGCGGCTTGTGTCGCATTTCTAATGTCTGCAGCTAGCACCCTAGCTGCGGCAACCGCGACCCATCCAGTGGAAGCGGTGGTTGTACCTAGTCAAGAGCGTCTCGCCATTGCTGACAGCGCCAAAGCGAAGCTGGACTTGCTAGTAACTAAAAATGATAAAAGTCGCGCCAGTCTTATTGAACAAGCCCGCCTGTCTTACTTTATTGGGAAATATGGCAACACGGATGAGGAGAAGCTTGCCGCTTATGAGCATGGTGTAAAGCTTTTAGAGCCCTTTGCAGCAGACGTCAATGAGCCTGAAGCTGCACTAATCTGGGCAGCTAATGCTGGTGGCATGGCTAGTGTTCAGCGCAATCTTGATGCCCTGCGCCTCATGGAGAAAATTGAAAAGCGTTTGATTGCAGTCAGTGAGAAGCACCCATCCTATGAGGCCGGAGCTGCTAATCGCGCTCTAGCTAGTATCTATCTAAACGCGCCGCGGTTTATCTCGGTCGGGTCGAAGAAGAAAGCCGCTGAGTACGCCCGCAAAGCCTTTGCTCAAGATCCGCAAAACCCCGCAAATATGCTAATAATGGCGCACATTGCCGCCGACGATGGTGACGAACAAAAAGCCGTGCAGCTCTATCAAAGTGTACTTGTAATTGCTAAGCCCGACCGCTACCCGCTAGATTACGCCGCATGGCGAAACGAGGCGGTCGAGGGCCTAGACGACGCTGGTGTCCTTAGGTCCTGAGCTTAAAGGTCAGCCGCGAGCTCGCACGGTGCCTAGGCCACCGTCGACGCCAATCACTTGTCCGGTCATCCAGCTGGAAGGCCCGACCAGTAAGAATTCGGCCATCGCGGCAATATCCTCTGACTCGCCAAGTCGGCCGAGAGCGTGCATTGCCACAGAGGCTTTGCGTGACACCTCAGAGCTAGTGATGCGCTCTGTTAGCGGGGTGGCGACTAAACCAGGGGCGATGCAGTTGACCCGTATACCCTTGGAGCCATAGGTTGCGGCAGCCGACAAGGTCAGCCCAATCACTGCTCCTTTTGCTGCAGCAATCGCCTCGTGATTCGCCAGCCCTATGCGCGCAGCGGCTGAGCTCATCAGCACGATGGAGCCCCCGCCCGATTGCATGACTTTCGCCGCTCCCGCGACTGTGGCAAATGCAGTGCGCGCGCTGGCGTTCATTACGGCATCGAACTCGTCTTCGCGGGTTAAATGTGCCGGCTTCAGCAGCAGGGAACCCGCACAACAGATCACCCCGTCTAAACGTCCCAAAAGGCTAGCAGCCTTGGCCGATGCATCGACGATACTTTCATAATCGCCTGTGATCGGCAGTGCATCCCCACCTATACGTGCCACCAACTCATCCAAGCGTCCTTCGTTCCTAGCTGCGAGGGCTACGCGGTGATTATTTTGGAGTAGTCTCTGGGCTAGGTTCTGGCCGATACCGCCTGTTGCACCGATGATTAATACATGTTTTGGTGTTGCTTCCATTTTGAGCTCCGCAGGTGATTGACAACATTGGCTTAGCCTCACGGTAAGTCCGCCGTCACGGTGACGTCAACCATATTCAAAACACAGCAATCAGAGCAATTTGCCCGCCGCCCCAAGGCCAAAATGGCTTGTCTTTACTGGCATAGGGAAAGTTGTGAGCCAATCGGGACACATTCCAAGTGGTATTGACGATTGCATGTGCGCTACTGCTGAGTGCTGAATCCCACGCAAGCAACGTCTTTGCCTCTGTGCGATACCAGTGTCCTTTGTCCTCCCGGGCTTCGACTAAGTGCAAGAAAGCTCCGTATTCAAGACTTTGTCGCGTCCCACTAACCTGTGTGAATCTCGTCGCGCGAAGGCCAACTTCTTGTCTATCGACGACACTCGGGCTTGGTGCTTCAGGAGCTAGTGAAACTATAACTGTGGGATCAGCTCCTGCAGGTGACGTAAACCTGTAATCAGCATGTCGTTTAATATAAACCAAGCCAATTTCAGAAAATGAATCATCGGCTTGGCGTTGCAGTGTGACGTGGTACTGGCCGACATTGCGCTTCATACTTTTACTGTAGATTAGGGGCAAGCTGTCCCAGGTTTTAGCTTCTTTCTTCCATTCCATTTGCCCCTCGCTAACTAACCGGATCCCAGATTTCAGTTCGTAACTGACTTTGTAGTCTGCGAATGTTCGTGAATAATCGTAACTATAGCCGCGGCTTTTACGGATCCAGCTAAATGGGGCGTCGTTGCCTAAATTGAAACGTGCACGCCAATGTTGATCGATCCAAAATCCCCTAATCTCGCGTGATATCGGTTTGCCTAGGCGCTGATCAACCAAATCCGAACGCTTATCTTGATAGTAGTGATCGACAGACCAGTAACGAAACTCTAGCCACTGCGACGGTGAATTCCAAAGCGCAACAGCACCTCCAAGATCGCCATATTCTTTATAAGAACCACCGTCTCCGAGCAAACTCCACCGCAGCCACGTACCGCTAGGTTGTGCCCATAGCTGTAATAAGTGTTCCGCTCGTTGTTCTATCAGATCTTCGCGACGATATTGGAAGACGGCACATCCAGCACTCTCATTAAGCGGCGACTGAACTTTTATGTCTTCGCGATAATCAAAGCGTCGCGCATTGTAGCTCCCACCGTAAGCACGAAATCCACTATCTGCGCGATCCCATAATTCCTCATATAATAGAGGAAAGCGGTAGCTCATCTGATCCAGAAGGCTATGGCTGCTTAAGCTCTCCTCACGATCGATACGATCGGCATCCGCCTCTATGAAGCGAGCCAGCGCAGTTGTGCTAAATACCGCAACTGCTGCAGCCACTGCGCCGACTCTCATCGTATTTACAGCTTTTCCTCGGTCGTTAGATCCAGGCTGCTATTAACCTTTGACCATCCAAATGCATGTCCGGCTGCAATAAGGGAGCCACCTCCTAAGATAGTCTCAGTAGAGTGCATCCAAACGCCAGCCAGACAAACGATAGCGCCAATGAACTGCACTGCTAGATTAGCTGGATGCAGATGCAAAAGAGCCATCTTTCCAAGTAATGTCTCCGACATTTCCTGAAGATGAGTGTGACGCACCGCAGCGAATCCTAGAGCTCGCGCGGCAACAAAAATCGCGAGCGCAAAGACCCAATTCTGATTCCAGAGATAAAAAATACTCCACATCGCTCCGACTAAATAAAAAATGATCGATACAGGATGAGCCGCTCTTAGGGCCATTCGCTGCATCATCGAGAATTCCTTAGTCCGCGATATTGTGACTAGACCACCAGTTTGGACATTAGGCGAGGCCATCGTAGTTCCTCCTTAAGTGTGGGTAACGCATACACACTTAGGGGACATGCATAACCGATGCCACTATGGGGTCAGGCACTTCTCTTAACTATCCAAAATCGCCTGAATCTGCCGCTCAATCGCATCGGCATAAGCATCCATAAATTTCCCAATGGAGCTTTTCGGCACGACAGCCTCAGCGACTTTTTCCCCTTGATCGTCTGCATCAGAGCTAGTCAGCGTATCTTGCGACACCAAACGTAGGTGTGCTCTTTGGGATGCTTTGCCAGCTTGCATCGGCGGATTTTTAGGAGTGGTTGTCATATACACTGCCATCGGCAGGAACGACAAAAAACTTAAAAAAAGACCCCCGCGACCATGGCGGCCGCGGGGGCTGGTAAACTTAACTTACTTGTTGCCTTTAGCCTGCTCTTCGCGGTGCTTAGACACGATCTGCTCTTGAATGCTCGCTGGCACCGGACGGTACTTGGAAAACTCCATAGAGAAGTTAGCTTTACCTTGGGTTGCCGAGCGTAGGTCGGTCGAGTAACCGAACATTTCAGACAATGGCACTTCAGCGATGATGACTGCGTAATCGTCACGCATGTCGCTACCTAGTAGCAAGCCGCGGCGGGACGACAAGTCACCTTGGACTGTACCTTGGAAGTCGCTTGGGGTCTCAACTTCGACGCGCATAATTGGCTCGAGGAGCACCGGCTTAGAAGCCAGGAATGCTTCTTTGAACGCTGCGCGCGACGCAATTTTGAACGCCATCTCAGAGGAGTCGACAGGGTGGAAGCCACCGTCGTCTAGGTCGATCTGGGTACGAATCACTTGGAAGCCGCCCAGCGGACCTTTCACGACGGATTCGTTGAAGCCCTTCTCGCAACCAGGGATGAATTCTTTTGGAATCGCACCACCGACGATGTTGTTTTCGAACTTGAAGTTGACCTCCGAGTCCTCAGGCAGCGGAATCAGTTTGCCCACGACGTGCGCGTACTGGCCCGAACCCCCGGTCTGCTTCTTGTGCTTGTAGTCGTAGTTAGCTGGCAGTGTTGGAGCTTCACGGTAGTTAACCTTAGGCTGACCTACAACTACGTTAGCTTTGTACTCGCGTTTGATCCGCTCAACGTAAATCTCAAGGTGGAGTTCGCCCATGCCTTTGATGATCGTTTCGTTGGATTCTGGATCAACAAAAACGCGGAAGGTTGGGTCTTCTTTCATAAAGCGGTTGAGCGCTTTTGAAACTTTCACCAAGTCGTCTTGTTTTTCAGGCCTCAATGCTAGTTCAATAACTGGCTCTGGGCAAAAAATCGATTCCATCGCGACGTTGATGCTTTCTGCACAGTACGTGTCACCAGAAGCACACTCAACACCAACCATAGCTATAATATCGCCAGCGGAGGCGACATCGATCTCTTCTTTATCTGCCGAGTGCATGCGCACGAGACGGCCGATACGTTGCTTCTTCTGCGTCCGAGGGTTGTATGCAGTGTCGCCTTTTTTCAGCGTACCTTGGTAGATCCGTGTGTAGGTCAACTGGCCGTATTGGTCGTCTGAGATCTTAAATGCCATGCCAATGAGAGGTAGGGATGGGTCAGAGATAGCTTCGACCTTCTCGTTTTTATCGAGATCGGTACCGAAGTTCTTAACATCCAAAGGACTTGGAAGGTAGCGGCCGACAGCATCGAGCAGTAGCTGAACGCCGCGGTTTTTATAGGCAGAGCCCATAAAGACCGGGGTCAACTCGCGTTTGATCACCGCCTCGCGGATGGTTTTGTTGAGCAGATCTTCTGGAATTTCTTTTTCTTCCAGCATCAACTCAGTCATCTCGTCAGAGAACATCGAGACTTTGTCGAGCATAATGCCACGGTATTCATTGGCTTTATCGGTAAATTCTGCCGGAATGTCGGCTTCGCGGATGCGCTCGCCTTTTTCGCCTTCAAAGAAGAATGCGCGCATTTTGACGAGGTCTATCTCGCCTTCATGAGCGCCTTCGAGGCCGATCGGGATCTGCATCATAACCGCATTGTGGCCCAGCTTTTCTCTAAGCATTCCAGTTACGCGGTATGGGTTAGCACCTTGGCGGTCCAGCTTATTGATGAAGGCCAAGCATGGAACGCGGTAGCGCTTCATTTGGCGGTCAACTGTGATGGACTGCGACTGGACACCGGATACGCCGCAGAGTACCAGAACCGCACCGTCGAGAACCCGCAGCGAACGCTCCACTTCTACCGTGAAGTCCACGTGACCGGGAGTGTCGATGATGTTGATGGCGAAGTCTTTCCACGCGACAGTGGTAGCTGCGGAGGTAATCGTGATGCCACGCTCTTTTTCAAGCTCCATGTGGTCCATCGTAGCGCCGTCACCAGTTGTGCCCCGCACTTCTTGGATCTTGTGGATCCGGCCGGTGTAAAAGAGGATCCGCTCAGTGAGCGTCGTCTTGCCGGAGTCGATGTGAGCTGAAATGCCGATGTTACGGACAAATTCCATTTTACCTGTTGATGCCATGCGCGAACACCCTGTTACTTATGTGAAAGGACTCAGCTTTCTAATAGTTACCATGAAGCCTGCAGGAGTACCAAGGTAACCTATTAATCTCAAGCGAAAAGTACCAGACTTACCCACAAACGACCATATCTAGTCTAAATTTTTTCCTAAACTCCGTTGCCAAACTCTACGAAAAGGAGTGTGGGAAATTTGACGCAACGCGGTGAAGACTATGGCCAGCAAATTAAATCTCAGCAGTTCTAACCCGAGTTCGTTGGGCAGTGCAACGGACGGTGGCCCCACCTTAGTGCGTGGGCTTAGCGGGCCCGCCCTGGGCGAAAGTGAGGCGCTTTGGGAGAGCTACGATGCTCCCGAAGACTTATCACCAGAGCAGCAAGAATTTAGTGCCCTGGGCGAACTGGAGCTAACACCCGGGGGTATTAAATACCGCTTCGTTTGGCTGATTCTGCTCTTGGTCGGGGCCGGGTCTTACAGCGCCTACGAAGTCCTCATCAACGATCATAACCCTTTCGAGTCCATGCTCGTCTCGCTAGATGAGCTCATCAAGTTCGGCTTGGGTCAGGATGTAGCCGAGCCACAAACGGATGCCACCGTAGCGACGAGTGTTCCGCAAGCTGGTTCGCCAAAGAAAGCTGATTCTGGACCAGTTTCAGAACGCGCAGATTCTAAAGTATCATCGAATACTTCTAAAGCTTACGATGGGTTGCCAAATAAACCACCAATCCAGCTGGCTAAAGTCGACGCGGCTAAAGACGCCCCAACAGCAGTTGCCGATGAGATAGTCGCAGGTATGAATCACGAGTTTGTCTACCAGCGCTTCAAGGCCATTCAGGAAATTCGCAAACAAAAGGTCATCGCTGCTACCGATCTGTTGCAACAGGGCCTAATCGATGAGAAATTTTGGAATCGCATGTATTCAGCCATAACTTTGGCTGAGTTTGGTGTGCCAGTGACAGTTGCCGAGTTGGGCGATGCCATAGAAGACACCCGTTCGGAGCTCATAGCCAATTTCTTTCAGCGTTTTCTCAAGAAGCCAGGCCCTGGTGAGCTTTATATTATGCGGCAGATGCTGCGCGTAGCGGATGAGCGCGGGCGGTTGGTTTTGCTGCAGGCAATTGCGAGGTCCCGGGACGACCTTCGCGATTTATATCTAGTCGCGGCGACGATGGAAGACTCGGCTAAGATCAAAGGTTGGGCGACAACTGTGGTCAAAGGCCTGCGCTTGCCGCAAGAGGAGCTGCAGAAGCTGAGGGAGCAAGTTCTGCGGGTCAGTCACTCGCTCTAACCAATCTAAATCATTAATATTACTCAAAACCTGATTAACACAGTTCCTGTGCTTTCAGGGGGTTAGCTCCAGTGCCCGACCCCATTCTCATGGACTGACATCTCCGCGCACTGCCCCCGTGTCCGTCGACTTTAGTCTTCACTTGTTTGAGTCTCTGTGCAGTCCCGAGCACTCACGCTCGCTAATCTGCGCAGGATCATCACGATGAAGTTAAAACACTCGCTGCTAAGACCCACTTTAGACGTCGTCTTCAAGATGCTTTTTGCGCGTAAGCGTGGGCGCAGCGCTCTCATCAGTCTGCTAAACGAAATATTAAA
>JAPLFY010000042.1 GCA_026390435.1 Pseudomonadota bacterium
CGACTAATCAGATTAAATACTGGAACGGGTCCTCGGTGCTGGCCTTAGGTGTTTCAGGCGCAGGCCTGTCGAATCTAAACGGACTGACTGGCAACACACAAAACTTCGCCACAGGCACCAGCGGCACCAGTCCAGCGTTCATCTCATCGGGAACGGTGCATACGCTGAATATCCCGTTCGCATCTGCTGCCGGGGTTACAGCAGGCGCCATCTCGAATTCAGATTATACAAATTTTAGCGGCAAGCTAGCCGGTGTATCGGGCGGCACAGGGATTTCAGTCTCTACAGCTAGTGGCACGGCAACCGTCAGCCTAAGCTTTGTCGGCACTTCGGGTACGCACGTCAAAGTAACCACCAACTCTCAGGGTCAGGTACTTAGCGGTGATTCGCTCACCAGCAGTGACATCCCAAATCTGGACGCCGCGAAGATCACGACCGGACAGCTTTCCACTGCAATTGGTGGTACGGGAGTCAGTTCGACGGCGAGCTTTCCAACATCTGGTGTAGTCGTCACGCAGGATGCTACCGAGACGCTCACAAACAAAACGTTATCTGGTGCAATCATAAGTGGTGCATCCAGCATCGCTGGATCGACAACGATTAATACGACCGGCACTGCCGCAACTGGAGCACTCACCGCGGCAATAGTAACTTCGCTGGGCAATGTTACGATTCAGGGCAACAATACAACTGCGAACAAGCTCGTCTTGAACGATAAAGGCTCCACTAAGTCCGTATCACTCAAAGCTCCCGACACACTCACCACGTCCTACACTTGGGAACTGCCGGATTCTGTCGGAACCATCGGTCAGGTTATAACTACAAACGGCGCGGGAACTCTGAGCTGGACGTCGTCGCTACCTCCCACGGGTGCAGCCAGCGGTGACCTCACCGGAAACTATCCAGGACCAAGTTTGGCGAGTGTTGGCACAGCGGGCACTTACACCAAAGTTACAACTGACGGTAAAGGTCGCGTGATCAGTGGCGCCAACCTAAGCGCCAGTGATTTGCCCTCGCACAGCGCGTTACTGATTAACGCTGGCACTTTAGGTGTACCAAATGGTGGTACGGGAGTGACAGGGTTTACCAACAACGGAGTCGTAATTGGCTCTGGCAGTGCGCTGTCGTCAACAGCAGCGGGCGTGCAGTATAACGTATTTGTCGCGGGCTCGGGTGGTCAGCCTGGATTTGGGCAGGTGAACTTAGCATCAAGTGCAGCTATCTCCGGAGTGCTGCCGGTTGCCAACGGCGGTCTCGGAATTTCTTCGACGCCAACGAGCGGACAAATTCTCGTGGGCAACGGCACTGGATACAGCCTCGCGAGCGTCAGCCAAGGTGCAACCCAAGGTATTTCGGTGGTTGCGAGTGGTAGTGGCATTGTCCTTGATACGGCGCAAGATATCAGGACTTCGGCTGCGCCGAATTTTGCTGGTTTGACGGTAAGTGGCGTCGCTGCAAGTTCGCTCCTGAAGACAAATGCGGCGAAAGCGCTCAGTGCTGCAACATCGTCAGACATAACTACGACGCTCGGTTACACACCATTGAACCGCGCCGGTGATTCCATGTCCGGGGCGTTAAATATGGCCGGAAGTGATCTCACTAACTCTGGCCAAATCAGCATGTCTGCATCTAAAACGCTGCTTCTGAGTAACAACACCAGCGACCCGAGCGGACTTACTGCAGGAGATAAAGGTAAAACCTGGTTTAACGCATCAACTAATCAAATCAAATATTGGGATGGGACTACGGCGCAGGCATTAGGTGTGTCGGGAGCCGGTCTCACTAACCTCAACGGGTTGACGGTAAGTACCCAAACCTTCGCAATCGGCACGAGCGGCAATAGTCCGGCGTTTAGCTCATCGGGCTCCGTCCATACCCTGAATATTCCGCTCGCTTCTGCCGCAGGAGTTACTGCCGGTGCCTTGTCAAACAGTGATTATGCTAGCTTCAGCTCTAAACTCGGTAGTGTCGCTGCGGGCACTGGCGTCGCCGTTTCCACCGCTAGTGGCACGGCTACGGTCAGTCTGAGTTCAATCGGTACCGCCGGCACTTACATGAAAGTCCAGACCAATGCGCAGGGTCAGGTGATAAGTGGTAGCTCGCTCAGCTCAAGCGATATTCCGAATCTCGACGCGAGCAAGATCACGACGGGTCAATTATCCATCGCTAATGGCGGTACAGGGATTGGTTCGTTTAATTCAAATGGCGTACTAATCGGCAACGGGACGGGTAACCTGGTATCAACTACAACACCGAGTGCTGATCAGATCTTGCGCGTACCTAGCGCGGGTGGCCAACCCTCGTTCGGTGCGATTGACCTATCAAAATCGGCCTCCGTGGGCGGTATTCTGCCTGGAGCCAACGGTGGTACAGGCGTAAACTCTACCGCGACCTTCCCGACTTCGGGCGTAGTCGTCACTCGTGACGCGACGGAGACTCTGACCAATAAAACTTTGAGCGCCGCCACGATCTACGGCGCATCGAGCATTGGCGGCTCAACTACAATTAGTACGACGGGCACCGCGGCAACGGGGGCTCTGACCGCTGTGAGTGTTAGCTCCCAAGGTAATGTCAACATCCTTGGTAATAGCACTACAGCAAATAAACTAATACTGAACGACAAAGGCTCGACTAACTCAGTCGCACTGAAAGCTCCAGACACTCTGGCGTCGTCACTTACCTGGGAACTACCGAGCACCAACGGCTCATCTGGACAAGTACTCTCCACCAATGGCTCAGGCACATTAAGCTGGGTATCTGCTGCTTTCGGGAGCGTAACAAGCGTCACTGGTACAGCCCCACCAAAGTGACTTATGATGTGAAAGGCCGCGTGACTTTTGGCACGTCGCTGACATCGTCAGATATCCCGCCAATAAGTGCTGCCCTTATCACTTCCGGAACTCTTCCAGCGGCTAACGGTGGTACGGGCGTAAACTCTACCGCTACCTTCCCGACTTCGGGCGTAGTCGTCACTCGTGACGCGACGGAGACTCTGACCAATAAAACTTTGAGCGCCGCCACGATCAACGGCGCATCGAGCATTGGCGGCTCAACTACAATTAGTACGACGGGCACCGCGGCGACGGGAGCACTGACAGCTGCGAGTGTTAGCTCCCAAGGTAATGTCAACATCCTTGGTAACAGCACTACAGCAAATAAACTAATGCTCAACGACAAAGGCTCGACTAACTCAGTCGCACTAAAAGCTCCTGATACTCTGGCGTCGTCACTTACCTGGGAACTACCGAGCACCAACGGCTCATCTGGACAAGTACTCTCCACCAATGGCTCAGGCACATTAAGCTGGGTATCTGCTGCTTTCGGGAGCGTAACAAGCGTCACTGGTACAGCCCCA
>JAPLFY010000114.1 GCA_026390435.1 Pseudomonadota bacterium
GCGCATATCGCTGGGGAACCTGTCGACAAAGCTCAGATAATATTTGGCAGTCTCAGGAAAGTTACTCCGTGCAGCCTCCTGGCTGGCAAGACCTAGCAAGGCTTGCTGCAAGCTACGTCCGACAAGACCAGCTATTGGATCACCCAGATTTGGTGCCTTTCGATCTAAAGTTTCGCACCATTGCAGAACATCGGACCAGGATGATCTGGTGACATGGTAAACAAGTATCCGCTGTATCGCTTGCTGACCTGGTGTTGTTTCGGGAAACTCTCGCGCTAGTATGGCGTAAGCTTTTTCAGCAGCCTCGATGTTCCCATATGATCTCAATAATTCTGCCGCGCGCAATCTAGCGCTAGCCTGTGCGACTTCGTGCGGAATGAAAATAGGCGAATCGGCAATTAATTTTATTAATAGGCTGATTTCTTTAGGAAGTCCTTGTGCTGCCTGTGGTTCAGTCACAGTGGGCGGCTTGGGTGGATTCGTCGACATTACAAGTTCTTGTTCAGCGGTCGCTCTTAGCCATGAGTCTTTGAGGTGGGTACCGTCGGTAGGTCTTGATTTTGCAGTTTTCAAATACTGCTGTACTGCCTGTGCATGATTTCCGAGTTTGGCCAGGACGTTGGCATAGGCAAAACGGACGTCGTAGGCAGCATTCTGATCAGGGGATTGGGCCAGATATAAACCTAATATCTCCGTTGCCGCGCTTAGCTGTGCGCGGTCCGCTGTGGCAGTTCCGTCGCGCTCTAGGGCTAATCCATAGGCTCGAAGTGAACGCTCAACGACAGTGTCAGCGAATCTTAGTCGATCCTGATTCTCGCCGTTGATTTGCCGCCAAGGACTATCGCCATGGAGGTTGACAACCATGGCGCGTATAGCTTCGACGAGTTTTGAAGTGTCTTTAGCGTAATAAAGTAGGTTCAGAGTTTTTTCGAAAATTTCAGGGTTCTCGCTCTGCAGTGGCACTTCACTGAGTAACTTCATGAACGCCATGGCCGATCCGCCAAAGTCCCGTTGAGCCGCTAGGCGTGTTGCAAGTCGATTCAAATTCAGTTTGACTGCGCTCTTCGCACCGATTGATTTGAAGTAATTCACCGGTGCGTCGAAATCATTTTGCTCAGCCCAGATGAGAGCTAAGTCCTGGATTGCCTCTTTTTTTAAGTCAAAACGACTGATGCGTGCTGGTAGCTTGCCAATTACATTGATGACGATTTTCAGTTCTTCGATTGTTTGCTGTAGTTCTGCGTTGTATTCGGAATTATTCTCAGCGTTATACGCCTGATTTTGATTTTCGGACAAAATCGATGATCGGTTCATTGCCTGCATGATTCGTAGCCAGGCGATTTTATAATACGCGAATGGCATAGCCACTGGATCCTGGGTCGTAATTGCCTGGCGGTAGTATTCATAGGCATGGGCATAATCATGATGATGGAAGGCATATTCTCCGAGGCTCAGATGTACTAACGGTAACCATTTAGAATTAGGGTGTTGCCGTAAAAAAATCTGATAGTACTGTGGGGCCATATCGCTGTTTGAGCGTAATTGACCGACAATGAGGCCGTGCAGTGCCCCATCGGTCGCCGGCAATGTTGGAAATTCTGCTACAGCTTTTCGAAAAGAATTTAAGGCATTTTTGAGTTCTTTGTTATTGATACCTGTGTCATGGACGGCTCGATTTGGCGCCTTGGTACAGCGTGTCAGGCGAAAGTTGCCTGCTGCTTTTTGATCCCTCATGAGCGTCGACTTTTGCAGATATTTGTTTCCTATTCTCAATAATCCTAGGTAGCGCTTGGCGTCGTTCAGTTTCCGATCTGAGAATTTATTCTCGTCATTACGGATATCTTCACTAAGGTTGATCAGCTCGTTATTCATTTCATCAGCGGTTAATGTAGATTTTAACTGGCTTTGATATTCTGCGTAGTCGTCAAGTGTTGGGGCGCATTTGGTGAGAGACTGATAGGTCAATTCGGCGTCTGAGGCGAGGGCGTGAGTCATCAGCGGAGACAGGAATATTGCGCCGCTTAGAATGAATTTGGAACTGCCGAAACGGAGAGTCACTTGATCGTTGCCTCCAACTCGATGCGGCGACTGCGTTCGCAGTCATAGATGCCGCAAGGTCCAACTTGGTTATCGACTCTGGAAATAGGGTTGTCCTCACCACGCCCTTCGATTGAAAGATTAGAATTCGGCCAAATCTTAGAGTCGCTAAGGATGTTTCGGATCATGGCAGCGCGCTTGCGACTGATGCGGCGGTTGGCATTATGAGTCAAAGTATTGTTCGAATCCGACCTGGGATTTGTATAACCTTTGATGGCGATGTGAATGGCGTGGGATTCATTGTTCAGCTCTAACAGTAGAGTTTCCGCATATAATCTCACCAATTTCTGCACCACTTCCTGGCTGGCTTTAGTCATTTCAGAGGATCCGGAGGCGAAGTTGACTCCGCTATCAGGATTCAAGATGAGATGGCCGTAATTATCAATGGCAGGCTGATAGCCAGAGTTGCCAAATGCTATTCGCAAGGCTTGGATATATTTGTCCGGTAAAGATCCGCTGCGGATGCCCTTCTTGCGGTCCTTCGAAGCCGTCGTGCCAGGGGTGCTTTTTTTACTCTGCTGAGTCAAAGATGATGGCTGTTCAGCCTGCTTAATATTTATATTTAGGGATGGCGCAGTTACTAATATAGACGATTGATTGGGCGTCAATGCTGGGGCTGAATCGATCGGCACAAAAGCTAAGCTATTTAGGTCGGTATGAGCAGCTAGCCCCCGCTGGATCGGCATTGCTTTACCGCTGAAGGCGCCAGACGTGATGACGTCCTCTGGATCTATCGCGGTGTCGGTGAAGGTACCGTTTGATCTTGAAGCGGTGCTCGATGCCCTGGTGATTGGCGTGGACATCGATTTGGTTTTGGATGGATTACGTGATTGAAAATTGCCTTGTTCACCTTTTGCGCCGATACCAGTGTTGGTAGATGCGCGATCAGCAGCGGTGGACTCCTGGCGTCTATACGGGGTGTCCTCTTGGATGCCTTTTGTACTAGATGAAATAAGACTGTGTTTGCATGAGCTGATGATGCTCGGCGTGGCGCATACAGTTATAGCCAGCAGATGATAAAAAAGAGCCAATCGTGAGGCAGAAAAAATCGGCAAGGATATATGTCGCCGATAGCAGGATCGGTGATCACAGCATGTCTGTTTCGCCACGCCCCTGGCTGCCATGACCGCCCTCGTTCGTATTTTAATGTTTCTTTTATTATATGTTTTAATGGAAGGGGGGGCAACACGCCCGAGGCGTTAGCGAATATCCCGAAACAATTAAGAAAAGATGCCAATTTCTTGCCAGTGGTGACGCTTGTGTGGGACGGTGGCTTTGTACTGCCGGATCACCGTCACTTACTCTGGAAGGATAGAATTCATGTCCCAACAACAAGTTCAGAACTATCAGTTCACTATTGATGGGATGACCTGCGCTGGTTGTGCATCGAGGATCGAGAAGACTCTCGCCGGGGACGCTAAGACTACACGTGCAACAATCAATTTCGTAGCAAAAACCGCCACCGTTGTCAGTAGTCGTTCAGCGGACGAGATTAAGGCCATGGTGGCTGCGATAGGCTACGCTGCATCCGAGACTTTAAATATCGAAGCCCTAGAACGCAAAGAAAACACACAGCTGAAACGGGCGCAGCGAGAACTTATATTTGCCGCCTCGTTAGCAATACCGGTTGTTGTGCTAGGTATGTTCGCTCCTGAAATCAAAGGGTCTGCTGTCATTCAGATGCTACTGACTGCGATTATTCTAATAGTGCCTGGTCGCGGATTTTTCATTCGTGCGGCAAAATTACTTCGTCACGGGGATTTGAGCATGGATTCCCTTGTGAGCCTAGGTACGGCAACTACCTTCGCTTTTTCCGTTTATCTATTGGGCGTTGGTCATCAACATCTTTATTTTGAGTCCGCTGCGGTGATCATCGGCTTTATTTTAACGGGTAAATATCTTGAAGAGCGGGCACGTCAGGCTATATCGCAAGCACTGCGGCAGCTGCTTAAATTGCAGCCATCCGAGGCTACTCTGCTCGTGGGTATTTCGGCGGCGGAGGAAAAAGAACAACGCGTGCCGATTGCTGATATCAGACCCGGGTCGTTGCTTTTGGTGCGTCCAGGTGACCGGTTTCCCGTCGACGGCGTGGTAAAGCGCGGTGGATCTTCGGTAGATGTGTCAATGCTGACGGGAGAACATCAACCGATTGAGGTGGATGTAGGCGTAAAGGTCGCAGCCGGGACGCAAAATCTGACCGGACCATTAGTCATAGAGACGACTGGGGTTGGTGCGGCAACTGAATTGTCTCGGATCATCGCCATGGTTGAGGCAGCACAAGGCACTAAAGCGCCGATCCAAAAGCTTGCGGACCAAGTCGCTGCTTGGTTTGTGCCCGTTGCCGTTGTTGTCGCGTTTATGACTTTTCTAACCTGGTGGATCCTGGACCATAATTTAACCACATCACTGACGGCTGCAGTAGCTGTCTTAGTCGTGGCTTGTCCATGCGCGCTTGGCTTGGCAACGCCAGTGGCTTTAATGGCGGGAACTGGTGTAGCCGCACGTCGCGGCATTCTGGTTCGTGATGCCGCTGCGTTAGAAGTCCTGCATAAGGTCACCACAATTGTTTTTGATAAAACTGGAACTTTGACCACTGGTAGACCAGAGGTCAAGGAACTGCGATTGTTGAGTTCTGCAGGAGTCGCAAGCGAACTGGTGCTGAACTGGGCGAGAAGTCTTGAGCACGGTTCAAATCATCCGTCTGCGCAGGCGATCGTGCGGTACGCTGATGATTTATTGCCCGCTGAGCTCGACCGGATTTCGTTGCAAAATATTCGAGAGACTGCAGGTGTTGGGGTAGCAGCTGAAGCTAGTTCCGACGGTCATACCCAGCAAATTCGCATCGGTAGTCTTAAGTTTTTTCAGGACCTCACCAATCTAGATCAGGCGCGTGTATTCGTGTCAGATCCTTGTTTTTCAGATGCTAGCTATGTAGGGTTGGCCCGTGATCAAGAGGTCGTCGCTGTATTTGCGCTCTCCGATCAATTGCGCCCGGAAGCGGCAGAAAGTATCCAGGAATTGGTTAAGATGGGGATCAAGCCAATCATGGTCACTGGTGATGGTGAGCAGGCGGCTTCTGCCGTGGCGACAGCTCTAGGCGTCTTGGATTTTCGCTGGGGTCAGTCTCCAGCCGACAAAGCATCATTGATCCAGGAGCTGCGCGGTCGCGGAGAGGTTGTAGCCATGGCAGGAGACGGCATCAACGACGCTCCAGCTCTAGCTGCTGCGGATGTTGGGATCGCTATGGCAAGTGGCACCGATGCTGCTATGGCTGCCGCAGGTGTGACGCTTAAAGACAGTTCGATTCAGAAGCTGTTAGAGGCGGTACGTCTGTCGCGAATCACCTTTCGTAATATTAAAGAAAATTTGTTTTGGGCCTTTGCTTACAATATCTTACTCGTTCCTGCAGCAGCACTAGGGCACCTTTCCCCTATGTTAGCTGGGGCTGCTATGGCGCTATCCAGTCTGTTTGTGGTCGGGAATGCGCTACGCCTAAAACTCTGGTTGTGAATCGATAGGGCCGTTTCGGGGTAATATTGGGGTCACATAACCACACGTAATCACTATATTATAAAAAAAAGCGAAAGTTTTTCCCAAAAGTGACGATGAGCCCATTATGTAGGCAAGGTGAGTATTACCTCGTCGAAAGGAGGTTTGTGTATGGCGATAAAGCATCCTCGTGAGGATTTGCGTGCAAATGAGGAAAACTACTTTCATAAGTTGGATTCCGAGTTAATCGAACAGATTCGTGAGCGGGAAAAAACCAAGGCCGAGGAAGCTGAGCGGGCTGCTCATCGCGGTCATTGCGCTGATTGCGGTGGGAACATGGTGTCGTGGTCGCTGTATGGCATGCAGGGATTTGTCTGCTGCGACTGCGAGCAGGTGGAAATGCAGCTGCAAACTCTCAAGATTCTTGTCATGAGCAGTGATGGCAGAGAAGTGCTCAAACAAATTACCCAGGCTGTAGGGAAAGCTGTGCTTAAGACAGCTTAGGTTGCCTGGGGCCAATAAATCACGTGAAACGGCTTAAAGCTGAGAGGCTTTTCGGCCGATTTCCCGTGGTTATTGTTTTTTTCGGATTTTTTTTTCTAATTAACTACTTTAAATCGCAGCTTTAACCAGTTGCCTACCCGTGCATAACTTGCTTCGATCGACCCTGAAACTTTATAATAATAACAGAGGCTAGCAATAGCCGCCCGGCCACTTCTCATGACTCTCACTAAAGTTTCACCAGCACCTGTCGATCAAACGACGTAGAAGTCTAATTAAACCGTAAAAAGTTTATTTTGCATCTTATACCTCGAGCATGGAGACCAAGGCAATGAACGAAGCGCCTAAAAGCAATCCGGGATTGAACGATACGTTCTCTTCCCAATCAGCCCCTCAGTCGAATCCGTTTACGGCGGATCTTAAAGGGGAATTCACCAGCAACTTCGGCACCAATACCAATGCGGTGTCGCAGATTTTTAAAGAAGGTGGATTCGCAAGCAACAACAAGAATAAGTACATGGTCTATGGCGGCTTGTTTATAGTCGCTCTGGGTCTTGGCTTACTATATTTCATGAGTAGTGATGAAAGTAGCACCTCTGGTGACGATGTCGCCGGAGAAACTGAATCGGAAGGCGCGACAGACGACGCCGACGAAGATGCTACTGCTAGTGCAGCTGGCGAGAAAACCACGTCACCAGCTGTGAACACTGCGAAAGTAGCTGCGCCAGCCGTCGCGGCAACGTCGGCTCCTGCTGTAGCACGCAGCGCTAAAAGCAGCTTTTCGGGTGGTAGCGGCCAGATCTCTCTCGGCGAACCCGCTGATGGATCGAGCCTAACCTACGACGAAACTCAAGGTCCAGCCGTGTTCTCGTGGACCGGTGGTGGTGGCTATATCATGTTTTCGCGGAACTCTAGCATGAGTCCGGCGACTATGCGTGTTCCTGTCAGTGGTAACTCATATAACTTCAAGCATCCATGGCCAGGCACCTGGTATTGGAAGGTTGAGAATAATACAGGAGCGACCGAGGTCCGGTCCTTCAAAGTTATGGCTGCACCGCGACGCAACATAGCACTGCAACAGCCGGCTAGTGGCGGCAGTATTGCGGGTAGCGGTGGTACGGTCTCATGGCAAGGCGACTCTAAAGTAGCGCACTACCGGGTTGAATTTACTTCTGGAAGCTGGGCAAATCCTCAGTACCGGTTTGCTTCGTCTGGTAACTCTTTGCAACTGCAAGGCGTACCAGCTGGTCAGTTCCAAATGCGTGTAGGCGCATTTTCGGAAATCGCGGGTCGCTGGGAATATACAGCACCAGTGAGCGTTACGGTTCAATAATTAGCTATTTGCTTTGCGAAGTTTCCAGTTTTAGAGGTATTAAACTAGAGCCCGCTCAATGATTTTGAGTGGGCTCTTTTTGTTTTTTCAGCATCTATTTTCGATGCTTTCCCCCTTTCCATATAATTGGAATGAAAGTTGCGGCGTTGAATACAGATAAGCAAATGCTGCGGATTCAGATGTTGCGGAGGCGGGCTGCACTGAGCCGCGACGAGCTTAAGGCGATTAGCGATGCCATTTGTGGGCACTTAGAAATTTGGCTTTCATCGCAAAAAATTACTGAAGTATTCACCTATATTCCAGTGCGAGGCGAGGTGGACCTTCGAGCTTTGAAACAAAGGTTGCCCCAAGTTGCGTTTGCCCTGCCATTGACAGGCGATAAGCAGATGAACTTCTTTCGCTGGTATGATGAGGACCCACTCAAAACTGGTAGGTTTGGTATTCCAGAGCCCACCATATTGCGTTCTCCGATGCTGCCAAACCAGAGCACAGCTATCCTGGTTCCCTGTTTAGCAGCGTCGCTACTTGGCGTTCGATTAGGCTACGGTGGTGGTTTTTTTGATCGATATCTTGCACGATACAACGCAGTCACAGTCGGCATACTCTCAGATGCGTTTGTTGCAACCAATCTGCCTAGAGAGCCTCACGATCGCTTGTTAGATTGGTTGGTGACAGATTCAGGCATTAAAGCTGTGCCAGTTGCTTCGCGCTGAATATTCATCGTGAACTCAAAAGAGATCACGCCTGCATATTTTTCAGAATGTCATCAAACTCATCTAAAGTCCTTAGGAAGCGTATCTTATGGCTTAGTTTAGCGCCGTCTAAGTCAATGATAGGCCCACCGACCCAAATTTCGCAGGATGCAGGTAATCTTTTATCTAGGTCCAGTAGATAGGCTTGTTCGCTCAGCGGTAAAGTTCCGGGTGGAAGAGCATTTAAACCAACGACTACGTACTTGGATTTGAATGCCAATACGGCCTCAGCAAGTGCCACCACTGGCATATTTGGACCTAGGAAATAATTTGTAATTCCCCTCAGAGAACAAAGTACACTTGCAATTAGAATACCAATTTCATGGAAGTTACCTTCCATGGTAGTGACAGCAAAATTTAATTCTTCATCATTTTTATCGGGTATCCGGCGAGGAATTTCTAGCATCATCATCGACAGATGAGCCCTTACGATGGCACTTAGAGCGTGTTCGTGACCAATAGTAGTACGACCCGATAGAGTCATCCAGCCGACTGACTCCATTAGCGGTGATATTAGGTTCAGGACAAATGAGCGGGCACCCATTAGGTAGCGGGATTCCGTCAAGGTAGATTGAATCTTGGTTAAGTCGTAGCACAAAAGTGCCTCTTGGATTTTGTCCAATTGACTCTGCACTTGTGCCACTTCTGGATTATTAAGTGATTGCTGTTTGGATCTGGGGCTGTTGGCCTGATCTAATTGCAGATTTTCTGCTAGCAGCTGCGCGAGGTCGAGGTCTGAAAGTTTGGCGATGCGGCCGATAGCAAAACCGCGTTCAACTAATGCGGCTATGTTGCGCAATCTTTCAACATCGAGGCGCGAATAGACGCGTCTTCCATTTTCACCGCGTTTCGGGGTGACGGCCCCGTAGCGACGCTCCCAAGCTCGGAGAGTGTGCTCATTCAGCCCGGTGAGTCTGGTCATGGCTTTTACGCTAAAACTGTCTTCCGACATAAGTTTCACAAGAAAATTTAAAGGTTAGGGGGGTACCTTCGTGTGTCACTTAGTTAAAAACTAGCGCAACTTTACTATCATACAAAGCTTGCTCCCACAGGTCCACCAAATCAAATCGGATTTAATGCTGCTACTCGCAGATAAAATGCAATGGCGCGAGACTGGTAACCCACTGATAATACTAGAATGATTATGTTTTTCTTAAGGTTTTGGCAACTCTGACCGAACCACTCCTCGTTGATTTCGTCGGTGGTCTTGGCTGCCGGCAACCAATGCACACCGTATGGAGGAATAAGATTATGTTTCACGATTGGGCAAAAATTTCTCGCGGCACTGTCGTTATGGCGACAGTGACTGCTCTGACTGGCTGCGGCGGTCTCGTCCGCAAAGGCCAGACAGGCAGAGGCGGTGGCAACGAGGTCACTACGGCGCCACCGCGCGCTTATTACGATCAGTTGTTCGCTACGAAGTTAGCTTTGCTCGATGATAGTGCGACGGCGTCATCAGCACCCGCGACTTCAGCAGTACCAGCGACTGACGTATCAGCGACTACTACACCAACTACGACTCCGGCTACCTCCTCAGCGCCGTCGCTAGGTAAGGCTGAAGTCATGTGGCTGAACTTTGGTGGGGCGACAGTCGAACGCGGGTACTTAAAAGGCCAGTCCTTCCTGGTATGCTCTGAAAAGGCAACTATTCCAGCTTCGGCAGCCTTAACCACTGCAGGCCAAGATGAAATCGTAAAGAACGTTCAGGGTTTTTACACTGCTTCAGGAGCCAACCTGACAGTCACCGGCATTAAGCCGGTAAGCGGTGACTATACGACCGTGATTGTCGGCGGCTCGCTGACTGATCTAGGGTGCAGTGATAGCGGTGAGTTTGGCGCGGCGCCGCTTGATATCGGTAATGCTAACCATAACGACATTGCTTTTGTTTTCGCTGCTAGTGGAATTAGCGACAAACAACTAGCTGTCAACATCGCGCATGTATCTGCTCATACCTACGGCTTAGGAAATGTTAGCGATGCCACTGACATCATGGCCGAGAGTCCTTTGGACACCGCTGTCGGCTTCGCGGTCGGCAAACTTGTGGCTACCGGTGCGGAGCAAAATAGCCCGGCACTTCTCGCGGAAGCCACCGGTGTAGCAGTATCGTCACGTGATGCTTCTGGTGGCGCTGATGCAACCAGCGCAGGTAGCAGCGGTTCCGCAGTTCCTGCGACTGACGCGTCATCAACTGCACCAGCAACGCCGGCCCCAGTGGTTCCGGCTAAGCGCGGTGAATTGTTGGTCGAGGAGCTCATCTCATTCTTACCACGCAACCCAACTGCTAGCAGCCAAATCATTCCGCTGCTTAAGGCTTTATTGCCGGTAGCTGCGAAGCTCGACCCGGCAGCAGTGGGCGAGTTGGTTAAGGCGTCTGGTTTTGGCGGTGGTGCGGGTTCCACCACGACCTCCACGACTACGACTAGGAGTGATGGCACCACGGTTACCTCTACCACCACGATTAATGTGAACGTTAACATTAACATCAGCAATGTCTGGAACGGTGGCAGCGGTAAATGGAGCCAAGAGGGAAGTGATGGTAAGAAGGACATGCCAAAAATTTGTTTAACGGGTGACCGTTGTGCAGATGCCGTTGGCAAACCAGTGTCGCCAGTTGCAACTTTGCCAGCTGACAAAACTGTCGCTAGCACGCCAGAGACATCTGCATCGGAGCCACCAGCCAATCCAGCAGAGGCAGCGAAAGTAATCAATAGCGTTCAGCCCATCGTTAATATCATCAATATTAACTTCAACCATTATGAGGGAGCAAAGCTACGTCCGATGATGAAGATGGGATGTCTGCAGAAATACTTGGCCGCTCGCGGCAAGTAAGAAAAGTAAGGTCTGAAAATTCTTAGAGTAAAGGTTATGCCCAGCCTGGTAACAGGCTGGGCATAAATTTTTACGTTAGAGAGATTGGTCAGCACTTACATTTAATGCGCCGTTGACCACATCCACGATTAGCCGAGATCCTTCCGTGACGCTTCCGGCTATTAGCTGGCGACCTAGTTGAGTCTCCAGTTCACGCTGAATATAGCGTTTGAGCGGCCGGGCCCCGTAGACCGGATCATAGGCAGAACGTGCGATGAACGCCTTGGCTTCCGGCTTAAGTTCAAGCTTGATCTGGCGCTCTGCAAGTCGCTGTTTCAGGCCATCAATGAGTAGCTCGACAATATTTTCAACCTCACTCTGGGTTAGTGGTTTGAACAAGATGACGTCGTCTACTCGATTGAGAAACTCAGGGCGGAAATGCCCTTTCAATTCCTGATCAACCTGTTTTGTTGCGCGCTCAGAAATCGCTCCATTCTTATCGATACCTTCCAGCAAGTATTGAGCACCTAAGTTGCTCGTCATGATGATGATCGTATTTTTGAAATTGATCACCCGACCTTGATTGTCAGTGGCCCTACCATCATCCAAAATCTGCAATAAAACATTAAAGACATCCGCGTGAGCTTTCTCGATTTCATCAAACAGGAGAACCGAATAGGGTTTGCGCCTGACCGCTTCCGTGAGCTGGCCCCCTTCCTCGTAGCCAACGTATCCCGGGGGAGCCCCGATTAAACGCGAGACCGAGTGCTTTTCCATGTATTCCGACATGTCGAGGCGAATGACCGCGTCCTTGCTGTCAAAGAGCGATTCTGCCAGGGCTTTCGCTAGTTCTGTCTTCCCGACCCCGGTTGGGCCGAGGAATATAAAAGAACCAATCGGACGGTTTGGATCCTTGATGCCGGAGCGAGCGCGGATGACCGCATCTGCCACGAGCTTCACTGCGATTGCCTGACCGATCACTCTCTTATTTAGAATGGAGTCGAGATTTAGCAATTTGTCGCGCTCGCCCTCGACCAGTTTAGTGATAGGGATGCCCGTCCACTGGCTCACAATGGCGGCAATCTCGTCGGCCGTAACGTCCTCACTCAGGAGTGAATCACCGCCACTTTTGGCGGCAAGTTTCTTCTCCTCCCTATCTAGCTCAGCGGTAAGTTGCGGTAACTTACCGTGCCGTAGTTCGGCAGCGCGGTCGAGGTTGTAGTCACGCTCGGCAGCACTTATTTGCTGCTTGGTTTCTTCTACTTTCTCGCGGAGCTCAGAAACTTTATGGAGTTCCTGCTTCTCGGTTTGGTAGCGAGCGCGCATTATGTCGGCGCTGCTTTTCGCCTCTTGTAGCTCTTTCTGCAACTCACTAAGGCGAGTTTTGCTGGCGGCATCTTTTTCTTTTTTGAGGGCAGCTTCTTCGATTTCTAAGCGCATCACTCGTCTTTGAGCCGTATCTAGCTCGGCTGGTAGCGAATCGATTTCGGTGCGTAACTTAGCGCAGGCCTCGTCAACTAAGTCGATGGCTTTGTCCGGCAAGAAACGGTCGGTGATATAACGCTGCGAAAGCACCGCTGCCGCAACTAGTGAGCCATCGGCAATTTTAACGCCGTGATGCACTTCGAAGCGTTCCTTGAGCCCCCGTAGGATTGAGATCGTGTCTTCCACCGTGGGTTGGTCCACCGTGACCGGCTGGAAGCGGCGTTCTAGGGCCGCATCTTTTTCAATGTATTTTCGGTACTCATCGAGAGTCGTCGCTCCGATACAGTGTAGCTCGCCACGGGCTAGCATCGGCTTCAGCATATTGCCGGCGTCCATGGCACCTTCGGCTTTGCCAGCCCCAACGATAGTGTGTAGCTCGTCGATAAATAAAATTGTCCGGCCTTCAGCTTGTTTCACCTCGTTGAGGACAGCTTTCAGGCGTTCTTCGAACTCACCGCGGTACTTGGCTCCAGCCACGAGCGAGCCCATATCCAGAGCAAATACTGTCTTGTTTTTCAAACCTTCAGGTACGTCGCCACGGACTATGCGATGGGCAAGGCCTTCGACAATTGCCGTCTTGCCGACTCCTGGCTCGCCGATGAGCACGGGGTTGTTTTTTGTTTTGCGACTGAGGATACGGATGACGCGGCGGATTTCTTCGTCGCGTCCGATCACAGGATCAAGTTTACCGTCACGCGCCGCTTGCACCAAGTCACGCCCATACCTAGTCAGGGCTTCATAAGTATCTTCTGGGTTGGCGCTTTCAACTCTCTGATTGCCCCTTACTGATGTCAATGCCTGCAAAAATCCTTGGCGATTGAGGCCAAAGCTGGTGAGTAGCTGCCCCACTTTGCCTTTATCGGCCAACATTTCGATGAAGACGTGTTCCACCGAGACATAGGCATCTTTTAGACGCTTTGCCTCTTTTTCCGCGCTGACTAGGAGCTGTGACAATTGTTGAGTGATGGTGATTCGGTCTGGACTAAAGCCTGGCCCCGAGACACTTGGTTTCTTCGCTAAAAGCGCCTGTGCATCGGTGAGCACAGCTTTATTATCAATATCCATTTTATCGAGCAGGCGAGGAATCAGTCCTTGTTCCTGGGCAAGTAAGGCGCAGAGCAAATGCTCGATACCCACTTCGGTGTGGCCATGCTCTACCGCTAAATTTTGTGCGGCGAGCAAAGCTTCTTGGGTCTTTTGCGTGAGTCGTTGCATATCCATAGAGTTTTACTCCGGTAATAAAAGGTCAGGGCAAATCAGAGGCGATTGCCTTCTACTGCAAGAGTGTGGCCAAATGAGAGCATGTCAAGGCGGGCTCACCGGCATTCTTAGCTAAGACTGCGCGCAATCTCCCGGTATATCTCGAGGTTGCCGCCGACCATGCTGGCTATAGAAAATTCCTCAGCAATGTGAAAGCGACCAGCCGCATTGAGCTTCTGTCTTAAGGCTGGGTCACGGATGAGGCGTGTTAAATTTAACGCTAATCCATCGGCGTCGCTGTCAGCGCTGAGCAGCCCGGTTCGATCAGCCTGAATCACTTCTGGAATGCCGCCCACAGCAGTGGCTGCGACGGCCAAACCTGCGGCTAAGCCGTCGAGTAGTATCGTGCCTAGACCTTCGAAGTGAGAGGATACGGCGAGGATATCTAGGGCGCTGAGAAATGTCGGCACTTCCTTGATGAAGCCAAGAAAGGTGACATGGTGCTCAAGGCCGAGTGCTTGACGTTGTTGTTCTAGGCTCAACTGCAGTGGGCCATCACCTGCAATAAAGATGTGAAAGTTTTCGCCTTGGCGTTTCAAAATGGCGGCGGCGTTGATGAGGACTTCATAACCCTTTTGGTGGGTCAGTGCAGAGGCGTTCCCAATAAAGGTAGCCGCAGGGTCGATGCCGAAATTTCGGGCCAGTTCAGCGCGCGCGTTGGCCCGTCTTGAGTCGTCGTAGCCATTTGTTTTAATTGCGCTTCGAACCACACTGATGCGCGCCGATGGGACGCCGTAGGCGGTCAAAACGCCGGCGATCGCATGCGATATAGCAACGTATCGGTCCACTTTGGGTGATAGATACTTGCGCTGATTCAGCCAGCCCCCGTGGGGTGCATAGTCTACCCGGCGGTGGACGACCAGACGCGGTCGCGCGTAAAAACGTCGGATCAAAAGCCCGAGCATATGGGCGTTGGCAGTGTGAGCATCAATGATATCGATCTGATGTAAGCGGCAATAATCAGCCAGGCGCCAGGCAGCGATTGGGTCAAAGCCACCTCGCATCGGGACTAACACCTGCTGGGCCAGGCCCTTAAGGCGGTCTGCCGCTAGGCTGCCAGGACGCAAGGCAACGTAGTTCTCGATGTCGCTCGTGGCTAGGCCCTCTAGCAGCAGGCGGAGCTGATTTTCACCGCCACGCCAGGTCATCTCGGTATCTATATGTAGGATCCGCATTCCGGCTCCCTTAGTTGAAGCCACCGTCAATAGGGGCTCTTTTGTAGGTGCAGCTGCCGCAAAAACATTCTATCGTCGCATGTCCAGGCAGTTGCTGGCAAAGAGACTTCATAAGGACGGCCCATGAACAGCGAAAAATCGCGCCTAGCTATGCATGCAGCGCGGGCGGTGATTCCAGGCGGCGTCAATTCGCCAGTACGAGCATTTGGGTCAGTAGGGGGCGATGCTCTCTTCATCGATCGGGCTACAGGCGCCTACGTCTACGACATTGATGGCAACAAATACATCGATTATATCGGTAGCTGGGGCCCGGCGATTGCTGGTCACGCGCACCCAGAGGTGCTCGAGGCTCTAGGCCAGGTCATGCAGCGTGGGCTTACTTTTGGGGCTCCGACCGAGGGCGAGACGCGATTAGCGACAGCAATTCGCGACCTCTATCCGTCGATGGAGCGGGTCCGCTTGGTATCCAGTGGTACCGAGGCCTGTATGGCGGCACTACGGGTCGCCCGAGCATTTACCAATCGCGATAAGATTTTGAAATTCACGGGCTGTTACCATGGCCACGCCGATATGCTGCTAGTGAAGGCTGGGTCTGGCGCTTTGACCCTTGGCCTGCCTGACAGCCCCGGTGTTACCTCCGCAGCAACCCAAAATACCCTAGTGGCACCTTACAACGACCTCGATGCGGTCAAATCCGTATTTGCCGCTAATCCAAATGAAATTGCAGTCATTATCCTTGAACCTATCGTTGGTAACGCTGGCTTCATCAGGCCGTTGCCTGGTTTCCTCGAAGGTCTCCGTGAACTGTGCACCAGCACGGGAACCCTCTTACTGTTTGACGAAGTCATGACTGGATGCCGGGTGGCGTTAGGCGGCATGCAGGCGCTGACGGGTATCAAGCCTGATTTGACGACACTCGGCAAAGTTATTGGTGGTGGTTTACCTTTGGCAGCCTATGGTGGTCGGCAGGACATCATGAGCCTGATTGCACCGGAAGGACCAGTCTACCAAGCAGGGACTTTGTCCGGTAATCCGCTGGCGGTCACCACAGGCCTTAAGACTCTTGAAATTATTAGTAGACCAGGGGCTTTCGCGGCATTGGCCGCACAGACAGCAAAGCTGGTCTCTGGTCTGAAAGCAGTGATGGCAAGTCGCGACATTCCGTTCACGGCGGACAGCGAAGGCGGCATGTTTGGCTTCTTTTTCCATCCCGGACCGGTGGCCTCGTTAGAGCAGGCAAAAGACGCCGACACCGCTCGCTTTAAGAAGTTCTTTCACGCGATGTTGCAACGTGGCATTTATCTGGCTCCCTCCGCTTTTGAGGCGGGATTTGTCTCGATGGCGCACAACGATGCTGATATTAGTCGCACCTTGGAATGCGCCGAAGAAGCGGTGAAGGAGTTGTAAACTAATGGTCCAGTCTTTCAAAATCACGCCGAGTCTGCCTCTGCGACTTGGCTGGATTCCCTACTGGAACCTTTTGCCTTTGCGGCATGAGCTGGAGCGGGCTTCTGGTCATGAGATTGAGTTCCATCGCGGTCATCCAGCGCAAGTGAACCGCTGGCTTGCCGAGGGCAAAGTACAGCTCGCGCCTAGCTCGAGCGTATGTTTGGTAAAGAACAGCCAGATGGAGATTGCGTTCCCTCTGGGGATTGCCTCCACCGGTGCCGTGCACAGTGTTTATTTGGGCTTCAGTCATGAAGAAAGTGGACTCATCGAAGTCATCAAGCAGCGGCAATTGTTACTGCGCGAGATCATTCGTACAGGGATCAGTCGCTTTGAGACCGATGCTCGTAAAGCTGCCAGTTTTATCTACAAAGCTGCAGATCAGCTGCCACCCCTAGATCCTGAACTTGCCGCACCTTTAGCCGTGACGCCGACGTCTGCGACTAGCACTCAATTGGCGCGGATCCTTTATCGCTTATGGTTTGGTGAAACTAGCTATGAACAGCGGGCGTCCGGGACAAATCCACTAGGCGCGGCCATGTCGCCACGGCGGCCGATGGAATTACTGATTGGTGATGAGGCTCTGGTTAAGCGGCCGAATTATCGGGCGATCATCGACCTTGGTGACGCTTGGCGCGAGCTGACAGACTTACCTTTTGTTTTTGCGGTCTGGCAGACATCGCGTAAGACCATGAGTCCGTACTGGCGGCAGAAGATTATCGAGGCTGCTGAATTGGCTCAGGCGCGTATGCGGGTCGAGCCCAGCCACTACTATCCAGATCCAATGGTGACCGATGTCCATGGCCGACCTATAGACCTGGCCGGATATTGGCGCTGTATTCAATATCGCCTTGGCCCCGCTCACTTTCGTGGCCTAGCTCTGTTCTTGGCAATGACGCGTTGCCTACAGCCCGAAGCCGTTGACGATCAAGCGATCGTTAACATCATGCGCTGGGAATCATTGGGTCATGCCTCCTCTGGGTCGCGCTAAATGTCCGGCGATGTCTGACGGTGTCCGTGGCTTTTAGTCAGCCATTAAGTCTAGGGTAATCCCGCTCTTCAGTATGATTGCGGGAGTCTAAAGATGGTGGCTGTGATTTTATTCTGTTCGGCTTGGCTATTGATGTGGCCGCGCCGTGGAGCTTTTGGTGCGACCGAACTCACCGATCTCGCGGACTCGGTGAGTCGGATCCAGCAGCATTTACGTATGGGGCATCATCACTGGTGTCCCGACTCTGCGCCGCTGTCACAGCCAGCACTGCGTGAGTGCCTTGACTATGCTTGGCGGGATGGCCTGCCTATAGTTCCTAGTTTGGCTGCATTAACTGAGGCCGTGAGTTCGGCTTTAGAACTTAGTCTTGGGTGCAGAGCATTATGTTTACTGCTCTGGAGCCGAGTTGGCATAGCTATTGCGGCTGCTGCCCTAGCTTGCTGGTTCTTAGTGGCACCAACGGATATTTTTATATTTAAGACTGAGCAGGTTACTGCGGCATTCGTTGCTGCTGCAGTATCTTTGACTGCCCATGTGATGCTGCAAAAAGTACTGCCAAGGCCGTGGTTATTATGTGGTGGGCATTTGAGTGCGCAGATGCCGCTTTGGTTAAAGGCTCATCTTGATTGCCAAAAGGTCACTGGTCTTAGCGTGGACTCAGATCTTCGTGCTCTAAGTGAGCGAGAATTTAAGTTTGGCATCAGTTTGCTACAAGAGAAGCGTAATTTAATCGCCTCCTGGAGTCAGGGACAGCTTGCGGCCGGCAGACTTAAGCTGCAACGAATTCAGGATTTTTTACCACTCATTGAGCTGTTCGGTGTTGGGCTGCCTTTAACCATCCTGATCGCTCTGCCTACCAAGGCGTTTTTAGCGACCGTTCTGGCCTGAGCTTGCGTGGTGATTTTAATCGAGCGCTACAATGTAAGGTTATTACCTAAGACTACTGATTGAAACACTCACAAACTAAATCTATATAAGTTGAGTTATCTTTTAGCAGCTTGCTTTCGATATAAAAGGAGTTTTCTTATGACGCACCGTCACTTAAGTGCTTTGGCTCTTATAACAGCCACGCTCGCATCTGCCTCGTCAGCACTAGCTTATGAGGGCTCTTCGGTAGACCAGGTTTGGGGTCAAGTGACTTCGGATCCTTACGAAAAACCACATTACACTGTAACACTTAAGTCATTGTTCTCGTGGGGCCGCAACCTCATTTTGGACGCGGGCCAGCGTACCGTTTCAGATCGCGAAGACCTGCTGCCTCGCTTCAATAAGTTAGTCCATAGTAACGGCAGCTGTCTCAAAGGTGAGTGGAATGTCACGGAAGACTCTCAGTACACAGGACTCTTCGCCAAAGGTGCGCGCGCTCTAATCATTGCGCGTGCCTCCACTGCTTTTGGCGACACCGAAGTGGGTAAATACCGAGGCTTTGGCCTGGCTGGTAAGTTGTATCCCACGTTGAATCAAAACGAGGTCGTAAAGACAGCCAACTTCTTTGCAATCGACGACTTAACAGGAACGCTGACGCCACACTTTCTCGATGCAGCATTGACCAACGAGCCGGCGCTTTCGCTACGTCCTGACTTAATTAAATTGGCTCCAATAGCAGCAGCAGTGGGTTCAGCATTCGCTCGGGCAGATGTAAATCCGAATATTAGGCAAGTATATGAGCTGTCTGAAGCTGGACTGTTAGCTGGGGACACTGCAGTAACACCCCGCTGGATGCAGGTAGTTGGCAGTGTAGATCAGCCTCGAGTCGATGCTGCTGACTTCCGTGATGAACTTTTAGTGAACAACTACCCTGAACAAAAAGTTCGTTTTGACATCGCGGTAGCATCAGAAAAAGATGCAGCAGGCAAAAAGAACTGGCAGACCATTGGATACATTGAGTTTACGGAATCAGTAGTATCCGACAGCTGCGATCATGCACTGCATTTCCATCATCCTCGCTTTAAGGGGGTCAGGCACTCACGCTAAGTGCTTGAATGATGGTCACTTGAGCTTGGTGCCCGTATCGCGGGCTAGCGATTTACGAGGGAGTGAGGCTCTTGCCCGCCCCCTGTCCCTCCATCACCGTCAATCTACCGTAGCGACTTCACATTTAGCATCTTCGACACGTTCGTAGGTGTTCCAGCCAATCTCTACGGAGTAGACGCTATTGTCTTCGCGGAGTTTATGGTTTGTCTGTACATGCACCCAGCGCTCAGCGTTGACTTGCAGGGTATTTGACCGCGATAAATGATCGTACGGACGATCTTCGTCTCGACGCGGTTTTGCTGCCTGGGGCGTGGTGCAGCTCCACTGATTCTGCACCCATAAACCGCTGCATGTGTATCTATGGTCTCCGTATGGTCCTTCAACTTTTTGCTGCCATTGGTCGTCAGCAAGCGGAGTCCATTCCTCGGACCAGTGCGGTTGCATTAAGGTACCTAGGATTAGTGTTCGTTTGATCACCAGCGGATCGCTCGAAATGACGTCAGCCTTTTCTAAGACCGGTTCGTATACTTTGTCGTGAGTGCCGTCTTCGACATAGTGAAACGTGACGGAGAAACAGCCTGCCATCTGCTTAATAATCTCACTAGGGTCATTATCAGCGCGGGCATGTGTAGCGCCGAGAGCCGCAGTTAGAATCGCTGCTCTGATTGCCATATTTTTTGATCTCATCGCTGTCCTCCTTGGATGACAGCTAAATTTGGTTGGTTGCGATGATCTGCAGCAGCGAGTTTCGCAGCGGCAGCTTGGATCACTTCCGCTACATTTTCAAAACTACTGCGGTCCAACCTTACGGTCATGGCACCAATCGATAGATGCACTAAACCGCCTGGGCATTGTTGAATACGAATCAGTGGCTTCATGGGGCTGCTCCTTTGGATCTACTTTCCGTCGCGGGACTACTTAGAACAGCCTGACATATATGATAATGATAATCAATATCAAAACTGGATTTGTGCTTTAAGTAGAGATCTCAGGGACTTAATGACATGCTTGGTGGCGCACGATGACAATCCCGCTGCCACCACCAGACCCGAAGTAGCGCCCTTAATGACTTATTTTCCAAGAGCGAAATCAATAGTCGTTGCGCTACCATTATTGATCGAATTTTTGAGTAAATAGCTACCATCAGCGACTTCAGGCCGGCGAGATGATTGCTAGTGCCTAGTCCGACATGCCCGAAAATCAGGTACATGTCGTTGGACGCCATGGCACACGATTGATAAAACGCACCGCGATGACCACAGGAGGATTCCATGACCCAAGCGGTGCAGCATGTCGGCGTCACACGCAGCGGCAAGACAGTACAGGTACCGATCTTCAGCGATGAGCAGCAACAAGAATTACCAGCTGCTTGTGCCGTTTACACGCAAGCCGATCACTTTGGCGCTTATGCGGTGTTCGAATATCTAATCTCAAAGGAACTGGGCCGTCGTCCGGCGGATATCCGTGCCTTGCGCATATACGAACGCATGAGCGACGCGCACAGCTTTAAGCTTGATGCTGAATGGCGCCGAGCCGAGCGCTTAGCTCTTGGCTTGCCGACGATCTTTGATGTCCTTCAGCATGGCAAGGGTCTTGCTGATCGTGTCTTCAAAGACTAGATGCCAATCAGGTGCGAGAAGTTGGTTGCAGGCCAGGCTTGGATCGGCGTCTCCCTCAGCGAGGTAATATATTGTGTTTCGTCCTGCTACGAACCGATTGAGATACTGATCCGATGCGAAGGTGATGATGTGATAGGCTGGATCACGCCGGACAAAGTTCAAGAGAATATCTGATTTCTCGGTGAAAAATCCTCCCGACATGTTGTCTGGCTCTAGGCCGAGACTTAGCAGTTCCTGCCAATAATTTATCTTGCCGGTTCGCTCGGCAAAAGCGACGCCGTCGGTGAATAGCTCCGGGCTTGGCTTGGCGGTGGCTCCCACGTTGATATCCTTATAGATTGGATCATAGATTCACCAATACCTTTCGGCCGAATCCCAAACATGCTTTAGCCGGCGGCGGTCGTTGGTCACAACGGACTCTCGAATATCAATGTTTTCAGGATATTCTGGCGTAGGAGAGTGTAACTGGCATCCGATATCCATGTCGTAGCAGGTCTTTCCGCGATTTGATTCGGTCGCGGTAAATCCTTCTTCTGCAAAAAAGCTCTAGTGCCGACTGATTTATTGGGTAGTGTCGTCTGCCGCGAGCAGCAGGCATCGTTAGGTGATCTTGCGCGAGATTTAAGGCAGTTTGGACCTGCCTAATCTTGTGAACGCTGCCGCCTTAGGGGAGACACATCGATGCACTGGGGAATTGGCCGCAGAGGAAAGCCTTGAGCTGCGCCAATTCCGCCTTGAGCTGCGCGATGACTGCGTCCTTCGCCACGTTCTGCCCCTCCATCTCTTGGATACGCTTTAGAAGGCCTTTGACACCGACGATCGCGACGCCGGCAGGATCGATGTGCGAAATCTTCTTTTTATCCGGACCATTCAGATGGAAGGCGTCGTAAAAATCCTGGGCGATCGGCCCAATGTGGCGGCCGCCGAGATCCTCGCCCTTGAAGTTCCACTCGAACATTGGCTACCCTCATGTCATACCCTATGAAGTTCGCGGTGAAGTCTATTGGCTAGTCACCGGGGTCCCTTCCAGAAAGTATAAGAGATAGTTTATGTCTAGGAATCAAAAACTCAAGAAAAACGTGCTTGATGCTTATGAGCAAAGTATCGAGGATGCTCTCGACTATAAAAAGTTAAAGCGTCCTTCGGCAGCAAAGCTGGTCGCACGGTGACCTGGACAAATTTGATTTCAACGGTAGCCTGATTCTTAATTGGTTCTTGGAGCGTACGCAGCTTCGTTGACAAAACGTGCCACGCATCGTCTTGCTATCGCATGCGTACCTTGTGTATCGATATATAGATGGTAGATGTTTTTAACATATTGTAATTACTTATATATAAATATATTTAGCCAGCCATTCAATGTGCCGATATATAGTAGGTAGGGGGGGGGGTCGGCATGAGTAAGAGAGCGAACAAAGACCAAGAAACCGCAAAAGCGATGGCGAAGGCTGGTCGGGTGTTCCGGGAGCGCCGGGAGACCCTGCGTATCACCTTTGAGAAGGCGGCAACCGTGTCTGGCCTTTCGCCGGGGACTATTCGGCGCATTGAGTTGGGCGACAGTGGCGTCAGCATCGGCGTCCTAGTCTCTTATCTGAATGCTCTCGGGGCCGGCTCACTCTTTCTCGATGCGCTCTCGGGCGTTATGAAGGCAGCGGCGAGGTCCCCGGGGGAGGAGGCGTTCGCAGCAGGCATTGCGGAGATTCGACAGAAGATGCTGAGTGAAAGGATGTAACGGCGATGTCGTTGGTCGAACAAGATATGTACATCTACGTCTACCTGCCAGGAGTCGCCGAGCCGGTGCTAGCGGGAAAGATGACGTCCGTTAACGATGATGTGACTCGCAAGAAAAAGGCACTCTTCCGTTATGCCGAGTCGTACTTCGCTAGAATAGACCGCAAGGCGATCGATCCCGTGGCCCTGCCCTTCAAAGAGAGCCCTGACTTCGTCTACGAGACCGCCGACAAAGATAGTCAAGAAGCTTTCAGCGTTATGTACGACTCTATCCCAGACGCTTGGGGCCGCGCCCGGATGCTCAAGAATGCAGGGCGGGATAAGATGTCTGCACTCGAATACATCCTTGCTTCGGGCGAGGATCGTTCTGGGTTCTTGGCCTATGGATCAGGCAGAAGCGGCCCGTCCATTGTCGCGCCATGGTCAGCGTCCCACAACAAAAACGAGCTTCTCGACATCAGCGCCGCGGCACTGATCATCTCAGAAGACCATCACGTCACGCTCGACAAGGAAGACGCCCAAAAGATCCTATTATTCGGGAGCAGTCTTGGCGGAGCACGGCCAAAGGTCACCGTGAAATACGAACATAAAGTGTGGC
The DNA here is from genome assembly GCA_026390435.1 of Pseudomonadota bacterium. Classification (GTDB taxonomy): domain Bacteria; phylum Bdellovibrionota_B; class Oligoflexia; order Oligoflexales; family CAIYRB01; genus CAIYRB01. The sequence continues at coordinate 23,260 of JAPLFY010000114.1, forward strand.
TCGCCAAACCGCCAAAGGAAGGAGACGCCTTTCATTATCCGCGGGTGGAGTATGCATCGCTTACCTTGGCCAAGGCCTGCGGCCTGAGCACCCCGGAAGTCAGGATCGTGAACGTCAATGGAAAGGATGTTTATCTGATTGAAAGGTTCGATCGGTATATTCGCAATGGAATTCTTGAAAGATCTGGCTTTCTTTCGATGCATGCTGCCATCGGCTACCCAAAGCGAAAGATGACGCCGCAAGTCGAAGGAACATACCTGGCAATGGCGGAAAGAGTGGCCGCTGTGTCCCATCAAGCTGGGACTGATAAAAAAGAGCTCTTTGGACGACTTGTGTTCAACGCTCTAGTCGGTAACGACGACGATCATCTACGCAATCACGCGTTCTGTGCAACGGAGAGCGGATGGCGTCTGTCCCCTCTTTACGACGTGCTCCCGCTACCGTTCAAACCAATTGCGGAAAGACGTCTCAATCAGGGGTTTGGCACCGAAGGGAATCTTTGCTCCATTAAAAACCTTCTCTCTAGGTCAGAATCCTTTGGGCTGAGCGAAAAGGATGCTCGCCTCTTCATGAGTGAAGTCGTCGGCACGGTTCGGGCAAATTGGGAGCGAGTCTTTCGTGCGGCTGGGGTGCCGGATAGCGACTTGGGCGGTTTTAAAAAGACCTTTGCGATTGCTGAGGTCTTTGAACGCGACTTGGCTCAGCAGACATAGGTCAAAGTTTGTAGGGCATTCAAGGCCTGTTTTGGAATAATGCCTCCTGATCAACCGCGCCAACATAGCGGCTACCCAAGTCTTTAATCTACGAAACTAGCCTGCAAACCTGCCATTCTCTTTACCCTCATCAGTTTTGAACCATGGGCATGAGCCCACAACCACGCCCAAGCTAGGCATCGTGCAAAAGGCTGCCTTAGACCCTTGGGTGATGGGACTCGGTTTCAGCAGCTGGGTTTTATTTTG
>JAPLFY010000138.1 GCA_026390435.1 Pseudomonadota bacterium
CCTCCCAGATCATCATCAAGATTTCGCTGCCGCGCGGCAGCGCGCTCGGCCTTGCGCAAAGGATCTCGTTTGGTGAGCAGGTCGCCCACGGCTTTCATAAAGATTTCCGCATCGGTTGGTACGGAGCCAGCAGCAGCTAACACTTCACGCGCCCTTTCGAGCAAGGCGAATTGCGACTTGGTCAGCGTGAGCTTTAACTCACAGATCTCTTCCGCAGGTAGCAGCTCACCATCCGGCGTGACGCGAGACATAAAAAGCTTAGCCTCCCTGAGGCTCTTACCCCTGATATTTTCTAGTACAACCTTGCGATTAGCCCGCGTGATCTTGGCCGAGATCAGTGCCAAATGAGACAGGCGGGATAAAAAAATTGGTCGACTATGGTTTTAGCGCAATAAATGCTCAATTTGAGGTCCACTAACATGCGTCAAGCAAAATGAACAGTAACTTGCAGATGTCGGCAAAAGACCTGACGAGATCGATTATGTCTAACATCATGCCGCACCGCAGCGAGGTTGGCATGGTGAGTGTGGTGCCTAGGGTGAGGTCGAGGACTTAAACTTATTTGCAGAAGAAGGCCCGACTTCAGTTCGGTGCCACCACCCCACTCCTCAGCAAACACCCAACCACCCGTATAGACCAGGAAAATAATAATTCTTTAAAGTTTTCCCCCAATCCATCCGAATCCCCCGAAGAGTAATTATGGCTGCGCGCATGCAGTCACAAACTCAGATGATTCGAGACTAGTGGTGCAATTGGAGGAACGAATAGTGGCTAAATCTCAGCAGTTGAGCTTATTCGGAGTACTCGCCGCGGCATTTACCATTGCCCACTGCGGTGGACCACTCACGGCTGCGCTCAAAACTCCGGCGGAGCCAGCACTGCCAACGTTCGACAAATTTAACACGTCTAGCGACTGCAATGCGGCGTCGACGTCCGATACTGCGTTAGATTTAAAAAGCACTGTAACCTACAAGGACTCAATCAGCAGATTTTTGAAAGATAATTGCACGAGCTGTCATAAAGCCGGTGGCGACCTACCCAACCTCTCTACCTATAAGAACGCTCGCACGGCGGCAAAATTTGCACTAAAAAGCCTCGACGACGACACCATGCCACCGAAAGAATCAGTAGCCGCAAAAGACAAAGCTAACTTTGCCGCATGGGTGGCCGATGGTATGCCGGAATCATCAGCGAAGTCACTCAACGGCACTGCCTGCACGGCGCCAAAGAAACCTGCTAAAAAATCGACTTCTAAACCAAAAATTAACGCAGGTACCGATACATCAACAGATGCATCAAAGGATGCATCTACAAACGGAGCGGGAACAGCACAAGGCGCCGGGCCATCTACCACCTCTGCAACCATCACTTACAAAAGCACCATCAAGCCATACTTAGACGCTAAGTGTGGTGCCTGCCATGGCAGAGCACCTGTCTTAACTAGTTATACAAGTGCAAAAGCAGCAGCCGCCGCTAGCGTGGCATCGATGCGCGGCGGCAACATGCCTCCTGGAGGCAAGGCAGCCGCCACCGATATTAGTAACCTGCAGGGCTGGATTGATGCCGGCTACCCTGAGTGATCAGTGCTGAGTGATCAATCCCGCAACTGAGGACTAGGGCGAGTCACGAACCAAAGTAGCCCTCATACCCGGACGCACCGACTGATGAATTTCAAACCGAAATGGGATCGGATGAGTCAAGGCACGACGCTCGCGGTCCACGACAAATTGCAAAAAATCTGAGGAAGTAATCAGGCCTGCAAGCTCACCATCGCTGTCCACCACGGGGATGGAATCGATTTTTTCGTCGAGCATGATCTCGGCGACCTCAACCAAGCTAGTGGTAGTCCTACAAACAATTGGTTTTCTCGTCATACAATCTTCCACCAGACCATCGGCCTCAACCCTGATAAGGTCTCGGTCCGACAGAATGCCGACCAACTCCTCGTCGTCGACCACGGGCAGGTGCCTGATACACCACTCCTGCATCAGCTCCAGCGCATCAGCTACCGTATCGTCAGGCCTTACGCAGACAATATTTCTCGTCATGGCATATTCGGCTTTCATTGCGCACCTCCTATTGCTTAGTGCACAGACCAATGCGAGTTCTATGCCAGCATCGGATGCCACGCATCTTGCGCCATTTGACTCAATTTATTCCTTACAGGATCTCTCATAATTGGCACTGAAGTTGCTAGATTAAGAGTATGATGACAGGGTGAATCGTTGAACACGGAGCATAAAAATGTCCGATTTGTATTTAGGTAAACTCACCTCTATAGACAGGGCTCTAAGGGAAATACGCAGCGGTTACCACGTCGTAGCGTCAATGGCCGCAGCCGAACCGCAAGCATTACTGCAGAGTCTGGGCGACCACTGTCGCAACCTTAGCAATGTCACGCTGTCCTGCGCCAATCCATCGCGCGATTATTCCTGCTTTAGTGCCCCTGACCTACAGGAACGGCTTGAGATTCAAGTCATGTTTCTGACGCCCAAAGTACGTAAATTGCAGGGCCAAGGCCGCGTGCATTATGTGCCGCAGCATCTCTCGCAGTGGTCACGCAACCTGACGCGCGACCGCGCTGTCGACCTATACTGGGGCACCTGCAGTCCTCCTGATGCTCACGGCTTTGTTAGCCTGGGGACTGGTGGCTGCTACGAACCAGAAATCATTAGGTCTGCTAAATGCGTGGTGCTAGAGGTCAATAAGAACGTACCGGTGAGTCACGGTGCCACCAGGATCCCAATGGAATGGGTAAACCATTTCATCTTACACGACGCCGAACTACCGTGTGTTGGGCGACCAGACCCAAGCCCTGAAGAGCATAAAATCGCAGCCTACGTGGCTGAACTGATTCCACACGGTGCGACGTTGCAGTTTGGTATCGGCGGAATTCCCAACGCTTTAGGCACGGCGTTAGCTAAACATAAAGACCTAGGCGTTCACACGGAAATGATCAATGACACACTCATGGATCTCTATCACCAAGGTGCTATTACCGGTCGGATGAAGACGCTTTGGCCAGGTAAGATCGTCGGCTCCTTTGTCTACGGAACCCCGGAACTTTATCGTTTTATCGACCACAATCCAGCGGTTGAATTGCAGCCGTCTTCCATTGTGAACGACCCGGCAGTGATTGGACAAAACCACCTTATGTTTTCCGTAAATACGGCAGTGGAATTAGATCTAACCGGGCAAGTCTGCTCTGAATCGGTCGGTCACATCGAATTAAGCGGCGTCGGCGGCGCGCACGAAACTCACATCGGCGCGCAACGCTCGCCGGGTGGCCGCGGTATTATTGCTATTCGCTCATCTTGTGAAGGACCTAATGCCAGTTCAAAGATTGTTTTTGAACTAAAACCAGGCGCAAAAGTTAGTGTCAGTCGCAACGATATCGATACGGTTGTGACCGAGTACGGAGTGGCCCGACTGGCGGGACTGTCCGTCAGCCGACGCGTGAAGGCATTGATCGGCATCGCCCATCCGCAATTTCGCGACGAACTGCTTAAGCAGGCCGTAAAAAACAATTATATCTGAGATATCTGGGAGACTTAGACATCTAATTTAGTGGCACTTGCAAAACTCTCATGAGCACGTAGAATCGCTCTTGTTCACGGTACCCAAACCCGACCGGTGTGAGTCCTAAAACGCGATGGGCATGCGGCATGAATGACCTGCCAAAGAATCACGAAGCGAACGAACGCCAAGTTCTCATTGTCGATGATAATGAGGCGCTGCTCAAACTGCTCGGCACCCTCTTTCAAGAAGAGGGCATGACGGTTCGGCTAGCGCAAAGTGCGAAGGCCGCGCGCGAGATCATCGAAGCGGCACAAGGCCAATTTGACCTCGTTCTTTCCGATATTTTAATGCCCGGTGAGAGTGGTTTTGACCTACTGAAATGGATCAAACGCCCAGAGTCTCCTTACGCAGAGTTACCCGTGCTGCTGATGACCGCCCAACTGCCCGAGGCAGAAAACCGCCTCAAGGGCTTAGCTATGGGCGCAGTCGACTATGTGGTGCGCCCCGTCGAGATGCGAGAATTGGTACTGCGCGCGGTTAATGCCATAAATCATTTTCAAAGGGTAAAATACCTAGAGACGATGCTGCAGGACGCCGGGCACCTTGCCACCGTTGGGCGTGTGCTTGCTGCGTCTAGTCATGAGATCAAGAATCTTGCCACATTGGTAAATCTGGCATCGGAAAGACTGACGCGCCTGCTTGCAAGTACTTCGGTCGACACCCGCGTCACCAAACTACTGCGTACATTAACGGAGGCTTCCTCGCTGCTGACCGATGTCGCTCGCAACACTACTACTTTACTCGATCCCGCAAGCGACAAGACAAAGCCCATCGACGTTGCCGCTCTGATATCAAGCATAGTATCGATGATGCAACCACGAGTGCAGCCCAATCTCATCAGCGTCGAGACCATGCCACTTTGGGCCCTGGGGCACGCCAATCGCATCAAGCAAGTGCTCATTAACCTGATTCTAAATGCCTCCGAGGCCATCAGCGAAATGGGTCCGCCAGAGGGCGGAAACATCAGCATACGAGTCAGCAGCGATGACCAGCGAGTCATCATCACGGTCATCGATAATGGTATTGGCCTCAGCACTCCCGGTGAACGCACGGAATTCCAGGCCTTTGACACCACCAAAAAACTGCGTGGCGGCCAGGGCCTAGGCCTGTGGTTGTGCGCCCGCCTGTTAGAGGCCATGGGCGGGCATCTCAGCCTTAAGTCTAATGGAGTCGGTCAAGGCGCATGTGCCACGATCACGCTTCCTATGACAAAGCCAGTACCGAAAGAAGATGCCCTGGACCTCAGCCAATATCTAGTCGATTGAAGCGCCCCAATAAGTAACTTAGGTTGCGGGCAGCTGTACGATGTTGAACCAAAAGTTTTCAATCGCCCGCACGACCTCAATGAAGCGCTCCATGTCCACAGGCTTGGTAATGTAGCAGTTAACGTGCAGATCATAGCTGCGCAGAATATCTTCCTCTGCAGATGACGTAGTCAGCACCACCACCGGAATACGCCTTAAAGTTTGATCTACTTTGATCGTCTGCAGTACTTCACGCCCATCTTTGCGCGGTAAATTTAAATCAAGCAAGATGATATCCGGCCGAACGGCTTGATTATGGATCCCTCGGCGAAAGAGAATATCAAGTGCTTCCACTCCGTCTCGAGCTACGGATAACTTATGCCTGACCGTTCCCTCTTTGAAGGCCTCAACCGTCAATCGCACATCGGCCGGATTATCCTCGACCAAAAGGATTTCCACTGCCCTTCGAAGCTTGCCTGACTTCATGGTTCATCCGCGTTAATAGGCAGGGTGAAATGGAAGCTTGTCCCCTCACCTAGAGTCGATTCAAACCAAATGCGACCCTGGTGACGCTCGACCACCTTCTTACAAATCGCGAGCCCGATGCCATTACCCGGGTATTGATCGCGAGTGTGAAGTCTCTGAAACACTTCAAAAATACGGCTGGAATATTGCGGGTCAATACCGATGCCGTTATCACTCACCGTAAACCGCCAGTAGTCACCATCTCTGTTGGCAGTGAGTGTGATCACTAAAGGAACAGCAGGACGACGAAACTTAAGCGCATTGCTGAGCAGATTTTGAAACACTTGCACAACCTGCGACGCGTCTACCCGAAGATTCGGCAGCTCGCCAACTGTCATAGTTGCGCCAGCCTCGTCAACTTGAGCGGCTAAGTTAGCCAGAACTTGCCGGAGCAGAAAGTTTAGATCGGTGGGCTGAAACCCACGACCGTGTGTACTAAGCCGAGCGAAGGCCAACAGATCGTGAATCAGCGTCTGCATCCGTTTTACACCGTCGACGGCATAATCAATGTACTCGTTGGCCTCGGCATCTAATTGAGCGACATACCGACGTTTTAGAAGCTGCGTATACCCACTAACCACGCGCAGTGGCTCCTGTAGATCATGACTGGCGATGTAAGCAAATTGCTCCAATTCTCCATTCGAACGCTTTAACTGTTCAATCAACCTAGTCAAGTCACTTTCAAGGCGCCGGCGGTCACTGACATCGCGCACCACGGCTATGACGCAGGCCTCACCATCGACCACGCAGCCACTTAGACTGATTTCCACCGGCACCTGTGAGCCATCCTTTCGCCGCCCATGAAGCTCTAAGCCGCTCCCCATTGGACGCCGTCGCGGCATCTCCTGATAGCGCTGCCTTAACCCAATATGCTTCGCTTTCAGCGCATCGGGCACCAACAATTCAATGGGCTGGCCAACGAGCTCAGTAAGTGGATAGCCAAATAAGGCCTCACACTGGTCGCTAGCGATAGTGATCACACCTCGACTATCACAAACCATGACTCCGTCAGGGGCAGCTTGAAGCAGACTCTTAAAAATAGAGTCTTTGGATGTACTGGATAAATTCATAGTTTTTAACCCTAGCAAATTTGGGGCCAACGCTAAAGATAGCTAAAAATAGTGGAATGGATCAATTTGCGCGATATAACACAGTTGGTTTTGGATGGCATCCGGTCAAAGAAAGGCCGATTAAATTACAAGTCACTGTATTTATTCGGTAATACAAAACTGGCACCGATGTTGCTCAGGATGGTAGTTGCCGATGTTTGAGTGAGGCTCGAATCAAATGACACAACCTAATCCAACTCGTGATGCCGCACTTTTAGCCATGGCCAAGTGGGTGTCGACCATCGCCGACAACATCCGCAACCCCATCAGCGGCATCGGCGCAGCGCTCAACATCCTCGAACAGGAACTGACGATTCATAAGACCGCAGCATCGACCGCGTCCCCCCTCATTGATGACGCGCTGCTCCGGATTCGCGGCCGCCTAACCAGCCTCGGAGAGTATGTATCCGAGTTGATCGACTTCGCTAAACCAGCAGTCATTTACCCGGAAAGCGTGCAACTAGCGCCATTGTTCCAACGACTTAAATTATCTGCCAACACAGCATTACCCACCGTTCACATCGAGATTGCCGTCGCCCCCGATGCAGGGACGATCGGCGCAGATAATGAGCGCCTGCGAGTCATGCTCAAGGGACTACTGCGAAACGCGACCGAAGCTGCTCTAAATTCACCGACCAAAAAGGCTCCAAGGGTCATCATCAGTGCAGTGCGTGACATACAAGCAGGCAACAACGGCGTGCGTTTAGAAATTGCCGATAACGGCCCCGGCTTCTCCGAGCTCGCTGAAAGCCAGGCTTTTGAACCATTCTTTTCAACTAAGGAGGCAGGCACAGGACTAGGCCTTGCAACGGCGAGCAAGGTCGCAATTGCACACGGCGGATTAATCAGAATTAGCCGGTCCACTAAACTTGGCGGTGCCCTTGTTTCGTTGTTTTTGCCAGATCGCGAAAGCAACCTCAAATCAAATGAATTACGTTTAGCTAGAGGATAAATCATGACTATAAGTGTCGTTACCAACAAGTCCACGTCACAGTCTGCCTCGATCAGCCTCAGAGATACTCGGGTTTTAATCATCGACGATGAAGATATCTTAGCTTGGAGCATTGACACCGAACTTCGCAGCCTCGGAGCGGAAACTATGCGAGCCGGTAGCGTGCGCGAGGCTCTCGAGCGATTCCCTACCTTTGGTCCAGATCTTGCCATCACCGATCTCCGCCTACCTGACGGCAATGGCCTAGAATTACTGAAAAAATGGCGCCTCGATGCGCCTGAGATGCCGGTTATTTTGGTTACCGCCCACGGCGCTATCGATTCTGCAATCACGGCACTACGCCTCGGCGCCTGCGATTATCTGCAAAAACCTTTTGATATGAAAGATTTGATCGCAGCAGTTGGACGCGCTGCTGAGATCGCCAAGCTAAGGCAAAAAGTTAGTCGCCTACAAGGACGCGAGGCTGCCGCCACAGAAGTGAATATGATCGGCAACACCCCCGCCATGCGACAACTTCAAGACGAGTTGAGGCGGATCGCTAAGAGCAAAGCTAGTACAGCTTTAATCCTTGGCGACAGCGGCACCGGGAAAGAATTGGCGGCTCGCGCTATTCATGAGTGGAGCGAGCGCAGCAGTCAGCCCTTTGTCGAGATAAACTGTGCCTCGATCCCGGAGACCTTGCTCGAGAGCGAACTATTCGGCTACGAAAAAGGCGCCTTTACGGATGCCCGCGAGCGCAAGTTCGGGCTTTTTGAAATCGCTCGCAGCGGCAGTATTTTTCTCGACGAAATTGGCGACATGCCACTTAAGTTACAAGCCAAGCTTCTGCGCGCCATCGAATACCGGAGGTTTAAACGCTTAGGTAGTACCAAAGATATCGAGTTTACCGGTCGCATCATAGCCGCCACCAATCGCAACCTACTAGAAGAGGCGGCCGAAAAGCGCTTTCGCGCCGATTTATACTACCGCCTCAGTGCCTTGCCCGTGCGCGTTCCGGCGCTGCGTGAGCGCTTAGCTGATCTACCAAGTCTCGTAGAGTTTTTTCTCGACAAACTGAGTCACGATCTGAACTTGCCTCGGCCGCGCTTAAGTGCTGCAGCGACCTCACGACTAATGGAACATAGCTGGCCAGGCAACGTGCGAGAGCTCAAAAACGTGCTCGAAAGGGCACTGATCTTCTATGAGCCGGAGTTACTACAACCCCAACATCTACGCATTGATCATGTTCCGGAATCATGGCAAGCAGCGATGCCTCCGATTCTAGATTTCGTGCCCCATACTTTTGCAGCGTCGTCGCAGCCGCCGACTACCACGAGCCCGACTTTGACTCCTGCGAATGGGATGACAACTGGGAGCGCGACCAGCTCCGATGTGGCGCCACTCACGACATTAGCCCCCGATCTTGCGAGTACCCACACCGCAACGCCTGAGCCTAGCAGCAGAACGCCAGAAGAATACAAATCTACCAGCATTCTAAATCACGGCGCGCAATCTACAGCGGAGAGTGCCCCAGCACACTCCGCTAGCCAACCCGCAGCGAGTGAGGTGATCCACACTCTGACTAATGATTTCCGCCTACCAAATACGGGGATCAAACTCGAGGACCTTGAAAGAAGTCTTTTGAACCAGGCGCTAGATCAAGCTCGACACAATCAAACGCGGGCGGCACAATTACTAGGTATCACCCGTCATACGCTTCGCTACCGGATGGAAAAGCACGGCTTATTAGTGTCGAATAGCGCACTATCCTGAGGCAAATAGCGCAGGTATGACTGGCATAAGTCTTGCTGGAAATGACCATAGGAGGGTCCCTCATGCCCAGTTGTGCCGCTTTCTCGCCAGTTCGGCTCGCCTTGTTCTCCTCACTGATGATGACTGCCCTGCCTGCCGCGGCGACGTCGGCAGGAAAAGCCCCGCAAGACCCTCCTACACAGTCGCTTATGCAACAAATCTTCACCCCACTGTCGCGGGTGTTGCCGTTAAGTTTTGATCAAACGGCTTTTGAGTCCGCGAAAAATCACGACGCCATTAGTAAAGATCTCAAGACGTTGATGGAGAACTCCGCCAACCTTGAAGCACATGCTCGCAAAAAAGATCGCGCTTTCGATTACATTGCAAAATCTTTGCGCTCGGACTCGACACATGCCTATCGCCGCTTTCAGCGCGGCGACTATGAAGAGTCACGATTTGCCCTACATAACCTCACGGAAAACTGCGTCGCCTGCCACGAAAGTCTACCAGAAACACATAAAGTCCTACCGGCAGATGGACTCTTTGCTGCATTAAAAGTGGACCAGCTGCATCCTTTAGAGAAGGCGCACTACTATGTCATCAGTCGCCAATTTGACGATGCACTGAAGACATACGAAGACTACTTCTCCAGCGGCAGCGTCCCCATCGGCAGCCTGGGAATGTTAGGCTCGTTTACGGACTACTTAAAGATCGCCGCGAATGCCAAGGCCGACCTTCAAAGGCCAAAGCAGCTGATCGACCGCATCCTAGCCAGACCCGACTTACCGACTCACGTACGCAGTCAGATGCAGAGTTGGAAACAGTCACTTGCGGAGATAGAAGCTGAAGGTGCCGTGAGTAAAAGCGATCTCGCGACCGCACGCAAAGTGCTGAATCAAGGCCGCGAGCGCATGGAATTTCCTCGCGACCGCAATGGCACCATTCACTACGTCACGGCCGGATCCATTCTAAATCGCTTCATACACAATAACCCCCGGGCAAACTTGGATGTGGCGGAAGCATACTACTTACTTGGGATCACTGAATCACTGCTAGCTCACTCCTACTGGATTTCGAAGGAAGAGTTCGATTTCGAGACCGCTATCCGTTTAGCACCTGGATCGTCTTTTGCGCCAAAGGCTTACTCTCTCCTAGAAGAGAGCTATACCGTTGGCTTCAGTGGCTCAAGCGGAACCCATATTCCCGCTGACGTAAAAGTCTTGCTAGCCGATCTGCGCAAGCTCATTGATGACGCCCAGAAAACCCCAAAGAGCTAAGGGATCTTTTATGAAGCTATTATCTTTGCTGATGGCTGCAACTGTCGGGTTATCCGCGGCTCAGGCACAGGCTGCGCCGACCGTCGACACCAACGTAAAGGCCTTGATGCGTGACAAGCTCACAGCCGCTCATGGGCTTCTGGATGCACTGGCACTAGAAGACTATAAAAAAATGGAGCACTTCGCGAGCATGCTGCATGACCTCGGCAAGGCTACTACTTGGAGTAAGCCCGACTCGCCAGACTTTCAGTTTTATTCTAAGAGTTTTCAAAATGCCGCGGCCTACGTCGTCGAGCAGGCAAAAGCTCACAATCTTGAGGGTGTCACTGTAGGCTACGTCCGTGTGTCGCTCGAATGCGTCCAGTGCCACAAGTTTGTCCGTAGCCAGGCGAGCAAACACTAAGGCAATCCCCACAGTCGGTCATATCTTGATATATTTTGAGCCCGACAGTCGGGCTCAATTTTATTTTTGGTTAAGTGGGATTTCCCACAACCGACTGTGGCACCGGTTTTGCTTAACTGTGTCTAGGGGAGCACTCTGCAAGGGAGGCATTTATGACGACTAGGGAGCAAGTTTCGCAGGAAATGACGCTACTAGCGGTTACGATCGGACCGGAGGAAAGCCTTCATCATGCCTATCAGGTGATGCGCAGGGCTGGGGTGCGGCACCTGCCGGTACTCAATGACTCGGGGGCGGTCGTTGGCATTCTTTCGGACCGCGACATATTACGCCAGGGATGTTTACTCCGGAACTCCGAGGAGTACCTGAACAGCAGCCAGGTGAGCGAGGCGATGAGTGCAGGGGTCCACACTTGCCGCGCTGGCGACCGGCTCGGTGATATAGCAGATGCGATGATCCATCACGAAATAGACGGCTTACCCGTCGTCGATCAAGATGATCGGCTCGTTGGCATCATCACCTCAACAGATCTACTGCGTTACTTAAGGCGAACCGAGGGGGTCATAGACGAGGGCGCCAAGTTGGAGCCAAGATATTCAGCCGGCTGATCACTACACCTTCTGAAATTACTGCAAATAAACATAATGATCACGATTCTTAAAAAGCGACCAAGCTTTGGCATCCTGGTCGTAGGCAAACCATTCTATATTTTCCGATCCCACCTCAGAGAAAGCTTCACCGGCTAATCTCCTGGCGCGGCTGATCAGCTTTATCGCTCTCATACGCGCCGAGCGACGGTATCTCGGCGACTGTTGAATGCTCAGCGACACTCCATAAACATGTTTTAGAATATCAATCAGAGTGCAATGATAATTCCTTGACGATGAAAATAACTGAAAAAGCTTCAAGGTTAACTGGCAGTTGGTGAGATCTAAACCCACCCCGCGAAAGTACATGTGATAGGAATAAAACTGAACTTGCTCGATCGGCTCGCCAAATGCTCGGCGTGAGTTAAAGTCAAAACGACTGACATTTAGATCGTCATACAGCTCGAAACCGTAAGCCTGATTTAACATCCGCAAAGACAACTGTTCACTTGGGCTAGCGACCACAGGGCACTGCTGACTCATTCACTCTCTCCAACTCTCTACTGACTATTCTTCAAAATTCGACCGGTGTGTAAAAAACACATACAGAGCAATCATGTCAATCCCCGCAAAAAAGGCGCGCGCGATGTCACTCCAACTTGCCTCAAAGCACCAAGTCACTAAGTCAGATTGACCGGACTAGAAGTTCGTTTGAATGAGATAGGCAAAAAATTCCCCATTGAACTCAGCGTCATAAGAGGGCGCGATGGCATTAAAAAAACTAGGCTGGTGAGAATAATTAGAAAGAGATTTTACTGGCGCAAAACCACGAACATCTGGATGTTTATCACACCCATTATCACAATGCCAAAACACCCCACCCAGCACATCGCTCAAGTATTGCCAGCGGAATGACGAACTGTCCAATTGAGAGCTTAGGTTTAATACGGTGTGTCTGGAATGGCATTGCGGCCAGACACAGCATTGGGGTTAGCGAAGTTAAATATCAGCAAGTAGCAATCGACACTGGAGTCTTGTGAGAATGGGAGTGCGCTTTACAACATGGCAAAAAGCCACGCTGGCAGTACTAAGCTGCGCGCTCCCTCTATCTTTGGCTTTACGCAACGTTTTAAATTCAAGACCGAGTCACAAATTTGGGCAAGTGGTGTTGTTTGAAGAGTTAATGCGCAACAAAATGGAAGAACTTTCTGACAACGACATCCACATTACGACAGTTCGCAGTGAACTACTCCGGTTTGACGAGCAACGAAAAGTCATCTTGGGTGAACTGACGGCCATGCGTGACCAGCTGTCTCAACTTGTTGAGGCAGAAGGCAACGACCTTAGTGCGATGCCAGAAGAAGACGAAGAGGATACGTTAAGTAGATAGTGATGATTCGCAGAGACTTTTCTCTAGTTTTTAGTGCTAAACCAAGTCCCATGTACCCTTTGACCGTGACGGTAAGTTTTTTGAGCCACGTGATACACTAAAAGAATCAAAATCTTTTAGGAGCCGCACTGGCACTCAACTAGACAACATCGGCCTAGGGCGGAAGACGCAGGAGAAGTGACCATGGAGCATCTACAGAAAGAAGCAGTAGCCGCGATTCTGGCAACAGACGACGATCGGCTTGCTGCTTACGCGGCTGCTACATCGGCAACTAATGTGGCAGTACTGCTCTCAGTCATGCCGATTAAGAGAGCGAATCAGATTTTTGCCACCCTTCCGCCTAGTAAATTAGCGGCTGCACTTGGTCACAGCAAATCTGTTGCGCCTAATGGCGTAGTGATCGTAGCCAGGGAAATTGAACAAATCAGCAAAGGGTTCGGTACCAGCGAACGCCCACGTGAGCAGCAAAAAACCGCGAATTATCGCAAGACCGCCATTTCAGCTGCGCCATTTATTCTACTTGCTAGCGTCGGCTGGGCTGTTTATTTCGTGACTGTGCCGCGCCATAAGATGGTACTACCGGCAATCACACTTCAAGATCGCCGGGCTGCTTACTCAGCCGCAGCTGCAAAAACCCAGGTGCGAAATGCTAGCGTTGTCACTGCATCCGAGACTACAGGTGCCGCAGCAACACTCACAGTTAAGCCTCTAGCAGCCGTTGAAAAACTAAGCGACATGGTCAATGTCCTTGGTCAAAAAGAAGAAGTCGGCCCACCATCCCACCCGCTTCCAGTCGTAGGCAACAGCCAGAAGCCGGTAAACATGCTACCCAGTAGCACCAAACCGACAAACACCGCCGCCACGACAGCAGACGTGCAAGAGAAAAAAATCGACACCGAGGCAATTGAGGAAGATGACGAAGGTGCTGGTTTAAAGCTGACAGAGTTCAAGTATAGCTTGCATCGTCAACAAGGCATGCGAATCTCATTCCGTCTACGTAACGAACGAGCTATCCCAGCACTTGGCAGCATTCACGCAACCGCTCGCTACCTGCACCGCGATGGCCGCGTCGAAATTCTCGACTCTCATCCACACGCAGAAAAATTCAAAGTAAGAAGCCTTGGTGTGCCTAAAGTCCTTGAATTCAAGCCATCAAGAACAGACGGCTCATTTGTCGATCTGATCATTGACGTCAGGAACTTGAAGGGGCTAAGCCTGCTACACCGCCAATTTGAAGTGACCGGAACTTAAAAGACCTTATCGAACTGCAGATAGCTTATAAAATAGTCCGAGATCAAAATAGCCACGAGTGAGGTGACCACCGCCTCCGTCGTGGCTTTTCCTACACCCTTCGCGCCGCCACCGGCAAAGAATCCCTTAAAGCAGCCAACCGAGGCCAAGATTACGCCAAAAACCGCGGCTTTTTCCATCCCTTGGAACACATAACGCATCTTCACCATCCAGCGCATTTTCTCAAGAAACGTGCCGATATCCACGTCATAAAATATAACGCCAGTGAAGAATGCAGCTCCTACGCCGATCAAAATAAAAACGCCAGCCAGTAGTGGCATGACAAGTAAAGCAGCCACTATACGCGGCGCAACCAGATAACTATAGGGATTGACGGCCATGACCCGCATGGCATCGATCTGCTCGTTTACCCGCATGGTCGCAATCTCTGCCGCCATTGCCGAACCAGCGCGCGCAGTCACCAAAAAACCACACATGATCGGCGCCATTTCTTTAGTCAAAGCGATACCAGCGGCCGCTCCGAGCATGGACTCCGCGCCAAATTTTCGAAAAATATTG
Organism: Pseudomonadota bacterium; assembly: GCA_026390435.1. Classification (GTDB taxonomy): domain Bacteria; phylum Bdellovibrionota_B; class Oligoflexia; order Oligoflexales; family CAIYRB01; genus CAIYRB01. The sequence goes on from JAPLFY010000138.1 coordinate 14,604, forward strand.
CCGAGGATTAAGCCAAATATCGCCCCGATCATGACGGCCGAAATCGAGACAATACCGAGGCTACGATTACCAACAAACTCCATCTGCCGCAGTAACAAGCGAAAGCTCACCGGTGGCAAGACGCAGCGACCAACAGCATGCCCCATGAAGGTCGTATAGCGCCCGATCCCACTTATGGGGCTAATGACGAATTCCTGGACAAAGCTGTTGAACGTTGAAACTACCACCTTAGTTCGCTCCTTAAGCGCAGACGACGTACAAGTAGTTTAAGCTGAAGAACTTAAATCCTGCTAGAACACTCCCGGAACGCGCCCAGGATAGGCCGAAATAAACCAATAATTACAGTGTGTTATTTGGTGTCAAATAATTTCCAGTCGGCGCAGATCGCCTGCTTGTGATAGGAGCTGTGCCATGCGCGATGTGGCACCTTTAACTTCCATTGAAAACAATGCTGCCCCCACTCCAGGACTAGCCGTCTTAGGCCTAGCACCGATGGAGGGAGTGACCGTGTTGCCAATGCGACTGTGGATGCACCTTGCATCAGCTCCTAAATCCCTTGCGACGCCATTCCTTCGCGTAACCGCAACTTATCCTAATCATGAGCTGCCGCGCACCTTTGCCCCTGAACTAACAGAACTCCGGGACGCCGTTCCTTACCAATTGGTGCCGCAAATTATGGCGGCAGACCAAGCTGACTTTGTCAGAATCGCACCACTTTTTCTGCGGCACGCGCCATTTGTCGAGCTAAACTGCGGGTGCCCTTCTCCAACCTGTGTCGGCAGCGGAGCTGGCAGTAGCCTTTTGCGCGATGCCGACGCATTCCGCTCCGTCATTCAGGCCATCACGAGCGAACTCGGCGCAGAGCGATTCGCCGTCAAGATGCGCACTGGGTTCAAAGATGACGAGGAATTTACGACGCTATTATCAGCTCTGTCTGAGCACAACTTAGCCAGGCTGACGGTTCACGGACGCACCCGCCCGGACCGCTATAAAGGCTATGCCCGCTGGGATTTGATCGAACTGGCAGCAAACATGGCGCAGGCACCAGTGATCGCTTCCGGCGACGTCGTGGACATCGCATCGTTAGCCCACCGCGCAAAGATCGCACCGAGTGTCAAAGGCACGATCATCGGCCGAGGAGCCTTGCGCAACCCATGGATCTTCGCCGAGCTGCGCAGCGGAGTGCCAGTAAACCTAAAGTTCTCGACTTTAAAACTCGCGCTGCTCACTCATGCGCTGCTGCATGAGTTGGCCAACACCGATATGGAAGGCCTCTTTGAACTAGCAAAAACTGGCTTATTTCATCGAGAATGCGGCACGGATGAAGATCGCTGGCAGCACGTTCACGACCAATTAAGTCACCGACTTTGGCCTGGTGCAACAGCATCCTTGACGGCTCATGAGTCGGTGGATGTGTCTCGCGTCACTCTTGGCCGTTTGAAAATGCTTTGGAACTATCTGCGCAGTAGCTTACCGGCACCATTTTTTGAGCCCGCGCCACTCCGAGCTGGCAGTTTGCCGGGTTTCCTCACCGGCCTCTCGGCAGCTTACGAAGCAAGCGGGAAACCAGTCAATTTGCAACTCCGGCATGCAGCGGAATGGGACTGGTTATACAGCGGCGGCAAACAACAGGCTGAGACCTGCCCAACCTAAATTCAACTAGATCCAACTGAATCCCGGAAATCACTAGAGTGAAAAGCTAGCTTTAGCTATGTTCAAGGCAGTCTGTCCTTAAATATAGGATGTCGATTATGTCGATCACGCTTAAATCTGGCCCGGTTAGCAAAGCCGTATTAATGCCTGAACGTGGTGGTTTGCTAGCTTCTTTGAAGTTAGACGCTGGAAACGGGACTGAAACCTCGCTGCTCTGGCTACCAGATCAGTTCAATAGCCAGGAGAGCGGCTGGCCAGGTGGCGGTATGCCACTGCTTTTCCCATTTGCAGGTAGAGTGTTTCATGGTGCGCAGCCGCTACAGTACGCTCTTGGCGAACAGATTTGGCGGATGCCGATTCATGGCTTTGCCTACGGGCAACCTTGGCAGATACTGGCTAGTACAGCCGACAGCGCTGAGTTAGGCCTACTTTCCGGCCCGCGCACCCGCGACTTATTCCCCTTCGAATTCGACCTGCGCGTTAAGTACCAACTTGCGGCCAGCAAGTTGGTGACGGAAGTCACCGTGACTAATCTTGGCGGAATATTGCCGGAAGTACCGCGGATGCCAGTGGCTTTAGGTTGGCATCCCTATTTTCGCCTACCGCTGCGCAATGCGGAGCAAGCAGGGGACCATGCAGGGGAGCGTGCGGGCAAGTTACGGTTGGAAACCACCGCAACCTCGCAAGTTAGGGTGACACCGGCAGGTAGTGCAGGTAAGACGGCAGCATTCCCTGATACCGGTGACGGCGATGTTACGGACCTAAACAATAAACTGCTACATAATCTCATCCTCGGCGATCATACCGATGCTAATGCTACGATCATCGATGAACCCAACAACTTAGCCATCGATCTCGCCTGGTCGGACTACAGCCGCTATCTAGTGCTTTGGACACAGCCCGAGCAGGGCTTTCACTGTGTGGAACCGTGGATGGGGCTACCCGATGCGCTGAATAACGGGGAGGGCTTAGCCTGGCTAGACCAAGGCGCCTCCCTGAATTATCGCTTTAGCATCGGACTACGCCAACCATCACTTTAACGTGCGAGCGCGAAGGAAATCAGCCAATAACTGAACGCATTGGCCTGTGCCACCAGCCTCGATGCAGCCACCGGTATTGCCGTCGCTCCAAGCATACATATCGAAATGTGCCCAGGGAATATCGCCGACAAAACGTTGCAGGAATAAGGCCGCAACAATGGCACCACCAAAGCGGCTAGGACCGGAGTTAGCCATATCAGCCACCGATGATCTAAGCGAACTCAAGTAGTCACTGTAGAGCGGCATGCGCCAGCTTGGCTCACTCGTGCGCTGCGCGGCTGCAAGTAGCGTTTCCGCGAGAGAGTCATCATTGGCAAAGAGTCCGGCCACACGCGTACCAAGCGCCACTCGCATCGCTCCCGTGAGTGTTGCCAAATCAATCAATGCTTCCGGTGCATCAGCACCTTTAGTTTTGACGGCGACATCAATAGCATCTGCGAGAACCAAGCGGCCCTCCGCATCTGTATTGTCGATCTCAACGGTAGTTCCCGATCTAGCCGTGAGGATATCGCCGGGCCTGTATGAGTGCTTATCTACGGCATTTTCAGCAAGCGCCAAATAGAAGTCACACGGCACGGCCAACTGACTTTGTTCGAGCCAATAGGCTAGACCGCACAGCGAGGCTGATCCGCCCATATCCTTTTTCATCAGCCGCATACCGGAGTTAATTTTGATATCTAGCCCACCGGTATCAAAGGTCACACCCTTACCAACAAATGCAAGTGGACGCTGGCCGCGCTTGCTTCCCTTGGGACGGTACTTTAGATGCACAAGCGCTGGGCCGTTGGCAGCACCCTGGCCCACGCCAATGAGAAGGCCCATTTGTTCGCTGACTAGCTTCTTGCCATGCCAAACATCGACAGTCATAGACGAAGACGATTCAAACATCTCTACTATGGCATCAGCATAGGTCTTTGGGTTTAGCTCCGCAGCCGGCAGATTGACTAGATGACGAGCCATATTGGTCGATACACCGAGCAGCCGGGCTTCTTCAAGCGTGGTCTCGCTCACCCCCTCTAGACGCAAGCGGGGGAGCGCTTGATTCGCGCGTGGCTGGCGAATCTGCCGGTACCGGTAGCCGCCTAGTTCCAGGCCAACCAGGGCGCCTAGTTGCTCGTGCTCAGTGGCGGCAACAAAATGAACTTGAAGTTCCCTTAGCGCGTGATCCGCCAATGATGGGATTATCTGCGCCACCAAATCGCGTGCCACACCATAGGGGCTCACTGCAAAAAGACCGCCGTGAGCAGCCGCTGAGCTTTTCGAGTCCAATTGTACTAGCCACAGAGGCCCATCGTCAGTCGCAGCATATAGCAGCTCGCCACGCTTCTTCTTGGCCCGCTCAAGGAGCCACTGGGGCACGTCTAGGTGCAAGGACTCAAACGCTTGGGCGGCATCACTTTGCTTGCCCACGACGACAAGTCGCCCGAGATCGCTCGCGCCATGTTTAGCGGCACCTTTAGCTGTCCCTCCGGCGTGCCCAAGCCAGCCCCGCAAATCAAGATCGAACAAGCTGAAATTACTAGACTTTTCTTTAGCTCGCCCAGTGCGCTGCGCCATGGTTCTTCAGCTCCCTACAACTATGGATTTAGCTTCGCGTGATTATTCATGATTTTCACACCGCCGGGAGAAAAACAAGCCGCATTGCGTAGCCAAGGCGACTTGACCGTAAGTCGTACCCAAGGTACAACCGACTGTTGTAACGATAGCTCGCCCAGCCCCATGTTTTGTCCATAAGAGGACCACCTTAAGCATGCCTAAAGTAACGATCAAGACAGACAACAAAACTATCGAAGTGGCCCAGGGCTACGCCATGATTGACTTGTGCGAAGACCACGACACGTCGATCTTATTCGGCTGCCGCGACGGCGCTTGCGGTGCGTGCATGATCCGCGTCCTTGAGGGTGTAGAAAACCTCAGCCCGATCCGGGACGACGAGCGCGACTTCCTTGAAACCATGGCGGCAGAACCCAATGAGCGTCTCGCGTGTCAGTGCAAAGTCCTCGGCGACGTTAAGATCGAAGTCTCAGAATAAGTCCAAAAGTAAAGTCGCCGCAGCAGGCAATAAACGCGCGAAGATCCCTCTCGACGAGATGTTTGCGCGTTTTGCCGAACACAATCCGAATCCGCGCTGCGAGCTTTATTACACGACTGATTTCCAGCTCCTCTTATCAGTCATGCTATCGGCGCAGACCACAGATAAGTCGGTGAATGCCGCTATGACCGCCGCTTATGACGCTGGGCTCGACCCCAAGGGCGTCATTAAACTGGGCGCTGAAGGAATGCTAAAGCTGATACGGCGGATCGGTCTGGCCCCCACCAAGGCCAAGCGCGCTGTCGCCATCGCCCAGCAACTCTTAGAAAACTACGACGGCAAGGTGCCGAGTCAACGAGAAGCCCTGGAGGCACTACCCGGGGTCGGTCGCAAGACGGCCAATGTAGTCTTGGCCGAGATATTCGGTGAGCCCACGCTAGCGGTCGACACCCACGTATTCCGAGTGACTCAGAGACTCGGCCTTCATAACGAGAAGACGCCAGACGCTTGCGAGCAACGCCTCATGGCTCAAATAGACAAGAAGTACCTCCCGCGGGCGCATCACTGGTTTATTCTGCTCGGACGCTACACCTGTAAAGCCATCAAGCCACTTTGCGACCAATGTTTTCTTGTCGACTTCTGCCCGAGCGCTAATTTACCAAAGTCCAAGGCCCCTTAGGTTTTACCAAGGGGTTGACGCCAATGCTGCGCAGGTGCTCCATCAGCTGCAGAAGGGGCAGCCCGATGATCGACGAATGGTCTCCATCAACGCTGCTAAGCAAATGCACGCCGCGGTTTTCGTATTGGTAGCAGCCGACACTGCCGCGCCACTCCCCTGTGGCTACGTAAGCCTCGATTTCCTCTGGAGATAACGCGCGCATGGTCATAGCGACATTGACCAGGCCGGTGCGGATGATCTTCGCGACCCCTGCGCTTTCGGCAAAGGCCAAGGCAAACGCCGAGTGCAGGACATGGGTACGACCAGCGAGAGCCTGCAGGCGCAAACGTGCCGTGGGCTCGTCATTAGCCTTATCAAACGTTAAGTCCTGAAAACTTAGGACCTGGTCCGCCCCGATCACTAAGGCATCGGGGTGTATCTCTGCCACCGCGAGAGCCTTCGCCTCGGCCCTTCGACTTGCCAAGACGCCAGGATGATCGGCCTTTATCGCATATTCATCGATCGGGGCTACTTCGACACTAAAGTCGAGACCGGCCGCCTGGAGCAGCGTCCGCCGAAAGGGAGACTGAGACGCCAAAATAAGCTTTTTAACACTTGCCATGCGGATGCCTCTTTTGAGACTAAGGCCGGGCGCTATTGCCGCGGAGGAACAGTGAACGTCACCAGAGATACCCCAGTCAGGACCGCCTGTCAGCCAGAAGAGCCAACGCAAACCACACCAGAGGCTGAGTTTTTCCCGGAAGAGTTTCGCCGTTTTTGCGACGATCCACAGTCTTTGACCGTGCGCTCGGCGAAGCAGTTTGGCGTTAGCCCCGAGACCGTCGTTAATTGGCGCTGGCACATGCGCCGCCAAGTAGGAGACGCCGCGACGGCCGAGAAGGCGCTGGCACTTGCCCCGCAGGAACGCGACGGCTTCCGTCTACTTGCCGATGCCTTTGTGGCTGGCATCACGCCGTATTACATGTCGTTGATGAATCCAGATCCGGCCGTGTCTTGTCCCATAAGACTGCAGGCATTACCGCGCAGCGAAGAACTAAATGTTCGAGTTGGCGTCATGGACCCACTCGACGAAGTGCCGCACTCCCCAGTGAAAGAGGTCGTCCAAGTCTATCCCGACCGTGTCGCCTTTTGCGTCGCTCAACTATGTCCTGTTTACTGCCGCTACTGCTTTCGCAAACGCCGCGATGAAGAAGACGGACTGCATTTTAATCGCCGCATCATCGATAACGGCATCAATTACATCGCCAGCAATCCGGCGATTCGCGATGTCCTGATTACCGGTGGCGATCCATTTATCGCCAGTGATAGTGCAATTGAAAATTTGTTAGAGCGTCTTAGCGCCATACCACACGTTGATATCATTCGATTCGGCACACGTACTCCGGTCACCCTCCCCTACCGAGTCACGGCAAAACTCGCAAAAATGATCGCACGCTTTCACCCCGTTTGGCTCAACACTCATTTTAATTGCGCTGAAGAGCTAACACCGGAAGCAATCCAAGCCGTCGCCAATTTGGTGGATGCCGGTATTCCGGTCGGCAACCAAGCCGTGCTTTTAAAGGGAATCAACGATACGCCTGAGCGTCTTATGGCGCTCTGCCGTGCACTACTCAAGGCGCGCGTTCGTCCGTACTATTTATTCCACCCGCATTTAGTGGAAGGAACTGAGCACCTCAGAGTGCCAATCGAGGATGGGCTGAAACTGATTCGTTCGCTACGCGGAAATATTACCGGCATGGGCATCCCGACTTACATAGTCGACACCCCGTCCGGAAAAATTCCGATGATGCCCAATCATGTACTCGGCACCGACGGCGAGGATTTGCTGCTAGAAGACGTACGTGGGCAAATATGGCGGGAAAAGGCGGCAATGCGGCCTGTGTAGGCGCAACTCGGGAGCACCCACCAGAAATCATAGCAAAATTGAGATTTTGTCTCCTTTAAAGCCAAGGCGCTTTAAAGTGGATTCCAATCCGTCGATTGCGCCAGTGATTAGATAAAATCGCGCACACCTATCCACCTGAATTAAAAACATTTCTTAACCATCATTCGCGGCACACCAACTCTCTCAAGTCTCTCTGATTAAAGATGCCTAGCTGAACAACCGAATCTAAGGGGCCTTAAACGGAGGCTGGGCTATTACGATTCACCGCAAAAGGAGCTTTGCGAATGAGAGTTTGTGCATTAATCGGGGTGTTTGCTTTATTGGGTGCCTGCGGCAAAAAGAGCAGTTCTGGTTCTGACAGTTCAAGCAGCACCGTCAGTGAAACGGCAGCAAAAGTGCAAGAATTACTATCCCAGGCCTATCCGGGGTCCCTGGCAATTTCTGTCTTCCCAACTGATACCACAAGCGCCAAACTCGCCGTTGGCGATGCCGATGCACCGGCTCCCGAAAGCCTGAAGGCGAAGGCTGCTGAAGCTCAAGAATACCTCGCTGGCAAAGCGAACAGCTGTTTACCAGCAGTCTTCCTTCGCCCAACAAAAGATCTAGAAGAAGGATGTTACGAATTCGATCAAGATATGATCGACGGCACCAAGGACGGCCACAAGCACGGAACGGCAAACGGCAAGTCAACGATCACTGGCAGCAGCGAAGCTTGTCTGGTTTCATTTGCACGCTCAAAAATCAAAGAAATCTCAGGCATCATCGATCAGGGACTTGGCCTACAACAAGGTATGATCTGCCAAGCTGTAAAAGACCAAGTCGACGTTGCAGCTGCTCAAACTGAGGCTGGCATCGACCTGAAAAACACGCTAGGCACAGCAGCAGGCAACAATACCGATTCCCGCAGGCCAACTTTTGAAGTGAGCGAGGCGACGATCGCTAAAGACGCAGACGGCGTGTACCGCGTCACGATCTCAGTCACCATGACCAAAGACGGCAAATCGACATCGCAAACCTACAAACTCAACCACGTGCCAGACAGCACCGACAACAGCACCTACCACGGCGTTATGTCGATCACTCGCAACGACCCACAAAATCCAGGCAATACGACGGTAGGTAAGCGCTACATCAGCGTTTCCTATACTCGCAGCATCGTCGATTCTGTCAGTCACCTGAAAACAGAATTACGCTCGGCCCGGATGGACACCAAGCTCGACTCTCTCGCCTTCAATGCAGACGGAACCTTGAATTTCAATGCGGGCACAGCAGATGACGGGAGCTACACGGGTTTCAGCCAGGCCAACGACGCCGTCTCCGGGATGCTCTTTGTCGGCTTCGACCTCAACGCCGACAACGACACCGGCACCTTTGAGTACTGGCAAAATCCAGGTGGAAATTACGACGAGGCCGCACGCGGCATGGTATTTAAACTAGAGCAAAACGCTACAACAGGACGCCTGGAAGGCTGCGGCATGAGTGGCGCCGCTATGGGCGCAACCATGGATCAGTCGCTAAGTATCCGCAAGTCGATCAAGGCGGGATCGAGCCTAGGCGTGACAGGGTCCTACCATCCGTTCTTTAATACTGCGACGGATCAAAACGGATCTGGTAGCTGCCCCAGCAGTGGTGGCTGCACGCGAACCGGTAATCCCTCAGCATCATGGAACCTCCCAGCCTTTAGCGTCGCCGCAAATGTCACGGCTGCTGCTGTCTGGGCGAAGGATCAACATTCCAACTATGTAAGCCGTCAATGCGTCGGCCAATCCGCTGCTGGCGTATACGAAATCGACCCAGCTAAGATCACTGACACAGCAGGATACGAGCTCTTCAAACCAACGGACCGTAGCGACCTAGTCATCGCTAAACCTGATCGTCCTGCTGGTCCGCCACCAGCACGTAAGTAAGTGAAGCGTCACCAGACGTCACCATCCAGATGGTGAGCCCTAAGTTTTAATTTCAAAAGGGTGCGTCGTGCTCAGGCGGCAGTATCAACTGAGGTCCACGACGCGCCCGCCCTTCACCAACTGGCGAAGGGGTGCGTAGCCAATAAAATAAGCTAAGCTGCTTGGGTGCTTAAAGTCCCATACCGCCAAGTCCGCTTGCTTACCCGTAGCCAGAGTGCCGCGCTCCTGCGCCATGCCAAGAGCTTGGGCTGCATGCTTAGTCACGCCGGCGAAAGCCTCTTCGGGCGTCAGTCCAAATAAAGTACATCCCATATTCATCGCGAGCGGCAGCGACACCATAGGTGAAGTACCTGGGTTGCAGTCCGTGGCTATAGCCACTGGGATCTTGTGCGCTCTCAAACTTGCAATCGGCGGTAACTTCTTTTCGCGCAGATAATAAAAACTACCGGGGAGCAGCACTGCGACGGTGCCACTTCTCGCCATATATTTTATCGCAGGCTCCGCTAGATATTCGAGGTGATCCACCGATAAGGCTTCATATCGCGCTGCGAGTGCTGCTGCCCCTGAGTCAGAGAGTTGTTCTGCGTGGCACTTGATCGCCAGCCCATGTGCCTGGGCCATAGCGAATATTTTTTCAGTTTGAGCGAGAGAAAATGCAATATTTTCGCAGAAAACGTCGACCGCATCAGCAAGGCCAAGCTGGGCCACTTTAGGAATCATCTCACGGCAGACGAACTCAACGTAGTCGTCGGAACGGCCTTGAAATTCGACTGGAACGCTGTGAGCTCCGAGATAAGTCCGCCGTACCGTCAGCGGCAACTCCTCACCGAGGCGCTTGGCCACGCGCAACATTTTTAACTCAGCATCGGTGTCCAGACCGTATCCTGATTTGATTTCGACAGTGCTCGTGCCGGACGCCATCATCGCGCGGACACGCCGGCGACTGGCGACGAACAGCTCGTCCTCACTGGCCGACCGCGTCGCGCGCACGGTGGAGCGTATCCCTCCCCCAGCATGCGCGATCTCTTCGTAGGTCGAGCCTTTAAGACGTAACTCAAATTCTGCCGCACGGTCACTGGCAAAGACGACGTGAGTGTGACAGTCGATAAGACCAGGCGTGATGCAGGCTCCCTGGACGTCATAGACTTGTGCGGCGGCCTTCTCCGGATCCGCAGGCAAATCCTTCATGGCCCCTAACCACGCGATGCGACCGTCTTTAACAGCGATCGCAGCGTCCGTGATCAGCCCATATCCATGACCAGATCCAGATCCAGATCCAGATCCAGCCTCGGCCGTGGCTAAGGTCGCTTTAATCCAAATAGCATCCCAGGATTTTTTGGCCATCATGCCCATCCCATCAGATTTCATTAGTAAAGGCTAAATTTAGGGCTAAAGTCTTGCCATTATGAAGCACCTAGACCAGAATACAAGCTCCAAACCCGGCCAACTCTGTGCGCAAAGGCGAGTATGTCGCAAGTGACCTGGACCACGCGTTACAAGGCACCCAACCAAAGTGTGTGGCGAGGGCGCAGTGACTCACCGCCGCGGTCCGCTTTGTTTCAGATCGTCGAGGCCTTAGATCTCAGGCAAAAGCCTGCCGTCATAGACACGCCCGCGTTCGCAGTCCTCGGCTTTTGCTGTGACGAGGGAGTCCGGCGAAATTTGGGGCGTCCAGGTGCAGCGCAGGGCCCTTTAGCCATCCGCGAGGCATTGGCCAAGCTCCCCCTACACCGGGCAGACATCAGACTATTCGACGCCGGCGACATTGCCTGTGAAGACGGCGATCTCGAGAGTGCACAGGTTGCGCTTGGTGAAGCCGTAGCCATACTGCACGGGGCCAACATCACGCCGCTGGTGCTCGGTGGCGGACATGAAGTGGCTTATGGACACTATTTAGGTCTGGATTCAAGCTTTCCCGGGCACGACATCGGCATCGTAAATATCGACGCTCATCTGGATATGCGTCCCTTACTACCTGGTCAAAAAGGCAGCTCAGGAACGCCGTTTTTACAAATCGCGAACCACCTTAGCACTCAAGGCAAACACCTGCATTATAGCTGCCTGGGTGCGCAGATGACCGGCAACACGGCGCCTGTATTTGCCGCTGCTCAGCATCACAACGTAAACATTGTCACCGCTGATGAACTGGTACTTGGAATCAACCCACACCTGCAGCAAAAGTTAGAACATCTCCTCCAGGATCACAGCGTCAACTATTTGACGCTGTGTCTTGATGCATTTGCCGGTGCCCATGCTCCAGGTGTAAGTGCACCGCAGGCCTTCGGATTAAACCCTTGGACGATGATCCCACTGCTGCGCCATTGGGCGACATCTGGGCGCGTGCGTAGTTACGACATAGCCGAACTTTGTCCGCCGCTAGATCACGATCACCGCACGGCTAAGCTGGCAGCGCAGTGGCTTTTTGAAATTATTCACCATCATCAGCATCATGACCATCCGCCAGAATAACCATAAGACCAGATAAATAGGAACTAGAGGAAATCACATGAGTCACTCAACACGCCACGATCCGGCGCGTAAAATTAAAGCTGCACACGGCACAAAACTGTCGGCAAAATCATGGCTGACAGAGGCGGCCCTGCGCATGTTGATGAACAACCTCGATCCTGACGTTGGCGAAATCCCGAGCGATCTAGTAGTTTACGGTGGTATCGGTCGTGCCGCTCGCGACTGGCCGTCCTACGATAAAATTGTTGAGACGCTAACTAGTTTGGAAGCGGACGAAACACTATTGGTCCAGTCAGGTAAACCAGTTGGAGTGTTTAAGACACATTCCGACGCTCCACGTGTTTTAATAGCCAACTCAAATATCGTGCCGCATTGGGCTACGTGGGAACACTTCCATGAGCTCGATAAAAAAGGCCTGATGATGTACGGGCAGATGACGGCGGGATCTTGGATCTACATCGGCTCTCAGGGCATCGTACAAGGCACCTACGAAACCTTTGTCGAAGCAGGCCGCCAACATTTTGGCGGCAACTTAAAGGGCAGGTGGATTCTCACCGGCGGCCTTGGTGGTATGGGCGGAGCGCAGCCACTGGCTGCCACGATGGCAGGAGCATCAATGCTCGCCGTGGAGTGCGACCCAACTCGTATCAAACGCCGCCTAGAGACCCGCTACCTTGATCTCGAGGCCAAAACTCTCGACGAAGCCGTCGCTATGATTCAGGAGCATCATAAAAAAGGTCGCGCCGTTTCGGTTGGCCTCTTAGGGAACGCGGCTGATGTTTATCCAGAAATGGTCCGCCGCGGCATCAAACCCGACATGGTGACTGACCAAACCAGTGCCCATGATCCTTTGAATGGTTATCTGCCCCAGGGCTACTCACTGGCTCAAGCTGAAACCGTGCGTCAAAGTGATCCAGCAAAATTGGTGCGCGATGCCAAAGCATCCATGGCGATGCAGGTTCAAGCCATGCTCGACTTCCAGGCGATGGGCATTCCCGTATTTGACTACGGTAACAACATTCGTCAGATGGCTCTTGATGTCGGTCTCAAAGAGGCATTCAACTTCCCTGGTTTTGTTCCTACATATATCCGTCCACTTTTCTGTCGCGGCATCGGCCCTTTCCGGTGGGCCGCTCTATCCGGGGACCCGGAAGACATTTACCGCACCGACCGGAAAATCAAAGAGCTGATCCCAAATCATCCTGAGCTGCATCGCTGGTTGGATATGGCTAAGGAGCGCATCCAATTCCAAGGTCTGCCGGCGCGCATCTGCTGGGTTGGGCTCGGTGATCGGGCACGCCTCGGACTCGCATTTAACGAGATGGTTCGCACAGGAGAGTTGAAAGCCCCGATTGTCATCGGTCGCGACCACCTAGATTCCGGATCCGTAGCCAGTCCAAATCGCGAAACCGAGAGCATGCTCGATGGATCAGACGCAGTGTCCGATTGGCCGCTGCTCAATGCCCTGCTTAACACTGCTAGTGGTGCGACCTGGGTAAGCTTACATCACGGCGGCGGCGTCGGTATGGGCTATTCGCAGCACTCGGGCATGGTTATTGTCGCCGACGGAACTGCTGATGCTGCGCGTCGCCTGGAGCGAGTCTTGACCAATGATCCAGCGACAGGTGTTATGCGGCATGCCGATGCAGGTTACGACATCGCGATTGAATGCGCCAAGGAGCAGGGACTCAATCTACCGATGTTAAAGTGAACCTTCGGACCTGGCTTTGAGCGTTGCTCACCAGCTGCTACCTGCGGTGTTTTGGCGCTGCCGTGCGGCAGCGATAGTTCGATCCCCCGCGGGTGGCGGCACTGCAGCCGTCATTGTTCTCGACGGCGTTCTCAAGGGTGTTAGTTCGGCTCCCAGCATCACTACCCTTAGGTCCATGCTTCGCGGCAGCGAGGCTGGCATAATCAGTAAATCACCTACGTTGAGATCGTGGGCTTAAACTTATTTGCAGAAGAAGGGAGATTTCAGGGCCCCAAACTCGATTACAATAATTAAGTGTTTTTTGAAGGACCGGCCCCTTAAGTTGCCCCTTTCGAAAGTACTACAAGCTTAAAGCCGCCGCCCAAAAACTGGGAGGCCGGGAAGGCTGTAGGGCAGGATTTATGCAACAAAGCCCATAATCATGGTAACCATTTAATATATATACTTATATACTAACCGCAGTTTTGGCCGCCTATAGTATTTATAAGAGGCCAGATCTATCTATTTGACCAGACTTTTGGCCCCTTATACGATGTATAGGCGGCCAAAACCTCTGAATACATGTAACACACAGTATTCTTTAATATATATGAGCTCCCCAATGACGACAACCACATCGGAGACTACCCCGACCGTAACACTTACGCCCGCGCGGATTGTCGGCCGCAGGCCAGAAATTGCGACTTTAAACCGTCTACTGGCATCAAATCGGGCTGAATTCCTGGCGATATACGGACGCCGCCGCGTCGGCAAGACCTTCCTAATCCGCCGGTTCTTCGAGGATATCAGCGTCAAGCGATTCATGGTCACCGGCAAGAGCAGGGGCCAGATGCGCGAGCAGCTCCGCATCTTCCAAAAGGCCGTCGAAGACGCATTCTACGGCGGTCAACGTCTGCCTGACGTAAAGACGTGGGACGACGCCTTCGCGCTCCTAGTCGCTGGCGTACGCCAAATAGTAGCCAACGACCCGAAGGTGAAGTGCCTACTCTTCCTAGACGAACTGCCATGGCTACACACGCGCCGCTCTGGCTTGCTCGACGCTCTTGATCACGCATGGAACACAGAGCTAAGCCAAATCCAGCAGGTCAAACTCGTCGTCTGCGGCAGCGCCGCATCGTGGATGATCAAAAACATCGTGCAAGCTAAAGGCGGTCTACATAACCGCCTAACCGAGACGATACAGCTGCGGCCATTCACGCTCGGCGAGACGCGCGATATGCTGCACGAGCGTGGCATCGAATACGCGCCCGCGCAGGTCATCGAACTCTTCCTTGCGCTTGGCGGTGTTCCCTTCTACCTGGATCTCGTTCGCCGCGGTGAATCGCCATCGCAGGCTGTTTCACGCCTTTGTTTCGCCGGTGGCTCGCTGCACGGAGAGTTCGACAAGCTGTTCAAAGCGCTCTTTGAGGAAGGCGATCACCACGAACGAGTTGTTCGTGCACTTGCGACGAAACGTCGGGGATTAACTCGCAACGAGCTTCTTAAGGCTACGAAGATCAAAACCGGTGGCCGCGTGGCGCAATGGTTAAAGGAACTCGAGGAAGCCGGCTTCATCGCCCCTATTGCAGTCACCGAGGGGCGACGCTCTACGGCATGCTACCGGGTGATTGACGAGTTCACCCTATTTTACCTGCGATGGATCGAGGGCGCCGGTAAAGGCCCGCTCGGTCCGACGCCCGGTCAGGACCATTTCGTAATGCAAAGGCAAACTCAGGAATACGAGAGCTGGTCTGGCTATGCCTTCGAGGCCGTGTGCCTAAAGCACATAGAGCAAATCAATGCCGCGCTTGGCATCAGTCGCGTACTGGTGAAGCCGTCGGTCTGGCAAAAGACGACAAAAACAACTGGGCCGAGCAAGGGAGGCATCTCAGGAGCGCGAGGCGCCCAAATCGACCTGGTGCTTGATCGGGCTGACGGTATGACGACACTCTGCGAAATAAAGTACTACGACGAACAGTTCGAGATCACCAAGTCATACGCTGACAATCTTCGCTACAAGCTCAATACCTACAAGGCGGAGACCAAAACGAAAAACAGCGTGATGTTGGTGTTCATCTCACCGAGCGGTCTTGTTGACAACGAATATGCACGACAGTTAGTCACGCACACGGTAACGGCGTCAGATCTGCTGGAATCGTGAGCTTCCCTGCTGCAGCCCACTTCTTTGCGGCGGGTTCACTTGGCTGCGGGAGCGTCCCATGCGCCAGGCTCGCCCGTTCGAGCGGACGTCCAAACTACCTAGGCCCGGCCACCGCACCCCTTGAACTGCCTACTATCCAGTCCCTTAGCGCACGATGAAGGAATCCAAGACAAATCCATATGAATAATTTTTAAACTCATCCATTTAGTTACTGATGCTTGTGCAGAAAATAGTCTGCACAAGCATCTCAGAAACTAAAACTTTTCAGTACCAGCCGTCGTAGCGAAGCGAGATCCACTCCTGCCAGTTCTGGGGTTCACCTGGGCCGCCCCACCATGGGTCACTACCATTATTATTATTATTATTATTATTATTATTACCAGAACGGCCGCAGCTGGAATTGCAGTAGCCCTGCATCCAGGACTCGCCACACTTGCCCCAGCTTGCCTGTTGGCTACAGGAATACTGTGAGCCTGGAGGTGTTACGTCGCTGCCGTCGTTCGCGGCGGCGTTTGTGCTAACCAACGCAAGTAGCGCAACAGATGCGATCAAATTGCAGACTTTCATAGACACTCCTTCACGAATTTGTTTACTGCGGCATTCGTGTTTAGCCGCGAGTTGGGCGGGATATGCCACAACTAATTGAAAAATGACAATATAGAAGATCGCTACCAATAAATATCAATTCAAATTAAATCGTATATTTATGTTTATATTAATATTTTTATTATTGTTAATTTCGATTAAAGAAAGAAAATCATCAGCGGGTGTTGATGAACGATCATTAGCTACTCATCAAATTTTACTGGATTAAAAAGGTAGAGAGGGGAGAGAAGGCGCAGCTGAATGAATCGATACAGATAAAAAAACAGGCAGGACTCCCTGTCCTGCCCGCTTTAAGGTACCGGAAAAATTAGTAGTAACGTGGGTAGTAGTAGTAGTTGTAGCCGCGGCCGTAGTAGCTGTAACCGTAGCCGTAGTTGTAGTAGGAATTGCCGTAGTAGTAGGACGGGTAGTAGCTATAGCCGTAACCGTAGCCGTAGCCATAACCGCGGCCGCACCATGCTTGGCTCGAAGTGCCTTTATCAAGCTCTTCAGCGCTTTTGACTACAGCTGGAGCTGCTTTGTCAAAGGCATTAGATAGTTGCGCCTTGTCGTTAGCGTCAACTGCTTCATTTTGACCGCGCAGTTCAGCTTTGGTCAGGTCTTCTTTGCCGTCGGTACCGACAGGAACGCGCACGATAGCTGCTGCTGGCACGTTAGCAGATACTTCTTGGCTCTTTTGAGCGCTGCTGCCGCATGCGGTAGCGAGCATCGCGCCCAACAAAATCGTCATAACTTGTTTTTTCATGGGAAACCCTCCAATTGTTCAGAGACGTGCGATAGCGCAATTCCCAGAGGGTTTTCAATAGAATTCTAACAAGTAAACATAAAATCTTTTTAACTACGACAAATTGGCGGTCTGGAAGCTGCGCCAATTTGGCTCGAGTTAATTGATAAAAAATTCAACCTAATGAAATTTATAAACAAAAAACCATCAGGTGAAAGTCACCTGGCCCTCGGCCAAAGCACGGGTTGGACCATCCCCGTGAATCCACGCCGAGACCGCTTTAATCTCTTTATGGAGAGACCTGTCGGTCTCCATAACAGGGGCGAAACGACGGACCTCGTCGACCACTAAAGCCAGGGTGCTCGATGGCTGAAGGGGTGCAAGAAGATCAAGACCTTGCGTCGCAGCCAGGAACTCAATCGCCAGAATATTCCTGACATTTGCTAACACGCTGCGAGCCTTGCGCGCGGCAATAGGACCCATGCTGACGTGATCCTCTTTATCGGCAGAGGTTGGGATGCTGTCGACACTGGCTGGATGACAAAGCACTTTACTTTCAGACACTAAAGCAGCGGCGACTACGTGCGGGATCATAAACCCAGAGTTAAGTCCGCTATTGCGTGTGGCAAAGGCCGGCAGTCCGCTTTGATGCGGGTTGGTAATTTTTTCTATCCGTCGCTCGGAGATACTGCCCAGCTCAGCGACTGCAATCGCCAGAAAATCCATCGCCAGCGCTATCGGTTGGCCGTGGAAGTTACCGCCGCTGATAATATCGCCGTCAGCAAAAACCAGGGGATTATCGGTGACACTGGTAAGCTCGATATCGACAATTTTAGATGCGTATTCAATAGCATCCCGACTAGCCCCGTGCACCTGCGGGACACAACGAAAACTGTAGGGATCTTGGACTTTACCGCAGTTTACATGACTATGCATGATTGGGTCATCGGCTTGAAATAACTTCCGCATGTTACTAGCCACTAAGCTTTGGCCCACCTGTGGTCTTACTGCATGAATTCTTGGATCATACGCCCTGAGCGTACCGCGGACTGCGTCCAAGCTTAGGCCTGCTGCTATGTCCGCTGACCGAGCGGCCGACTTTGCCTCCTCGACGGCGAAGGCAGCAATCGTAGTCATAAACTGCGTGCCATTAATCAGCGACAGGCCTTCTTTAGGGGCCAGTTTTAGTGGTGCCATGCCCAGCTTTGCCAGCACGTCTGCTGCGGGCCAAATAGCACCCTGCCAGCGCACATCGCCCTCGCCTAAAAGCCCTAGAGCCAAGTGAGCTAGTGGAGCTAGATCGCCGGAGGCACCAACGCTCCCCTGACATGGGACCACGGGCAAAATATCGTGCTCTAAGAACTGCAGAATTTGCAGCACAACCTCTTTTCGAACGCCGCTGTGACCTAACAAAAAGGAGTGCGCGCGGATGATCAGTAAGCCACGGACCAACTCATCACTGGCCGGCTCGCCTACCCCACAGGCATGGGACCGCACTAAGTTCAGCTGTAATTGGGCCAAATCTTCTAATTTGATCGCCACATCAGACAGAAAGCCAAAGCCCGTATTGATACCGTAGACGGTACGTTGGCTATTTAGGACTTCGTCCACGCTCTGCCTGAAGCCCTGCAGCCGCTGCCATGCCTCGGCGGACACGCTAAGTTGCGGCCCCGGACTTTGCGCCAACTGCACTAGGCGCGCGGAGGTCAGCGTATCTTCCCCTAAATGAAAGGACTGTGGCTTCTGGCTCGTCATGACTTAGCTCCTAGGCGCCACCCAATAATAGTGGTGGAAAGCTGCCCCAAATCAGCGGGGCGACTCAAACGATCTGGTAACGTCTGAATTTGTCTACTTATGCCATGCTACATCGTAGCAATGAAGATAAAAATAATTCATAATGACTTTCGTTGTTTACGGCCTTAATTAGAGTCCGCAAGTCCTCGGAGACCCCATGACAGAGAAACTATCGCAGCTCCGCGACCAAGTCCGCGCTGTCGACGAAGAACTCTTTCAGCTCGTTGCTAAGAGGCTGGATCTCGCGCGACAGATCGGCGCTCTCAAATTTGAGGCGCACTTACCAATCAAAGACTATCAGGTCGAAAAAGCTGTGCTTGAGCGCAGTCGACAACGGGCCGAAGAGCTCGGCATCTACCCCAGCTTGGCTGAGGACTTAGCGCGGTTGATGATTCGTTATGCGGTGATCACCCAAGACGCAAATCGGCAGCAACGCGAACGCCAGCTTGCAGGACCCGCGCAGAATGTAGTGATCGTGGGCGGCCGCGGCCGCATGGGCGGCTGGTTGTCTGAGTTTTTTGAAGCCTTCGGGCACAATGTAAGCCATGTCGATAGCGCCGCCTCTGATAGCTCATCGCCCTACCCGCTGCTCCCGGATCTCCGTGCTGCGCGCGACGCCAATATCATAGTCTTGTCGACCCCAATCGCCCAAACTGCAGCCGTGATTGACCAGCTGGTAGATTTAAAAACTACAGCTCTAGTCTTCGATATCTGCTCACTCAAAACGCCGCTTCTACCCTCAATAGGCCGTGCCCGCAGACACGGCATCAAAATCAGCTCAGTGCATCCCATGTTTGGGCCGGACGCCGATATTTTGGTAGGTCGCAACATCATGATCTGTCACATTGATGACCCAGCGATTACGGCTGCTGCTCGCGCTCTCTTCGAACCGACCACGGCAAATATTACCGAAGTGCCATTAGCCCGCCATGATCAGTTGATGAGCTACGTACTTGGTTTGTCACATCTAAGTAACCTAGTATTCGCCGAGGTGCTGGCCTCAAGTGGCGCCCCTTACCGTGATTTACTCAATGCAGCCTCGACTACATTTAATTCACAAATCAGGGTGACTACTCCCGTGACACGGGAAAATCAGGATCTGTATTTCGAGATTCAAGCAGAAAACAGCTACACGCCAGAGTTGATTGCGGCTTTAGAAAAGGCACTCTCTGCCTACCGCCAAACTATCAGCCAACACGATAGAGAGCAGTTTCGCGCGTTGATGTCTCGGGCGCGCGATTATCTTGGCGATACCGAAGCAGCTCCCTAAACCGCAGACTGTCAGTGACTACGGAGCAATAGGTGCTTAGTATTCACCCTTGATGACGCTGCTCCAAGACTTCGCAGACGGCAGTAAAACTCAAACCACGCCCCTTAAGCAGCACCATCAAGTGATAAATTAAATCGGCTGCTTCGCCGAGCAAGGCTTGGTCGTCTTGAGCGACTGCGGCTAGAGCCACCTCTACGCCTTCCTCACCCACTTTTTGCGCCTGCCGCCTGACGCCTGAGGCTAGTAACTTTTGCGTGTAGGAGGACTCACCCTGTTTGTCTGCGGCACGCAGCTCAATGGTGCGCCAAAGTTCCGCGAGAAAACTGATGCCATTCGCCCTAGGATCTGCAAGCCTGACTATTGGCATGGACGACACCTTGCCAAGGTCAAAACAACTCACAGTACCCAGGTGACAAGTAGGTCCCCTGGGCAAAGCAAATACAAGTAGCGTGTCCTTATCGCAGTCGAGCGACACACTTTTCGCTTCAAGAGTATGTCCGCTAGTCTCACCCTTACGCCACAGCTTCTGCCGGGCACGGCTAAAAAACGTCACATCGCCGCATGCTATAGTCGCCGCCAAGCTTTCCTGGTTCATGTAGCCTAGCATCAGCACTTGCTTAGATTCCGCATCCTGAATCACGCAAGGCACTAAGCCACCACTTTTAGCCCAATCAATTTCTTCAATTTTAAAATCTAGGGCTATACTCATGAGCGCACCTCAATACCGCAATCATTCAGATACTTCTTTACCGCACCGACCGTGAGTTCGCCGGAATGAAAGGCGCCGGCGGCTAGGGCTCCGTCGACATCAGCCTCAGTAAAAACTGCAGCAAAATGCTGCGCAGATCCGGCACCACCAGAAGCAATGAGTGGAATCTGCACCGCGGCGCGCACGGCTTTTAGCTGAGGGATATCGTAGCCGGTCCGAACACCGTCGTGATCCATGCAGTTCAGAACGATTTCACCAGCGCCTCTGGACTGCGCCTCTCGCACCCAATCAAGAGTACGCCGACCGGAATTACGAATGGTTGCGCTGCTGCCAGTAAATTGAAATACAAACCAATCTTGTGGATTTGGACCGACGTGCCGCGAGTCGACCCCAACAACTACACTTTGGGATCCCACACTGGCGGCCAGTTCGTCGATCAATTCAGGGCGCGCCAGGGCCCGTGAATTTACCGATATCTTATCTGCGCCAGATCCCAACACGGCTCTTGCACTTGCGACATCATGAATACCACCGGCCACACAAAAGGGAATGTCGATCAGAGCGGCAATGCGCTCGACCCACGAGCGAGCCACCGTGTCGCCGACTGTACTTGCTTTAATGTCGTAGAAAACCAGCTCATCAGCGCCCGCATCGCGGTAGCGTTGCGCCAGCTCTACGATATCACCCATGATCACATGATCAGCGAAGCGCACCCCTTTCACAACTTGACCATCCCTGACATCGAGGCAGGGTATTAAGCGTTTGCGCAACATTCCAGTGCCTCCGCCAGCGTGAAGCGACCCGCATAGAGAGCTTTACCAACTATGGCCCCGCTTGCCCCCAACGACCGGAGAGCGCTTAAATCGCTGAGACCTGCCACTCCTCCTGATGCCAGTAATTTTACTGCTGCGTAACGCTCCATAAGCTCACGATACAGATCTAAATTAGGGCCGCTTAGTTCGCCGTCACGACTGATATCTGTGCACAGTACGTGCTGCACACCGAGGCTCAAAAACCGCTCAAGTAACGACCATGGGCTAACCTTAGCTGTCTCGGTCCAGCCCTGAACTGCTAAAACATAATCGTCGAGGTAGCGACGCACATCGATTGCTAGGGTAATGCGGTCAGCCCCGAGGGTTCGGACCATGTCCTCGACGATCAATGGTGAGCGTACGGCCAAACTGCCGATCACTACGCGCTGCACACCTGCCTCGACATAGGCGGCGGCAGTCTCGATGCTGCGGATACCGCCACCGACCTGCACTGCGAGCTTACTTGAGCGAATAATTTGCCGCACTAAGTCGGCCTGACTAGCCGTGCCGTCTCTACTGCCGTCGAGATCGACCACATGTAGATGTGTGGCACCGGACGACTGAAACGACGCGGCCATGGCCACTGGATCTTCCCCATACACGGTCACCTGATCAAAGCGACCTTGACTGAGACGCACACAACGCCCACCTAACAAATCAATAGCTGGATAAAGATTCATAATTCTAAAAAGCTCCTTAGCAGACGAGCACCGCTATCTTGGCTTTTTTCCGGGTGAAACTGAACGCCCCAAACATTACCTTGGGACACAACGGCGGGAACTAAACCGCCGTGATCACACCAACCCTTCACCCATGGACCTTCGGTAGCCCTGTAACTATGAACAAAATAGAAGCAGTCTTTATCGTCGATATTCGCAAGCAACGGTTCGTTCTCGATTCGCTTCGCTAGATGGTTCCAGCCCATGTGTGGCACTCGCACGCCTGGTCCAGCCGTCAGCCGTACGACGCGGCCTGGAATCATGCCGAGGCAATCCACATCGCCTTCTTCAGAACTAGCGAAGAGCAGCTGCATCCCTAAACAAATGCCAAGTACAGGCTGCTTCAGACTCTTAATCACTGAAATCAAATTAGCTGCCTCGAGCCGTCTCATCGACTCTGCAGCTGCCCCCACCCCTGGAAGCACCACGCGATCAGCCGACGCGATCAATCCTGGATCATCCGTAAGCCTACACTCTGCGCCGAGGCGGCTAAGAGCATTGGTTACAGAGCGTAGGTTAGCACCTCCCGTATTAACGACGGCGATCACAAGACCCCCTTCGTCGATGGCACTCCGCCGTCGCTCGTTTGGCGCACAGCTAGACGCAGACAACGCGCAACAGCTTTGAAAGTTCCCTCGACCATGTGATGAGCATTGTCACCGCGCACTTCGACGTGGAGAGTGGCCCCTAAGGACTCACAGAGCGAGCGAAAAAAATGTTGCACCAACTCGGTTGGTAGTCCGCCAACTTCAGCCCGAGGGAAGTTAGCAACCCACTGGAGATGGGGCCGGCCACTTAAATCCAAGGCCACCGTCACCAAGGACTCATCCATCGGCAAAACAAAAGCGTACCGTTCAATACCGAATCGGTCACCCAAGGCCGTCCGCAAGGCCTGTCCCAGAGCAAGTGCCGTGTCTTCAACTGTATGGTGTTCATCGATATGCAAATCACCCTTGACGCTGATCTGCATCTGAATGCCGCCGTGACGAGCGAGTTGAGCCAGCATGTGATCAAAAAAACCGATACCAGTGCTAATAGCGCTGTCTGCTGAGTCCGCATCAAGATTGACACTCACCGCAATATCGGTTTCGCTAGTCTTGCGGCGGACCATAGCTGAGCGTGGCTGCTTAACCAGCTCAGTTGCCAGACTTAGCCAAGCGTCGGGGCTATCGTCCAGCGAGCGCAAAGGGATGCCTAAATTTGCGGCGAACGCGGCATCAACATCACCACTGCCGATCACTGCTGAACGCTGGAGGTCGAGCGAATCCCCCCCGAGTAGGTCACGGTAAGCAGCTATATTCGGACGCTGCTGAAGGGCACTCGCAGGATGCAGCGATAAAAAGTTGAGCCCTTGATCCTTCAGTAAGCTGAGTACAGAGTTTACTACCTCAGATACTGGATGAGCTGATTCAACCACTAGATTAAAACCAGCTGATTTAAGCTGCAGCAGAGCCGGAATCACTAAAGGCCTCAGGGCACTACCCTGGTGCAAATCAGCATCTTTGATAAATACAACTCTTCTTAAAGACTGACTCATGGATTCTCCCCAGCAGACAAAGCTGCGATCAATGCCGCGTTTTCTGCCTCAGTACCAACGCTGATACGGACGCAATCAGCGAGACCCAGTTCCTTACTGCGGTCCCGCACGATGATACCGGCACCCGCGCAGCCTCTCATCACCGAAGCGGCGTTCGAGGTGCGAATTAAAATGAAGTTCGACTCACTCGGATAGACGTGTCTCACGCACCTTAATTCTAGTAGTTGCGTCATAAGTTTTTGCCGTGCACTTGTGACTGCGGCTACCCTTTTTGCTAGAACATCCGGAGTTAGAGTCTGTAATTCAGCCATGGCTGCGGTAACTGCAGGCCGCGCAATCGGATAGGGCGCCCGCACCTTATGCATGAGAGAAATCACCTCGGGATCAGCAACTGCTGCACCGAGACGCACCCCAGCCAATCCCCAGGCTTTCGAAAGCGTCCGCAGCACGACTAAGTTACCCGGGCGCGCGGCGGCCGACGCTAAGCTTGGGCGATTTGTAAACTCGATGTAGGCCTCATCAACAACCAGCAAGGCTCGCCGCCCAATCTCGGATGCTAATTTAAGCAGTCGCTCATGACCGTAAGCATTACCGGTCGGATTATTCGGATTACATACAAATACCAGTTTCGTATTGGCTGTGAGAGAACGGAGTATAGCTGCTTCATCTAGATCGAAGGTTTCTGCCTTAAGAGGCGCATTTGCGACCTCCGCTCCTTGAATAGCCGCAGCAACTTTATAGTAACCATAAGTCGGAGGAGTCACGACGATGCTGTCCTGACGGGCCTCGCAGAATACCCGCAAAAGAGCATCGATAGCGTCATCGACACCGGCACCGAGAAATAAATTATCTGCGGGAACCCCTAGTCGCGCCGTCAAGAATTCCTGAAGCTCTGCCGGCTGGGGGTCAGGATAGCGAGCGAGCTCTGGTGGGCTGCCCTCAGCGAGTTCATTCGCATCTAAGTAAATCCGCCCCGTTGCCGAAGTAGTCTGACTGCGCGCCGACTGATAAGCCTGCATATTAACGATAGCTGGACGAGCTAAACTCAAGGCACTGAAGCTCATCAGACGGTCTCCTCTGTTACCTGTTCCTCGGCTCCGGCAGCCAGTGCGGCTAAGCGCACACGCACGGCCCGAGCATGGGCCTCTAAGCCTTCCATCACCGCGAGCGTATCGACAACAGGCCCAATGTCGCGCAATCCCTGAGGGCTGAGTTCTTGCACCGTCATGGATTTCATAAAAGATTCCATACTCAATCCACCATGCCCTCGCGCGAGCCCATAAGTCGGCAAAACATGATTGGTGCCACTGGCATAATCACCCACAGCTTCCGGTGACCAAGGGCCTATAAAAACAGATCCTGCGTGTTGGATTAGATCTACATAGTTGGCTGCGTTTGTGAGCTGGAGAAGCAAGTGCTCAGGCGCATATTGGTTGGCTATCTGCAGTGCCTCATCAGTATTGGCAGCAACAATAAATGCAGATTTAGATAGCGCTGCCAGGGCAATATCGCGCCGAGGAAGCGATTCCAGTTGCCTGTCCACCTCAGCGATGGTCGCTCGTAGCTGAGTCTCGCTCAGAGCGACCAGCACGACGTGAGAATCACTGCCATGCTCTGCTTGCGAAAGCAAATCCGCGGCAGCAAACACTGGATTTGCCGACTCATCCATCACCACTAATACTTCGGAAGGCCCCGCAGGCAAATCACTAGCAGCGCCAGACGGGTCTTGCGCAACAATCGCCTTGGCTTGGGTGACATAAGCATTTCCAGGACCGAAAATCTTGTCAACCTGTGGCACCGATTCCGTGCCGTAAGCCAGAGCTGCAATAGCCTGAGCACCACCTACTTTATAAATATCGGTGATTCCAGAGATCCGTGCCGCCGCAAGAATGCCGGGATGAACATTACCATTGCGAGCTGCTGGAGTGCAGACGACTCGCTCCCTGCAACCCGCCAATTGAGCCGGCACTGCCAACATCAATACAGTCGACGGCAGCGGTGCCGTCCCCGCCGGAACATAAAGCCCCACGCGAGTGAGAGGTCGCCAAACGCGCTGACATACAACTCCGGGAGACACCTCAAGCCGCATAGGCTCTGGCATTTCAGCGGCGTGAAACCGCTTAATCTGATCAGCAGCCCTAATTAGGGCCAGCCGCTGGCTCTCTCCTAGCTCGTTTAGACCGGCTTCCCACTCGGCCTCACTAACGCGAAAGGACGCCGGTGTATAGCCATCAAAACGCTGCGTATAATCACGCAGAGCTGCATCACCGCGGGCGCGAACATCCGCAACGATCGCCGCAGTCCGTTCCTTTACTTCCGACTGATCCGACATCGCTGAGCGCTGAAGTATACTAACTTGCTCGGCTTTGCTTAAGTCGCGCCAAGTCGCTATACGAGCTGACCAATATCTGAAATTTTGATTATAAACCATAGTCGTTAAACCTTAAGTCGCACACTATGTCGCATGGTGTACTGCTGCTTAGAGCGCATCACTCAATAATTTTCTCTATGGGTACCACTAAAATGGAGGTAGCCCCAGCTTGCTTGAGTCCTTCCATCGTTTCCCAAAAAATCGGTTCAGGCGCCACAGCGTGAATCGCGACGCGCTGTTTATCGCCGTAAAGTGGGATCACTGTTGGTTCCTCTAGCCCAGGTATGACTCGCCGAATCGCATCAACAGCTGATGCGGGAGCGTTCATCATAATATATTTGACCTGCTCTGCCCGAACGACCCCTGAGAGGCGTGCCGTTAGCCTTTCGATACCGGTGAGAATCTCGTCGTCTAGCGGCTTTGCCGTCCGCACCAATACCGCTTCGCTACTATAGACCACTGCTATTTCGACCAAATGGTTAGCCGACAGCGTGGCACCAGAGGACACTAAGTCACAGATAGCATCGGCCACACCCATGGTCGGCGCCACCTCCACCGACCCACTGATCTCCACGATGTCTGCACTGACTTTCTGCGCCAGTAAATATTGCCTGAGGCTATCCGGATACGACGTAGCGATTCTTTTACCCGCTAGTGCGCTGATGTCTTTAATTCCCGCGCCACTAGGCACAGCTATACTCAAACGGCAGCGACCGAATTCAAGCGTGCGCAAAGTCACTACTTTACCTGCCTGACCCCGAGCATCCAGCCGCTCTGCAATCATGTTGCTACCGACGATACCCAGATCACAGATACCATCCGCAACGTACTGCGGAATGTCGTCATCGCGAACTAACATCACATCGAGTGGAAACGCGGCCGCGCGGCAATGCAACTGACCAGAGCGCCATTCAATTCCAATCCCAGCACGCGCGAGCAGATCTCGGCTACGGTCGCTCAAACGGCCGGATTTTTGCATAGCCAGGCGCAGTCGCTTACTCATGAGTTACTCTCCATGTCAGCTTCAGATTTATTGATTTTCGCGAGGACGCCGCGGTATCCGCCTTCGCCATACGCAACAGCACGAGCGACGCGAGTCACCGTTGCTGTGCTTACTCCCGTTTTTTCGTAGATACGCCTGTAAGGTATCCCTACCGCGATCATCTGAGCCACCTGCCACCGATCAGCCAAAGCCGTCAGTTCCCCCGGGGTGCACAAGTCGACCAGAAACTTGCGACACTCCTCAGCAGACTCCATCGCAACCAGGGCCTGGCACAGATGGCGCAGCTGCTGTGACTGAGTTTTGCTGGACTGACGCATAGTTACACCCGTCTGTATCAATGTGATAACATGCTATCACACTAGCACGGATTGGTAACACGCAGCTATCCCGTCTGCAAGTAAAACCAGCCTAGTCCCCACCGGCTCCGGACTCCCTCTTCGCAATAGGAGAGATCCTACTCAGTCGAATGTGGGCGCTGTGTTTTTTTTGCTTTAAAGTAAGCTACACTGGGAGCATGATTCCCAGCATAATACCAAGCTCTCCGAAGGAGTTGCCCGTGGCCAAGAAAAGCAAATCCGGTAAGAAAAAGACGGTCGCCAAGAAGAAGAAAACGACGGCCACTAAAGCGAAAAAGACCGCTAAAAAGGTGACCAAAGCTAAGGCAAAAAGCACCAAAAAAACCGCAAAAAAAGTAGCAAAAAAGACCGCAAAAAAAGCTACTAAGAAAGTTACGAAAAAAGCTGGATCCGCAGCAAAAAAGACCGCAAAAAAAGTAGCCAACAAGCCGAGCAAAAAAACCGTAACCAAAGCGAAGGCCGCACCCGCGAAAGCCAAAGCGAAGGCCGCACCCGCGAAAGCCAAAGCGAAGGCCGCGCCCGCGAAAGCCAAAGCGAAGGCCGCGCCCGCGAAAGCCAAAGCGAAGGCCGCACCCGTGCAAGCCAAAGCCAAAACCGTGACCAAAGCTAAAAAGCCAGCTGCCCCGAAGAAGGCAGCCCCCACCACTGCGGCTACAGTAACTCCGTCTGAGGCGGCCCATTTGCCACAAGTGGGTGACCACGCCCCAGAGTTCACGCTCGCTACCGACCAGGGCACTACCGTGAGTCTGCACGATTACCTTGGTAAAAAGAACGTCGTGCTCTACTTCTACCCGAAAGACGACACCCCTGGCTGCACCAAGGAAGCCTGCACCTTCCAAGAACACTTGGATCATTTCACGGCTACAGACACCATCATCGTTGGCGTCAGCCCAGATGACACCGCATCGCATGGTAAATTTCGCCAGAAATACAGCCTCAGCTTCCCCCTCGGCGCTGATGTCGATAGTAGCGTCGCTACCAGATACGGCGTCTGGGGCGAAAAAAGCATGTACGGCCGCACCTACATGGGTGTGAGCCGAGCCACATTCCTGATCAACAAACACGGCAAAATCGCTGCTGTCTGGCCAAAAGTTAAGGTCGATGGGCATAGCGAAGAAGTGCAGGCAGCTATAGCCGCCCTTTAGGCGAGTGAAGTTAGCTCTGATTTGATCTAATATCGCGAGCTCCCGACTTAGGGGGTTCGCGTGCTAGCCGCCTGCCCCACTCCTAAAGCCGTCCCCCAAATTTGCCGATGATAACCAACAGATATTGTGGGAGCCGGCAGATGCTCAATTTGATTTTTTCCAAAAGTCACTTAATAAGCTGCGCAGCCTTTCTGGTTAGCGTTTTGTTTAGTGCGTGCAAGACAACCAGAAGTTCGCGGGTGGCAAACACCAGCGCTGTGCCCTACTGCAAGCCCTCGGTGCTTGATACCAATCATTCGGGTATAGGCACAGAAAACGAAAAACCCTGCCGCATCGCCTCCTACTGCCCTCGCGACATGGAAGACAACGATGGGGATGGCTGGGGTTGGAGCAACAATCAAAGTTGCAGGATTGCGCCGATTTGCAGCAACCCGGCCAACACCGGTGATGGCTGGGGCTGGGAGAATCAGCAAAGCTGCCGAGTTAAAGCCGACCAGACAAACAACTATTCAGACCAGCAGTTAAAAAACAAAGGTTCACGGGACCTGATCAAATTCGAAACAACTTACTATCCCTTTGGCCTTGAGAGTTACTTTACTACTGCCTGCGGTGACGCACAGGCCTACGGTGGCATGTATGTCGCCGTCACCGAAAAATCGCCACTGTGGCCAGAAGAATGCGAGCTCGACAGCTGGGCATCTTGTGCGGACAGCGACTGCATGGGCAAATGGGACAGAATACCTGGAGATGCCAAGCGGGAAATCTACGGCAAACGTGAGGTGCGCGAGCCGCGCTGCAACGTTCCGTGTGGCAAAAAAATAACTATTTATAACGAAGCCAAATCGCTATCAACCACCGCAGTAATTTATGATGCTTGTCCATCACAACATTGGAATAACAGGTTCAAAGAGGTCAGCGAAGGTAAGAATCCCTGTGCCAAAGGTCTCATGCACCTCGATTTGCGTAAGCCACTTTATCAGTACCTAAACGGCGGCATGGTTAGCGACAATATCAAGGTTTGGGTGGATGCGACATCGGGGCCATGAGCAAGGCTCGTTATCACAGTGCTTTTGGGCAGAAACAGTGCAACCAACGACCAAGAAAAAAATTCGCTCTTATTCCTGGCAAGTTGCATCTCGGCCGTGTGCGTTTGCCTCTTCGTCGCAGCCAGCTCACTCACATTGTAGCTTAGCTGGTTCCAAAAATAATGGAACTGGATATGTTGCAGTCCTAGATTAGTTTGCGCCATCCATCTGGCACGATGCCGCAGAAGCCAACAAAGCGCCCCATGCCGTATAAATCAACTAGGAAGTGAGTCACTAACTCCACGACGCGGAGCTATTGGTCATCGATCATGGGACTCATACACATTACTCGAGTATGACGGGACTCGATCCATTGATCTTGCAGCCACTGTCGGCCTCACTCAAGGTGTTTACGGCTGGTGCCTCCATACCAAATTGCATTTGTTTGCCTGCATCTAGCTGAGCGAGCGTCTGACCGGGATGCTCGAAGCGCAATTTGTAATGTAGATCCGATCCCAGTTGCGACTTAAAAGTCCGGTGATCCTCGGATGTGAGCGTAAAGTCAAAAGGGCAACTGAGCTCCCAGCTATAAAGACCAACGGGAGAATTATTGGCTAAGGTCAACGTGTGGCGTCCACTCGCCAATGTGATAAGGGACGCATCGACCTGAGGCTGATCCGGAAGTTTGGTGAGTTCCACCCATTGCTCGTTCGCCCATCGACCCAGCTTCAACTTCAAGGTCAAAAGCGTCCGGTCGGCGCTGCTATAAAGGCTGATTTCCGTCCCGCCAGATCCACAGGTTTCCAGCGTGTCGGTCAGTCCGTTGGCGCCTTTGGTTGAAAATGCCCCCTTGTAAACGCCCTGGTCCGTGCCGACGTAAAAACCCTGATCCGCCGTCGTATATTGGACGGTATAAATAGCCGGTGGACCCTGGATTGGGCATTTTTCAAAGGCGTAGCGTGCATCATTTCCGATGTCAAATAAGTAAGCCCCAGTATCCGCGCGTTTGAGTAAAAGCTGCTGGTTTATCTTGGATGAAAGCATAGGTTTTGACATCACCACGTCGACTGCCAGTTTGATTCCGCCAAAGGTTTCAAACTGACACCATGGTTTGACGTCCTCGTCACGCCGCGATGCCAAAAACTCAGCGGCATCGGTGATCGGTTTGTAACTGGCGCTAGGTTTGGCAAGGCGCTGAATCGTGACGGTGCCAATGGTCGACACCGACTGATTGATCAGTGGCTCCTGCATGTAGCAGTATTTTTTGATCATGCTACCAAGAATAGCGGCCGGCTCGCCTCCACTCAAAACTGCCGGCTCAGCCTTGTCTGCAGCAATCGTGTCATCGATCCATTTGGAAAACGCCGCAACGCGCGCATAAACTCCCGGTTTCAGCCGCTGGCCACAGCCATCACCAAAGCTGATGATACCAACCAATACAGCCTTGCCCCCGCGCTTGGCGATGAGCGGACCACCAGAGTCTCCGTTACAGGTATCTTGGCCGTCGGTGGTTCCCGCCGCACACATCTGGCGTTCTGAGAGGGCCTTGTAGAAGGCCGATTTACTCCGGCAGTCGTTGAGCGCCACTGGCTGAAGATCTGTTTGCCTCAGATCTCCCGGCATGACGACACCGATCGAACTAATGGTGCCAAAGCCGATGGCCGTTAAGGTTTCGCCGCTGCCTAAAACGCCCACGCGATCTAGCTCGATACCCGGGACAGATGGGAGGCCGGTAGCCGCTTTATCGAGAAACAGCAGGGCTACGTCACCGTCGCGGTCACCGACATGCCCCCAATCCGGATGCACGACCACACCCACCACCTTGGCGAAGGGAGCCTTTTGAGCGGCATCAGCACTGGCCACACCGATCGAGGCATAAACCTGCCCACTGAGATTGGCCACACAGTGAGCCGCCGTGAGAACGACGTTGCCGCCAAGGTAGGTGCCCCCGCAAAAGAAGCTGCCCTTGCTCGCCTCTTCCGAGAGGCCGACGATATAAGGTTGCGCCGCCACCACGCGACTACCACCAATCACTTTGAGATCAGCACCGCTGCGCCCAGTGCTCTTGCAGGCTAAGAGACCACTGCCGATCGCAATTAAAATCAGACCGCAACGGACTAGCTGATTCATAGCCGACTCCGACTAGTTAGATTGACCTGAGATGCTGATGCTGATGCTGTTCAGATTATGTCTGAATTTGTGACGTGGGCCTAGTGCGGAGACGCAGATAGTCGCCACGTCCCATTTAGTTTACGAGTCGATCTTGCCGCACAGCTAGCGCTGAGACAGCGCCGTCACCCAAGAATACAAGAGAGCCATAGGAGTTTTTCACAATGATTGCGGTGGCATGAATGTGGGTCACCACGCCTCCTTAGCACCCATACTTTTCTAAAAGATTCGTCAATATCAGCGGATACTTATCCTGTACCCGAATCAGCTGGCGTGCACTATGGCAGCTAACCCTCCATATTCATTGACTTTTGGGCTCAATGCGCAGCCGGATCTTCTGCAAAAAAGTTTAAGCCATGAACTTAACGCTCGTCACTTGGTAAAAAACTGTTTTTACTGCATATAAAACAAATATTTATTAGTATTCAAAAACTGCCGCGCTGCTTGGCTGTTCCGGCAGGGCTCTATGAA
>JAPLFY010000089.1 GCA_026390435.1 Pseudomonadota bacterium
TAGATTGGCCATGGCCTCTGTACGATCGGCTGGTGCTGCGTCAAGATCCATAGCAATGAGGAATAAAGCGCTGTCCAGGGCTTTAATTGCAGTGCTGTTTTGCTCATCTAGCATCATCCTCTGCCGCCAATGGCCCCACTCGGTTCGAGGCAACGAGGTCAGCAGACCAAAGGAGTCGGATGTTGGCTTGGCTTTTGTCTCGATAGTAAGGAAGGTTGCGTATAAATCCTCGACTGATGTTGGATCGCTTGGGATATCGACACGAAAGAATTGACCGCGGCAACTCACCATGAAATGACCGGAGTCAGCGGTATACTGCATCTGGTCTTGATCTTGACCTGGGACTCTCGATGTCCCAAAAAAATAGGGATATTGAGACTGATCTAGCCGTTGGCTGCCTTCAATCTCAGGTGCCAGGCGGCCCTGGACTAAGTCGTCGTGAAACTGCAAGGCCCTGTGTGCTAATACTGCTGCCCGTAGCACCCCAACGGTCGCGCTAGGGTCAGATTCGAATAAGTAAGAGACGTTGGAGAAGAAGGCCAATGACTCGCGGCCCTGCAGGTACCCCATGGTCATGGCCTCATTCTGCCAAGCTGTGCCCTTTGCTACGAGGCGGCCCTGCTCAGGTTCTAGAACGAAGGCTGCAATTTTATAAAAAAAGCGTCGCCGCCAAGTGTCCCGCCCGTCAAGAGTGATGCCGTATCTGTGTAGTTCGCGCAGAGTATGGGGTAGGTCGGGGACAGTCCTCGGTTGAGGTTCCTTCCATTGCAAAGTAGGGCACTCCTTGATGCGTTGCCAAAGAACGGCGATTACGACTCATTTGTCGACTAAACCATAACGCTCGCGAAGCACGTTGTAATCGTTATTTTGCTTCAAATTGCGTATGCAGCCATCCATTGCTGAAAGAAAGCGCTTGGTCTCTATGGGAGACAGTCGCTTGGATGATTTGGCAAATGCAACAAAATAATCAGCGCGTTTGATAGTGAAATTTAACATCTTTATTTTTTCGCTAACGCCTAATTTTTTGGCAAACCATAAGATGGTTCGTTTGTGATTCACAAAAGTATCAATTCGGTTACCTATCAGTTTATTTAAGTTGGTGTTCTCGCTGTCAGCCACATCAAGCCGCCCTTCTGCTAATCTTTTATCGACATAGGCTTTAAATGCCGGAGAGTAAGACAAACCGTTAAGATGACCTAGGCGGAGCTGGTCAAAGTCTTCTATTTTGTTGATCTGAACCGTAGAGTCAGCGCGTACTGCGGGCTGATACTCAGAGGTGAACAATGACTCGGAACCATAAGTTAGGAATGACTCCCGTGATTTTTCAAATGAGAAAATGTTGATGTCCAAATCACCTTGTTCGATCAGTTTACGCATCCGAGAAATAGGCATGGGATGAAATTCGGCCTTCCATCCCGTCGTAGGTAGGCACTGTTCCACCAGCTCCCTAATGAACCCTTTTGGCTGATTCTCGACCCCGCCGAAGTTGTAGGGCGGCCAATAGTCGTCATTGATGATGATATTTGGCTGGCTAATACCATTTGTTTTGACTTGGACCCAGCGTCGTCCCGTTTTCTTCTTGCCATTCAATTCGGGGATGAAGGCATTATACTGCGTGCGAATCAACTGGTTCTCACCAAGGCCGCGTGGACTAAAGATGGCGTCGACTGTATCTTGTGTCGTGGGTGCAACGCTGATTAACTTGGCTCCACCAACGGACGCAGAGTCTTTCACCGAATAAATCATAAGATGTGTCAATGCCTTAGCAGGACTTACTTCAAAAGGTAAGGTCACCAAGTCAGTGCGTAGCTCTACAGTTCGATCCTTGCCTTTGCCCGCATCAGTAAGTGTAATAGTCTCCACAAGGCGACGAATGTCCAAAGCATCTAGATTCATGTTGCGAATTTCAGGAGCTGCATCGGTGGTCGCATCGGCCAGAACTTTTAGTAAGGTTGGATCATCGCGAAAAGCGATGATGCCGGCGAGTGCCGTTACATTAGTCAATAAAGTGCCGTGCTGTGGAATCGGTGAGATGATGTCACCCTTCCAGCCAAAACCATAATCTAATAATCGTTCTGTCCAGCCGTCTCTTTTAAATCCATAAGGCGTAACGGCGTTGCTTAAAAGGTAACCGTAAGTGCTCAATATTCCAGCGTTGACTATCTTGCCTTTAATTTTATGGCCGAGTAGCTTACCAAGGACACTCAGAAGTTTAGGGCTGACGATGTCATTTTTTAAATCTTCATCAAAATTAATAGCGCCGCCCCAAAGATCAAAAATTTTTTGATTCTTTGCATCGCGGCGGATCATGTCCACCAATTCCGGAGCTGTAGTTTTTATTTGTTTGTCGATTTCGACTTGAGATGTGGCGGCTTTGGTTAAATTGGAGGCTAAGTAGTACCAGTAGCAGGGACTACTTGTCTGGTTGACCGTGTCATTTGAATCGCGCTTCCATGCGGTGCAATCCGTGGCAGCGACTGCTACTTCGGAGTAGAGCGCAATAGCTATAAAAAATAGTGAAGTAAGGTGATTCATAGACCTCTCAAGTTTTCGCTCTCCCGGTTCGCCTATATCGGCATTTTGATCCTTAAACTTTAAGTGAAATTTAAAATAATGTATTTTGTATTGAAGATTTAGCCTCTTAAGGCAGCCTTCAGATTTTTTTGGCTTAGCGATGTTAGCGGCTGTAATTGAGCGTGCGAATCAAATCTGGTTTGAAGAGCGTAGGGTAACTTTCCACGCAGACATCGATAGATGGACCTTCGTCTGACAGTATCGTTTGGCCAGTGTAGTAGGGGTCGAAGTTACGCCGCGGTTTTCCGTCCCAGCGCTGCGGACTGAAGGGGGGCGGGGTACCACCATTTGTTTTATCTGAATATCCCACGATCACGTCGAGGTTCAGCTTTTGCATCCGGCAAAATTCGGGATGGATGGCTACAGCTGCGGTTAAGACGTCCCAATAGTAATATTCTCCGGAGTCGACAAACCATTTGATTTTTTCAAAGACCTTAGCAAAGAAGCGCGCCCCGGGTGTCTTGGCTTTCTTAGTGAACTGGCGAATGTCTTGCCGCGTTACTTGTTGCTGTTGGGTTCCATCTAACGGTACGAGCGTCACCGGCACTCCTGATCTAAACACGATCCTCGCAGCAACCGGGTCGATCATGATGTTCCATTCAGCCACTTTATTCTTATAGTGATCGGTAAAGCCTTGCACGATGATATTGCCGGGATGCCATATCGATCCACCCATGAAAAAAATGCGCTCGATCTTGGACTTGATGTCTGGTGCTTGCTCCATAGCCAGCCCAACGTTAGTCGCATTGCCGAGGATGAGAAGCCTTACGGGTTGCGTCGCCTTGCGTAGCGTTGTGACTAGTAACTCGGGCGATCCTATCGCTAGTGGGTGGCGGTTGCTGCGGGTGAGGGGCACGCCGTAAAATGTGTCGGCATCATGACGCCACGCCTTGGGGAATTCAAAATACCCGTCCATTGGCTCGCTCGGGCCGCAAGCGACCGGGGTGCCGCGACTTGGAGTGATGTCCACTAAATCAACGGCGTGTTGAGCCCCAGGATCACAGTGTACCTCGCCGGCTCCTGTGACTGTAATAGCTAGGACTTCCGCCTCAGGTTGATGCAGCAAGTAAAGCATCGCCGGCCAGTCGTCGATAGCCATATCCGTATCAATGACGATTGGCGTTTTCGCTTCACTGGCAGATGCCTGCGTGAGTACGGAGAGCAGGAGTAACATGCGGACGATAGTCATGCGAGAAGATGTCCCGAATTATGGCCTGAATTCATCATAAATTGCCGTCATCATTGCCAGAGGATGACAATGAACGGTCGAATGTGGAACTATAGCAAAAATGTTCAAGCCACTAAACTCGGGATGTTCGATGACTGTGCAGTTTTCAAAGATCGAGTTGCGAACCCGCGACATCAGCGCCGCACGAGCTTTTTACGCGTCCGTCTTGGGTTACGACTTGAGGCACATTGTGGCATTGCCGGAAGTGGCGGCAGCCAGGGGTGCTCCGCCCCACTGGTTAGGGCACATCGGCATAGGTAACGTTGATGAATGTGCCAGCGCTTTTGTCGCTAACGGTGCCCAGCGCCTCGGGCCGACGCAGCAGACCAGCGGTGGCGATAAGGTGGCACTGATGCGCGATGCTGGAGGTGCGGTGGTTGCCTTGTCCAATGCTTCCGATGAGGCGCTCGGTGTTGATGTGGCTTGGTATCAGTTGCTGACAGCCGATCTGGAGAAAGCGATAGCAAATTATCAAGGCAGCCTTGGTTGGTGGATGACCGAACAAGTTGACTTAGGTGCGGTTGGTATTGCGCAGTTTTTTAGCTGGCATGCTGATCGCGCTGATCGCGTTAACAATGGGATGATCATCGATATTGCGCGATTGCCCATGGCGCATCCGCACTGGCTATTTCATTTTCGAGTTCCTGCATTAGCGACTGCAGTCGCGGCGGTTCGCGCCGCCGGTGGAAAAGTGGTAGATCTAACAGTAATGAATGGCGGCACGCAGATCGCTGTCTGCGATGACCCTCAAGGTGCGGCGTTTGCTTTGCAGGAACGCGCGCGCCTGT
This sequence comes from Pseudomonadota bacterium, assembly GCA_026390435.1. Classification (GTDB taxonomy): domain Bacteria; phylum Bdellovibrionota_B; class Oligoflexia; order Oligoflexales; family CAIYRB01; genus CAIYRB01. The sequence continues at coordinate 4,591 of JAPLFY010000089.1, forward strand.
AGGAGGGGGTCTCGATCGCTTGGCTATGACATAGCTAGTTAGCGGACCAGCTCCACACCAAACTTCCGTCCTTTGATGCTGCCGAGGCGAAGGCTATTTATCGCCTGTTCCGCAACTTTTTTGTCTACGGCGACATAAGAAAAATAGTCATGGATTTCAATTTTACCAATGGTGGAGCCACTGAGGCCGCCGGACTCGCCAGTCAATGCACCGAGAATATCTCCTGGACGCATCTTTGCCTTGCGACCGCCGGAAATATAGAGGGTCACCATCGATGCTTGGGCCGGAGCCGCTGGGCGAGGGGTCTCTTTATTGGCTAATTTAACGCGGTCGATGGTGCGGCCTATCAGCGCCTCAATCGCCTCTATTTTGTGGTTTTCATTCGGATTGACTAACGAAACGGCGTGGCCTTTTTTGCCGGCACGGCCGGTGCGGCCGATGCGGTGCACATAAGTTTCAGTCTTAACGGGAAGGTCGAAGTTGCAGACTAAATCCAAGTCGGCCACGTCGATGCCACGCGCAGCCACATCAGTGGCAACTAATACGCGAATACTTTGATTGCGAAATTTGGCTAGCACGCGGTCGCGTTCTGGTTGCAGCAGATCACCGTGCAGAGCGTCGGCACTAACTCCAGCATCCTGCAGATTTTGCGCAATTTCTGCGGTAGTGACTTTCTGATTGCAAAACACTATCGCCGAGCTCACCGCTTCGCGGTTCAGCAAGGACTGCAGTGCTTGCCATTTCCTACCTGCAGGCACTTCGTATAGTTCTTGTTTCACTTCTGGCGCGGCGGCGGCTTGAGCATCTTTGCTGACAGTGATGCGCACTGGCTCTGTCTGACGCGCCTTACTCATGGCTGCAATAGTTTGGGGATAGGTGGCGGAAAAGAACACGGTCTGCCGCACCTTGGGTAGGGCAGCAAAGATCTGCTCCATGTCTTCTTCGAATCCCATATCGAGCATCCGGTCGGCCTCGTCGAGGACGATGCAGCGCAGGCTGCGTGCATTCAGACTGCCGCGCTTTAAATGATCCAGCACTCGGCCCGGTGTGCCGACGACGATGTGCACGCCTTTTTCTAGCGCTGAAAGTTGTGATCTCGCTGGTTGGCCACCAGAGAGAATCATGACTTGCAATCCCGGTAGGCGGCGGCCGAGTTTGCGGACTTCGCGAGCAACCTGGCTGCAAAGTTCACGCGTTGGACAGAGTATCATTGCCTGTAGCTGGCGACCTTCGATGCGAATTTTTTCTAAAATTGGCAGAGAGAAGGCTACAGTTTTGCCACTGCCCGTCTGCGCCTGACCCACGACATCGCGGCCACTAAGTAGAAGCGGGATGCTTTTCGACTGAATCGGTGTCGGTTGGCTGTAGCCTAGCTCTTGCAAGACTGCGAGCATCTCGGGAGATAGATTTAAGTCATTAAATCCATGTGCGGCTGGACCGGGTGCGTTGTCAGTAGTCATGCGATTCTAGCTCCTGGGAGGAGGGGTGGCGGGCGTTGCGGTCCAATACCATAAAGGAATAGTGGGGTCAGGCACTTATTATAAACCCACGGAATTACGTATAGTTTATTGCTATTGTCAGTGGTTTTTTGGGGCGCTTTAAGCTGCTAAAAGTCGCCCGGCGACATAACATGCTGAAACACCATGGCTATCACTGCGGTGTGCAGGATGCTCCGCTCGCGGAATTCCCTATTTTGGGGTAGTTGCATAGAGCGCCCTACCCCACTACTTTACTACACGGCCCTCTTGGCCTTCCTTTTTGCCGTCTTGGCTTTGCCCATTGGCTTGGCAACAAGCGGGAATTTCTCCGGTGCCTCTAGCGACTCAATCGCCAGATCGACATCAAGCTGGGGCCAGTACAGATGCCCTGGGTGTGGCTGATCCACATCGAGAACCTGACCTATAGTCGCATCCTTGAACCAAGGAAAATCCGCATAGGATGCGAACAGTTCCTTGTCACCCACGAGCAGCCAAACTCCGAAGGCTGAGACGTTCTGCACCTCAACTCCCGAAGTGTTTTTCCCACGCGCTACTGATCTCATTCTGATGCCTTTCTACGCGCCGATGCAGGTCACGTAACTGACGCTTTGAGTAACCTTGCGATGACGCCAACGAGACAATAGGCTCGAGCCAAAACTTGGCTTCACCATCTCCCGATGTCACATGGACGTGCATGCGTGGCTCTTCGCGGGAAAAAAAGTAGAACCGATAAGGTCCTTCCGTAAACACCGTTGGGCTCATGTTGGCTCCGACAATTCCAGACTCAACTCAGGGTACTCCTCTTGGAATAGTGGGGTCAGGCACTTATTATAAACCCACGGAATCACATATAGTTTATTGTAACTATCAGTTATTTGTTTGGGGCAGCTTTCAGCTGCTAAAAGACGCCCGACGACATAACATGCCTAACTACCATGAATATCATTGCGGTGCGCAGGATGCTCCGCTCGCAGAATCCCAGCCCCAACCGTTGTTTTTGGCTGCATCTTGAAAGTTGCAGCGGGGTGGGCATGCGGTCCTGGTGTGCGGGTTCCAGCCCCAGCCATTATTTTTATAGGCATCTTGGTAGGTACAGCTGTTGGCTGCGCCATCGCTTCCTGGCCACGGTGTCCTGCGGTTGGCGGGATTACCGACGCCAGGGTTTCCAGCCGAGGCCGATCCGGCGAATGCGGGGCTCGACAAGAGACAGACGGCTAAAGCACTCATCATGAAATTTTTCAGCATAAAACGCCTCTTTTTAGTCAATTTGATTCGGTTAAGTTCGGGACATACGAAGTCCGCTTTTTGCAACATAAGTGGGCTCATGCATAGGTCGGCAGTATGACCTGAGTTCCCAGTACTACTATTTTGGGGTAGTTGCATAGAGTGCCTGACCCCAGTACTAAAACAAAAAAGCCACCCAGTTTCCTAGGTGGCTCTTATCGATAAAGTGGCGGGATGGACGGGACTTGAACCCGCGGCCTCCGGCGTGACAGGCCGGCGTTATAACCAACTTAACTACCACTCCAAAAACCAACTTCAACCGAGTGGTGGGCGGAACAGGGCTCGAACCTGCGACCCGTACCTTGTAAGGGTACTGCTCTACCGGCTGAGCTATCCGCCCGCGACACTCGTCGAAGCGACCCCAACCATTTACCCGGCCCTCTCCGGAGCGTCAAGGCGGCGGCGCGGGTGGACGAACTTTTTCCGTCCCCGCCGGCCGCCCCCCCTCCCCGTCAGGACGGCATGGGCCCCTCTTCCGCGGCCGGCGTGTCCGCCGCGGCGGGGAGGTCCGCCGTACGCGCGCGCGCCAAGCCCTTGAAGATGTCGTCGGTGCCACGCACGGCCAACGCCAGCTTCAGCACCTCGTCCATGTGCTCAACCGGCAGGATCTCCAGCCGCTCCTTCACCATGCGCGGGATGTCGCGGAGGTCCTTCTCGTTGTCCTTCGGGATGAGCACGCGCCGCACGCCCGCCTGGACCGCCGCGAGGAGCTTCTCCTTCAGGCCGCC
>JAPLFY010000103.1 GCA_026390435.1 Pseudomonadota bacterium
TGAAACCAGTCTTTAATCCGCTGCGCCGTCAAATAACTATCTAAGAAGGCCATCGCTTTAGGCGACCGGGCCATCACGCCAATATTTGCGGTGTCACCCTTATCACCACTGCGCGCCAAGCAGATCTCGTACAAGGGCGTGCCAGTTTTTGCAGCTGCAGCTGCAGCTGAGGTCGATTGGCTCACCTTGTCTGCCACTTGTCGATCACTCTCATTAGCCTGGAAATTACCCGATCGCGTCGAAGTAACTTCATGTTCATTGACGAAGCCGCCTTCGTATAAGGCCACTCGCGGCTGGATAGCAGATTTAGGCATCAGCGCTGGCCAGTAGCTGACAATTTCTTGAGTTTTGGCAACACCACCGAGAATGCAGACTCCAGGAGGGCCACCTAAAATTACCGATGGCACCACTTTCGCAAAGCGCCTCAACTTTTTCGGGTCATTATCCCGTGCACCTAAACGCAAAATAATTTCATTGGCCTCGTCGGCCCCACCCATGCTGCGATGGAAGGCATTCAGACCAAAATACTCCGTCTCTGTCGCCGTGAAATCAGTACCCGCTCGGTCCCAGAAAATTCCCGCGAACGTCTCGGCCTTGCGCCGCGCGTTTGGTCCGGAGATCGCTATCTCACCGACACACTTGGATCCGTCGCTGTAGGCCATGGACACTTTATACAAAGGTGTAGGCTCGCACCCTTTGATACCAGAGACTCGGACGCGATTAGGACCATCTGCGGATAATTGAATCGTCGAAAAGTCTGCCACTACATCCGGCGTAATATACGCAGTCGGGGAGCCCATTTCATAAAATAGCTGCTCCCTGACGGTGTCAACAGACACCAATCCACCGGTATTGGGATGCTTAGTGACAACAAAACTTCCGTCTGCCTGCATTTCGATGATCGGATAACCAATATTCTTGTAGGACTTGACCAGGTGCCAATCAGAGAAGTTGCCACCCGTAGCTTGGCTACCGCACTCAATGATATGACCTGCAACCACTCCGGCGGCTAATTTATCCCAATCATCCCAACGCCACCCAAAAGTGTGCACCATCGGACCGATAGAAATACCGGTGTCGGTGACTCGACCGGTGATAATGATATCTGGATCCCAAGTTAATGCTGCTACGACCGGCGTGGCGCCAAAATAAACATTGGCTGCCTCAACACGCTTATCAATCTCTTCAAAGGGCTTGCCCGTCTCCATGTTGGCAAATGCACACCCTCTAGTGCGCAGTTCGTCAAGGTGATCGAGGATGTTATCTCCGTGCACCACGGCAATACGGGGATTCAGGCCCAGGCGCTTGGCCATGACGCTAATAGCCTCGGCGCAAGCTCCTGGATTAATACCGCCGGCATTGGTGATGATCTTAGTTTTGTTCGCCAGCAGTTTAGCCAAAACCTGCTCCAACATCGGGAGAAAGTCTTTGGCGTAGCCAGCATCAGGATCGCGACGCCGCTGCTTTTGCATAATCGACATGGTGATTTCAGCGAGAAAATCCATGGAGATATAGTCGAGCCTGCCACCGTTCACTTGCCTACTTAGGGCTTCCGGATCATCACCCCAATAGCCGCTGGCGTTGCCGATGGTAATGCTAGTTTTGCTCATACTGACATCCTGTCCTAAGACGTTTTAAATCAGCCGTTTTAAATCACACGCTTTAAATCACACGTTTGCTCTAGGGGATTACATCCGGAAAATTCCAAATTTTGTTGGTTCCCAGGCGTAGTGCAAGGTCGAAGCCAACGACATGGCCAACACTTGCCGCGTTCGCCGCGGGTCGATGACACCGTCATCCCAAAGGCGGGCCGACGAATAGTAGCAAGAGCTCTCGCGTTCATATTTATCTAAGATTGGCTGCTTGAGCCGCTGCCGCTCTTGTTCGTCCAGCACCGCACCCTGACGAGCGAGCTGCTGTTCTTTCACTGTCACCAGCACATTCGCTGCCTGTTCTCCGCCCATCACGGAGATCCGCGCATTGGGCCACATATACAGATACCTTGGATCATAGCCGCGTCCGCACATCCCGTAATTACCGGCACCGTAGCTACCACCGATGATCATCGTCACCTTCGGTATATTGGCACATGCGACCGCATGGACAAGCTTGGCCCCATCCTTAGCAATACCACGATGCTCATACTGTTTGCCGACGATAAACCCTGTGATGTTTTGCAAAAAGAGTAGCGGTACATTCTCTTGAGCGCAGAGTTCGATGAAGTGCGCTGCTTTTAGCGCACTCTCTGAAAAGAGGACGCCATTATTAGCCAAAATACCGACTGGAATACCTTCGATATGGGCGAATCCAGCCAACAAGGTCGTGGCGTAATTACGTTTAAATTCAAAAAATTCTGAACCATCAACCACGCGTGCAATCACTTCCCTAGCATCGAAGAACTTACGCGGATCACTCGGAATAACGCCTAACAACTCCGACGGATCATAAGCCGGTGGCCTAGCTTCCCGCAGTTTAATCGGCGCTGATTTAGGCGCTCCAAGATGCGCGACAATATCGCGCAAAATCTCCACTGCATGGGCATCATCTTCAGCCAAATGGTCTGCCACACCTGAAATGCTCGTGTGAACATCGGCACCGCCCAGCTCTTCAGCAGTCACATCCTCACCAGTTGCTGCTTTTACTAACGGCGGGCCGGCGAGAAAGATCGTACCCGTGCCGCGAACGATGACATTTTGATCCGACATCGCCGGAATGTAAGCACCACCTGCCGTACAAAGACCGTGTACGGACGAGATTTGCTGGATACCGCGAGCACTCATGCGCGCTTGATTATAAAAAATGCGTCCGAAATCATCTTTATCGGGAAAGACTTCGTCTTGCATGGGCAAGAATGCACCACCGGAATCGACCATATAAATGCACGGCAGATGATTTGCCTCAGCGATCGCTTGAGCACGCAGATGCTTTTTCACCGTAATCGGATAGTAAGTCCCACCTTTCACGGTTTGATCGTTGGCGACAATCACGCAAGTCCGACCGCTGACTTGGCCAACGCCGGTCACTATGCCGCCAGCTGGGACATTCTCTTCATAAAGGCCAAATCCAGCTAGCTCCGACATCTCAAGAAACTGGCTACCGGGATCTATTAATGCCGCAATGCGTTCACGCGCCAGCATCTTGCCTTGTTGACGCTGATAATCGGCAGCCTTCTCCCCACCACCGCGAGCCGCTAGAGTTTGTCGCTCACTCAACTCGGCTACTAGACGACCATGGAATTCTTGATTCTGATTAAACTCAGGACTGTTTGTATTTACCTGACTGGTTAATTTCATGTTTATTTATACCGTATAGGGTTGAAAGTGAGACCAATTCGTCAACTGCGTTGCATCTTGCTGCAGCATCCCGGCAAGTACACCAACAGTAACTTTAATGTCGCCGATAGCACGGTGGCGCGACTCGAATTTCAGGCCGTAATGAGCAGCCAGCGTGTCCAATTTTTTGTTCTCTAGTTCAGCGAGAAAGGTACGGGCCATTTTGAGAGTACAGAAACACGGCCATTCCAAATCGATCCCTAGCCTAGAGCAGGCAGCCTTAAGCATGGACATATCGAATTCGGCATTATGAGCGACCAGAATGCTTCCTTCGATAAAAGACAGAAATTCAGGAATAACCGCAGCTATCGGTGGCTGACCCTTAAGCATATCGGGAGTGATTCCCGTCAACTTAATGATGTCGTCGGTCAGTTCAATGTCTGTGGTCACCAAAGAGGAAAATTGGGTGACTTCGTTAAATCCATTGAGCCGGATCGCACCGATCTCGATGATGCGGTCAGCCTTGGAATCTAGGCCGGTCGTCTCTAAGTCGAAAACCACAATACTGCCGCTGCGCACGGGCGTCTCGGGTAGCGGCACATAACGCTTCAGCCGACGTAGCTGCAGCACATCGGATCCGTCATCTCCCGCACCTTGCTCTGATGCTGGGAAGAGCACATCCTGAAACATGGAATAAATCAGCTGCGTGCTCAAACCGAGCCCTCGCTAGTCGAAAAAGGTCATTGGAACTACCAGGCCTTATTTAGCCGATTGCAGTCCCATTGTCACCAGCCTCAATCCTTAAGACTGAAAGGCGTAAAGTTGGTGTCCCTGTCGAAGTAGTCTTCTTGTTCTGCCCGCTTCAAAAAGTTCACGACCACATAGGTCAGGGGGGTGGCCAGGACTTCCCAGGCAACTTTGATCACGTAGTTACCGAGCATGACCTTGAGCAGCAACTCCTGGTCCAAAATCCCCAGGAATGCCAGTGGGTAAAACAAAGCACTATCAACGGCCTCCCCGACTATGGTCGACCCGATAGTCCTCGCCCATAGAAACCGCCCCTCGGTGAATACTTTCATCTTGGCTAGGACAAACGAATTCATGAACTCGCCGATGAAATAAGCCATCATTGATGCCGCCGTAACCCGGGGTGTCGCCCCAAATACCCGCTCCATCGCCTCTTGACCGGTGTAGCCAGCAGCCGGTGGAATGGTCAACACCACCCACGACATGAATGACGCAAAGATTAGGGCAGCAAATCCAGCCCAAACAACCCGTCGCGAGCGAGCGTATCCATAAACCTCAGTCAACACGTCGCCGAACAAATAGCTCAAGGGAAAAAATAGTGCCCCGCCCCCGAAAGTAAAACCCGCAACTGTCACGGGTTTACCCACGCCGATCAGATTGGAACACAGCAGCGCCGTGACAAAGGCTGCCATGATCAAATCGTAATATCGGTATGTGCGGCGCAAGCTAGCTCCCAGGCATCAATACCACTCGTCGGTAGCCTTAAGTAGGGATGCTGGCACAGCCAGAAGGCTGCGCACCGAAACCCTTAACCATTCATGTTGACTGATAAAGTCAGCTAAAGGCGGACTCCAACGGTAGTATAGCTGAACGCCGTATTGACCGAGGGGATGCTGCAGCAGCACGCGATCCCGGAATTTACGAAACAGCCTCAGATCTTGATGCAGCGGTGAGCCATATGCGGCCGTGGCGATAAAACAACGGAAGTCTACCGTTCGCCCACCTGCCTCACCGTTGAGTTCGGAAAGCGTAAAGTTTGGCGAAGGAACACCGATGACGCACTGCTGGCCAACGGCAGGAGTGATGCTTGGTGTGTCGTATTGCAGGAATACTACGTACCGATGGTTATTGATCAGTCCATTCACCGTCAGCGATCCAGCGCCATTGGCTGCCGTCTGCACAATTGCGCCGGGAATATTCTTCACTATATCGGCTGTCGATAAGTAAATCTGATCTTCGCCGGTACCAGTGCCCGACCCTGGACAGCTCACGCAGGTACTAAAGACAGTAGTCGGCTGGACATAAGAACACGTCGCTGACTGGTCGCTGCTGGTTCCAGACGTATTCGTGGAGCCGGCTTTGTACTTAAATCCTGGCAGATCCTGGCTGGCCACATCGGCATCAATCACAATCACATTAACGCTGCTAGGCGCTGCTTTACCAGTGCTGCCGGTAACAGCTACTTGTGCAGCCGGAACCCACGACACTGTGATCTGTTCCATACTTCCGGCAACTTGCGCCGTTGGCGAAAACTGGGGCACTTCAGTAGCAACATAATCCGCTTGCTTGATAGTAGTGGGGGTAGACACATTCGAGCCCACTAGACTGTTGGAGCTGAGCCCCCCCAAGTAAAAAGCAGCCCCAATCTGGATCGATGCCGGAGATCCTTTGCCGGCTAAATTGGCTGGCGAATTCTTGCCACCAGAATCGAAAGCGGGCATGTACCAAAAGTTGACCTGATAGACGAAGTCAAAGTTAGACCCGCTAGGAGTCCCCGTGTCGGGCGTCGACGTCGTAATCGTCACGTAATAGGGCATACCTGAGGTGACTCTGGTAGAATTCGGTGCGGCAGGCGTATTGGTACCACCCACTGACTGCGGCAGGTATAACTGCAGACGATTAGTGGCAACCCGGTCGACGGTGCCTGCCGCCACTTGCTGAGCTGTGACCCCAACGACCTGAACTGTCACGGTAAAACTGCCGGCGCTTAAGTTGCGCGGCAGGGTACCGGTGATATTGAAGTTCACTGCTAAAGCCGGCCCTGCCAGCAATAGGCCAGCGATGACTGCCATTAAGCGCAGAAACTGCGACGCACACCTGATCACGGCAGCTCTCCTGGAAAGTCGTCTTAAAGCTCTACTTTTAGACCATCGTATGCAAGGCGCAGACGCGGCCCCTCGGGCTGCACTTTTTCCCATACGGCACGATAAGAGTCTAACTGGGAGTGTAAGTATTTCATAGCATTGGCATACATACGCCGCAGTTTTTCCTCGGTCGACCATGGATCGTGATGGGTGAATAAGACAGTCTTAATCCCCTCTCTTAAGGCCAGATCGATACCAATATTTGGACTGCAATGCCCCCAGTCGAAACGGCTAGCTAACTCGGACATTTCATACTGAGCGTCGAACAGCAGTCCGTCGAGGTTTTGATAAAATTCCAAATCCTTGCCGAGTTCGCTTGGGGTCAAACGCTTAAACTCACCGTCAACACCAATAGCGAAGGAGCGGCCACCGCCCTCGATACGAAACCCAAACGACCCGCCGGGATGGTCTAATACAAAAGGCCTTACGGTAAGCGGCCCTATTGAGACCGTCTCGTAGAGCTTCAACTGATGAAATTCTACGGTACTACCCAGTTGCCCCCAGGCTAGCGGGAAGTTGACGCCATTGAAATTGATGCGGATAAACTCCGGAGCGTTGCGGTGCACATGATAGATATTTACTTTGTATCCAGGGATATGAATCGGGATGAAAAAGGGCATCCCCATGATGTGATCCCAATGCATATGAGTCATAAAGACATGAAATTCTTTGACTCCTTGCTGCATCGCGGCAGTACCAGCCTCACGAAAACCGGAGCCCATATCGATATAAACCGACTGGCCTCCATGATGAATCTCTGTACAAGACGTATTGCCACCGAAGACTACCGGATGGTTGAGCCGTCCGTCTTTGAGCGCCGTCAAAAGTTCATGGGCGCTAGTCACACCGATTTTGCTGCCTTGAACAATAGCGTCTTCAAGTATCGTTAAAAAACGTTCGTGACTCGTAGGCACCGGTAGGGAGCCACGTGTACCCCAGCATTTTACATACACTCGGTGCCTCGTGCATCTGCGCCGCGCATGGCGCCTACTTTCGCCAGAAATGTCGATGGTTAAGTTGTTTTAGTATAGCTCAAGCGCCCCCTCAGGGTATACAATTTTAACAAACAGGGGGTCCATGTGACGACAGGAATCCAAATCGAGCAGAAGGCCGACGTTTTTTTTATTAAAGGCGTGCTGGACGAGTACGCAGACCTGAGTCCCCTTTTAGAAAAACCTGCCCCCCTACGCCTTGATTTGCGCGGCCTGACCCGGTTGAACAGCATCGGGATTAGGAACATGCTCAAATTTCTCGCTGGATGGGGCGATAGACCTCTAATTTACGAGCATTGCACTAGTGAGTTCATCGATCAAGTAAGCATGATTCCGGCTTTGCTGGGCATTAAAAAGCAGGGCACTATAGCCTCTTTGTACGTACCTTACGAATGCAACAGCTGCGACCATGAAGAAGACATCTACCGGGATCTTCCTCAATATTCTGAGGCACTTAAATCAGGTATATGGCCGAAAGAAGTTTGCAAAAAATGTGGCACCGACATGCAAGTGATCAGCGACACGTTTTTTGCCTTCGTCGCTAGCAAAGACGCATAGCCCAAAAGCTAAGGGCCAAGGTGGGATTGTTTAGTCCTAGCCTCTCGCCCACCCCTGTGTTATACCCTCCCGTCCATAGGGGCTACACCCCTGTTTTTTGGAGGAATACCTTACATGGCAGTGCACGTACGCCTCTCTCGGCACGGAACTCGCAACCGTCCTTTTTATCACGTGGTGGCAGCTGATCACCGAATGCGCCGGGATGGCCGTTTTATCGAAAAACTGGGCGTTTACGACCCAGGTCAAGAACCATCCCTGTTCGACGTCAAACATGACCGCTTACAGTTCTGGTACGAACGCGGAGCTCATCTCAGCGACACAGTAGCTAAACTACTCAAAGTCAAGAACGTCAAACTTGAGCGCAAAAACACCGCAAAAAAAGCCTGAAACAACAGCGGCGTCAGCCGTTAACGCCTATGTGGTTATCGGCCAAGTCGGTAGACCGCATGGGCTTGCTGGGGCATTCTTCGTGTCTGGGCGAGATGGCACCATCGACCCTCAGTACGGAGAGTTGCGCATTGGACCGACACTGGCCAAGGCTCAGAGCGCTAGAATTGAATCATCCGCAACGCAAGCAGGCAGACCTCTACTCAAGTGCTCTTTGGCCAGTGACCGGACAGCCGCATCGCTACTAACAGGATGCCTAATCTTTGCCGAGAAGCACAAGATCGAGGCTCGAAGCGGCAGCGAGATGCTCTGGAGCGACCTCGAAGGCGCAGAGGTAGTGGACTGCGACGGCGAAGTAGTTGGCCGAGTGCATCATGTCTACAATGCCGGATCCAGTGACATAGCCGAAGTGAGCGCTAACAACCGCAGCGTAGACATCCCACTGATCGCCGACTACTTAGCTGCGGACAAGCCACTGGTAAAATCCGAGCAGGGTCGACATCGCTTGCGTTTGCGCGTACCAGCATCCTTCTTCCTTGATGTTTGGAATGATCAAACAGCTAATCGGGACAAAGCTGACGTGTCCGATGCTTAGTTGCCACGTACTTACAGTTCACCCCGAGTTCATCCGCGCCTACAGCTCTTTTGGAGCACTACGAACCGCGCAAACGAAGGGGCTAGCACGAATCGATCCCATCGCTTTGCGTGACTATGCGGTAGACCGTCACGGCAGTATCGATGACCACCCCTACGGTGGCGGTGACGGCATGGTGCTGCGGCCAGAGCCTCTGGCTGCCGCGATAAATGCCCTACCCACTCGACCGACTATCATCCTGACATCACCCGTCGGCAAGCGCTGGACTCAGCAAGACGCACAACTCCTTGCAGCCTCAGATCGCCCGCTGGCCTTTGTTTGCGGCCGCTTTGCCGGAGTCGATCAAAGATTCATCGACAAGTATGTCGATGCTGAATATTCCTGCGGAGACGTCATCTTGACTGGCGGGGAACTCCCCGCCCTGATGATGATCGACTCGATCATCAGACTTCTACCGGGTGCTCTAGGCAACCCGAAGAGTGCCGTTGACGACTCTTTTGCCGCCGGCTGCGGCGGCAGGCTCGAGCATGCACTTTATACTCGGCCACCTGTTTTTGAGGGCGAGACAGTTCCAGAGGTTTTACTATCGGGAGATCACAACGCCATTACTTCATGGCGCAAACGCGATGCTCTGGACAGAACCCGCAGGTATAGACCAGACCTTATCGACGATGACGCAGCCCGCGATTAATGCCATCATTCGATGATTAGCCTCAAACGCACAGCTCTGCATTCACGAGAGTATTACCGGTGATGGACCAATCTGCTGCCGAAAATATGCGAACAATTGCTACGATATTCTTCGTAGTTGCCGTACTGCATACATTCGCTACAAAGCCAATCCTGACACTCGCTAGACGCTTTAAACCTGGATCCGTGCAAGAAAACTTGCTGCAGTATTTAGGTGAAATCGAGATTATCTTTGGCGTCTGGGCAGCCGCTCTAGTCACCGTTTGGTCATTTCGTTTCGGTACGGACTCAGCGGTACGGTTCGTTGAAACAGTTAATTTCACAGAACCAGCGTTCGTTTTCGTCATCATGTGCATGTCAGCAACGAAACCGATCATGTCTCTGGCCAAATGGGCGATCGATTTAACGTCTCGCGCATTGCCTATACCGCGCCGCATGGCTCTCTACATTGTGACGCTGATCGTTGGTCCCATTTTGGGTTCCTTCATCACAGAGCCAGCAGCCATGACGGTGACCGCGTTACTTTTGAAAGAAAACTTTTTCGACCACTCGATGAGTACGCGTTTTCGTTATGCGACTTTAGGACTTCTGTTCGTCAGCATCTCAATCGGCGGAACTCTGACCAACTTTGCAGCGCCGCCGGTGCTTATGGTAGCGGCAGCATGGAAATGGGATACACCCTTCATGCTGCAAGTATTCGGATGGCGTTCAAGCGCCGTGATTGTGATCTCGACAATTTGCACGGCAGTATTTTTCCGCAAGGAACTTACGGCAGCAACAGCGTCCAATCAAAGACTGGACGATTCAACAACAAAAAAACCCAAGCTTTGGCTTGCTGCATCACACCTTATTTTCATCGCACTAACCATCTTCCACAGTCATCATGTGGCATTTTTCATCCCTATATTTCTGTTTTTTCTTGGGTGGTGCGCCGTCACAAAGGAATATCAAGACGAATTACGCATTCGCGAGAGCCTACTCGTAGCATTTTTTCTCGGCGGCCTGGTTACTCTAGGCCAGCTGCAAGACTGGTGGCTGAAGCCACTTTTAGCCAACTTAGGCAGCACACCGCTTTTTTGGGGCAGTCTCACCCTAACCGCCGTGGCCGACAACGCCGCCCTGACCTACCTTGGCACCCTCGTGCCCAATTTAACTGCTGAGGCAAAGTACGCCCTAGTCGCAGGCGCTGTCGCGGGCGGTGGACTCACCGTCATTGCCAACGCACCGAACCCAGCAGGATACGGCCTTCTACGCGAGACATTCGGCGAGGGCGGCATCAACCCCCTCGCTTTACTCGTCGGCGCATTACCCTATACAGTTTTAGCCGCCGCGGTATTTTTGATTTAAATTTCCGCTAGGCGCGACGAGCCTAATATCAAATAGTGACTTAGCCTTGCAGTAGCTTTAAGGCAATTTCTGGCTGCTGATTTGCCTGGGCCAGCACCGCTGCGCCAGCCTGCTGCAAAATGCGACTCTGCGTGAGCGCTGCTGTCTCACTCGCAAAATCAACATCCTTGATCCGCGAACGGGCTGCGGTAAGTGATTCCGTTTGGACCGCGATAGCTTTATCGGTTTTCTCGAGGCGATTCTGCACGGCACCAAGCTCAGCGCGGTAGCGAGCAACCTTCTCCAATGCATCATCTATTTTGCCAAGAGAACTCTGGGCACCGACTTTGGAATCAATCCGAGTCCCGTCCTCCGATTGAGCACTTCCAAGCCCAAGCGATCCTTCACCACCGGTGAATGCATTCAACCTCGACATGTCGATCCGAATGACGTTCGTCGGATTCGGATGAGTGAGTGCATCGGACTCTTTGAAATAGTTCTTACCGACCTGGACTTCTAACGGCGGAGGGTTGTGATGCGATCGCAGCTCCTCCGGAATTTCCCGCGTGCCCGTCAGAAGCCGGGTACCGTTAAATTCGGTACTGGAAGCAATCCGGTCGACCTCGTCTTTCAGTTGAAAGAACTCCTGATTAAGATAACCACGCTCGCGTTGGCCGATAGTATCAGACGCCGCCTGCACCGAGAGCTCGCGTAGGCGAACCATAATGTTATTAATCTCGGATAGACCACCCTCAGCTACCTCGACCAGCGAAATACCATCGTTGGCATTGCGTCGAGCTTGCGCAAGCCCGCGCACGTCCGCCCTCAACATCTCTGAGATGGCAAAGCCAGCAGCGTCGTCTGCGCCTTTATTGATCCGATAGCCAGACGCCAAACGTTCCGTAGACTTAGCTAAGTCTTCACCGGACATCATCATGTGGCGCTGAGCAATGAGGGATTGAACATTAGTCCGGACGCGTAAGCCCATGGGTAGCCCTTTTCATTAGGTCATAAGATAAGATTACAAGGTTTCCCATGACCTGAGAAGAAGCCAGCCTAAGATAGACCGGAGCTGGTAAGTCTGGCTGGATTAGCGGTATAGCGTCTGAGCGGGCAAGAACTAAGGGACAAATCGTGACAATTAGGCGATCAACCAAATCTGTAGCGTAAAATTCACGGTTTACCGAAGCGCCGCCGAAAAGCAGGACGCGCTCAACGCCAGCCGCAGATAATGCTGCAACTGTTGCCTGTGCCGGCGACAGATCACCGCTGACAATGTTGCGTAACACGCCGCCATAATGAGGCAATTGTAAAGGTTGTGGAGAAACCAACCAACGAGTCAGCTCTGCTTGCTGATAAAATGGCTGCTCAGCGGGCAGTCCACGGTTGGTTAACACTGCCCAAATGGGGTAGACGCCACGATCATTGAGGCAACTAAATGCTCGCCCACTGGCTTTTAACGAGCTGCTGCCGACTATCACCGCATCAGTAGCCTTAAGTAGCCCTAATAGGTGATTGAAATCGTCACCGTTAGTAAAGCCAAGCGCTAGACGCTCGGAATCAGACTCGTTGGCATGGGAAGCTATCCGGCCGTCAACACTGACGGCCATCACATTGGTAATCAGCATGGTCCCTCACGCTGTCTACGAATATTAGTGCTATTTCCGGGCTCACTTTGCCAAGCCTATACCTAAATCAGTTAGGCATGAGGAGCTGATTAAGCTCGACTTCAACCTCGGTAGCTTCACGGCCAGCGGCAGCACTGATTTCGGATACAAGCATAGCCAATGCCTTATCCATCATCTTTTTCTCGCCGTAAGAGAGATCCTTGTCACCTTTAAGTGAACAAAGATCACGTAAAACCTCGGCTATATCCGCCACAGAACCCGTACGGAGCTTATCATTAAACTCCCTAAAACGGCGGTTCCAGGTCGTGTGGGAAATTTTCCCTGGGCTGCGTAAGATGGTGTAGACCGAATTGATCTCTTCATCACTGATCAGGCCACGCATTCCAGCGCGCTCACAGCCGCTAATTGGCACCATTAGAGTCGCCCCGGAGGCCAGAATCTGAAGCACATAAAAGTCTTGGTCAGTGCCACCAATTTTGCGAGATTCGATTCTCTTGATGACGCCGACACCGTGGGCAGGGTAAACCGCCTTGTCACCGACTTTGAATTGCATACATGACTCCGGTTTGATGAGGTTCGGTCAATGATGCGAGCTAGGCTGATCGCGAAAGTGAGGAAGGACGCACGGCAATAACTGGCAGGTCGTATCGGACCTGCGACAGAAGACCCAATGCTAGGGTGCGGGCGCCTGATCGACTGGCCCCGATGGGCGGACTTTCAGCCAATATAGATTCACACAAGGGCAAATTAGCTATTTTTAGAAGAAATGTCAATTATTTAATAACAAAATGCCTGAGTTATTTCTGGAATTTTAATTATAACAGCAGTTTGAAAGAGCTTCACTTGCCTGTTTCGTTAAATTGCGCTAAACCACCACCCTTGCTACCCGCAAACGCGGATTTCCCTGTTAGCTCGTAGTCATCATTCAGTTTTATTTGGAGATATAGTCCATGTCATTGACCACCGCCCAGACTGCGGAGTTGCTGAAAAAGTACGGCCGCCACGAGACCGACACCGGTTCCCCAGAGGCCCAAGTCGCCTTGTTAACCGCCCGCTTAACTTACCTTAATGACCACTTCAAAGGTCATAAAAAGGACCACCACTCGCGCACCGGCTTGATGAAACTCGTAGGCCAACGTCGCCGCTTGTTAGACTTCTTGCACCGCCAAAATTACGAATCGTACAAGAAACTGATTAGTGAGCTTGGAATCCGCAAGTAATGGGTTCGTCGGTAGTGCTGAGTGCTTTTTCCCACGCGAAGGATGCTGCGAATGAGTCTGATTAGAGAAGTGACCGTCGGCGATAAGTTGATTAAGCTGGAATTCCAAAAGTTTGCGAAGCAAGCCAATGGATCGGTTATGGTTAGTTGCGGTGACACCCAAGTGTTAGTCACCGTGTGTGCTTCTGACGATCCGAAAGAGGGGCAAGATTTCTTCCCTCTCACGGTAGACTACATTGAGAAATTCTACGCAGCTGGTCGCATCCCGGGCGGCTACTTTAAGCGCGAAACAAAGCCTACCGAGCGCGAGGCGCTAACAAGTCGAGCGATCGACCGCCCTCTGCGGCCTTCCTTTCCGGAAGAGTACATGTGCGAAACCCAAATCGTCGCCACTGTGATGTCATTCGACCCCAAACATAATCCAGCAACTCTGGCCCTCCTTGGTGCCAGTGCTGCCCTTATGGTCAGCGATATCCCATTCAATGGACCAGTTGCTTCTTTGCGCGTCGGCCTCCACGAAGGAAAGCTGATCCTTGACCCACTGGCAAATCAGCCTTCAGACTTAGATCTCAATGTAGCTTGTCGCCCAGACGCTGTCCTTATGGTCGAAGCGGGCGCCAACTTCCTTAGTGAAGAGCAAATGCTGAACGCCATCACCACGGCACAGCAATGGATGAAGCCGCTCTTCGACGTCCAGCTTGAAGCGCAACGCCTAATTGGCAAGCCAAAACGTGAGCTAGTTAAAAAAGTAGTCGACGAAGCTTTGAAGGCAAAAGTCTACGCTGCCGCAAAGGGCCCGATCGCGGCTGCCTTCGGCGTCAATGACAAGATGGAACGCAACAAAGCACTCAAACTAGCTGGCAAGCAAATCGTTGCTGCAGTTGTCAGCGCTGAAGACGGTCCCGAAGTTAAAGGCGCAGTCAAAGCAATCATCGAAGACCTCAAATACAACATGATGCGCAGCCAGATCCTCGACGAAAAACGTCGGATCGGTGGCCGCGGTTTCCGTGACATTCGTGACATCGCCTGCGAAACACGAGTTCTTGGCCGCCCACATGGTTCGGCCTTGTTTACTCGCGGTGAAACGCAAGCACTTGCCACTATCACTCTGGGCGCTGGCGATGATGAGCAGCGTCTTGATTCGATCCATGGCGCAGATGAGTGGAAGAGCTTCATGCTCCACTACAACTTCCCACCTTTCTCCGTCGGTGAAGCAAGACCACTTCGTGGCCTGAGCCGCCGGGAGATGGGACACGGTGCCCTGGCTGAGCGCGCGATCGCTCAGATCATGCCAAGCAAGGCGAAGTTTGGTTACACAGTTCGTCTGGTATCCGAAGTTTTGGAATCTAACGGCAGCTCTTCTATGGCGACGGTTTGCGCCGGTACCATGGCACTTCTTGACGCAGGCGTGCCGATCGTTGAGCCGGTCGCCGGTATCGCTATGGGCCTGATTAAGGAAGGCGACAAGTACGCCATCCTTTCTGACATCCTTGGTGACGAAGACCACCTCGGCGACATGGACTTCAAAGTCTGCGGCGGCGAGAATGGGATTACAGCTCTCCAGATGGACATCAAAATTGGTGGCCTATCCAATGAGATCATGAGCTCTGCCCTGGAACAAGCGAAGGAAGGACGTCGTCACATCCTGAGCAAGATGCGCGCGTGCATCACTGACCCGAAAGAGCTGAGTGAATTTGCTCCGCGAATCTTCCAGATAAAAGTAGCTACCGACCGGATCCGTGACCTTATCGGCCCGGGTGGTAAGATGGTCAAAAAGATCGTCGCTGAAACCGGCGTCAAAATTGATATCAATGACGACGGCATGGTCAACATCGTATCTCCAGACGTGCTCTCGGCTGAAGCAGCCAAAGCAATGATTCGGATGGTTACGACTGACCCTGAGATCGGCGGGATCTTCCTCGGTACAGTTAAGCGCATCATGGACTTCGGTGCATTCATCGAAATTCGTCCAGGCCAAGAAGGTCTATGCCACATTTCCGAGCTGGAAGAAGGCCGGGTCAATAAAGTGACCGATGTCCTTAAAGAAGGCGAAGAAGTCATGGTTAAGGTGTTGGACATTGACCGTCAGGGTAAGATTAAACTCAGCCGCCGCGGTGCCCTTGACAAAAAGCCAACTACCTAAGCTGATCATTCTCTAGAGCAATATGGTAATTAATTAGCCGAGACTTCTCGGCTAATTTTTTTGTGTAAATCACGTGTCTTTAGACATTGATCATTGGCTTTGGCCGCTCCAACAAATCCTGCCCGTCATAAACTTCACGGAGTATCAAAGACCGCAAAAGGGACTATTGCATCAGCATTGGCAGTCAATGACACCTGCACAATTTTATCCGAGCCCGAACTGTACCAAACTAGCTGACTATAGCCTTTGGAGGTGGCAAGTTTCACAGTTCTCTTCGTGAACTTGCCGGGTCTTCCGGCCAACGTCTCACCTGCTGTCGATTTGAAGTCGGAGCAAACACTGATCGGACGCAACACTGTACCGGAGGCGTCACTGGCACTTACTGTTCGGATGGTTACCCCTGAATTGCTGAGAGCAATAGGCGTTACTGTGCGGATAAGGACTCCGTCACTGCCTCGGATCTCCCAAGTTTTGAAATCGGGCGCAGGTTTCATCGCAAAGTTTCCGCGCTGCTCGCCACTGATACTTAATTTAAATGCAGCTGCACCTACTGCGGATAAATCGGCCAACGGAGATCCACATCCTGTAAATGCGAGATCGACCAGGAGCAACGGAAAATTAGCTTCCGTAAGTTGGCTGTCACTGATAGCGACTGGCACAGCAGACAAATCGGACTTAATCTTTGCTAATTCGCTTCCGCTGAAGACACTAGCTCCAGAAGCTGCGCCGGTTCCAGAACCAATACCAGAGCTGGCCGCCACTCCACCAGACAGCACGCCCGATGCTAGCGAGCGAGCCATAAACGGGTCAATTTGACCACCAGCGCCAATAGCTGCTACTTGCCCGAATGACTCACCATTGTTGAACGGAGTAAATAGACCACCGTCTGAGGCCGAGGCAAACGGATCGGATGCAGCTTTCGGAGCTTGATTGTCACTGCTTGAAACCGAATTCGGGCCTTGACCCGAACCCGTAGAACCTGGATCACCCGGCTTAAGCCCATTGCCAACTTCAGTGCCCAAACTACATGCTGTAGTTAACAAAAAAGATAAGACAGTCAGGCCAGATTTTAAGCTGGAGTTTTTGCAACCTCGGATCATCCGCTTACCTTTCTCGTCACAGGATACATCTGAACATTCACCTGAATAACCGACTCAGGACTAGTTTCTGTCACTGCGTGAACCGCCCAAGCGTGTAGATCACGGCGAAATTGCTTGATCCTCTCCTTTAGCGCCGGAACCGCAGCCTCAGGGAGCATCACGGTAACTGCTCCGTATTCGCGCTCACTGACATCTAAAGCCTCAATGGCATGCTTCGCCAAATCGAGCATCTGCCGATGATAGTTTCGAATAGCCAAGCTGCGCATTTCATCACTCGAAAACACCATGTTTTCGCGGGTGACGAGCCTGTCACCCTCGCGAACCAAAAAGCCAGCCTCAATGAGAAAGCGAACTGCTTGAGTTACATCTGTTACTGAAGCGGCCCCGACTAAGCGGCGAGAGATCCAGTATGGATCCTCCCTAAAATCAGGAAGCGCCACCATTTCTCGTAGCACCGGATAGAGCCAGTGACTGAGGTAGGTCAGCTCATCGCCGTGCAGATCACGACGCTTTGCTTGCGGAGTCAACTGTTGCAGGACTTTAAAACAGGCTTCTTTTTCTACGTCTGACTTAGCCTGATTCATCTGCACAAGAGCCGCAAAGTAGGCCGCCATGGTGCCCTTCAAATTTAACCCTTGTGCAAACTGATCAATCGCGTTTGCGCCGATATTGCGCTCTCCAGTGATCACTAAGTGCAAGGTATTCGGCGCTGTAAATCCAGCCGCTTTAGAGAAGGCTCTGTAGCTGTACCCCCGCTGACTAGACTTACGAAATTCGTAGAAGTCGCGAAGATACATTCGAAAGTCGGTATAGCCAAAGATCGATAACACAGCAGGCTCCCGATCGCCCTTTACTTTTACACCAGGCTTAGCGCCTGGCTTTGCATTTGGTTTTGACGGTGCCTTAGACATTGGAACTTGACCCTTCCGTTTATCTCTATAAGCGTATTCGGCATAAACCAGCCAAAACTTGAGCGCTATTTCCAAGTATTTGGATTTATTTAAAATTCCGAGTGCCGCTGTATACAGGAATGCTCAGCACTTTTTTGTATCGGGATAACACCCGCTAAAAAAAGGGAATGTTGCCCAGATTTGTAGACAACTAAATTGATAGTTTTTAAACATTCCTCAATTGTGTCGATAGTCAATCTAGGATGGTATGTGCCTTGGGGGTGCCGTGATCACCAAACTGACTAATCTTATTTCTGGACTAACCGGTGCCGAGAGTGCCGCTGAGAGGTCACATCTCCTGGCTTGGCAGCGCAGCCAAGAGGCGACCATGACTCCCGCGTTTTACCTGCCGGTAACAGTAGGAGCTTTTTTTGCGGTTGTGGCGAATTACTTCTTCGCGTCCCAGATCACCAGAGTGCCTTTAATTACAATTTTTTCATTAATTTTTCTGCTGGCTGCGTTACTACCGCTAGTAAGTAGAATATGGCCGACCAAAGTTCAGAAAGTAAACTCCTTAGTGACCTTTTTGGCTGGTCAGACCGCTTTAATCGGGATGTCATTCGTTTTCAAAATTGACATTGCGACAGGCGATCGGCTCGATTATGCGGTGATGAGTTCAGGTATCTATTGTTGTCTGGGAATTTTAACGATCATAATTAGCCCGTTTCATAATGGCTTTCTCTTCTTTCTAGCTTCAGAATTTATAGCAATGGGAATGTTTAGTTGGGGAGTAGAGCACCCCTTAGAGCGAACAGTGGCGTGGTTACTAGTACTGTTAAGTTTTGCCAGCGTTGCCACTGCGTATCACATAATTGCTTTTCGCCGACTTCGACTACACGCAAAAATTGAATGGACTCAAAGGGTTTTGCAGCAACAGAACGAGCGACTTCGCATGAACGCAATTGAGCGAGAACTTACGGTTGCCAGGCAACTCCAGGATTCACTGTCACCGGCGACTACGACATTGGAATGCAGTCACGCGACAGTGAGAGTCTATCAACGCCGCTTCGACATTCTCGGCGGTGACTGGGTTGGAGTCAGACTGGACAAATCCGGTCAATTGATTTTGGCTATTGCCGATGTTACCGGTAAGGGCATTCCGGCAGCGATGGTCGCACAAACTATCAATTCTCTTTGGGCCTTAGCCCTTACCGAGGAGAAGTTTGAACCAATGCAGTGGATCAATCGAGTAAACTCAACACTGATCATGCTAGGGCATTCCGCACCGCATACAGCAACTCTCGGCGTGCTCATCGTTGATGCCACCAGCGCCGGGTATTATTCCTGCGGCCACTTGCCGGTGTTTGTTGCTAATGGCTTTGCGCGCGATCATCTCAATACATCTGATGAACATGTTGTATTTGACTCGTTGGTAAGTCGTGGAAATCTAGTTGGCCTCTTTGACGAACTTGATTTGAAGCCAGTCAAGATTTCCTTCTCAGAGACTCCTGTTGAATCTTTGCTGCTTGGTACTGACGGCATTTTTAATCAAGGTGGCCGGATCAAACGCCGTACGATTCAGGACCTACTATACGACCTCGACCAAAGAGGCGACCAAGCTCTGGACCGAGCCAACGTAGACGACGACCAACTTTTGATTTGGGTCGAGCGCAAGACCGCAATAAATAAGGCCGCGTAAGAGGAGCACCTCCTCTCATTCAGCTGCCTTACCATTCGCAAGGTTCAAACGCTGACGCAGGGCGTTAGCCAACTTTGCATCAAATCCATCTGTTTTCACCAGAGCACTTAGTTTCAGCAACGAATTAGCGGGGAAATTTTTAAGGACTGCCTCACTGAGTGCCTTTGGACCATCCGCAGCAGTATCGACTACAATAGCCATATCCACTTCAGTTGCGTCAGCGTCTTTAGGCAGAGTCGTTAAGGCTATAGTAACCTTCATTGCGAGCATTCGGACCCTGTCTTTACGCTCGGGATACTTCGCATCACTTGCTAGTTCAGAATAAAGTAAATAACCCTGCGGCTCACCTGCCTTAACGGGAATTATTTCCATGTGGGACTTCACGACGTAATCGCGATCACTTAGAGGCCAAGGCGCAGAATTCACTCCGTAGACCTTAGTAAACTGCCCAGCCATCGGTTGCTTTGGATCGAAAGAAATTTGTCGTTCGAATTCCTCACTATGTTTGCAGCCATCGAGCCAAGAGGCAAAATTTTTGCCTTCAATAGCTACTGCAGCCACACGGCTGATATCGGAATTAATCAACATTTTACTACGAAATTCAGTTAGACCAGTGTCACCATATGGACGTCTATAAACCTTGAGGCCGTCTACATTGCCTGACTCGATCCACGTACTGTCAATTGGCAAAGCCGAGGCGGCCGTAGAAGTCAGCCCGAGTAAAATATAAAAAACGGATACCAACCGGTGAAAAGCCATCTGACTTGCCCCCAAACAGATAAGTTACTAAGTGTAAGAATTATAGCAGATTTTTATCGAACATTTGTTTTGTTACTTTCTTAGTATTCAGATCAACCTCAGTCATCTTAAGTATCGATGAATCCCCAGAGTCACTTACTTTAATGGTGACTTGCGTTGGAGTTTTGAAGCCGTTAACCTCTTTCACCTCGTCTATTGTTAGCTCCTTCAGCAATTTATTGTCCTTCGAATAATATTCCACTTTGTCTGGAGAGTAATCTGAAATGCCGACCAAATTCACCAAGTAAGCTATCTCCCCTTCAGCCTTATCCGGGGTCGCTTTCACCTTATAGTGCGGCGCACCCTTGTAATCGGATTCACACTTACCCGCGTCACAGATCATTTCGTATTTGAAATTTGCTGATCGAGCAAACTCTAGGTCCGAGTAATTAAAGTGCGATTGAACAAATGATTGGTCGCCACCGCCACCGGAAATCCTTTTTGCAGCCCCGCTGCTGGTCTTGATCCACCGATCATCGGTACCGCTCTTCCGACTATGCGCCAAAATCCTAGTAGTGTTTGGCTTCTCGAATTCGATCAGACTATGAGATTCGTCGTCGCTTATCTTAAGACTCCAGGTCTTAAAAACCTTTTCCACAGTAGCATCACCCTTTTTGATCAACAACTGTACATGAGCGTAGGCACTCTCGGGTGCCTTCCGATCTCTGACCTTCTTCATAATCTCATCAGCGTTTGGCTTAGCACCGTCGGCCATAGAAGTGATCGAGGAAAACAAAAGCAAAGCTGCGGCAGATGAATTTAGAATCTTCATAACGGCTCCAAAAATAATATTTCATCACCAATCGAGTCTTCCAAATCCAAACTAGTCTTACAAGTGACGCATGGCATCGGCTACGACCATATTAGCCGCCCGCCTTGAGGCCAAAGTCGCTGTTAAAGTCGCCAACCCGGTCAGGATAAGCGCGCTAATCAACCAAGATTGAGGCACCCAGGCAATTCGCATACTGATTGGAGTAGTCAAAAGGCCAGCGCTAAAGCGAATATCGGCCAGACTGATCATCTGGGAGGAAAAGATTACGAGCAGTAGACCAACAAAACAGGCAAATAGGCTTAGGTACATCCCTTCGATGGAAAACATAACGATTAGGTGTCGACGAAAGAAGCCAATACTCCGCAACGTACCGATCTCACGAATCCTCTCATTGACCGATTTCATCATAGTATTGGTTACCGACATGATCACAATGAATACAACTACGCTCAAAAATATGTTCCGAACGGTATGTTGTAGCTGAATACTTTTTAATACCTGAGTAGTCGCTGGATGCTCGTACCAGTGCAAAATTTCGAACTGATAACCCTTAGCTGCAGAGGCCTCCCGCAACTTCTGAATGAATGCGTTAGCGTCTACTTTTTCTTTCAGCTCTACATTTACTGCTGAAATCTTATCTGTATCTAGCAGCTGTTGAACTGAAACCAAGTCCATAGCGACAGCTCTGCGGTTTAATTCTCGAACCAAATTATCAGTGATTGCCACAGGAGGATAATTTGCCACGTTCGCTTGACCACTTTCAGTCGACACGCTCAAAGTAACACTTGGAAATTTGCACTTGAAAGGGCGCTCCTCTGCTTTTAGACCACCCTCGGGCAGGATAAAGTCTTTTCCCTTGTATGTGCTATCACAGCCCAGAATATGCGCTAACCCCATACCAAGAGCTAGTGACGGTTCGGATAAACTTTCCAGAGGCACGCCGGCTACCGCGGACCAGGCATACTTTTCGCCTCGCATCTGTGCGCCTTCTTTCAAATCTATGCCGGTTCCCACAAAAACTGCACTTTGGTCACCGGCAGCAGCAACCCCAAAGACATTCAGCGAGCGGACATAAACCTTAACGTCGCCATCGTTTTTAAGAAAATCTTTTAGGAAGTTTTGCTCATTCACGTTTAGAGCATGATTCCATTGATCTTGAAATCCGGCTGCATTAGCGCCCTTCTGAGCAATAACTACGTCGCCGAACATTCCCCGCTTCCTCGCGCTATCAGATGCGAGTTCGTCCAGTGAGGTAGTAAAACCGTCCAGAAGTGCGATGGCCATGAAACCGGCCGATATGGCCAGCAGCGTCGCCACACTGTGACGCCAGTTACGCAGCACGTTGCGCCGCGCAATCCGTGCAATTTGCTTATAAATCAGAGGTGACTCAGACATAAGTTCCTCACTTCTTAAAGTTACTCAGATCCAAAGAACCGTCTGGGATATCTATAATCTTGGGCATTTTTACTTTAATGTTTGTGGTGCTGTCCGGCCTTTGCGAATCAACGATCAGCATATCGCTCACAAAATGCTGATCCTTTTTGTCCAACTTCAACTTGTTATCGTATTTAAAACGAGCAGTTTTAAAAACCTCACCTTTAACCGACAGGAAGTCGGCCTTGATTCCGAGATGATCTGTTTTAGTGATCCAATAGCGGATCCCGTTATAGCTGACATTTTTTGCTTTTGCTTTAAGTTCAAGCTTCCAGCAATCGACTCCGTCAACCTTATCCTCCCCGACAATCGTGCCATCATAATCACGAAAGTAATTAGTCGAGGCGATGTCCGCATTAGAGGCAGGACCGGTGAGCTTCTGCCGTGCAGAAATGACGACAGCTCTCTTCATTCCAGGCTTCAAATACCATAGATTGCGTTCTTTAAAGATAAGGTACTCACCCTTTGCTGCCTCAGGAGCCGTGGTCTCGGCGACGGCCTTATCCCCTTTCGACTTGATCACGTACTCAACCTTACTAACTGTCTTGCCGTCGACGGTATCAACGGCAGTATTCCATGAAATACCACTCTCAACCGCCCCCCGGGCCCGGTCAGCGTCCTTCAGAAGGACCTCCGTGGTAGGCGTGGATTCATTCCCAGCAAAAATCGTAGCACTCCAAGCCATCCCAACTAAGGTGCTAGAGAATTTAATTTTTTTCAAGTTCACCATCTTAACTCCTAAATAATTCAAGCAATCAAAATAATGTAACTTTCATGTTTAGTGATTGGATCCCGTCAGAAGCGTCGCTACGTTAGTCTTAGCAACACGCCAGACTGAGAAAAGTGCACTACCTATCGCAAGTACAAAAATAGATCCTGCGCAATTCATGACTATAGCGGGGCTAACGGACATTTTGACCGTTAAACCACTGAGCACCATCGGCAAATCCAATGGAAATCCGGCTCGATTAAGCAGCCAAATTAAACCAGATCCAAACACACCACCTGAAACTAACGAGACGGCTGCGACACAGGCCACTTCAATCAAAAACAGGATCCGAATCCAACGGCGTGTGAACCCAAGTGAGCGCATCATGCCTATTTCTTTGGAACGTTCGATAATCGTCATACTTGCAGAGTTAGACACTGAGAGGACGACCACGACTGCAATAATTGATGCTATAAACGTCACCAAAGTCATCAAAAAACCGGACATGCCGGTATATTGCGGTGATAGAGCGGCATCGTTCCAAGCATATACATCCACGTTAAGTCCATTGGCCTTCACGCGCGACTTCATCTCCGCAAGAGCAGAGTCAACTTTACTTGGATCGTTGAGCCAGACCGAATAGTAAGCCGCCCCATCCGTGCCGTATAGTTTGCGCAGCTGTGATATCGGCATCCGAACAGCAGAACTGTCATAGTAGGCATTTGCGGTGTGAAAGATACCTGTCACCTGCGCATCACCACCGGTCATTAGACCGTTCCAGCTGTAGGATGCCAATTGAACCACAGGATCTGCCGCCAGCTTCATAGATGCGTCTGGCGCCTGACAATCGATCGGATCCGAGCTGCCGGTGTCTTCACCCAAATCTCGCGGATTTTCCTTCTTCAAAAATCCAGCAAGCCCGCTACTCAAAGAGATTGCCGGCGAGTCACTTGGATACTCCCAAAGTTCACGCCCCTTATCTAAACTGGTAAGGCCAGCATTCCACTTAAGATTGTATGGATGCTGCTGCACCTTCCAGTCCAGTTGGGGATCGATGCCCATGGCGTAAAATGGCAGCGACTGACACCCGTTGCTTACAAGCCCTGGCCCGATGAGCTGCTCACCCTCGAACTCAACCGAGTTCATCGTGGCCGTAATGCGACGTAGGGCACTCAGATCGTGGGTATCAAGACCGAACTCAAATGGCCTCGTCTCGAACATGTCCAGACCGTCGTGCTTATACACCACAAGATGCCCGGTCCGATTGCCGTACACTGTATAGGCGCGCAGGCTATGCTCGACTTGGTTTTGAAAACCAAGTATCGCCAATAGACCAGCAAAACCTAACCCTAAAGCAGAACCAGTCGCAATGTTACGCCGGACATTTCGCGATAAGTTGCGAGCACCCATCTTGAAGAGTTGAAAATTCATGACTTGATCACTCCATCCTGGATGTGGACCATCCGGGAAACGCGACCCATTAATTTCTCGTCATGAGTCGAGAAAAGAAAAGTCACCTTACGACGTGCATTCAGATCCAACATAAGGTCGATGATTCTGTGCGAATTTTCTGAGTCTAAGTTCGCGGTAGGTTCGTCTGCTAACACAAGATCTGGATTACCGGCAAGCGCGCGAGCAATCGCCACTCTCTGCCTCTGGCCACCAGATAGCTGATCAGGCAAATTACGCATAAATTTGCTACAACCAACATCTTCCAAAGCCTGCGCCACTCGGTCCTTACGCTCCGAAGGAGACACTGTCGTATTGATCAGGAGGGGCAACTCCACGTTTTCTGCGACAGTCAATACGGGCACCAAGTTAAAAGACTGGAAAATGAAGCCAATTTTCTGGTTTCGCAACCGACTGCGTGCATTATCGTCAAGTGAGAGCACGTCCACACCATCGATAACAATCGACCCTGACTCAGGTTCGTCGATACAGCCGATCATGTTGAGCAGCGTGCTTTTTCCGGAGCCCGATGCACCTATCACTGCGGTAAACTCACCCCGATTCAGCTCCAAACTGACCCCGCGGAGTGCAGGAACTATGGTCTGACCCAAGCGATAACTTTTAACTAGGCTGCTTAGCACAACGATCGAATCCGCAGTGGCTGTAACTAAGAGCGCGTCTTTTTCATTATTCTCGTTGATGCGTGTCACTGGTAAAGCCATTGCCGTCGTCTCCTTCATCAATCGTGAATGACTGAGGGATTATCGGACGGAAAAAGCGTTTCTTTAGTTTTTTTCAAAAAAATATAAAGCGATATTAAAAAAAATTATTTTTATATCAATAGATCAGTGACTTAGGATGCGTCGCCGCGCAAAGGAGCCCGCAAATTAATTGCCTGGAATTAATTGTGTAGGCAGTAAAACACCGCCTAGATTTGTAGAGGATCCGGTAAAGGTAATACTGCCCGTGAGCGCGTTTTGGGCGAGTGCTAAGACTTTAAGAGACGGACCAAAAAGACTATTGTCCGTATATATTGCTGACGCCTCTCCACTGTCCAATTTGCCGTTGTTATTTGAATCGCGAAATGCCGCAATTAATACATCGCGAATTTTCCGGGTTGAAGGATCAACCAGCCCGGGCGTAAGTGCTGGTAGAATTGGAATCGTGATTGTGGCGTTGCCTTTGTAGGCGATACGGGAAAAACCAACCACCTGACTAAAATCTATACTTGATAACTGACTCGCTATTGCTAGTAAGTTATTACTCGAAGTATCCACATGATAGGCCGCAACGAGCAGGGGATCCCCAATAGATAAAGCACTGCCACCATCAAGCTTGACGACGACACTGCCATCGTGCTCGTAAAATATTCGATTAATTTGCATGGTATAACCTGATGCATCGAGCGCATTTTCGCCGGGAACCAAACTGATCGCAGTGTCTTGATTACTGCTATCAAACAAGATGCCAACCTGTGCTCCCTCTGTCAGTTGATTTGCCGGAGCACTGCTGCCCGCTGGCTGATTAAAGGCGAAGGCGGTGATTCTATCTCCAGGTTTTAAATCGGTCTTGCTAAGGTCAGCATAGAAATCGCTCGATCCTGAACCGACCGTCTTAAATGCCTTAACGTAGGACATAGGGTCTTTAGCCAAACCGGAAAGTCCTGACTCGGCAAGGATCGCCACGTTAACCGGCGTTTGAGCCGTATTCAGAGCAAATATACTATCGATCTTTGCTCTTGCGGACATCGGAATACCTGAAGGTACTGGTAGCCGGAAGTAAGAGTTGAGTACCAGAGTCGCAGTCGATTCCGCTGTGATACGAAACGAAGCGGGCATACCCCCTGCCTTGGGACTGTTAAATCCTATCAACTCCCCCGGATCCGGAGTCCCGTTACCGTTAGCATCGAATACGGTAATGAGAATCGCACTACTTACAGGCAATTTAGAAGTCGGAAGTAACGGCACATCAAATGACGAGCGGTTACTAGACTTCACAAAATCTTTGAATCCAACAACCTGTGAAATATCAATTGTATCCAAACCGAGCTCAGTCAATGCGCCTGCATACAAAATCGTCAGCATCCGCCCGCTATAGCTGGCCTGTGCGCCTGCGGCGATGGCCACATCGACGGACTTTTGAGTATTGAAAATCGTAAAATTGACGTTAATAGGCAGGTTGCCGTCACCTGCTTGGCGCAGCTTTTGGGTAAAGCCGGACAAACTTATCCCACCTATGCCCACGCGGTCTCCGGGCGTCATGGAGAACGACTTATCTTTATCAACAAGAATGCCCACGAGAACGGGGTCACCTGGCTGCAGATCCGTGTCCTCAAGCGTCAGGGAGTAGTTTTCTGGCCGGCCGTCGAGACGCCTGAAGTATTTCAGTGAACCCAGCGGATTTTGGGTAATCGCATCCAGAGAATCACCGCGCGCGACAAAAATATATGCTGAGTCCGTCCCGGTCTTCTCGGCATCGGGCCAAGTTACTGCACCCGCTAGTGGCATCAGATTGCCTTTAGGTATCTGAGTCGTGAAACTCAGGTTCAAGTCGAGAGATGCCCCCTGTCCCTGTATTAAGGTGATCTTTTCGGGCACGCGATCTGACCTGGAACTATAGAAATGGAAGGTCTCCCCAGGATCCAGCTTTTGGTTCCCATTAGTATCCGCAATGGCAACGATATATGCCTTGATCGGGAAGGGCTGGCCAAGAGGACTAATCGGCAACTCGTACCGTGCATTGGCACCACCAACGATCTGGCTGAAGCCCAAAATTTTACTGTAGTCTAAATCGAAGGATGTCACGCTTTCCAGATCACCAGCGTATGCAGCGACTAGCAGATTATCTGGAGTATTCCCAAGAATTCTTCCGGACACCTGCGTCTGCCCTTCATAGATCTGTCGATCGATAACCAAGTCTAACCCAGTGTTGACACCGGAAATCAGACGATGAGTCAAAGCTGTCTTCCCTGAGTGAATACCAATCAAATCATTTGTAGAGAGCTCGGGAAATCCAGTTGCGCTGGGGTTACGATCGTACAAACCAACGATCAAAACATCATCACCGACACGCAACTCTGAGTGAGACAAATCGATCGTGAAAGTGCCACCAGATGGCTTCATTTCACCGACAGCTTGTATGTGGCGAGCAAGCTGATCCGGCGAAAATGAAGGGATGTCGCCATCAAGGACCAAGATATAGACTTTACCTTTATCACCAGCACCACTAACCCTAATATTGCCGGACACGGACAATGGGACACCACTCACTGCTGGAATGACTCGCGACTGGTTATATTCGAAGGCAAATACAGAGCCAATATCGATGGTAAGAGAGAGTGGACCATTGCTCATAGGATCAAGCGAATACCATACTCGTTCACCAGGATCGGCCTGGCTATTGCCGTTTGCATCTTCAACTAAAAATGGAATCGCCCGCAATGGCAGCCGTTGACTCGTCACTAAGGTCTTGAAACTCAGACTAAATCGATCGGTATTTTTATCGGCTCCAGTGGCTGCAACAAATGCATCTGGTGTAAATGTCTGATTAACCAAGTCCAGTGGGCTTCCAGTATATAAGGTAGCTAAAACAGCTCCTCTGTATGGACTAACGAGAGTACCTAGTACTGAAACTTTGTCTTTATATTGCGAACGGTCGATCACTAAATCAAGTCCACGATTATCCCCTGCCTTAAGCACGTACCCCAAACTGCTTCCAGAACTCTGAACACCGATCAAGGATCCCGCACCTAAACTCGGGAAATCGCCATTACCATCAGAAGTCACGCCGAAGACAAAAACCTTATCACCTGCCTTCAACGACGTATTTATTAGGGGAATTTGATAACGGTTAGCCACACTAGGCACTTTCTGTGACGCCTTTACGTGCTTCAAAGGATCGGCCATTACCTCATCTAAGCTTTCGCCCTGGGCGACCATGATGTGCACGTATCGCGAAGTTACCGGCGATGTGAAAAGGAATTTCCCACTGACCGTGATGCTCTGATTGGATGGAATTTGGAGGTTGTAGACATAGTTCAGGGAGGCCTGCAATTGATCGCCATTATTCACGATCAGTTTGATTGGAACACCGTTACCATCGAGCGGCAGTAGTAGTGACTCCCCAGCATCAGGCTTCTGGCTGCCATTGGCGTCGAGAAGTGCCACGACATAAGTGTCTAGTGGCCATTTTTGTCCGAGGCTAAAGATGTTCAAATCGGCCTGAAGTTTTTGGTCAGTCTTCTTTAGGCTGGAAAAACCGGCAATTTTGTCTGGATCCAGACCCGCGGAGTCCAGATTTAACGATCCGGCATATGCAAACAGCATCATAGGACCGCGGTAGTCGCCGTCTAACGAAACTTTTATAGCAGCTCGTCCATCGTAGTAACGCTTAGTCATCTTGATATCAAAACCTGGATTGACCCCAAACTGGACAGGTCGATTGATGAGTACGTTATCTTGGATAGCAAGACCAAGCGCATCACCGTCTGTCAAAGCCGGCAAGCCGCGGTCTTTGGTGTCGCCAATTGCAAATGTCGTGACTTTAGTTCCTGGTAAAACGCCAGCCGCCGTCACATCGAGTTCGTAATCGGTCGCATCAGCAGGTACAGGAGAAAATGCCAAAATATTGCCAGCAATTTGCTCTGGACTAAAACTCATCTCTTCTTGACGGACAGCGATCACAAAAAAGCGCTTAATATTCTCGCGCAGATCCGAAGATATCGAGAGTCCACCCTTAATTATCACTGGCTGTGAACTAGCTGCCGGTATCGTCCGATTGACCGTGACCCTAAGAGGCACAGTTTGCGGTAGATTCAAATCGAACTGGACGGGAACATTGGTCTTACTATCGGCGTAAAATCCAAATTTTTCACCCGGCTCGAGAATTTGGTTGGCGTTAGCGTCGCTATACGCGAATAGGTAGCAAAGATTATTTTGATTCGCTTGCAGCAAAGAAAATGTCATTAAGGCGGACTGAAGACCTTGAGATTTGGGTAGCTCCTGAACATGAATTAGGCTGTCAATATCGAGCGACTTCGCATTGAAACTACTAATTTCTCCGCAATAAACCCCGACCGAAGTCCGTCCCTCGCTGCCCGACACCTCAACTGGAATTTGGATCTGACGGTCCTTGAACTCGCGATTCACTAATAAATCAGCGTACAAAGTCTTACTGCTTAGGTCAGTAAGAGTCAGACCAATTTTAGTGTCGTTACGATAAAACCCGAGAAGATCACCTTTCTTAATGCTAGGAATCTTCGTCAGTGTTACTTCGCGATGAAATACAGCGAAAATCTGCAAAACCGAAATATTCGCTAGCTGAGCTTCAGGTAACTTAATCTCGTAATTGGTAAAATCTTTAGTAGCGATGAATTTTAACGTATGCGAGATAGGGTCAGTTGCAATCTCATCGAAGGAATTACCAGATACTCCAACGAGCAAAGTCCCAGTGTTTGCATCTGCAGGTAAAGTAATACGACCACGAATCGTGATTTCTTTATCGCTATTTTTTCCACCCGTGCACGCTGCACTCATTAACAGCAGCACAAGCAGAGCGCCCCACCAACCAGCCGAAGTTTGCACCTGAGACTTAGAGCCGCGCAGTAGATTCCGCCACATAAATAACCCCCATCAGATACTCAGGTTATCGGTCGAAATATCCGACACCTTTAATGCCCTGACTTTAAAGTTTTTGTGGGCTCGCCAGCCCTTCGATTGAGCCCGCCCGCTTGTCGTGGTATGATGCTGATATCATTTGAGATTTATCGATTATAGCAGTAATCACACCCAAACCCGGGGATAGACTTATGAGCGATCAATGGCCGCGACTTCTGTCGACATTTTTTGCATTCTGTATAGCCGGGGTCGCTCTTGGGGGGAAGGATGCATCACAAAGTCCCACAGCGTCTTCAGCCGAAGAGAAGGATGCAAGGGAAGATGATACAGGGATTTTCTCGGCAGTGACTTGGCAACATAGCTCTAACCTGAGTTTGACCGCAACCGAGGGTGTTGACCCAAATCGCGTATCATTTCTTCCCACTCGGGAACTGCGCTTAACGGACAAAGCTAAAGTCATCCTAAACTCTACCAGTTTGATCTGGAATGTACGCATTCAGATCAATCGCAATCTGATGACAAAATCTGAATTCATCGACGATCCATATACCGTAAAGCCAACCACCCTACCAAACGGTTCTATTATCGGTAAAGGCTACCAACTGATGGTTCAGGAGGCATACGTTCAAGAGTCACATGAGAAATGGCTTTTACAAGTCGGATCTCAACTTTTCGGATGGGGCAGCGCGGACTCGATTAATCCCATGGCTGTCTTTAATCCGCCGGACCTTCGACTAGGTTTCATCGGTGAAAAAGAGACAAAGGTAGCGCCCATACCCGCGGCAAAGTTTGCTCTTATGGCAGACGGTTCAACACTGAACTTTGTCTACGCACCGTGGCGTCGAGCACCACTTACACCAAGCTATGGTCAGAACTGGTATGTGACAGCGGACAACTTTGCTTTCAATTCTAATTTGCAACCAAATGACCGTGTAGATAGTAAAGGTAGTGTGGCCATTAAATATGATCGAACCATTCCGGATGGTGATATTTCTATCTTATATTATAGAGGTGCCGACTATGACGTTACAGGAATCATTAGTGGACTTTTAGTCGAAAACAATCAGCCTTTAGTACTGGATATCAACCAAGTGGTGCCCGATAAAACTTCTTTAGGCGCTTCCTACACGCAAACATTTGGCAAATGGGTGATGAAGGCGGAAAGTCTCTACACTCTAAATAAACAAGTTCTCCCCTCAATTGATGCGAACAAGATTGAAGACCAGAGTTTTCCGATCGGACTACGCTCAACACCCGCATATCAAATCACAGCCGGATTCAATTATTTTTCAGCAATCAGAGATTTTTTTGGCATCCCCCTCGGCGACACGGTGTTTACCGCCGAATACTATAGATCACGATTATTGGCTAAAGACACAACACGGCCATTCGTATCAGACCTGCTGCTTACCAATATTCGCACCTCTTTTCTGGACGACCGACTCGAAACTTTGCTTTCCTATGTTGTCGATGTCGGCGCAAATGGTAGCTCCTTCATGGGAAAGTTAACATACGCAGGAGAAAGCCTGCGGCACGGCCTGGCTTACAGCGGCTTCGACGGGCGCAAACCATCGACCAATCAGATAGGATCGCTGTTTTACTACTGGCGTACAAATGACCATATTTCTTATGAAATAAGTTATCCTATTTAGGATATCGCCAATTCCTTCGAACCCGCGATCAGTCAAAAAATTCTGAATCCAGCCGACACTTCCTGTAGGCATTTCACGCTTGCCGGAGGGCAGCCCGATGATTTCTTTTATTAAGACTAGCGCACACCACTCAATAAAGCTGAGTCTCGGCTTCGCTTTATTAGTCGGCGCTTCGCTGTGGTTTGCTCCGAAGCCGATGATAACCGGTCGCATGGAAGCACTGATGGAGGCTAGCGACCCTGTCATCACGGACTATCAAAAGTTCAAAAAAACATTTAATGAAGGCGAAGTTCTGGCCGTTACTTTTCGACCCGCTGAACTATTCACTAAAGACGGAATAGAAGGCCTACGTCAGCTAACGAGCAAGTTAGAGGCCATCTCAGGAGTCACGGGTGTCACCAGCCTCACCTCAGTGTCGCTACCGAATGTTGTTGGCGAAGGTGTGGAATTTAAGAAGCTGATACCGGATGAGGACCCAAACGACTTAACGCCAGAGGTCCTCAAAGAAATCAAAGATAAATCATTAGCTACTGCTTCACTAGTAGACCGCTTCATATCGCACGATGGGCAAACAGCAATCGTAGTCGCCGAAACCAAACTCGGACTGGACCTAGCTGAGAGACGTTCTGCGTTTGAAAAGGCGAAGGCTGAAGTTATATCCCTACGGACCGATTCAACAGAGCTGCACCTAATCGGCACCGAATACATTGATGCTGAGATCGAATCTTTACTTAAGAGCGATTGGATTAGATATGGAATTGTCGTCGTTTTATTGACGGGAGTTGGTCTGATCTTGTCGTTCGGCTCTATGTCACTTGCGCTTGTGGGTGTTGCTCAGGCAGTAACCGTTACAAGCTTGGTCATGAGTGCATTTGCCTTTTTCGGCGGCACACTAGATGTTGTGACAGCCGTGATACCGGCGCTCACCTTGGCACTGTCCCTGGCAGCTGTGACACCAATTCTAGCGCAATTCCAACATTCACTATTAGGCCTAGGATCAGTTCACGAGGCAATCCAGGCAAGCTTCCTTGTTAAGCGTTCAAACCTGGTGTTTTGCTTCTTAGCTACTGCTGGGACCTGCCTTTCGATGCTCGCGACGACTTTACCAGCGCTGCGGAGTCTTGCCGTTTGGGGATTGGTGGCTCTGGTCATAAATGCTCTCTGCTTATGCTTTCAATTGCCAGCACTGCTAGCTATCTGCGCCAAAGTTACTCCAGCAAAAGGCGTAGAGACCATAAGAAAGACCATAGTTCTTCATTGGACTAAGACCGCGTACCAATCCGTTCATTTACGCCATATAGTAACCGGTGTTTTAGCAGCCTTAGCTTGTGTTTCCGCACTTGGTATCTCTAAATTGCATTTCGAAACTAACCCAACGAGTTTTTTGTCATTCCACAATCCGCTGAAACAGGAGATTAACTATTTCGATAACATCGCCGGCGGGCCGCTGACGATTGACGTCCTTGTAAAAGCAAAGAACGGTGCGGCAAATTTCTCGGTCAAAGATCCTGTGAATAAACTGAAAGATGTCCAGAATTCGATGGTGAAAGAGTTCCCAAGAGACTTTAGCGGGTCCTTGTCTATTGCTGATTATTATAAAGAGTTACATCGCGCGTTTACCCCTGGCGCTGAACATGGCGACGGAATGCCCCAAACTGACGCGGATTTCTCGAATTACACGGACTTACTCGAGCTATCCGATGGGAAAGTACTCGGCAAGTTGCTGACCATCGACAAACAGTCGGCACGGGTTTTGCTCTCCAGGCATTTAGGTAGTTGGTCCTCACCCTCGGCCATCGCGGCTTACGTCGAAAACACCCTGCCGAATATCCTCGGTGATCAGTTAACGGCTACAATTGCTGGATTCGGGGCAATCTGCGTAAGACTCGACAAACTTGTATTCGAAAGTATGTGGTCGAGCTTTGGCGTGGCATTTATTACGTTGGCACTACTCCTCGCACTGGTCTCACGAAGCCTATTGGTAGCCCTAACCTGTGTGTTTTCGACGGTCATTGCTCTGGGCGCTGTTTTCGGCATCATTGGGCTAGTCGGCAAGCCGATAGACGTGTGCATGGCTCCCTTATCTGGTCTTGGTGTGATTATTGGCGGCCTCATAGGCATTCCCTTTTTCCTTCGCTATCAGCAAAGCGGCCTCAGCCATGGCGATACACGCTTTACCAAGCTACGGCGGGCATGTATCGAAAGTATCCCAGAGGTTATATCTCTGACTTTAATTTGTGCTCTGGCAATGGGCTCACTGGTTTTTAGCGGCCTGAGAACGATTGGAGCTCTGGGCATTTGGTCAGCGCTCCTTGCCTGTGTTGCAACGATCACACAAACCTTAGTACTGCCAGCTCTACTGTCCTATTTTTGCAAAGAAGATGCCGCATTGATGGAAATTGGTGAGACTCATGAATCACCGAAATCAGCAGCATAATAAAAAAAGTCATCGTCAGACGGATTCTAACGATGACCTAGATTTTCGACATTTGTCACTTATAGTGCCTTGGACTTTTTAGGCCAGGCACCTAGTGATGCCATTATTTATGGAACTGCTCTTCCTCAGTGGATCCCGCATAGGCAGCAGTCGCTGCCTTACCGCCTGTGACAGTCATAAGGATCTTATCAAAGTAGCCAGTGCCCACCTCGCGCTGATGCTTAGTTGCGGTATAACCTTCAGCTTCTTTTTTGAACTCACGAGACTGAAGATCAACGAAGGCCGTCATGCCTTTATCTTTATAACCTTGGGCAAGATCATACATGTGATAATTCACGGAGTGCCAACCCGCCAGCGTAATGAATTGGAACTTGTAGCCCAGCTCGCCGAGGTCAGTCTGGAAGCTAGCAATTTGCTTGGCGCTCAACTTCTTCTCCCAGTTAAACGATGGCGAGCAGTTGTAGGCCAGATATTTTCCTGGAAATTTTTCATGAATAGCCTTGCTGAACACCTTTGCCTCTTCGATATCGGGGACAGAGGTTTCAAACCAAAGCAGATCTGCATACGGTGCATAGGCCAGCGATCTGGCGATCGCCGAATCCAGACCAGCTTTAACACGGAAGTAACCCTCGCTGGTGCGTTCACCAGTTGTGAATTGCTTGTCGTAGGAGTCAATATCTGAGGTTAACAACGTCGCGCCCAGCGCATCAGTCCGGGCCACAATGCAAGTAGGTACATTGCATACGTCGGCTGCTAAACGTGCTGCCGTTAAAGTACGAATAAACTGTGAGGTAGGCACCAAGACCTTACCCCCAAGGTGGCCGCACTTTTTCTCAGATGCTAGCTGATCCTCAAAGTGGACAGCGGCAGCACCCGCCTCGATCATACCCTTCATTAATTCGAAGGCATGGAGCGGGCCACCGAAACCAGCTTCGGCATCGGCAAGTATTGGGGCATACCAATCTTCCACCGAAGATTTACCCTCGCCTTGCTCGATTAAATCTGCGCGCGACAACGCTGCATTGATACGACGCACTAGCGCAGGAACGCTATTTGATGGGTACAGACTTTGGTCTGGATATGTTTGACCCGAGAGATTGGCGTCCGCGGCTACTTGCCAGCCACTCATATAGATGGCTTTGAGTCCAGCCTTGACCATTTGCACGGCCTGAGCGCCAGTCATAGCACCCAGTGCATTGACGTAGTTATTAGACTCAAGCTGCTGCCAAAAACGGTGAGCACCGTGCTTAGCAAGACTGTACTCGATGTCGAGCGATGGGCGCAGCTTTAACACCTCTTCCGCGCTGTAAGGGCGCTTAACACCCTGCCAACGAGGGTTAGTAGACCAGTCCTGTGCGAGCGCTTTTTCGGCAGCTTTCTTGTCCGGTTTCATAACTTAAGTCCTCATGCTCAAGGTTTATGGTGTCAACTCAGCGTACGCTGGAAGCGTCAAAAATTCCGCAAATTCTGGATCGAGTACTAAGCCATCGAGGATTTCAGCAGCACGTTCGTGCTCGGCGGCCCCGACTTTTGATAATTCAGTATCACGCAACTTACGAAACAGATCCGTATTGAGTCTCCGCCCATCCTCTAGCATACAACCGTGGTGCACCCATTGCCACAATTGTGCACGAGCAATTTCGGCAGTGGCTGCATCCTCCATCAAATTATGCAAAGCAACAGCGCCGTTGCCTCGCAGCCATTGTTCTATATATTGGAGCGCAACGTTAATGTTGTTGGCAACGCCACCGGCGGAAATCTTACCACCTGGTACCGTCAAAGTGGTCAACTCAGCGGCTGCCACATGAACATCCTGGCGCAGCTTCTCACGCTGATTAGGCTGGTCGCCCAGTACTAAATTAAAAGCGGTATTTGCCACGTCGGCCAAATCGGGATGGGCGATCCAAGTGCCATCAAAGCCAGCCGCAGCTTCGCGGTCTTTATCTTCTTTTACCTTCGCTAAGGCGGCCTTATTGACCTCCGGATCTTTGCGACTCGGAATAAATGCCGCCATCCCGCCCATGGCATGCGCTCCTCTATGGTGGCAGGTCTTAACTAAAAGATCACAATAAGATCGCATAAAGGGCACTGCCATCGTGACCTGTGCCCGATCGGGCAGCTGCCGGGCCTTGTCATGACTAAACTTTTTAATAATACTGAAAATATAGTCCCAGCGACCGGCATTTAGTCCGGTGATGTGGTCCTTAAGTTCATAGAGAATCTCATCCATCTCAAACGCCGCTGTGATAGTCTCGATCAACACCGTCACTTTGACGCTGCCTCTCGGTATGCCGATATAATCTTGGGCGAACAGAAAGACCTGATTCCACAGCCGAGCCTCAAGATGGCTCTCCATTTTTGGCAGGTAAAAATAAGGGCCAGTTCCTCGCGCTAACTGCTCCTTGGCATTATGGAAAAAAGCCAAACCGAAATCGACCAAACTTCCCGAAAGCGGCGTACCGTCCACGGTCAGATGCTTCTCCGGCAGGTGCCACCCGCGCGGACGAATCAGCAGCGTAGCGATCTTGTCATTGAGTTTGTATTCCTTCCCAACTTCGTTGGTGAAGGTGAGCTTGTGACGAACGGCTTGCTGCACATTGATTTGGCCATGCATCACATTCGACCAGGTAGGCGACAGAGAATCCTCGAAATCGCACATAAACGTCTTGGCTTGCGAATTTAATGCATTGATCATCATCTTTGCCTCGGCTGGGCCAGTGATCTCAACGCGGCGATCTAGCAGATCTTTAGGTGTAGGAGCGACTTGCCAGGTTGCCTTGCGAATATGCTCAGTCTCAGGCAAAAAATCCAGGGCTCGGCCGTGCCGCAACGCCAGCTGACGCTGCCGCCGACGTTCGAGCAGGGCGAGACGGTGATCGTTAAACTCCTGATGCAGAGCGTACAGAAAGCGCCGAGCCTCAGGTGTCAATACAGAACGCTCAAAGTGAGGATTATGCGACGCTTCGACGGCGACATCAGCGGTATTTGTGTAAGTTCTAGTAGTCATGGATGCTCCTTTTAGACTTCCGGCGATTAGGTTTCCTCACTGTCTCGCAACTTAGCAAGGACACTGTAGTCCTCTAACGTAGTCGTATCACCGCAGCTTTCACGACCCGCCGCTATGTCGCGTAGTAGGCGGCGCATAATTTTGCCTGAGCGGGTTTTGGGCAGGGCTTCCGTAAAGTAGATGGATTCTGGACGAGCAAGCGCACCAATCTGCGCCACAACGTGCACGGCTAAGATAGATTTCAATTCCGACGACGAACTGATGGACGCTTCGAGCGTGACAAATGCGTGGATGCTTTCCCCTTTCAAATCATGGGGCGCACCGACTACGGCCGCCTCAGCTACGGCAGGGTGGCTGACTAAGGCACTTTCGATCTCCATCGTACTGAGTCTATGACCGGACACATTCAGCACATCGTCAATGCGCCCCATGATCCAGTAATAACCATTTTGATCGCGGCGGGCTCCGTCACCGGTGAAGTAAACACCAGGTATTTGGCTCCAATACTGCGTCTTGAAACGCTCGTCATCGCCCCAAATGGTGCGGAGCATGCCGGGCCATGGTTTCTTGATGACAAGAAAGCCGCCCTGGTCGGCTTCCACACTCTTACCGTCCATATCGACAATGTCCGGCACTATGCCGAAGAAGGGCCGAGTCGCTGATCCAGGAATAGTGGGAGTGGCGCCTGGTAAAGGAGCAATCATGATGCCGCCGGTTTCTGTCTGCCACCAAGTGTCGACGATGGGGCATCGACCACCCCCGATGACATCTCGGTACCACATCCAGGTTTCGGGGTTGATCGGCTCTCCGACCGTGCCAAGTAGGCGCAGTGATGTCAGATCATAACGTGCTGGTATGTCACTACCCTGACGGGCAATGGCACGAATAGCCGTCGGTGCCGTATAAAGTATATTAACGCGGTGACGCTCAACGATTTGCCAGAATCGCCCCCAATCGGGATGATTCGGCGCCCCTTCGTACATCAACGTGGTGGCCCCATTAGCCAGAGGTCCGTACACAACGTACGAATGTCCGGTAACCCAACCCACGTCGGCGGTGCACCAATAAGTGTCGTCATCCTTCAGGTCAAAGACGAGTTTACTGGTTAACGTCGCATGCAGCAGATAGCCGGCAGTCGTGTGCAAAATACCCTTGGGCTTACCGGTACTGCCGCTTGTATAGAGCAGAAATAATGGGTGCTCACTGTCCAGGGGCTCAGCCGGGCAATCTAAACTAGCCTTGTCGACTGTGTCGTGCCACCACACATCGCGACCTTCTTGCATGGTGACTTCTTGACCAGTGCGCCGAAGCACAAGCACCTTCTCAACGGTTGGTGACTTGAGCAACGCTGCATCGACATTGTGCTTGAGTGGCACTAGGCCGCCACGGCGCCAACCGCCGTCAGCAGTGATCACTAAGCGGGCCTGGGCATCGTTGTTGCGATCGGCAATGGCTTCCGCACTGAAACCGCCAAATACCACATTATGTGTGGCCCCAATCCGGGCGCAAGCGAGCATGGCAATGGCCAACTCGGGAACTAGTGGCATATAAATCGTGACACGGTCACATTTCTTAATGCCGAGGGCTTTGAGTGTATTGGCGCAGCGGCATACTTCCCGGTGCAGATCATTATAGGTAAGGACGCGATTTTCACCGGCCTCTCCTTCCCAAATAATCGCCGCTTTATTCTTCCGCCAAGTTGTGAGGTGACGGTCGACGCAGTTGTAACTGACATTTAATTTGGCACCGACAAACCACTTGGCATGCGGAATCTGCCAATCAAGCACCCGGTCCCAGCGCCGCGTCCAACTAAGTAGGCTCTCGGCCTGCTCCGCCCAAAAACGCTCTGGCTGCTCTGCAGCGTAATTCCACAGTCGCTCGTACTCACTGACGCTGTTGATAGCCGCACGGGCTTGAAAAGCAGCTGGCGGAGGAAATGAGCGATTCTCCTTCAGAAAGCTGCTTATAGCTTTGGAACTTGTGGCAGGGGGGTCAGGGAACATGATGCCTCCATACTCGTACACAGCTCTGATGTCCGAATAGTAACGCTAGCTTGAGCGGGGTGCTAGCAAAAGCACAGCCAGGTCGGCCACCGACATGCGCCATGTCCTTCGACGCGGCCGCTGCGGCTCGGCTAGGTTGCTGTTGGCGGGAGTCATGGGGACAACCGCAGTTTGCTGAACATTGGTTAAGTGAGAGGAAACAACGATGAAATTAAACAAGAGCTTTTGGTGGTTGGTAGGACTTCCCCTATGGTTGTTTGGAGGCCAAAGTTTTGCCGCAACATTGGATGAGGATCTGGGCGCTTTAGTTGGTGACTGGCAAGGGCAAGGAGGCGACGGCACAGGCATCAATATGAGCTTCGCTCAAGGGCAAGGCAATGTAGTGCTTACCGGCAGTTGGAAGATCAGTGGCGGTGGTTTTGCGCGCGAATCCGGCCTTAGCGTGCTGCGTTCGGGCGGCCTCTGTTTTCTCCTACCAGACGCCTCCCCATTCACTCCGGGTGCACAGCCTTACTCGCTGACGCGGTTACCGGGCGGCGGCTTGCGATTTACCCAGCTGCGCCACTTGGATGGCGATAAGGGTCCAAGTGTCAGTGTTGAGGAGGTACGTATCAGTAAACAGCGTGACGATGGGACCCGCACTCTCCATTTGGGCACAAGCGAGACATTGTGCGCCGACGAAACCGCAACCGTCGGGAAAGTTTGTGGCGAGGGAACCAAGCAAGACTACAGCCTACGTAAGGTAAGCCACTAAAACCTCCGTGGCGGTGCCGTTTGCCGGCACCGCCATGCCATGATATTTCTAGTTGATTGCGCTAGGCCCGCATGAGTAATGTCTAGACTCACTAGGTCGGGGACGTGGCTTAACAATTTCAGCCATGGCGCCTAAGTGCTTAAGGAGGGTTCGTCATCGGAGCGCAATGGAAACACGCGGGAAAACAAGATTCTGCGGCAAGGCGTGGTCTCGTATTTGGTAAGTTAGCGAAAGAAATCTCGGTTGCGGCCCGCTTAGGCGACCCTAGCCCAGAGAATAATGCTCGCCTTCGCGCAGCTATCGAGGCTGCCCGCAAAGCTTCGGTGCCTCGCGATACCATCGATCGCGCCATCAAGAAGGGCGCCGGCCTGACCGGTGACGACGTACATTATGAGTTAGTCACCTATGAGGGATTCGCCCCACACAAGGTGCCGCTCATTGTTGAGTGCTTGACGGATAACAAGAACCGCACGGCTTCCGAAATCCGCGTCTGCTTTCGCAAAGAGGGCCAACTCGGTGCCATCGGCTCAGTTGCCTGGATGTTTGACCGTGTCGGTGTGATCGAAGCATCGAACCCAACAGCTGGTATCGATAGCGAAGCAGCCGCCATTGAGGCCGGCGCCCAAGACGTCGAAGCTCTGGAAGAATCCGAGGTAGAGAACGGCCACGTGGGAGCCCGCTTCTACACCGAACCAACCGATCTCGATCTAGTCAACAAGGCTCTCACGGAAGGCGGCTGGTCCGTCTCCAAATCAGAGTTGAGTTACCGC
Organism: Pseudomonadota bacterium; assembly: GCA_026390435.1. Classification (GTDB taxonomy): domain Bacteria; phylum Bdellovibrionota_B; class Oligoflexia; order Oligoflexales; family CAIYRB01; genus CAIYRB01. The sequence goes on from JAPLFY010000103.1 coordinate 40,791, forward strand.
GCCAAAAGCTTTGTCGAGTTGGCCCCAGACGCTCGCAAGGAAGTGGAAGATTTCCTCGGTAACATCGATGATATGGGCGATGTTCATAGGGTATATGCTGGAATCAAATAAGCGTCTTCAACGACTGGTGGGAGTGCATCCAGATGGCTCAGTTCATTTTGGCAATCGACCAAGGTACGACGGGAACTACAGTACTCGTGGTCGATGTGACGACGCCGGATGCCACCGCCATCGTCGGCAAGCAGACGATTGACTTCACTCAGCACTATCCGCAGACCGGATGGGTCGAGCACGATCTCGATGGCATCTGGAGTTCCGTGGCGCAAGCAGCTGCACAAGCTGTGGCGCAGGCAGCAGCTGCGCATAAAGGCTTCGAGCCAAAGCAGATTATCGCCATTGGCTTAACCAATCAGCGCGAGACCCTGTGCGTTTTTGAACGCAAGACCGGCAAGCCCTTAACCCGCGCCATTGTCTGGCAGTGCAAGCGGAGTGCCGAGATCTGCAACCGCCTCAAAGCTGACGGCCTCGAGGCAACGATTAGAGCCAAAACGGGCCTGGTCCTAGACCCTTATTTTAGTGGCACCAAAATTACTTGGCTCATGGAAAACCGCTCCGACCTTGCCGCCCAATTACGGCAAGGAACAGCAGTGCTGGGCACGATAGACACTTACCTGATGGCGCGACTGACGGGCTCCGAGGCGTTCGTCACCGAAGCGAGCAACGCCTCCCGGACACTGGCCTTCAATATTCATACTGGGCAGTGGGACGCCGAATTACTCGAATCCCTATCCATCCCGAACCGCGACATTCTACCAGAAGTACTCGATAGTGCTGGTATTTTCGGGAAAACAAAAGGACTCAGCTTTCTCCCTGACGGAATCCCGATCAGCGGCGTTCTGGGCGACCAGCAAGCAGCACTTGCCGGCCAAACTTGTTTTGACGTGGGCGAAGCCAAATGCACGTACGGAACTGGTGCTTTTTTGTTGGCGAACTTAGGAGACCAGCCCTTGGTTTCCAAAGCAGGCATGCTGACTACTGTCGCATGGTCCCTAGCTGGTAAATTAACCTATGCCTTCGAGGGCTCCGCTTTTATCGCTGGGGCCGCAGTCCAGTTTTTACGTGACCAGATGCGCATCATCCGTAGCGCTGGCGATACGGAAGCGCTCGCAAGCACAGCCACGGCAGCGCCGGAAGTGTACTTTGTACCAGCTTTAGCGGGGTTGGGAGCTCCCTACTGGGACCCTAAGGCGCAGGGAGCTTTTTTTGGACTCACTCGCGGCACTAGTCAGGCGCAAATGGTACGCGCAGTCCTTGAGGGCATCGCCTTTCAAGTGCGCGAGCTGACGGAAGCTATCGCCCGCGATCTTGGCTCTCCGCTGCAAGTGCTGCGTGTAGATGGCGGTGCCTCAGCTAACAGCCTACTGATGCAAGTCCAAGCAGATTACTCCGGCATCCGTGTGGATAGGCCAGTAAATCTTGAGACCACCGCGTTTGGCGCTGCGCTATTTGCCGGACTCGGTATTGGACTTTACGCCAATCTCGATCAACTGCGTCGCGTACGCCGGACGGAACATATTTTCTCACCTGCGACGAGTGCCGCTGAGAAAGCCTCTATTTCCCGCCAAATTGCTGGCTGGCAACGGGCCGTCAAGGCGGTGCAAGTGTTCGCTGGTACAGCTACAGCTACAGCTTAGGCTACAAGTCCGAGCATGTCTTTTCCCTTTGGCTTGACCAATGGCTAGGATGCCGCAGTCACATAAGTGGGAGAGACTGAAATGGACGACTTGGCATTTGCTTATCATCGTAAACTAGATCTTAAGTTTGAGGAGGCTGATCGCCTCGCCGCTCTACCGCACGCAGCGAGAGAGTTATACCGAAGGTTGTGTGTACTTAGGTTGCGACTTGCCAGGGACGGTCGCGTACCTGCCTATCAAGTACTGGCTAACCAGGCATTATTGGCACTTTGCGAGCAAAGCCCTAGTGATGAGGAATCACTGGTGCGCATACGCGGCTTCGGCCACGTCCGCATGCGGGCATACGGTGCTGAGTTTCTCGCGGTAATTAATGATGCAACGCACCCGCGACTTAGTCTTGGAGGCTTAGCCAGCATTGGCAGGAGTGAAATCCAATGCGATACTTGAGACATGCTTAAACCGTGTGAAACAACCATCCTGATCTTGGCTTGGTGCCTCTTGTTGGCCTTGTGCTGGACAGCAGCAGTCTTTGGCTACTTATGCCGCTCACAACAGGCACCTAGCGAATCGATTGATGGCTTAGGACGCGGCGTCATCATCCCAGCCTTGGTGGTGGCTCCGGTGACTCTGCTCATCGCATTCCGCTACGCTGGAATTAACCTGCTTTTTCCCATTGAGATCTTTGCCACTGCGACAGAGCTTTGCACCGCTGCGTTAGCGCCGGCGGCTGTGTTGTTCATTGTCAGCGGCTTGGCAGGAGCCCTGATGCGGCAACTTAGGCTGGAGCACGACTACTGGCAACGCCAGCCCTTTGCCCTTGCTGCAGTTGCCTATGGCCACGACAAAAACAAAGCTGTCCGACGGATTGTCCTACTTAAGGGCTTTGTCACTGCTTGGGCTCAGTGCCTACCATGGCTTTACGGAGAACTAATCATAGTGGAAGCTGTATTTAACGCTCCAGGATTGGGACTCAGTGCGTGGCACATGGCGAGGGCCCGTGATCACATGGGCCTGCTCGCTACTATTGGACTACTCATCCTACTCTATGCTCTAAGCGTGGCAGTTACCGCCTGGGGCAATAGTTGGCTTGGACGGAGACTCGAGTCCTATGCCTAGACGTAAACGCTACCTCGCTACTGATGTGATTGTAGTCATCATTGTTCTCATGCTGGCCATGCCACCGTGGGGAAATTTTTTCAGTGTTAAAGTCGATCTCGCTCACATGCACAGCGCCTCTAGTTGGCAACACCCCTTAGGAACGGACAATCTCGGCCGCGATCTGCTGGTCCGGCTGTCGCAGGCCTTAGCTCAGGCGGTGCTACCGCTATGGTGCAGCGTTATTATGGCTTCAACGGCTGGACTAATCATGGCGCAAGTGGCTCTAGCTACAGCTAGCTCCCGGTATTCGAGGTATTTTTTTAATACCTTCGGCATGCTCGCCGTTGCAGCCGCCAGCGTCCCGATGACCGTAACGACCTTTGCTTGGGCCGCATGGTTCGAGGAAGCAGGCCTTTTTTCGGTGATCTTGGCACTCAGCGTGATTTTTACTGCGCGCGCTTTTTTACACATTAAGGATCTGGCGCGACAGAGCACAAATCTAGCATTTTGGTCCGCCCATGAGGCGCTGGGGGGACGCACCGGCGACCGTGTTTGGCGCTACGGTATCAGCTCTGCCTGGACTCCCGAGCTACTGTTAGCGATCGGACTCAATCTACGCGTCGCTGTGGCTATCGAAGCCTCACTCAGCTACCTAGGATTTGGCATCCAAGAGCCTACGGCATCCTTTGGCAATATACTGGCCGCTCATTTTGATGAGTATCTGAAGGGGCAATGGACAGTGATGGCGATGACTTTAGCCGCACTTGCGCTCACCGCGGCTGCGCCGCTGGCCTTTATGCGTCTTTTTATAGACTCAGGCCTACTGCAGGTTATCACCCGACTTCTCGCCAAGGTGGACGGATTGCACTTTAATGCTTTAAAGCAGCGACTGCGAGTGCACACCAGCCAACAATAAAGCCTAGGCCACCGATAGGGGTGATCATGCCCAAAGCGCGTATATTGCTGAGCACCAGTGCATAGAGGCTGCCCGAAAAAAGGACACTGCCACTGGTGAATGCAATCCCAGCGATCCGCACTGCCACACTGTCCACTTTCACGCTCAACAGTCCGACGGCAATCAGAGCGAGGGCATGATACATCTGATAACGGGCCGCGGTCTCAAATACCGCGAGGTTCTCTGGGGTTAAATTAGCGCGCAGTGCATGCGCCCCGAACGCCCCGCAAGCCACTGATAAAGCTGCGGATATCGCCCCGATTGCTACCCAAATTGTCCACTCCATGGGATACCTACCTCTCACCTTTTTACTGGAGACACTCAGGCCGACTACTGTATCTTACGACGTTCGTAACTCCAAACATTCCGAGCAGTCTTTAGGGGATGAACTATGGGTCTCTTCACAGGCAAAAAAGGCATCATCATGGGCGTGGTGAACGAATATTCGTTAGCCACTGGTGTTGCCAAATTTCTGATCTCTGAGGGTGCACAGATTGGCTTCAGCCATCTTCCTGACAAAGACGGACGCGACCGCATGGCCAAGCGGATTCAGCGTGTCGCAGAACCTCTGGGCATTACCTTCATCAAGCCCTGTGATGTGTCTATCGATGATGACATCACTCGCTTCTACGGAGAGGTCGGCGAATCCTTCGGCAAGATCGATTTTGTCCTCCATTCGATTGCCTTCGCTCCCCTAGAAGACCTCCGTTGCCCGACGCTCGAATCGTCACGCGAAGGATTTAAACTAGGCATGGACATTAGCGTCTACAGCTTCATCGCTGTCGCCCGCGCCGCCGCAAAAGTTATGAATAATGGCGGTGCCATGGTCACTATGTCGTACTTTGGTGGCGAGCGAGTGATCGATGGCTACAACATGATGGGCGTCTGCAAGGCAGCGCTTGAAATGGCGACTCGCTACTTGGCATTCGATCTTGGTCCACGCAATATTCGCGTTAACGCACTCAGTGCTGGGCCGATGAAGACTCTTGCAGCCTCAGCTGTGGGCGATTTCTCACGCATGCTTAACTCCCATGCTAAGGGCGCCCCATTGATGCGAAATATCACGCAAGAAGACGTGGGCAAGACCTGCGGCTTCCTACTCAGCGACATGTCGTCCGGCACCACTGGCGAGATCTTGCATGTAGACTGCGGTTACAGCATCATGGGCAGCCACGAACACGTGGAAGAGCGAATCAAACACTACTAGCACTATACAGCGACTATTATGATGAATCACGACGATGTCCGGCGCGACCTTCTACGCGCCTGGACTGAACAACTTTATAAAGAACACGAAAACGTACGCCTCTACTTTGGTGTACGTATGGGTACGCCTGTTATCTGCGTCGAGGAGCTGACTAGCTCTTGGGGGCAGTGGCAGGCCACCACCCGCAAGCTAACGATAAGTCGACGCCTGATTGAGCAGCACTCCTGGGATATCGTCATCGAGATCCTCAAGCACGAAATGGCGCATCAGATAGCCGATGAGCTGCTTGGAGGAGGGGGAGGACTTCCACACGGAGCAGCATTTCAGCGAGCCTGTGACATGCTGCGAGTGGCTGAGTGGGCGCGGAGTGCCAGCGGGGCATTACCTGAAAGTATTCCCAATTGGCGAGATCGCAGCCTAAGTATTGAGGAAGAAAAATTACTCAAGCGTGTGGAAAAATTACTCGCTCTAGCAGGATCAAATAACGAGCATGAAGCAGCCCTCGCTATGCAACGGGTACGGCAACTTTACGCGCAGTACAATCTAGAAAGTCTACGCGACAAACGTCAGGCGACTTATGTGTACTGCATCATCAACCAAAAACTTAAGCGCATCAGCTCAGAAGAATCGATGATCTTCAGCGTCTTGACGCGGCATTTCTTCGTTCGCGCGATTTATCTCGATCAATTCGATGCGCAAGATGCTTGCAGCTATAAAGCTGTAGAACTGCTCGGCACACACGAAAATGTGTTGATGGCGGAATACGTTTACCACTTTCTCCGCAATCAACTGCGTTCCCTTTGGACGGATTATCAACGCCGCACTCGTAAGCCAGCAAATGCTCGGCGCTCTTATATGCTGGGTGTCTTGTCGGGGTTTAGCGATAAGTTGACGGCAGCTGCAGCACAACAGCCAACGGAAAGTGGCGAAACCAAACTGAGTGCAAATGCCGAACGTGCGCTTATACGCCAAGGGGATCAGGAGCTTGCCGAATTCGTTGGACAACGCTATCCACGCCTAAGTAACCGCCGCAGTGGTGGCCTGCGCGGCGATAAGAGCTCCTTTGACGCAGGCGTGAGTGCAGGAACTAATCTCAACTTGCATCGCGGCGTCACCGAGCGCAGCGGCAGTAAGGGATTGCTGCTTAAGGGTTAAATTTTCGTGGGATTACTGATGCCCGAAGACTGATGCCCGATGCCCGATTCCCGAAGCCTGATAACTGGTCCAGTGATCACCTGAGCTGATCGAAACATGCGACAACTGATGAAACAAAGTCCAAATAAAAGTCGGGCTGAGCTGGCCTATTGCCGAGCGGACGGCTGGCGCAGACGTTTACGAAGATTGCTCCCAGTCAAGGTTGTAGCAAAGGTGACTGGAAAGGGGATATCGATCAACTTCAGGCAGAGAGTGGGTTGAGGATGCGGCAAGTTGGCGTAGGTGGTGAGTGAGGGGCGTTGGCGCAATAGGGGTTGAATGACCTACCATCCTACGCGGATTCCCATTGGCGCTGGCGCTATTGCCTGTTCATGATATTTCTTGATAATCCCCCTAAAAAGGATTATCGTAGAATACTATGAATGACAAAACACCAGTTCTTGGCAAATTTAAAATGCAGTTTCTGGCTTGGATACAGCTTGAGAAGAAAACTCAAGTTGTTACAGGTGAGACTGCCGAAGCATTAGGTCTTACAGCCACGCAAGAGCGAAAGCTTCTAAGTCGCATGTCACAGCAAGGTCTGATTGTGCGGCTAAGGAGGGGGCTCTACATGGTCCCGGCACAAGTCCCTCCGGGTGGAAAGTGGAGCCCAGGGGAGTACAGACTAGCTCGCACGCTGATGGAGGATGCGGGCGCTTCCTACCAAATTGGAGGAGCCATCACGTTCCATCAGTACGGTTTTGACGATCAGGTTCCAAACGAGATCACGGTATATAACGACAAAATATCGAGGCGGAGCACCATGGGCGGGCTGCGCTTTACCTTTATCAAGGTGCCGGCGAAGCGTTTGGGCGGTAGCAATAAGATGAAATTACCTGATGGTGGAGAAGTAAAGATAGCATCGTTACCGCGAGCCCTTATGGATGCGGTCTACGATTGGGATCGCTACAATACGCTGCCACGCGCATACGTCTGGATCGCTGCGCGAAAGGATGAACGGGAGACAATCAAGGAACTCGTCCGTATTACCTTGCGGCACGGAAATATTGGGACGATGCGAAGGATTGGTTATATCCTTGCAAAATGCAAAGTTTCGCCGCGACTGCTTGGTAAGCTTAAGGCCAGAGTGTCCGTAGGGCGGTCGCTGGTCAAGCTCGATCCAACGCGGCCCGCTCGTGGCGACATCAACCGAGAATGGGGGATCATTGACAACGAGCAATCCTAATGGGGCGCTATTAGATATGGCTCCGCATAACAACGTGGATAAATTTCGCGCAGCTATAGATTATACAGCTGCGACAAGCGGTTTTCGTCGGGAGCTGATTGAGAAGGATTATTTTTGCTCGATTGTCCTGGCATTTATTTTTGCCGAGGAGACGCCGCTTGTTTTTAAAGGCGGGACCTGCCTTAACAAAATACACGTTGGGTTCTACCGGTTGAGTGAGGACCTCGATTTTAGTATCGCCATGAATATTGGGGCGACTCGTGGCGACCGCCGTAAAGCTATGGAACCAGCAAAGCGTCAGTTTTCGTCCATTCAAAAAGCCGTTCCCGCGCTCAAAATCGTCAGCGATCTGGCCGGTCACAATGAAGGTCGTCAATATACAGCGACACTTGCTTATCAATCCGCTGTTGCTCCGATGCCTGGGACAATCAAGTTTGAAGTCGGATTGAGAGAACCGCTGTTTGACGAAGTGCAACGGTCATCATCTCGAACTTTGGTTCAGGACCCTTTCAAGAAGGTTGATTTGCTTGCTATCGCGTCGGTTAATTGTCTGTCAGTGAGAGAAGCGTTCTCCGAAAAAATCAGGGCGGCGTTGACGCGCAAAGAGCCAGCTATCCGCGATCTATTTGATCTAGATTATGCGATCCGTCACAAGACAATCGACCTTAACGACTCGGGACTGTTGGAATATGCGCGGCGTAAGATTGCGATTCCAGGCACCAACGCCATTGACATCACGGCTTCAAGGGTTGAGGCAATGCGTTTGCAGTTAAAGACAGAGTTGCAACCCGTGTTGCGGCAAGATGACTATGATGCCTTTGACTTCGATCAGGCTGTCGTCCAAATCGTGGGTCTTGCCAATGTTCTGAAGTAATTGAAGATGTCCTACGGCTGACAATCGTAGTGCGTCAAGTGGTGAGCGATTCGTCGCACTTCTTGCCTAACGGCGTGGGGGGGGGCTCGAAATGACTCAACCGAATCAATTCCAAAAAAATTGACGACTTCAGGCTTGTGATTGTCATCCGGATCGAAGGGCACAATAGCCAAGCGCTAGTGCTTGGATTTTTGGGAATCGCGGCCACGGCAATTACCATTCTATTCGCGAGGTACAGGCCATCTTTGATCTCGTGGGTGATCGGCGCAACTATGGAGCTGTAAGATGCTCTGGCACTCACGCAGGCTACCAAGGGCGATGCGGTAAAACCGCGCGCGATCAGCAAAAGTGAAGCTAGGGGGTCGGGCACTGGCGCTAAGCTATTGAAAGCGCGAGATCTTATGAAGTCAGGTTTTGTGGCGTTCTAATGGTGTCAATGAGTTGCCATAAGTGCCCGACCCCAAGAAGCCCTTAGTTCATTCCCGGTCATTTGACTCGCATAATCCACACAACTGTCATGTTGGCTGGGCGCGTTTCCGGATCGAATTAGGTGGGGTCAGGCACTGGCACTAAGTTATTGAAAGCTCGTTATGTCTTGTGGGTACATTTTTTGATGTTATCGAGTTCGGCAAGTGCAGAGCTGATCCCATCTTCCCATAATAATGGCCACTGCGGATCCAGCAGGTAATTTAATACCAGGGCTGGATCCTTGTCCTTATTGGCGATCATGTATTGCACTTTATCCTGAAGCAGGCAATTTACGAAGCGCCCAGGTCCGTCGCTAGACACTATGTGATACTCCGGATTCTCTCGGCAAAAATCGATAAGCTGAGAAAGATGCCATGAACCAAAGACACCAGAAAAATCTTGCCCCGTGAGTCCTAGCCACTCAAGATCGTAGTAGTTGTTGATAAGGCCGACTTGCCGGTTGAAATCTTCAGACTGAACCATCAGCTCGATTTTGTTTTCTTTAGCTCTCGCGCTCATGATCAAACCTTCAGGTTAGTTTTGCTAAGCAACCTCATAAGATGTATCGGACTGTAATGGTCAGAATTTAGGCGCCATAGTCATTCTGATATAAGGCGCTGTATCTGCAGAGTGATTTATCGCCTGGGTAATCGAGAGCGGTCATTTGCAAACCTGCTGAGTAAAAAGAGAATGGCAAGTTTGCCGGCTAGTTTCGTAGATTAAAGACTTGGGTGGCCGCTATGTTGGCACGGTTGATCAAGAAGCGTACTTCCAAAACAAGCCTTGATTGCCTTACAAACTTATTGTTGGCGCTACGCCAGGTGGAGCTGCTGTGGCTCCAACTAGCTGAAGTTTCAGTCCTGTACAATTTACGACTGAGGCGATTTTGCGCATTCCTGACAAATCTGCGCATCTTACTGTCCTCGGTCGTTGTCGCCGTAGTGGTGTAGAAGGTACCTAGATAACGCCTCGCCGTATCTCCAATCTTGACGTAAATGCCATCCTGGAGAATCAAACTCGTGGCGCGCGCGTTGCCGCTGCTCCAGGACGCTACGTCCCGAAGTGAAATACGCCTTCGTCCCCAATCATCGGGAAGAGTTTGATGTGCTGCTGATGTGCGAGGTGCTCGGTGCATCAACGAGTGGGTTTTATACCGATATTTCACTCCGATCGGGGCAGTCAATATGCCAGCTAGGAATTTCAAGGCCAGCTTACCGCATATGACCTAGTGGCTAGTATGAGTCGTAGCGGTAACTGGTATGATAATGCGCCTATGGAGAGCTTCTGGTACACGCTAAAGACGGAGTTTGTTCACCATGAACAATTTGCCACGAGGGCAGAAGCTAAAGCAAAAATCTTTGAGCGGATCGAGGTATTTCATAATCGAGAGCGGCTTCACTCATCGCTCGGTTACAAGACTCCAGTTGATTTTGCACAAGAGAAAATGTTAGACGCCGCGTAATACTCGTGTCCGAAATTGGCAGGGGTACATCAGGAGTGACCTCCGCTGCATTTAGATTTTACCGGGAATCAATTCGGCCTGGTCGTATTTGTCGTAGCACCGTTAGCGCTTTGTCCCAAGCTGTTATCCCCCCAACAGGTAAAGTAGGGGCTGCTTGGTTTTAAGCCACATGTGTGGTTGTTGCCAGCGGCATACTGCTGCGACGTAAAAAATGTTGTGCCGGTAGATAAAGAAATCGCTGAGGTTGGCACTGTACTGCTTGAAGTTAAGGAGCCGCTACCTAGTTGGCCTTGCGTGTTGGAGCCCCAGCAGTACATGGATCCAGCAGCTGGACCAGCCGCGTTAACGACGCACGTGTGATTGACGCCGGCGACAGCATATCCTGGGCTTACTGCTGTCGGCAGTGTTACTGCGAAAGGCGCAGTTTTATCGCCGGACCCAGTTAATTGTCCAGAGGAGTTATTACCCCAACAGACCAGCGAAGCCGTCATCGAGATTGAGGATGCTTTTGCCACTGCGCAACTGTGCGTAGATCCGGTAGCAAGATTCATTGGCATGTATCCGCTACCCAGTGCACTGCCTGTGCCGCTTGCAACTGCAGTCGCAGTTGTTACAGGAGATGTCGTCAAGCTATTGCCGGCTTGCCCGCTGCTGTTTAGGCCCCAGCATTTTATTGACATGCCAACCGGTCCAATCGCGATGCCACAATTGTGGTTGGCCCCAGCCGCTAGCGATCTAAACTTGTCGGTGCCTGGTAACGCAACTACCCCTGTTTTCGCTACTGTATCGTTTTGTCCGAGTTGGCCGTTAGCATTTCCACCCCAACATTGGACGCTCATGTCGTCCATGATGGCGCAGTTGTGTTGCTCACCAGCGACGAGATAGCGAGGAGACCGGCTATTGGCGAATGCGACGGATGTCGCTGGTCCGCCAGAGGCGTAGCCTAATTGTCCGCTGGAGTTGTTGCCCCAGCATTTTACCGTGTAATCATTGAGCATGGCGCATGTATGGCTCTGTCCAAGCGCGAGTTGTCGTACCGCCGTGCTGGTGACACTGGTTACGGTGGTCGGTGTGTTCTCGGTTAAGTTGGCGCTGCCCGTTCCCAGTTGACCAAAGTTGTTGGATCCCCAGCACGTGGTGCCTGATGTACTAAGCAAACAAGTGTGGTTTCCCCCGGTGTAGATCTTGTTGTCGACGATAAGTGTTTCCAGCGCGGGCGCAAGCTGTGTTGTGCCAGCAGCGCCCATAGCACTGTCTCTGGCCATGAGTTTGACTTCACCCGCATTAATCGCCCTGACGTAGACCTGCGTTGTGGATGCTAATGACACAGTTGCAGGGGTGCCAGTGATCAGAGTCACACAAGTATTATCGCTATAAACCTGCGCCGGACCTTCAAGCTCGATCGCGATACTGCGTGTCGTTACCCCGGACACTGAGTTCCCATTGCTGTCGACCTGGCTAAGCGTAATTGGTTGGCACGACGCGCTTGCTAGCATGCGCGGAGCCTGGCTCCACTTGAGTGATGTGGCTGTGGTGCTGGTCGGTCCCGTTGATGACGTCCAGCTGACATTCACGACATTACTGACCGCAGAATTGCCCGCCGCATCATTTACCGAGAGCTTAAAGCCGTAAGTTCCGGCAGCGCTCGGTGTGACTGTGGTTGCAACGCTGGTGGTTCCTCCCCCAAGCGTTCCACTTGCGTTGGCAAAAGCTAGAGTGCCGCTGCCGCTCTCCTGGATCCAGTTGTAGGAGCTTGCGCCGCTTACATTAGCTGAAATATTCAGGCCAGTCAGGACGGTCACTGAGCTTGGTACAGAGCCAAGTGAGGCTGTCGGCGCCGTTTTGTCTACGGTCACTTGTAGGCTTGAGCTATAGAGCGATAAGGGGCCGACTGTGTATCTGACGCAAACGCGGCGCGGTCCGTCTGCCCCAGCGGATAGCGTCGCGGCAGTTGGAATGGAAGTAGTGTAGGTCTGACCACTGCAGCTTGCAGCGGGTAATGTGACGGCATATTCGCTCTTCCAATCGGTCGGGGTGACAGGCGCTTCGATGGCGAGGTCACTTAATCCGGCGTCGGCATAGTTGATGTAGCCATCAGCTGCCGGCCCCTTGAAATTTACTGCGATGACGCCAAAAGCCTTGGTGGTATTCAGCGTCGTAGTCCCGGAGGCCAATGAGGTCATAATGCTGATTGGAGATGTCGCAGCCTCGGATGCTCGGACGAAAAACTGACCTTCTGTTGCACCAGCTACCACGGATACTGATGTCGAAGGTGAGTTGCAACTAGCGTCATTATAAAAACTAGCTCCGCTTCCGCTAGACAGGCTCAAGTCGACTGTCATAACAGCCGGTGCCTGGGACGGTAGTTGCACTTTCTGAGGTACACATGCAAACCATGGTAGCTTGTCTAATCCAGGTATTAGCATGCTGGTAATGGGCGCGTTCCAAGTGACCTGTACTTCGTCAAAAGTTTGGTTACCGGCCGCGTCGCTGGCCACAAATCGCAATCCGTAGGTTCCCGCAGCTACCGGCGTTACAGTTGCGGATTTAGGATTTTGTGCATAGGCCTGAATTTGCAGGCCGCTTGAGCCTTTCCATTCATAAACGAGACCGTCCGGCCCGCTACCGGTTACAGTTATGGGTGTCAAGCTACTCAGGACTTGATCAGCGCCCGCGTCGACGATCGTTGGTGCAATCGTGTCGATGTCGAAATTAGGACTCGACCCGTATAAAGTGTCCATTCCCTTGGTGAAACGGAAACAGTAGCGGTACGAGGCTCCGTCCGGGGTAGTCGCTAAGCTGCTGGCCGTCGGTGCCGTTATGAAGCTCTGATAATTTGCGGCGGCGTTACACCTAGTCAAACCGGAGACTAAGGTGATCTCCGTCATGATGTCAGAGGGCATCTGGCCGAGGGTCAGGATGCTTTGGTTTGCACTTTTGTCATTTGCGTTGATCCACCCATCAGCGGCGACCCCAGCTAAAGAAATGGACAGCACGGAAACGGTCTTGGAAGCGAACAGGCTGCCAGCCGTAGCATTCAAATTAAATGCGCTCGAAACACTTGGCGGCACGTTGGCATAGATGGTGCCTGCGCTCATCCCTGACGCGATGACTCCAGCAGTGATCGACGAAGTAGAGCAGTCCGCATCTGAGTGCAAAGAGATCGCTGGTCCAGAACTCATGGAAAAGCTTGTGCTGGATGAGGGCGCTGTCGGCAAGACGACAACGTAAGGGCTACAGGATCCGCCGGGTGCAATGCCGCTACCGTTAATCGCTAACTGCGAACTCGTACTGGAGACTGTGATGATGGGGCTGATCACATAAAGATATTCGCCGCTGACCATTTGGATGCGGCCGCAGATTCTATAGTCTGCGTTGGCTGGTTTAGCATAAACTTGTTGTGCTGTCGGGTAAGCAGTTAAAGGGTAAAGTGTCATCGATGCAGTACAATCCTGAACCGCAGAGACTATCGCATACCCAGCAATGCCGCTGGGAGCGCCGCTCAAAGTCACGACTGGGTTGATGTTTGACTGCTCGTCCTGACTTATCTGGCCATCAAAAGCAGCATTTGCAAGCATGAATTTGACTAAGTTGATACTCATGCTTGCGACCAAGGAGCCGCCAATCGCATTCAAACTAAAGGTTTGTGAAGCAGCATCTCCGGCGCGCAAATATACAGTAACTTTGTTGGTGTCAGTACCAATGGTTGGGTTCGACAAGGTAGTGCTACAAGTGTTGTCACTGAATAACTGAACATTGCCGCTCGACACATTGAGAGACACTGGTAGAGCAGACGATGGATTAACTAATCCGTCAACGTTGCGAGCCTCGATGTCAAAAGGAAAGCAGCCACCTGAACTGACATAGGTTTTGCCCTTGATCGCCAAGGCGGTGACGTTACTGCCAGTACTGCTCGTCGAACTGTCCATGACGGTGATTTTCGGGCTCTGTAAATACATAGCCCCATTGCCGACTGCCACTTTGGCACATACGGTAAACGACTCGGCGGCACCTGTGCTCGCCGCGAAATTTGACTGTTCGGCACCTGACAATGTGTACGCGGATCCTGTAGTCGGGCAGGCCGATTCAGCTTGGCTGTTCTTGTAATAACTAAATGTCGGTGTGAGTACGGTTGGGATCCCGCTGATCGATACGATATTTGTCGATCCGTTGCTGCGCTCTGCAACCGCGATGACCATATCAGAAGCGTTGCCACTTGAGTTCAGCCGAACGATATTGAGCGGCAGACTTGCGGTAAGGCTTGATCCAGTGGCCGCACTAGCAGAAAGATAGACTGGTGAATAACTTGACGCATCGGTTCTGACCCAGAATTGGGTGGATGAACCGCCCGAGGGAATCGATGCTGAATTGGCAGAATTGCTGCAGGTAGCATCCGAATAAGTTGTGACACCGCGCATTCCCGTCGGCAAATTGAACAGTTGCGTGGATGTGGCGGTGACGGCAGCGCCAGACGAGTTCTGTAGCGACAAGGTCACTGGTAAGCAGGTACTGTCTTGAGTTAACGATGCGGCCACCATCCTCAGAACGGTCTGGTCCAAATCCTGAACGACGATCTCGTCGGAACGCCCGAAGAAGAATCTGCTGCTGTCACCAATCCGCAAGCAGACGCGGTAAGATCCAACGCCAGACGAAAATGCTGTCTCCAGTCTTGGAACGATAGCAGAATAACTTAAGTAGTCGGTACAGATGTTGGGCGATTTGACGACAGAATAACTAGCTGTGGTCCCACTTGGTAGGCCGGAAATGCTGAGCAGATCTCCAGTCGCGGCACGCTCTCCTGCAGTAATCAATAGGTCACCGGCACTGCTGGCTAGAGTTATGCCAATCTTGTAAACATTTCGGGTTGATGCCGTTACTGAACTGGCCTCTGCAGATAACCCGATCAAAGATGGAGCATTCGGAGCGGCTTTGAGAAAGAATACCGCGTTGGTCGAACCAGTAATGGCGGGGACTGTGTAGAAGCCGCTCGGTCCACTTTGAGCTGCGGCAGAGCAGGTGCCATCCATGTAGACGGTTACACCGCTTGGGACACCTAGGCTGATGCTGATTCCACTTGAAATACTGATCTTGGTACCACTGGAATTTAGTAAATCGATCACAAATGGAGCGGAACATGTGTCGGCAATCACTGCCTGAGGGCCATTTAAAGCCAGTGCGGCCAAAGTGCCAGATGTTTGCGTAGGTCCAGACGGCTGATAATTAATAGTGAGATCTTTGACGCTAAAGTTTCCGGCGCTGTCCAATGCTCTTATGCGAATCCCGTAAATGCCCGCAGTAGTAGCACTCATCGTAGTGGTTGCACTACTGGGAGATCCAAAGGAGACTTCAGCTGGTCCGTAGGTCTTGAACCACTGGATATTTTGCACGTCTCCAGTCACCGTTACTTGAAGCTGACTACTCGATCCAGAGACGTCCATCGAGTCGCTGCCAGCATAGATGATTGCTGGAGGTGTCGTGTCGACGTTGAAGGCAGGACTACTTCCGAATGCTGGCTCTCCCGATGAGCTTTCTAGACGGACACAAACTCGGTAGGTAGAACCGTCATTAAGACCGACCAAGTCACTAGAAAGCGTAGCTAGAGATGGCACCATGCGCAAATATTGAATGGTATCGTTGCACGTGCTTGATGTTGTGACAACTGCGTAACTGGTCTTAACCGGATCATGGCCGCTTGCTACAAGGTTTGCAACTAATGGATCGGGGCTGAGGCTGTTAGCCTCGAAACGATTTAAGATACGGTCCGTGACCATTCCGGAAAGCGCAATACCAGCAAATGCAGCGCTGGTGCCATTGCTGTTGGCCACTGGGTTAGTTGTTGTTGCTAGTGTCGCGAATTTGCGCTCTGTCGCAGTGCCGTTAGAAAGCATGTAGACAGGAGATATTGCGTATTGAAATGCCGTCTGATAGTTAGCGGTAGCGTCGGTGAAATTGTCGTTGTCACCCATGAATACAACGGTCCAGCCGTTTCCGATTTGGGCCTGAGGGTATAGCTTCTCCGGGCTAAAGTCAGTTGTTGCGAGAGCCGCCTGGCTGGCGGTCGGTGCGTGACGGACAAGCACATATCCGACCGCGCTCATCGTTGAGCTCCCAACCGTCGTTTTGGCTCGGGACCATGACAACTTAATAGCGCCAGTCGTACCACTGCCATTCGCTGGCGGAATCGGAGTAGCTACCAACTCGGACACTGGCGATAAGACCGAGCTCAAGTCGGTCTGAGTCGTGCTGCCGCTGCCACCCGAGGTGCTCAAGAGCGCTGCCGTAACGGAAGAGAGCGACTCGATCGCTTTGGGTGTGACTGACACCGTGGATGCACTGGAGTAGGTAGGACCGGTGCAAAGGAAGTTAACAGCATAGAGATCGTAGCCGTATGCTCGGCTTGAGTCTTTCGCGTCGAAATCGGCGAAGCTTGTGCCGTTGCCACGGAAAATGACAATGCTGGTTTCTCCAGACCCATTCGTGTCTGTAAAGCGTGATCTGAGTTCATATGGTTTGCCATCGGCTACGGTATAACTTCCATTGCCGGATCGGCGCACGAGCAAATAAGCGTCCCCGGCTCCCGACCAACCGAGTTGAATACCGCCGATCAAACCGTTACTTAAAGTGAACTGCGGCATTTCTGGTTTGCTCTTGGTGTTATCGCATGTCGCTACCTGCGCCTTCTCGCACTGGCTGCTATCTGGGTTAAAGACGAGCCCGGGACTACACGAACCGAGTGCTCGACAAGCCTTAGCTGTGGGATCCCAGGGCATATTGGTGGGGCATGTCTCGCAAGAACCAGAGACCAGGATTTTGCCATCTGCGCACTGAGTAGCGGCGATGGTGATCGAATGGCAAGTTAAGGACACGCTGTCCCATGTCGTAGCGTTTGTGCAGTTTGTGCGGCAAGAGAGACTCGTTGCATCCCAAAACTGGCCGCTCGCACACTGGCCAAACGGATTACAACTGCCACTGTTGTTGCGGTAGGTGCCGGATGTACAGGTGGTTGAAGAATTGCTCGTGGTGGTTGATACAGCCACGCACTTTTGTTGGCTGGCGTTGTATGGGGCTCCAGTGGGACATTGGGGTGTCGCGCTAACGGCGACACACTGGGTAGTCACAAATGTATAGCCGGAGGCGCAGGTCGTGGTCGCAGCTTCGCAAGATCCAGACGCAGTCCTGCGTTGACCAGTAGGACATGTGTAAGTGGTGTCATCGGCAACGCAGCCGCCGCTCATGCTGAATCTCTGTCCGACTGGACAGAAGAAAGTGGTGGTCTTACAGCCAACGCCATAGACAAACGCCTCGCCTTCGGCGCATGTTTTGACCTTCGGGCGGCAACCGACACCGTATACATATTCGGATTCAGTAGAGCATGTTACGTTTACGCTGGTCGTATCAACGATCAGCTCGCGGTACATGAAGCAGCGCTCACCCGTGGCGTCTGCATTCCAAGTGTATTTGTACCCCGCCTGAGTCGATGAACTTGGGCAGCTGGCTCCCGCAACTTTGGTACAGGCTACAGTTGATGTCGTCACAGTGTCGCTGCACGACTGCATGGCGTCCTTGCCGCCGATGGCCTGGACCACAACGTTTCGACTGCCGGTTTGGATCGAAGCAAGCACTTTGGGATCTAAATTCGTCCCCATTACACCAAGGCGGTTGTTGAGCGCAGTCACTGCGGTTTGCATTTCAGTAGGTTTAGCATTCCAAGCACCACAGAATGTTGCCAAAGAATCGGCGGTAATCGTCTTTGATAGCTCGCCGACATCAACCGTCGTGGATTTAGACGTTGCTACAGTCTGAACATTATAAATGTATTGAGATGTGATAGTAGCAAACGCACCATTCAAATCATCGGGTGGCAAAACAGTCGCCAGCTTCTCGCCCACGGCTTGAGAGGCCCGTGTTGGTATGCTTTTCAGCACATTTTCGCTTAGGTTGGGTGCCGTGCCGGAGCCAGTCGCCGTATAAATGGTGTTCATGGAGCTTACGGCAGCATCCATGGTTTTTGAAAGTATGCTAGACGAAGCTGCGGCAGCAGCGGCTCGATTGGTGGTCCCTAACTTTGCCACGCCTTCGATGGCGCCCTTAATCATGGTGTCATAGAAATTTGTCACTTTCGTTTCGTCTGTGACGTCGAGATTGAGATTGCCTCTGTTTGCCGTTGCCAATTCGAATGCTTTGCTGACGAGCTGTGGGGCAATGTCGTTGGCAGCATTGGTCTGGCTAGCAGCACCTAGGGCTGAGATAGATCTTGTGAGCGTCGCCTGGATGACCTGCATGCGTCCTTGCGAATCGCTGACTAACTGATCAAGTTTACCCATAATCGCCTGCATCGGGCGCGACGCTATGTCATTCGCAACAATGGTCGAAGTTGACGCTGACGATTTGGCAAGACCAACTACTGCTCCTTCAGCGATTTTCGGTAGATATGCCGCAATTTCGGCAGCTGATGGAGAGAGTTTTGCGACAAAGGAATCAACAGTAGTTGTGGTCACTTTGTCGAGAGCGGAGGCTAGTTTGTCAGTGGCCATCCACGCTGGAATGGAAGTGCTTACACCTTTGGGGATCTCAGCCAAAGCACTGTTTTTTTCGTCCTTAGTGAGCCGTGTACTGGCCGCTAGCCCCGAAACAAAGCCTTCTGTGGTCGAGGAAACCGCAGCGGTTGGGTCTGGAAGCGGTAACTTGCCCAGAGCTGAACCAGCTTTTTCAGCGGCCTTGCCGAGGGCGTCTGGAATCTTATCGGTGCTTAATGCTGTAGCTGCAACGCCGCGGCCAATCTTATCGGCGATCACCTGAGCGGTAGATGTAAGGCTATCCGGAGAGATCTTGCCGGCTACCATACCGCTAAAGGAGGCATCAGCTACAAGGCCGATGGCATCGATGGTGGCCTCCGTTGAAAGCGACGCCTCGGCTGTTTTAGTAACAACTGTCTCGGCAATCGCTCCGATCAGGGCCGGGCGCGCGCTGTCGTCAATTTGCTTTTCACCAGTGAACTTAACTGTAGCCGAGACTATTACGCCGATGGCTTTCTTGCGGGTTTCTTCGTCCAATCCTGCGGCAGGTGAGTCCAAGTTGGCGACAAAGGCACCGGCAACATTAGGTGCCACCAAATTTAAGTCCTGCTGATCCGCCAGATTTAAGCTGCTGCCAGTCTGGATTGCTAGCACGCCACTCGATGTGACATCGTTCGTGATGACATGCGCCTGGCTCTCCGATATCCCGCTCTCAACAAGCGCTAGCGATATTGTGTTAGCGAGCTCTTGACCAACCGAAATCGCAAGTGTGCCGGTCGGTCCTCCGCCAGGCGCAGGGGTGGAAGCCGGAGCTGTGGTCGCAGCGCCGCCACTACTGCCGACATCCTTGGTGCCTTTGGTACAGCCCAGCCCGCTAAGTAACGCAACGCATGTTGAAGCTAAAACAATACCCCAATTCGCTCTTTGATTTACTTGGCGAGATAGGTTGGAACTGACCATGGCAACACCTCCGGGGCCTCGGATTCTCACAATCTGTCCCTCATTCGCGCCATCGGACTGTTTTTTGAAAACCTTAGAATAAATTTGTTTATCAATGAATATCAGCGGCTTCGGGTCTTGAATTGAGCCAGTCTGGAAGGTGGTGCCGTGTCGGATTCCAAGGTGGCACGGCCGGTGCCTTCGGGAAGATTTAGGGCCATGCTGCTAGATACGCACGCCTTGCGGAGGTAAGTCACAGGTACAGCCGTCTCAAAATCCGTAACCCGCAGATTTCACGCGCACCCCCCTTGGCGTTGATATTTCCCCGTGATCACTGGAGCTTAACCGTCCAAAACCGCTTCTGTATACGCTTGTATACGGAATCTTGCCCAAACCGTGCGAGCGCTGCCTTAAATTTGCCGAAGAGGGGTAAGTCACGGGCACAAAGCGGGCAATCAAAAACAAAAAAATTACCCTAACCACTGCGGAGCGAATGCACATGACAACTAAGAAACTTGGCAAAATTCTAGTGAAAAGCAGCATCATTGGAGCGATGGCACTGACCTACACGGGTTGCGGACTACAAGATCAAAAGCAGACGAAAGATTCTGCTGCAGAAAATTCGACTGATCTAAGAAAAAATCCGACCGATAAGGCCAGTCTCGCCTTGGCACTACCGAGCAATCTGCCAGCGGCTGTGGATGAGGTCGAAGTCACATTGTCGCGCTTGATGGTTTTCAATGATGGCTGCGGGGATGTGGTCGCGGCATCATCGAAGGTCCATCAACTTGGGCGTCCATGCATGTGGCCTGGCGCCTCAACCGGCCCACAAAACGCACTCGGCCAGTTAAAGACTGTTAAGAAACCCTCGGCCACATCACCAGACATTGAGGTATTCAGTCCGATTTCATCGGAAACATTCAATGGATCAATTAGCGATACGGTTTTTACTCAGATATTCCAAATCAAAGGCCAAGCCATTCAAATCAATGACCTTGAAGCGGGCGATTACTGGGTCACCGTTAGTCTAGTAAATAGCTCCACAGGCCACGTCTACTCCCACGGCGAAGGTAAGGCAACTATCCAGGCCGGAAAGCAAGCCACTGCCCGTATCTCCATGACTAAACTTGAGGAGACGACCGGTGGGCTCGTCATCATCCTCGACGATGCAAGCGTACCGCCTCAAGGGATTAAGCCTTTACCAAGACCAATGCCTCCACAGATTTGCAACCTGATGGCAAAGGCTCCAGTTTGTGTGGCACCAGGCAAGAGCGCACATTACGAAGTCTATCAATTCCAGCGCGCTCCCAATAGCTGCGAGTTCTTGCCACTGCCCCTATTCTTCACACAGGTTCCAGACAAACTGTGCAAAGGTCTCTCCGACGTTCACAATACCCCACCAAAAGTAATAGGTTTGTAATCGGCTAGGGGGTCGGGCACTGGCGCTAAGCTATTGAAAGCGCGAGATCTTATGAAGTCAGGTTTTGCGTTGTTCTAATGGTGTCAATGAGTTGCCATAAGTGCCCGACCCCAAGAAGCCAAGAAGCTCCTATCACCTCAGCTCAGCCCAAACACTAAGACTACTGCTGGAGGTGACTGAGTAAGTCGCTCCATTTGGAACCACAAATGAAAGCGGTGCACTATTATAGTAAGCTGCGCTTATTTGGCCTCCAATATTTGCAACTGTCACTCCTCCGACGATAGCGCTACCCCCGACGTAGCCGTTCGCGCCAACATTGCCATACACCGTCACAGAAACAATTATCGGACTGCCGCTCGAATTTGTATATGTTGTTCCTAAAGCGCGGCTTGCAATTAGGTTTGTCCATGATTGACCAATGCCAATACCATTAAGTGCCACCCACGTCGTACCATTACAGTATTCCATATAATGAGTCGTGTAATTATAGCGTTGAGATCCCTCGCCATTGGCTTGACCCGATCCGCAGGTAGTCACAGACGCGCTGCTACCCGCCCGGAGGGAGCCGTTGACGTCCAGTGTCACTCCTGGGGATGTGGTACCTATACCCACGTTGCCGCCGTTTGGATTTAGAAGCAGTGGATACGTTGTTCCCAGGGAAGTACGGTGTGTACCTTGAAGCCATAAGCCCCATGGCGCAGCATTTGCCTGACCGATGTCCAGCACGTTATAGTTCGCGGCCTCAAGCCTTGCTATGCCAGTCTGGGCACTACCAGAGCTTGCCGGATAACCTTATCAGACGACACGTTCGTGAAAAAGCTAACCGTTGAACCGCCTCGCTTCAGTAGTAGCTGTGTTGCCTGACCTGTAGCGGCATTAATAGAAACAGCCGCGGTACTCGCGTTTGCGCTGTTATCAACGTCTAGGTTCGCGGTAGGCGCCGTTGTGCCAATCCCCACGTTGCCGCCGTTTGGATTTAGAAGCAGTGGATACGTTGTGCCCAGGGAAGTACGGTGTGTACCTTGAAGCCATAAGCCCCATGGCGCAGCATTTGCCTGACCGATGTCCAGCACGTTATAGTTCGCGGCCTCAAGCCTTGCTATGCCAGTCTGGGCACTACCAGAGCTTGCCGGATAACCTGTCACCGCGCAGAAACTTCACGTTGTCGGCTGCAGCAGGACCAGGGACAGCTCCGGCCGTACCAGCGGCCGTACCATTGGCACCACCCATAGCAGGAAGATCTCCGGCCACTAGCGTGCGAAATGAAGGAGCGCCAGAGCCGCTTGTCGGGCCAGCGAAAACAGAATTTACTGGTGTTGACGAGACACCGGTACCACCATTGGCAACGGCCAAAGTACCAGAACTTATAAGAGCTGCGCTATGTGCAGGGATATCCCCCGCAACTAAACTCGTCCCGGCGGTTGCGCGGCCTTTGGCATCGACAGTCACCTTGGTGTAGGTGCCAGCAGTAACTCCGGTAGTGGAGAGTGATGCAGCAGCTGATCCCGCGCCAGAGGCAGTGACATCACCGGTGAGGGCAGTGATATAGCTACCGGCAGCTTGCTTACTATTAAATGTGGTCCAATCAGCCGAGCTTAGGTAGCCGTTTGTCGTGCCGTTTGCTTGCGACATGGAAATCACTGGAGTTGAGGTACCGCTTGCTACTGAGATTGGAGCCGTTCCAGTGACGTTTGTGACGCTACCGATAGCAGCAGATACCCAGCTTAGAGTCCCTGAGCCGTTAGTTGATAGTACCTGCCCAGACGAGCCAATGGTGCTTGGTAGCTCCCAGGTAAGTGACGACGCCAGAGTATCAGGAGCTTTCAGTGCGACTGAGTTAGTTGAGCCTTTGTCATTGAGAACCAGTTTATTTGCTGTAGTGCTGTTACCAAGGATAGTGACATTACCTTGGGAGCTAACACTCACAGCTGTCAGTGCCCCCGTCGCAGCGGTGCCCGTCGTACTAATTGTAGTCGATCCGCCAATACTCGATGTGCCGTTGATCGTGGCGGCAGTCAGTGTTTTATTGGTAAGAGTTTCTGTCGCTGCTTCCGTCACCACTACGCCCGAGGTCGGGAAGATAGCGGTCGAGTTTACGCCGGTACCGCCATTAGCTGCTGCAAGAGTGCCGGACGTGATGATGGCTGCACTCAGTGGCGGGATATCTGCTGCTGCCAGTGATGTACCTAAGGTCACTCGACCTTTCACGTCATAAGTCACTTTGGTTGAGGTCCCTGGGATGGCGACGGTAGCAAGTGCAGCTGCAGCCGATCCAGCTCCCGTAGCCGTGACATCGCCGGTGATAGCGGTGATATAGTTACCGGCTGCCTGCTTACTATTAAATGTGGTCCAGTCAGCCGAGCTTAGGTAGCCGTTTGTTGTGCCGTTTGCTTGCGACATGGAAATCACCGGTGTTGAGGTGCCGGTTGCAACTGAGATTGGGGCCGTCCCCGTGACGTTTGTTACGCTACCGATTGCAGCAGCTACCCAGCTCAAAGTACCTGAACCATTAGTTGAGAGTACTTGTCCAGACGAGCCGTTGGTGCTCGGTAGCTCCCAATTGAGTGACGAAGCCAGAGTGTCAGGAGCCTTGAGTGCAACTGAGTTAGTCGAGCCTTTGTCGTTGAGAACCAGTTTATTTGCTGCAATGCCGCTACCCAAAATAGTGATGTTACCAGCCACCGTATAGGCACCCGAGTTAACGGTGCCAGTGGTGTTAATCGTAGTTGAGCCGCCAATGCTCGATGCGCCGTTGATCACGGCTGCTGACAAAGTTTTATTGGTCAGAGTTTCCGTCGCGTCACGAGTGACGACCACGCCCGAAGTCGGGAAGGCGGCGGTGGAGCTTACGCCGGTACCGCCATTGGCACTGGGGAGAATACCTTCGACTGATGCTGATTTTGATAAGTCAATAGCACCGAAAGAGGGCTGTCCACCTGCGCTAGGAGCGCGCAAGACCTGGTCGGCACTCGGTGTCGCAGTTGACACAAGGTTACCAGTGCCATTACCGATCAGTACGCCGTTTGAATTGAAAGTACTTATCCCAGTACCACCGTTAGCAACAGAAAGTTGGCCAGTGGTGATCTTATTTGCATCGAGGCCTGGGATATCACCGGCACTAAGAGCGCCACCACTTACCACCTGGCCCTGAGCATTGGTCTGGACTTTAGTAAAAGTTCCGGCTGTGCCTACTGAGCTTAAACTTACGGTAGCTGTTCCACTTGTTGTCGAAACAGATACGCCAGTCCCCGCGGCCACACCGCCGAGTTTGCTGCCAAAGCTGGCAAAGTCGCCATTGGAAACGAGGCCAGCCGTAACTCCAGTGGCAGCAGCCAACGGAATATTCAGCGTATGCACCGTTCCCATAGAGCTAAAAGTTGGAGTGTTACCACTGGTACCCGTAGCAAAGGTTTGTGTGTTGCCCGTCAGTCCATTTAAATTCGTTAGCCCTGCTCCGGAAACTCCGAGTGCCTGCGCCGTGCTACCAGTCCAGTATTTGATTTGACTGGTCGAGCTGTTAAACCAGGTTTTACCTTTGTCAGTAGACGTCGCCCCTGTGCTGTCTAGCAAGGCCACCATGGTTGCTTCAGACGTATTATCAAATACACCAAGCCCTAGAGTCTTAGCTGTGCTGATGGTGACGTTGCCAGCGTTGATGATTGCCTGGCCGTTCATGTCGAGTGCGCCGGCCATCGAATCGCCGGCTTTATTAAGCGGAGTAAAACCGAGAGCGTTCTGTTTCGTGTTAAAGGTCGTCCAATCGGAAGCACTCAGATAACCACTCGCGGTACCACTGGCCTGCGCCAGGGAGATTTGACCACTTGAAATACCGTAACTTAGTGGTGCATTAGCCGAGATCACACCTCGTGCCCGCGCGTCCGTGTAATAAAGATTTGTACCGCTTTCGGCAACGAATGCGGTGGTCAAGCTTTGCCCCAGCGCAGCGGTAACATCCGCAGCAGCAAGTGAGAGCCCCTGCGTTACGCGCCCTTGAGCATCGGTGACGACTTTTGCGTAAGTTCCTGCAGTGCCAACATTTGGCATACTCATCGTATCACTGGTTCCCGCCGTCACCGCAGGAGTGCCCCAAATCAACTCGCCACTGCTATTTTTAGTGAGAAACTGATTGGCTACCGGCAGGCCACTAAGGGAGAGCCCAAGATTGCCATTTCTATCAAACGCCAGAGTCTTACCGTCGACAGGAATACGCAGTGCCAGCGGCACAAAACTATACTGCTGGCGTGGATAAGTTTTGCCAGCTGCGGTGATCTCAATAAAAACCGGACTTACGCCGTCGCCGAAGATTTGCTGAACCTGATCGGCGCTTAGTTCGAGTGGTAAACTAAACACGCCACTATTAAGGTCCACTGCGGTTAACTCGACCGGAGCAGTGAGGGTATTACCACTGACCGAAGCGTTCCAAAACTTTACCGAGATATCCACTGGCCCATCGACTGGGGCACCCGTAGATTGCGTAAGGCGCCCGCTGTATGACACCGAAAAAGTGGCCGCGTACGCTTGCGACAGGGAGACCAGGCTCGCCGCAAATGCCAAACTAAACACGTATAATCGGGCGCTGAGTGAGGCCCTCATCGTGCACAAGGCTAGTTGTTTAAAAGTCGACATAAGCAGACCCAAGATTTGTTAACGGGCTATCTCCCCTGTTATCCATCTCAGCTGTTCGTCAACAAGTTCCTAAAACTTGAGAAAAAAAGGCATTAATCCAATATTATTGGTATTCATGAGAGCGTTTTTTGTAACGGAAAAACCGAGTACTTAGGTAAACAAAAAAATACAATAGTTACCGGCACATGCGAAGACCCTGAGATGGGGGTGCGGCGAGCTCACTACCTCCGCTCCGCTGCACCTTCGGCCATCCCTTCAGGTTCGCCAACAAATCCGGCTGCCGAGCAGACATCGCTAAAGATTTGCCCCGAATATGCCGAATCTCCGTAAGGCACAGGAAGCGATTGCTTCTTTACTTTCGGGAGAGCGAATGTTGTGGGACCTGCAACTTTTCAACACAAAGTTTTAAGGCGTTATGTCGGTGGCTTCGCTTGGCCAACGATTGCTCTGGCTGTGGGCACGTGGGCTATTTTTTTGCTCGCCCTGTTTGCCTTAAATCTGGATTGGATCGGCGGATGGGGCATGGTCGCTATCGCGGTGGTTTGTAATTTTTACAGCTTCACCGTGTTGCATGAGGCGGTCCATGAAAACATCGAAGGTAAAAGTCGCGGCGGATGGTTGACCGAAGTCATGGGCTGGACCTCGGGAGCCATGTTTATGGCGCCGTTCCAGGCATTTAGGCGCATTCACCTAACGCATCATCAAAACACCAATAAACCTGACCTCGATCCAGACTACTGGGTGGCGAGTAAAAGTTTTCTATCGACCTTACTGCGCTGTCTGACGATCTATCCGCATTACATTCATAGTTATCTTTTTAAAATCGAACGTGAGGGCGAATCTGCTACGCCCAACATCACGGTCATCGTGATCTATTGGAGTGCGGCGATCATCACTCTCTGCACGCCTTATTGGAACCTATCACTTTATGGCTTCATACTGCCGACTATAATCGGCACAGGTGTGCAGGCTCTTCTTTTCGACTGGTTCCCTCATCACCCACATCAAGAAACCAGCCAAAAACTAAACACCCGCAATGTTCCGGCCCGTATATTACACATCCTCATGGCAGGCCAGAATGTTCATCAGCTCCACCATGTCAATCCAAGGGTGCCATTTTATCGCTATCATGAGGCATTTCAGGCCGCTGTAGCACCGCCCGACCAAGCTGAAAAAGAAGCCCGACCCTAACCCTTGGGCATCCCTTTACAGTCGTCGAATTCCTTACGCAGGGATGCATTCATCTCTTTCAGAATGTCGTACTCTTTAGCCGAGCGAATGCGGCCATAGTACTCGCTCAGTGCAACAGATTTATCCGCACTCATCGTCTCGAGAATGGCCGTGACTTGTTTCTGCGGCAACTGCTTAAACATTTCGACGACTAAGTCTTTATCAAGCTTTTCCATCACGGGAGCCGCTTTCTTGGGCTCCATCTTAGAATATAGAGCCACCAATTTCTCGACTCGCTCCCCTTTAAGATCTTTTTCTTTCTGGATAGTCTGAGCAAAATATCGGCGTTCTTCGTCAAGCTTCTTGAGCTTCTCGTCGATCGAGCTCTCGAGGCCTTTGAGTTGATCTTCTCTCCGACCTAAATTTGCCAACCTATCTTCGATCTGACGTTTCTTTCTCTCAGCTATATCAAGGTAGCGACCAACCTCTTCCTTCTTCATGGAACCGGGATTTAACTCAGGAAGTTCTAGCAGGTTGGAGAGAAAACTTTTCCGAGGTTTGTCAGATTTTTTCCCGTCACCTGCTGCAGAATCTTTCTTCTCTTTTTCAGAGGAGGTTTTTTTATCCGATTTCTCTTCATCATCAGACTTCTTCGCTTCGTTCTTTGAAGCGTCATCAGTTTCAGGATTATTCTTCGCTTCGCCGCCTTTTGCATAAATGGGGAGATCACCAATAGTAATGCCACCATTCATGGCAAACCATACAGCAGCAAGTAGTACTAGCTTAGCTACAATTATGGTTTTCCATAAGCGACTATAAGACGTTTTCGGATTTTCTTGCTTGCGCTTCATAATCCCTTTTATGACCTCGTTTGAACTTGGAATTGCCGCAGCGCGATTTCATCCGACATTTTCTGCTCACTGCGACTTATTTCCTTCCTAAAGTCCATCTCGTAACGTTCGCGAAGGCGCTCAATTGCTTTTAGTTCTCGCTCAGCAACATTCAGACAAGCGATCTGAGCCCTCTCTCTATTTTCTAAATCCTGGACATTTTTGTACAGCCGGTACCATTTCGCTTTAACGTGGTCGAGACCGCTTTCAATTACTTCGATATTTTCACGACTACTGGATGTCCTAATGCGGTTGAGTTCATCAACGCCACTCATATACTGGCGCTGACTTTCTCGCATGGACTGGACCGCTTCCACCTTTTCTTTATTGATCCTAGCAAGCATCGCTGCCTCGGTATCAACACGTGTTTGCTTGATCTTGATGATCGGCTGCACTCGTTTAATTTTTCGCATGCTTTGCATATTTTTTTATTTTCCCCGCTTAAATATATCGCGCATGCCTTGCAAGGCTTCCTGCGAGCTTGACCGCTCATCAATTCCTTGACGCAAAAATTCTTCGATAGCCGGCATCAGAGTAATTGCTGCATCTAGTGTGGGATTGGTTCCCTGCTGATAGGAACCGATTTGGATATAGTCGATGTTTTCCTGATATACACCGATCAACTGGCGTACTGTAGATGCCAACTGCCAGTGTTCATCGTCAACAATGTCACGCATCACCCGACTGGTACTAGTCGCTACCTCGATGGCTGGAAAATGGCCTTTAGCCGCTAGTGAGCGCGATAAATTAATATGTCCATCTAAAATAGACCGCACCGCATCTGGGATCGGGTCGTTAAAATCGTCCCCGTCGACAAGCACGGTATAAAGACCACTGATACTACCGTGACCATCTACCTGAGGACCGCAACGTTCCAGCAATTTTGGCAGGATCGAGAATACCGATGGTGGGTAACCTTTAGTAGTTGGCGGCTCACCGATAGCTAAACCGATTTCCCTCTGAGCCATAGCCACGCGAGTCAGACTATCCATCATCAAAAGCACTCGTTTGCCTTGTTGCGAGAATGACTCTGCGATAGCTGTCGTTGCCTTCGCCGCTCTCAGGCGCATCAGTGGCGATTGATCACTTGTGCTGCATACTACAACCGATCTAGCCAGACCCTCGGGCCCAAGATCACGTTCGATAAATTCGCGAACCTCGCGGCCCCGTTCGCCGACTAGACCGATGACGTTAACGTCTGCGGCTGAACCGCGCGCGATCATACCCATGAGCACGCTTTTACCGACACCTGATCCCGCCATAACGCCAACGCGTTGGCCTTCGCCAAACGTAAGCATGCTATCGATTGCGCGAATACCCATTTTAAACTGATCTACAACGCGGGACCGACGCAGCGGATTCGGAGCTTCTTTTTCTAGTGGAGCCATATGAGGGCGCTCCGGCAGATCGAGGCGACCCTCAAGAGGGTTCATCAAAGGGTCCACAACTTTTCCGAGGAGAAAATCTCCTACGGGAACCCGGTCCCATGTGCGATTACCACTTACGGCACACCCTGGAGCGATACCACTCAAGCTCGAATAGGGAATGAGCAGAGCCTTGCCACGGCTGAAACCAACGACCTCAGCAAGGACATCTTTTTGACCACGCACATTGATACTGACTACGGTACCAAGTCGGCTACCAGGTAGATGTGCCTCCACCACAGTACCTACAACATCAGTGACTTTGCCCGAGGGGTGCCAATCAATTTGATTAAACGACGCCCTAAGGTTTTCCCGGTCGAAACTACGCAGGTTCAAGCTCAAGCTACGTTATCTCCCTGCTTGAAGAGGTCGAGATCTGCCTGGCGCAGAAGCTCACTCACAAGTTTAGTTACATTGACATCGACGACGCTCATGCTTGACTCGATTTTGAAATCACCGACTGCGATTTCGCCATCTTTTAGCAGAGCTTCCTTTAGATCTGGGGGAGCAATCGCGGCAACACGATCGAATAGCTCAGGATGGACATGAACTCGAATCTTTCCGGGCTCGACCGACTCTGTAATTGCTCGCTGCAGTACCATCATAAAAGTTTCAGTATTAATGCTGAATTCACGCTTTATCAGCGCTTCCGCCATGGCCTGGCATAATTCATAAAAATTTTCCTGAACATTTTCTAAGATGTTTTTTTTGAGCGAACTAAATTCCAGAATTAGTTCGTTAACGTTGCCAAATATCTGTTGCGCGGTCTCGCGCATTTGCAGCTCTGCCTTCTCTTCCCCAGTACGAAAACCATCCCTGTATCCCTGTGCCTTGGAAATTTCAGCTGCTTCTGCCCATTTTATTTCCTGCTGCTTTTCTTCTTCTAAGCGATCGCGATAAGTTCGCATCGCAGCCTGTTCCGGATCAGTGACTCGATCTGACGAAGCATTTGACGGACCCGTCGATACCGGGATGAACTCATCCTCTATAGGGCCTGGCTCCCGCCCGGGCCTTTGCGGCGGCTGCGAGGGGGGATCTGTCGCCGTGTTTTTCAGTCCCTTAATGGCCTCACCGACCGCTTCCATATACTGCCACTGATGTCGACTACCAGTAACCATAGGTCCGCCACCTGGAACAGCCTTACTGCCAGCCGCAGAGACACTCTGCGCATCGCCGGGGACACTTTTGTAAATTACTGGAGTCTTAACTGCATCTGCGACAGTTCTAATCTCAACTGCTGCACTAGTTGCTGACTTTTTGTCCGCGTCAGAAGCTTTCGCAAGAGTGCGCTTTCTTTCCTCACGTTCCTGCTCGTGTTGCTGCATTAAACGCTGCTCATACTCGTACTCGTCGTCTTCCTTTTGAAAATCGCCACTTGCACGTCGCGCAGCGTCTCTGCGCCACTGCTTAGTGAAATCAATTGGCATCAGAATAGAACGCCGTTGATCTGCCGGAACTAGGTCCTGATCAAACTTATCTGGATCCCCAACCCGGTTGCTGATCTCGTCTTTAGGGTGATAATCAGCATGGATTATTGAGCGAGTCGCATTATCTTTGTGAATCACATTTGTTGTATTGATTTCCTCGAAGTTGAATTCGACTAAGGAAATCTTCTCGAGGACTTTCGCCCCTTTTTTGATGAATCTACCCAGCTTTTTTGGCCCGTCAAAATTCATCGCCGCTCTCCTCTTCAGACTTAAGTTGACTGATGCGGACTAAGCATAAGTCTGATGGCCTCAGTGGTCCGTTTAGGCTCATTTTTTGCGAGGTAGAGCACTTGCTCTTGCGGGGTCAATTTATCAAACGGGACATCCTCCTTGACCTGGACATTCTGTAATGCTCCGATATCTAAATCAGGGCGGAAGTCTTCGATAACTTGCTGATCATGTTTGCGTTGCGGATTATAAGACAGCCAGCGGAAATAAGGTCTGACGATAAAGGCAAAGAACAGTACAAGTGCTAGTGCGGCGGCAGAAGAAAGCGCCAGAGTGCTTATATATTGGTCCGTTTCCTTCTTCTCACCCTTGATAGCTTCGACCTGCATAGGATTAAGCTGGAACATCATATTGCGAACCGTGACTAAATCACCTCGCTTGTCATCGAAACCAATAGATGAACGAACCAGCTCCTCAATTTGTTTAATCTCTTCCTCGGGACGAGCCTCAAACGGTGGCCTAGTGCCGTCTGGAGGATATTCCTGCTTCCCGTCCACCAAAACTGCAGCAGAAAGCCGCAGAATCTTGCCAAGTGGAAGCGTCTTCTGACTCACTTTCTTGGCGATCTCGAAGTTAACAATCTCTGAATCTTTTTTGTTTTGCGTATTAGACTGATTAACGTTGAGTTGTTCCTGCTCACCAGGAACATTGGATTTGCTGCCAGGTATGCCGGTAGGATTTAGGCCTGTTCCACTCAAGGAGAAGCCCTGTGTCTCGCGGGATACAGGCACTACTCGATCTGGATCCACGTCTGAGATAGTCTGCGACTCTTGCGTAAAGTCGACCGTTGCATCTACTTTGACCTCGACCTTCTCTGCACCTACAATGCGGCCAACGATCCCGCGAATATTCTCCTCATACTGCTTTTCGATGGCCCTCTTATAACTAGTCATCTCTTTGGTCATCTTCGCACTGGAGTCTTCGCTCTCGACTTCAGTTAGCATCTTTCCTTCGCCATCTATAATCGTGACGTTGTTAGGCTTAAGACCTTCAACCGATCGTGAGACGAGATTTACAATGCCCCTGACCTGTTTCTTATCTAGTTCAAAGCCACGCCTTGTTTTTAAATAAATGGCCGCAGTCGGCTCCAATTTATCCTCGAGAAAAAGACTGCTCTTAGGCGAAACTATGTGAACCTTAGCCGCTGTTAATCCATCAATCATCATGATGGTTCTGGATAATTCACCCTGGATCGCTCTCTGCTTATTAATCCGCTGTTCAAAATCAGTCCGGGTAAAATCTTGCGCGTCGAATTTTTCCCAACCAACGACACCATGCGCTGGCAGGCCCTCGTTTGCAAGTTTGAGCCTTGTCTCAGCTACTTGGCTCGTTGGAACCTTTACGCCTTTAGCATCCACTTGATAGTCGATGATATTGCTGCGCTTGAAGAAGCCAGTGATCTGCTGCGTATCCTCAGCAGAAAGACCGACAAATGCATATTCGTACGGGTCTTGAGGCCTGAGCATAACGCCAGCCGTAATCAGGCCCGATAGAACAAGCACCGCCAAGCCGGCTACAACTACCTTCTTTCCGTCGCTTAATCCCCCCCAGGATTCACCTAGGCCAGAAAAATATTTTGCTAGAAATTCGCGAAAGTTATTCACTCATCATCCCGTCAGACTAAAGTTTAGACTGGCATCCGCATGACTTCTGAATATGCCTCAAGAGCTTTATTGCGAAGCTGAACCATCAGATTGAAAGACAATTCAGCCTGTGTCGCTGCTAGCATAGTCTCGTGTATATTTTCAGCTTTTCCCGTCGCCATCTCCATACCCATTCGGTCGGCTTTCTGGCTGCTTTGGTTGACATCTTGAATCGTCTTTTGCAGATGGTCTGCGAAAGACATGCCATCGCCTTTGCCTTTTTCTTTGGCTCCATCGGCGCCAACACTGGTTGCCTCCCGCTGGATATCGCGAAGGCTATTGAGTATTTGCTCCGAGAACTTACTGGTAGCGGCGATTTGACTCACGGGAACCTCTAATCATTTGTAGGAATTAGCGACCGATCTCGAGCGCCTTCATAGCCATTTGCTTAGCGTCATTTAGAGCCGTAGCATTCGCTTCAAAAGCTCGTGTCGCAGAAATCATATTGACCATTTCGCTCATCACTTGCACGTTAGGTAGGTCAACGTATCCAGTCGCGTCAGCGTCTGGATTGCTGGGGTCAAACACGTGCCGCGGTGCCTTGGTATCTTTATGTATATCGACTACCTGAACTTTACGAAGCTCGGTACCGTGGCCGCTAGTGTCATTAAGATAATCCTCAAACTGATTACCCGTAGGTACCGCTGAGACTACAACATCGCGACGACGATAAGGCCCGCCCTCGTCGCCTCTTGTACTCTGGGCGTTGGCGAGGTTGGCACTTAAAACGTTCATCCGCACGCGTTGCGCGGCAAGACCGGATGAACTTATGTCCATAGCCTTAAAAAAACTCATCCGCGACCTCCATTAATTGCGTACTTCAGCATACCCACTTTGCGATTGATGACCTCAACTGCAGAGCGGTAAAGCATCTGGTTCTGTGCCATCCGTACCATTTCGTCGTCGACATCAACTGTGTTGCCGTCTTCACCTACGCTCTCTGTAGGCTTGATGTAAACGTCAGCACGCATTTTCCCGTTAGCCTGGGTGAAGGCATTACGAAAATGCTTTTCGTTACTGACCTTAATTGGCACCTTGCTATCAAGTTTTGCCATGCTACCCAACTGATCTTCGAAGTCGTAACCTAGGGCACGAAAACCAGGTGTTTCCGCGTTGGCAATGTTGCCAGAGATCACTTCACTACGCTTCAAGCGCTGGTCTAGCGAAGCCATCTGAAGTCTGTCCGCGAAGTTGAAAACTCCGCCCATCATACCTTTCATGATGCTCTCCCAGTCGTCGGCGCCATGACGTCAATACCTTCGGCCGTAAATTCGTTAATCTTGTTGCGAAGAGTCCTAAGGCTAATGCCCAATGTCTTAGCAGCGTGGGTACGATTACCCTGATGGTGTTTTAGGGTTTCGAGGATGAAGTGGGTCTCAAGGTCCTTCAGTGGTTTTCCTATAGGCAAAAAGGTCACCCACTCTGAGCTAATCCCTGTAATGTCGCTGTCGATGGGTAGGCCGGCATCGGAAATTTCACGGCCGCTCGACAGTAATACGGCTCTTTGAATCACATTTTGTAATTCACGAACATTTCCTGGCCAGGGGTGAGACTTAAGCTTAGCTTTTGCTGATGGCGAGATCTCAAGAATTTCTTTGCCAAACTGATCACAATACTGACGCAAGAAATACCTTGCCAGCACTTCGATATCATTTGGCCTATCACGCAGCGCCGGAACTTCGAGCTGAATGACATGCAAGCGGTAGTAAAGATCCTGGCGGAAGTGACCTTGCGCTACAGCTTTAGTCAAATCGCGGTTAGTTGTGGCGATAATTCGGGTTTTAATCGGAATCGGGCCGCTACCGCCCACTCGCTCAATTTCTTTCTCTTGTAGTGCACGTAACAACTTAGCCTGCAATGCAGGATCCATCTCGGTGACTTCGTCTAGCAGCAAAGTACCGTTAGTAGCCAACTCGAACTTGCCAATATGACGCTGATGGGCACCGGTGAAGGCACCTTTCTCGTGACCAAACAACTCACTTTCTAGTAGGTTCGATGGGAGTGCCGCGCAATTAACCGCAACAAATGGCTCGTCGCGACGATTGGAATGAGCATGAACCTGCCTTGCAATGACCTCTTTACCAGTGCCCGACTCACCAGTAATCAACACTGGCACAGCAGTGTCTTTGATCTGCTCAACAATCTCTTTGATCCTGAGCATTTTTTCGTCAGCAGCAAGAAACACGTTACAATTTTGGCTACGCTCCTGGGCATACTGCAAGTAGTCTGTTGCTGTCGGTTTATCGCTAGTTATGCTGGATGGTGTTGAGTTGGGCGTCGCGGTCGTTGCAGTCGTTGCGTTCATGAAATCCCCTTCCCGGTTTTATAGAGATCTACTGAAGCTGGCTGAGGCGTTCCTTGGCCAGATTCGAGTAAAAAAGATTGTTACCGTCCTCACTCGCTTTCTTGAAAGATTCGATCGCTTCAGCACGGCGGCCGGCGCGGTAAAGCAGGAGGCCGCCTTTGTACAAAGCCTCGGCGCGGCCTTCAATATTTTCGGCATCAGCACCCACCTGCGCCAGAAGGCGACCAGCGTCTAGATACTGATTAGCTTTGCGGTAATCTTCAGCGAGGCTTGTGAGTTCAGATGCCCAGACTTTCTTGGCTGCCGCATCGTCGGCAAACTCTTTAGGCGTCATATATTTGAGTAGACTGATAGCCTGCTTACGCTCATTTGCCATGCCTAATTGGCCAAATCGTTTGCCAAGGTCTGCCAGCATTAAAACAGCGCTACCTGACGGACTGAAATTGCGCGTCCAGTCGGTATTTTCTCCGCCATTCTGGGTGGACTTTTTCGTCGTTAAGGCATCCGTCCAGTTGTTAAGCACGATCTTCGGGCCAATGCGAATTTTGGCTGGGCTTTTAATCGTCTGCTCAAATGGCTCTTTATAAGCAACTGTGAGCTTAGCTTTTTCCTCCGCACTTAGACGGTCCCACGCCTGTTCCGCCGACTTGTCAGCATTGCGACTTAGTGCCGCAAGACTGCTAATGCGGCTCGGGTCGGCACCATTCTGTTTCGCTTCCTCTGCTCCCTCACCGGCAGTGACTGCCAGCCAAAAAGAGGATTTAAAGCGGTCAGGACCCTCAGTGCTTGATTTTGCCGCCGCGGCGTAAAGGTCGATCGCTTTAGAGCTCTGACCAAGCTTTCGGTACGCTTCGGCTAGATACCAAGCAATTTTCGTCGATTGCTTTACCTTTTGCCGGGACTTTGGCAGTGACTCAAAGTCGTCTATAGCTTCGACCAACTTGCCAGACTCAATTTTTGACTGCAAATTCGCGTTTAGCTTAGCGTCGAATCTTTGTTCCAGTTCGCTCTTATAGGGTTCTGCGCCACTACCAGTAAACCTCTTAAAATAGCCTTCAGCAAATTGGCCCGTTGAACGCTGCCATGCCGTATTTGGATTTAGCATGTCGCTGAGAAGCAGACTGGCGGTCAGAAAGGCCGTCCGCGAGCTCTCAACTACGGGGTAAGAGGCTACAAGTGCAGCATGAACTGGCCCGGTAAGTGCCGGCAATGCTTTTGCATCCGGACTCTTAGCAGTCGCTGAGGCAGCGCTCCACCAGGCCAGTCGCAGGGCAATTTGAGCTGCCAACTCGCCATTCTGATGCGGTTTGATCGTCGCAAGCGGCACCAAAAGTTTTTTCAGTGCACCAACGTTTTCCGCCTCATGATAGCGAATCGCTGCAATGTCCAACTTCCGAAGTTTGGCGAAGTCAGCTAGGGGGCTCTCAGGATGCTTTTGCACTAAAGCGGCAAAATATCCGTCAGCTAACGTCAAATTACCCTGACCTAGCTGCGCTTCAGCGAAACGCCATAAGTGCAGAGCATCTCGGTCAAACACACTATGGTCACGACGCAAAACCTGTTCGTAGGCGACGAGCGCTTTCGCTTCGTGACCCATATTAAATAGTTTACCCGCATAGTCTGCCATGGCTTCGGCAGAGCTGAGGACCTGAGGTTGTGCCGTAGGTAGCTTGGGTCGACGACTTAAACCTTCTTCGTAGGCAGCGGTCTTCAAGGCGTAAATATAAGGAGGAAAGTCGCGCCACGCTTTGCCTGTTCCATCTTGGGCTTGCCGCATTCCGGCGCTTAGCTGTTCAGGAGTCGCGAAGAGCTGGGAGGGTGGCGCCACCAGTAATTTGCGCCCAGGCCCAGAGGCATTTGGATTTGCTGCAGTGGTTAACATAGAAGGGTCGGTCGAACCCGGAGCTACGAGCTTAAATTTGCTAGCCTCGGGATGCTCGGAGCTAACCACATTTGATTCGCTCCTGTTGCTGGTAGTGCTCTCGGGGCTCGCGTTGCCCGCACTCTCAGAGGCAACCGGCATCCCGGTGCTTGGGTCGCGTTCCTCGGTAAAATCAGCATCGTAAATATCTACCGCAACCCGAAATGGCTCTTTAAAAGTACTGACCAAGGCCCGCACATCGCGGTCCCGAAGTATGAATTTAACCTCGGTACCGTAGGGACCCAGTTCTTTAATAATAGTTCTCTTAATCAATCGTTCATCGTACTGATCTAAAGCAGGCAGTTCGTTTGGGGCGGTCTTGTGGAAGGTCAACACCAGAGCATGGGCACTCTTATCGTAGCGCTGAGTCACTTCGCGCTCGGTGGTGAAGGGCAGTACTAGTTGCGTATAGATTCCCGCAGCCAAGCCTTGAGTAGCGCTCATGACAGTGATCATGATGCCTACGGCAACCAGCATAGCTGTGAAAATTTGAAGTGGCAGAGGCGATCGACGCATGGGCAGCATTTGCTCGGTGAAAGGGGGAAATTGGGCAGGGGTCTCCTATAACAAGCAATTTATGTGCCATGTTTGCCCACCGCCGGAAATCCGCCTGGGACGGGATTGCCGCTCTCACGACTGCCAAATAACCGTCGCTATTAGGCGTCAAACTAGTGACAGCAACCGCCTTTTCTTGTCAGTATTTTGGCGGCTGTGGTACGACTTTTGGTACGGTGATGACAATCCACAGATAGCTTCAGTTGCCCAGGCAAGGGTCGCGATTAAAAAGGCGGCAAGATTATGGATTCTAAGACTAACCCAGCGCCATCTATCCCTTGGCTAGCCGGCTCACGCCCGCCACGCATCGCCGTTGTGGGCGATGTCATTTTAGACGAATATCTTGACGGTCAAGTCAATCGCATCTCGCCTGAAGCGCCAGTACCCGTACACTTAGTGACAAAAACCCTACACGGTGCCGGTGGCGCCGCCAATGCCGCGCGCAACATCAAACTGGCCGGTGGCGATGTCATACTGCTCAGTGTCATAGGCACTGACGAGGCCGGCCGCAATTTACGCAGTCTCCTGCAGCGAGATCAGATTGATACCTCTTACCTGCAAGCGGTCAACGATCGACCAACGATCCGCAAAACGAGGATTACCTCCAGCAGCCACCAGCTAGTGCGTGTCGACTGGGAGCGCATTCACCCGATCAGCCAAGACGTGCAGGACTGGATCATGAACGGTCTTAAATCTATTGAATTTGATGCCCTACTGATCAGCGACTATGGCAAAGGCGCACTTCCGATCAGCCTGCTCAGCAATCTGCTAAATCTAGCCGTACAACGCAAAGTACCGGCAGTAGTAGATCCAAAGGGCAGAGATTTCAGCAAGTACCTGCATGCTTCGCTAATCACGCCCAATCGCAAGGAAGCATGCGATGCTCTCGGCTTAGATCCGGCCGAAGATCACTCTGGTGAAGAGTTAGGGCGGCGCTTGCAGAGTACCTTCGGCCTGCAAGACGTACTGGTGACTATGGGCCCTAAGGGAATGGTTCTAGTTCCCCAAGCTGGGAGCAAAGACACCCCACATCCCATCGAGTTGCCTGCTGTAGCGCGTGAAGTCTACGACGTTTCGGGAGCCGGTGATACCGTAGTGGCTGTCATGACCTTATGCTTGGCAGCGCGTGCCCCGATGATTGATGCCATGCACATCGCCAACACAGCGGCGGCATTGGTAGTGGCTAAATGGGGGACGCAACCCATCCGTCTCGATGAATTAACTGAGGCACTGCATCGGCATCCCGATGCCCCGATAACCAAACAAGTCTTCAGCACACAAAATAAAATCTCAACTCGAGAAGCTATTCGGCATCACATCAGTGATCCTAGCCTTCGCCATAAAAAAGTTGTTTTCACCAATGGCTGTTTCGACATCCTGCACGGTGGCCATGTGGCTTACCTCGAGAAGGCACGTTCGCTGGGCGATCTGCTCGTGGTCGGTGTGAATACCGACGAGTCTGTACGCGCTCTAAAAGGAGCCTCAAGGCCTTACGTTGCAGCTAGCGACCGCATGCGCCTTCTCGCTGCCCTATCCTGCGTCGACTTTGTGGTTCCATTTGGAGAAAGCACCCCTCTAGACCTCATTACAGTTTTGGCTCCCGACGTCCTGGTGAAAGGGGCTGACTACGATAAGGACGCTCCCGCCACCTCGGCAAAAGCCATTGTCGGAGCCGATGTCGTTCGCGCGCACGGCGGCACGGTTGAAGCAATTGAGCTTGTCCCCGGCCTTTCGACCTCCGCTTTGGTAGATCGCATCAGAGGCCATTAGTACCTATAATCAATGAAAAAATACTGATTAGTTAGTTTTTCCCTAAAGAATTTCGCCCAGATGTCGACGAGGTTCTTAGTTGGGGGAGGGCTAACGCCTATGACAAAGGCAAAAAATTTAGATCTGAGGGTAGACGAACGCGATGGCCGGTTCACCGGCGAGTTTTCGCTGAAGCTATTACCAATAGATCAAACTGGGAAAGTTATTCCCGTCCGGCCCATGGATGTGTCGCTACGGGGCCTAGGTTTTTTGGCGCGTGAGGCAATCAAAATCGGCAGTATCCATACTCTGCTGATTGGAGAACGGCGATTCCGCGTGGAACTCGCGTACTGCAGCTCTCATTTAGGTATCGAGGGCCTATTTCGCTGTGGCCTATTTTTGCGTGAAGCAGATGGAAATTTGCAGTTGGCCTGTGAGGAAAGCGGCCTTCTCCAGGAAAATAATAGCTACCGTTCAATTTATACAAAAAGACAGGTTTCATGACTGGACGGTGAGCTAGATGCTTTTTCCTACTGTTGAATTTGCCATTTTCTTCGGACTAGTTTTCGCACTTAGCTGGGCATGTGCTGGCTTTCCACAACTACGAAAGTTAGTTCTGGTGGTGGCAAGTTTTATCTTTTACGGCTGGTGGGATTATCGTTTCGTCTTCCTCTTATTCAACTGCACTATGGCCAACTATATTTTCGGGCTGCTGCTAGAACGCTACGATCAAGATAAACCGCGCCGAACGATCGCTACGATTGCCGTGATTTTTAACTTAGGAGTCCTGGCTTACTTTAAATACACAGGATTTTTTCTAAGTTCACTCAACGATCTATTGAATACTCTAGGACTCGAACAGGCTGTGAAAGTGGCGGAAGTCATCCTTCCTGTTGGCGTTTCTTTTTATACTTTTCAAGGTATCAGCTACGTTGTGGATATATACCAGCGACGCATGAAGGCGGTAGAAAGTCCGCTCGATATGCTTTTATTTAAATCATTTTTCCCGCAATTGGTGGCAGGTCCGATTGTGCGGGCGAGTGATTTTCTACCGCAATTATCGAAAACACCAAGTCAACTTCGCGCAACGCGCGCACTTCTGCTCATTGCGTTTGGGCTGTTAAAAAAAGTGGTATTAGCAAACTATCTAGCCACAGATCTAGTAAATCCAGTATTTTCATCGCCAAAAACACATAGCACAATTGACTTGATTTTGGCTGCTTATGGCTATGCGGTGCAGATATACTGCGACTTCAGTGCCTATACGGATATGGCCATAGGCGTAGCCTTACTTTTCGGCTACGAGTTTCCGACCAACTTCAATCAGCCCTACCGGGCTGCATCGTTGCAGGACTTTTGGCGGCGCTGGCATATGTCCTTGTCGGCTTTTTTAAAAGACTATCTCTATATTCCTCTCGGGGGCTCCCGGGGTAGTCGCATGAAAACCTATCGCAATCTGATGCTCACCATGATCCTTGGAGGACTATGGCACGGAGCAGCATGGACCTTTGTCATTTGGGGCGCGCTACACGGCGCTGGTCTTTGTGTGGAAAGGGCGTTGCAACAGCGCAAAGCTATTACCCTTCAGTCGCGTCAGACTCGTTGGTTAAAACCGTTTCAAATTTTATTTACATTTCATTATGTGTGTTTAGCTTGGATTTTTTTCAATGCGGAGTCGCTTAGCTCGGCTCTGAGTTACTTAAGGTCTCTAGGCAACACTGACATACAGGCTAAGTACCTTACTCCCTTTTCGCTATTTCTCATCGGTTGCGGCTTGATGACACAATTTCTGAAAAGCGATTTACTGGACCGAATCGAAGCCAGGGCAATGCAGATACCACTACCCTTGCAAGCCACTGCTATGGCTCTTGTAGTAGTCGTTGTCACTGCGCTAAGTCCAGGTTCGCTGGCGCCTTTTATTTATTTTCGCTTTTAAAAATCTGTTGGTGCTTCGCACGCCTGAAACTAACTACGACTGATCTTCTTCAGTGGTTGGCGGAGTGCTGTTGCCCAAATGGCATAACCCTCACGGGTCAGATGAACTCCATCGAATGACACAGCTTTAGTCAGTGACCCGTCCGGAGCAAGAAATAACGACCCAGCATCGAGGTATTGCACTTCATGTCGAGCAGCCATACCAGCAATCATTGTATTTATAGCGCGAATTTTTCCTCGCCGTGGGTTCTGGGCTTCTTCACCACTAGGTAAAATACCCATTAGTAGTACGTGAGTGGCCGGCGAAGCACCGTGAATTTCATCAATAATCTGGGCCAGACCACCAGTGATTTGCTCAGGTGTTGAGACCGCAAGATTGTTAATTCCAGCCATTAAAACCACTATTTTGGGTCTAGCCGTGGTAAACAATCCGTTCTGAACCCGCCAAAGTATATGTTCAACCCTGTCTGATGCAATACCGGCATTTAGCACGCGATTAAACTTAATTTTTTGCGCCCAAATCTTGTGATTCAATTCCCAGCCTTGAGTAATGGAATCACCAAGTAACATCACCTCAGGTGACTGACTGGCAGCTTTGGCCACAATGGCTTGATGCCTTTTTAGCCAGGCGGCATTGCTGGCTCTAGATTTAGCCTCCACCGTTCCCAACGAGGTTGCATGAGCTCCCTCACTAGCCGTGGCAGAGACTC
Source organism: Pseudomonadota bacterium (assembly GCA_026390435.1). Taxonomy (GTDB): domain Bacteria; phylum Bdellovibrionota_B; class Oligoflexia; order Oligoflexales; family CAIYRB01; genus CAIYRB01. Next base: position 82,447 of record JAPLFY010000103.1, read on the forward strand.
CTACTCCTACTCCTCCGTTGGACTGAGCGTTTGCTGTGACACACCAGATAAAGCTACCAACCGTTAGCAACATCCGTAGTCCAGATGAGTTGTGACTTAAGATCTTAAGCATAAAGAATATCCTCTAAGTCTACTAACCAGCTTTACAGCACATGATGAACGCAGCCGCTGTTCGGAACAATTAAGGTACTGCAATTTCAATGCCGCATTTATACTCATAAATTCAATTAGTTGCGCCGCGAGTCATTACCAACATCCACACTACTGGCGAAGATATAGACAAAGTGGCCTTGACACCGTAAATCCAAGCATCAAGTTAGCGTTAGAGTGAGCTCGCTGAAGAATGAAGGCCTAGTCATGACAGATATGCGCAGACGGACAAAACTAGTCATGGGGGAGGAAGAGGTGCCAACGACTAGGAGAGCCGGCGCCCGCTCCGCAGGTGCCCCAAACTATCTGGTGGTGACCAGCGATCCGAGTTTAGGATTTGCACTTGGGCGCTTGGCTCAGGCGCAGCATCTTTCTGTAATGATCTATTGGTCTATCGGCAGCTTAATGGCAGCTCCACTGCTTCATGCTGATGCTTTAATCGTTGATCAAGACCTATGGCACGAGCTTCAAATACACGCTAATGCTAGAATCAAGAATGGTCTCTCGGGAATCCCGGTGATCATCACTACCGATATTAATCTTCCGACCATTGCCGTCGCTGCCGATGATCAAGTACGGGCAGTGATGCCACAGCGCTGTGGTGCAGCCACCATACTGCAGGCTGCCGTTAAAGCAGCAAGGCACGAGCCAGAGCTCTAGTTAAAGGCTGAACGTCACACCTCAAAGACAAATAAACTTTTGTCGAATCGGATCTGTGGTCCGTAATATCCCTTAGGATCAGGCTTTCCAAAAGCAACACCCATCACGACATGGGCGTTTCGGCCAAGTCCAAGAATTTTTTTGATACGAGCCTCGTCATATCCCTCCATTGGGCAACAAGCGTATCCCTGTGCAACCACCGCAAGCATGAAGTTTTCGGCAGCTAAAGCAGCTGATTTGGTCACCATCTCAAATAATGCAGCTTTCGATGTAGGTCCACGCGGCACCGGCCTAGTCAGCCCAGCAGCAGAAATCGCCACCCTCTTAACTATGCCAGTTACTCCAACTGGATCTTGAAAATATACCGCCGGCATAGCCTTTTGATAATAATCGAGCGCCGACTGCTTCACGTCCGGTGACTTCTTTAATTCAGCGATCATGAGATCACGATTGCGCCGCCAAGTGTCTACACGTGACACAATAAAAACTAGCTCGGCAGCCGTAGCTGCAGCCGGCTGAGAAAAACAAGCTTTTACAGCCGCCGCTTTTTTTTCAGGCGACCTTACCCAGTAAAACTCCCACATCTGCATATTAGATGAGTTAGGAGCTAATATCGCAGCATCCAGCGCTTTGCGGACTACTGCCTCCGGCACTGGCTCAGAGGTAAATTTCCGCACGCTTCGTCTAGTAGTCACGACGTCAAAGAATTCCACTACCAAGACCTCCAAGTCTTTCAGATACGTTCTTAAGAAGGCCACGACAGCCGTCTTCTAAGATATCAATCACGAGAGAAAAATCATCCAAAGATCCGTGATATGGATCGGGAACTTCCGGGTAGTCTAGTTTTGTGTTGAATTGAGTAAAACGTTGCACCCTAACGAGATCCGTCTTGCTTGGTGCCAATTCACTCACGTTCCGGAAATTAGACTCGTCCATGGTGAGAATAAAGTCAAACGCCGCAAAGTCCGCGACTTTGATCTGGCGTGCCCGATGCAGTAATTCATAACCACGCTTAGCGGCTACCTGCCGCATACGCACATCTGCCAATTCACCGAGGTGCCAATCACCAGTGCCGGCTGAATCCACCACGACGTGTTTAGCAAGATCGGCATCTGCGATAAATTTACGAAAAACTCCCTCGGCGGCTGGAGAGCGACAGATGTTGCCTAGACAGACAAATAAAACGCTACAACTGGCCCCTTCAGACATGGGCTTTGTGATCTTACTCATTCCACCTCCACTTTATAATAGCCTTACCATGTCGACGATGAGCCGACAATTGCTTGTACAAGGCAGCTCGGTTGAGGTTTAATTAACAGTGCAAAACCGCTGTTTTTCTTACTTTTGAGGACCAGTTATGACCTTAACTCACTCAACCCCTCCTAGCTGGGACAACACTCAAGAGTACCCATCGGCTGCGTCCAGCATACTGACAGCAGATCTAGACCATGCCAGTAAGCTGCGCCTAAAAGTGGCTGAGCTTGCAGAGCACTTAGCTCCCTGCGTGCCACGAGCAGAAACATTGACGGAAGAAGAACGCCGGACCGCAGTGGATCAAGCCCAGAAGGCAACTCTTCACTATGAAGAAGCGACGATACTTCTGCAAAATGTACTCACCTTCCTCAGCTGCGAACTCAGCGTTGACGCGCGGCAGGCAGCCGCTAAAACTCTGTATGGCAAGACCCAGAGCCTACAGGCTGATTTAGAAAGAGCCTTTAATCCGGTCGAACTACTATTAAAACTAACCGACGAGCGCTTTGTTGCAGCCTATCTCCAACACCCCGAAATCAAGTCCCGGACTTTTCAAGTACAAAAGAGTCGAGAGCTAAGGGATCAGACACTGCCACTGGGCGAGGAGGACCTATTGATCGGACTCGGTGTCAATGGTCCCTTAGCATGGGGCAATCTCTACGATAGTCTAGCCGGGAGTATTAGTTGTACGCTCGATCTACCAGAAGGCACCCGTCAGGTAGGGCTCGCCGAAGCAGCAAGCTTGAGCCAAGATCCGCGGGAGTCCGTCCGCGAAACAGCCCACCGCGCTGTAGGTAATGCATGGCGCGACCATGAAGAGTCCGCCTCCGCCATTCTTAACTCTCTAGCTGGCTGGCGACTTGAAGAGTACAAACGGCGGTCTTATAAACGCCCAGTACACTTTCTCGCAGCTCCACTCCATCAAAATCGCATCTCTCGCGCCACCCTCGATGCAATGATGACCGCAGTCAGAGAACACGTCGACCTAGGTCGACGCGTACTGCGGCTGCAAGCACGAATTCTCGGCAAGTCTAAATTAGCTCCCTGGGATCTCTTTGCTCCGTGTCCTGCGTCGGCCAAGGGTAGCTGGCAACCACCTTCATTTGCTGATGCGATAAAGTTGATTGCTGATGCATACTCCGAAATCCATCCCGACATGGGGGATTTCGTCCGGATGATGGACGCCAATCGCTGGATTGAAGCAACAGTCGGGCCAAACAAACGCCCCGGCGCTTACTGCACTCAATTTGTTAAATCTCGCACACCGCGCGTCTACATGACCTACTCAGGCGGTATGCGCGAGCTTAAGACCTTAGCCCATGAGCTGGGACATGCCTTTCATAGCTGGGTCATGCGCGACATGCCTCTGCCTGCTACGCACTACCCAATGACCTTGGCTGAGACTGCAAGTATTTTCGGAGAAACCGTCGTAAACAATGTCCTATTAAAGCAGGCTCAGACAGATGCTGATCGCCTACAATTCACTTGGGCACAAGCCCGGGAGGTGGAGTCGTTCATATTGAACATCCCTGCCCGCTATCAGTTTGAAAAGACATTTTATCAGCGTCGACAGGAAGGCACCCTGCCCCCCTCAGACCTAAGGCATCTAATGACAGAGAGCTGGCAAGCCTGGTACGGCGATGCACTGAGTGAAATGGATTCCATGTTTTGGGCCAGTAAACTACACTTCTCTATCTCAGAATTAAGCTTCTACAATTTCCCGTACACGTTTGGTTACCTCTTCTCACTTGGAGTTTATGCGCAGCGCGAGCGACTTGCAGAGCGCTTTTATCCGGCGTATGTCGCCCTACTAAGAGATACCGGAACCATGACAGCCGAAGAGGTTGCAGTGAAACATTTAGGAGCCGATCTGACCCAACCAGATTTCTGGCGACAAAGCTTGGCTATAGCCGCCGACAGCGTCGATCAATTCGAGGCGGCTGCCAGCAGATCTTAATCATGAAAAAACAGGTTGTGGAGAGAAACGAGCGCAAGGAGCTAACTAAGATTTTGACGCTATTGTATACGTGTAGTTATCGGGATAAAATTTCGGAAGATTTAAACCTACTCTGGGAGTTATTACGATGCGCAAATCAATCTCCGCTCTGTTTGCTGTTGGATCAATGGTGGCTCCAGTTGCCCTGAATGTAGCACTCGCTAGCGAAGCCAAATGGGCCTGCAACAAAGATGGCGCTGAACTGACTGTTTCAGGTGCCAAAGCCAAAGACAAAAAGAAAGACTGTGAGAAGCAAGGCGGCACCTGGGAAAAGGCAAAAGCCAAAACCGAAAGTGGCGACGCTGCAGCTAAACAGAGCTCCGGTGGCGGCGGTTCCTGGTAATCAGTCTTTGACTTTGACCCAGGGCGGTGAATGGCCTGAGTAATGAGGCCCGCAACGAGTGTGATTCGACGTAGCGCAGTCCGTAGGGTTCCCCAGAGTTGCCTGCGTCGACACCAAAGGTCAATTCACCAAGCCCTGGCTTATGATCCAGGTAAGTACCAAATACCCGGTCCCAAATCGAAAAGACCACACCAAAGTTCCGGCCATGATGACCCACATCAGAACTATGATGTATCTGGTGAATGTGAGGGCTGACAATGCCGTACCTGAGCCACCGCGGATAACGCACTGGCACAGTGCAGTGATGCAAATTTGTGGTGAACATATAAATGAAAAATCCCGCGCCCAGTCCATAAACTGTGATGACTGGAGTTGCGTTAATAAATACAGCGTGAAAAAAGGCCAAGCCAATCGCAGCGGCAAATCCACGACAAGCATTCAAAAACAGCGGCTCAATTGGATGCTGCCTATAAGTCGTCAGAGGAGTGAGGTGACGCGCAGAATGGTGGACAGAGTGCACATTCCAAAGAAATGGTACGGAGTGCATCGCGCGGTGGGCCAAATACGAGCTAAAATCAATCGACAACATTGTAACGATGGTAGCCATCACTGCCTCTAGATGTGCCGAAGCGGTGAGTGTCCACGCCTCAGGCATCGTCCAAGTGAGCGCTTGCCCCAAATACTTTAGAGTAGGGAAAAAGGCCGCAGATTCGACCGCGGCTATTGGCATGCCCATAACGAACAAATAGCCCAGACTATAGATTGCATCTAGACGCGTCGATTGGCTGAACCACACCTGTCTCGAACCGAGAACTGATACAGCCTCACGCCAAGTCTTATGTTCGAATCGCAGCAACCAGACAAAGGCGACTACTAAGGCAACGGCTAGGTACGGCGCAAAAAAAATTGTGCGCGGATCCTGAAGTCTATTGAGCAATGTCGCAATCAGTGCAGTGGCTCACTCAAATTCTAAATTGGCACATTCAATTATACTTTAGCGGGTATCAGCCAGCAAAGACACTGGCGGATTCGGGGACCAGGTGAGCTTATCGAACTTCGAAATAAATCGAATACTGAAATATAATGAATTAAAAACGAACGGTTAGGTCGACTATAGCCAAGTTAAAGCGAAGGGACTAAAATTTAAAGATATTGATTATTTTTCTGATCTTCGCTCCCACCGTCCCCCCGACTCTATATTTAATGATTCCGAAAAAAATCTTAAAGTACCCCCGGATGGCCATCATGCGTATCAATCGCAGGCGTTTGCTTCAAAATGGCCTAGACCAAACACTACGACTTGGACTTATAGGTCGTGGGCTAGCCGTCACAACCGCCCCGCTGCTTGCCGTAAACCGGTGGCTTATACCATCTGCCGTGGCAGCGGACGCGACACTAAATCTGAAATATATTAAGCCACCCAACTTCAAAATCATTTATGCAATACTCAGCGCAAGCCTCGGGCTACGAAGTGATGAGCTGACGCCAAAAGCCAAATCAGAAACAATTTTGACCTTGGACAATCATCTGGACAAGATGGCTCCAAGCTTGCGCCAAGATCTAAGAATGTTCCTCGATCTCCTCGACTTTCCTATAAGCCGAATTTTTTTCGGATTAAACTCAACTTGGGAAGAAGCAACCCCAGATGAATTAGACAAATTCATCGAGGGACTTGACCATAGCACCATCAACATCAAAAGGTACGCATATCAAGGCTTGCTCACCCTGCTTCAAGTTGCGTGGTTTTCGGGGGAATCCGCCGCACAAAGTGTGGGATATCCGGGACCACCCGATTCCATAAAGCCCTACATTGAATCAGATCGGGAGATAAAACCATGAAACTACCCGACCCTTTTAAGAGCGAACAGGCAACTAAATGGAACATAATCGACGGCAATGACATACGCGAAGACCGACAACTAGCCGCCGACGTATTGATCATCGGTAGTGGAGCTGGCGGAGGACTCGCCGCAGACATTTTTAGCCGTGCAGGCCGTCGCGTGATCCTAATTGAAGATGGAGGATTACGCACTTCTAGCAGCTTCAATTTACACGAGATCGATGCATACAAGGACCTTTATCAAGAAGGCATGACGCGAGTCACAAAAGACGGAGCTATTTCTATACTACAAGGACGGACAGTAGGTGGATCAACTACTGTAAATTGGACCTCAAGCTTCCGCACTCCGCACCAGACCCTAGAATATTGGAATGCAAACTGGGGGACCAAAAGCCTAACAACGGAGGCCATGAGGCCATGGTTTGAGATCATGGAAAAGCGCCTTTCCATCCAGGAATGGGCGGCAGCCAACGCCAATAACGACGTCATCAGGAGGGGCTGCGAAGCCTTGTCACTCAGTTGGCATCACATTCACCGTAATGTAAAAGGCTGCTGGAATCTTGGGTATTGCGGTCTCGGATGCCCGACCAATGCTAAGCAATCAATGCTTGTCACGACAATACCAGCTGCATTAGAGCGCGGTACCATCCTCATCCATCGCCTACATGCTCGCAGACTTACCTTGGAAAAAAATCGAGCGACTGGAGTTGAGGCTAATGTAACGAACGGATCTGGAGCTATAGTCCGAATAAAAGCTCCTATTGTCATTTTGTCTGCCGGCGCCATAGGAAGCCCAAGCCTTTTACTACGATCGGAGCAGATCCCGAATCCTTATCAAAGGACGGGCAAGCGTACCTTTCTTCACCCCTCGGTTTTCTCCTTTGGACAAATGCCTACGGAGGTCGCCGGGTATCATGGTGCGCCGCAATCCATATACTCAGATCACTTCTTGTGGGAAGGCGGCACTAGTGGCGCAATGGGATACAAAATTGAGGCTGTTCCGATGCATCCCGCATTCGCATCTGCACTAATCAGGGGGCGAGGCGAAAACTACCGCCAGAAAATGAATCAACTCGCCAGCACCAACGGGATCCTATCATTGCTGCGAGATGGCTTTCATGAAGATAGCCCAGGAGGTACCATTGAACTCCGTGATGACGGGACTCCCACTGTGAATTATCCCATCACACCATACCTAATGGACGGCGCTAAACGCGCTTACCTTACCGCGGCAGAAATTATGTTTGCAGCGGGAGCCCGGGCCGTCCACGTGGGCCACTTTGACTCCCCAGTTTATAAGTCCTGGAATGAAGCCAAAAGGGGCATAAGCGAGCTCGAATATAAACCGCTAATGCTACGCATCGGCAGTGCCCATGTGATGGGTGGATGCGCTATGGGATCAGATCCAGAGAGTTCTGTCGTGAACGAGAACGGTCAACATCATCAGATCGAAAATCTTTACGTCTGCGATGGGTCACTATTTCCTACCAGTTTAGGCGCCAATCCTCAGCTCTCGATTTATGGACTGGTAGCCAGAATAGTTCACAAAATCATCGGCGGTACTGAATTATACTTTGATCGCGAATATCTACCGGGCACCGTACAGCTCAAGGATGATATCAAATAGTATTATTTTTTCTTGCGATACAATATTGAACCATCTACGAGGCACTGCTCAAAATCAGTGGATAGACCCAAGAGACTCTCACCGGCGCCCAACACTAGATATCCACCGGGAGCCAGCACTTTTGCTATCCTGTTAATTATATCTATCTTTCCCTCTACATTTTGATAGATCAGGATGTTCCTACAAAGCACAAAGTGGAATTGCTCCCGTATACCGAAATCGCCTTTCAAATTGATCTTTTTGAAATCAATATGAGCTAGTAGTTCGGAGGACGCAGTCCACTTGTCCTCATCATCCTTTTTAAAATATTTGATCAAGTAGGGAGCAGGCATACCTCTCTGAACTTCTAGCTGAGTGTATGAACCACCCTTGGCGCGGGCCAATACCCGTTCAGAGATATCGGAAGCCAGGATCGAAAAGCCGATGCTTTGCTTTTCTCTCAGATTAAATTCCTTAATCATCATAGTCAGCGACAGGGCTTCTTGACCCGTTGAGCTTGCTGCCGACCAAACCCTCAACTTTTCGCCGGGCGATAGAAAAGAGGACACTGATTTCAAAATCGTATTCTCTATTGCCTTGAAAACTTTTGGATCTCTAAAAAATGACGTCTCGTTATTTGTCGCTACGTCGAGCAGCATTTGCTTAAACTGGCCGGAAATACCGGATTTAGCCTGCTCATATAGCGACTGAATGCACGGGACCCCAACTAGCTTCGCAATCTCCTCTAGCCGATTTTCTAATTGAAAATAGTTATGCTCCGCATAAACTATGCCAAGTTCTGACTCAATGTATTTAGCAAAAAACTTTAACATATCATCACCCTCCACGATTTATTGTGTTTCCTGTGGCGAATTCAATTTTTTCAAACAGAATGTCCACAGTAAAGGGTTTCATCATGTATTCGCTTACCCCTGCAGTAAGCATACGCGCGATATCATCCGGATTATTTTTAGTAGTCATCATAATTACGGGCGTCCGCACATCCATAGCCTTAAACCTATCAAAGGTATCGGGGCCATTAAGCACCGGCATTTCCCAGTCGAGTAATATCAGATCGAAGTGCTGCTTTGCTTTCAGGAGCTCAACCGCTTCGGCACCGTTCATAACATCGGTTATATGAATACCCTCAGCCTTTGCCAAAAGAGACTTTAGGAAGGCATGAACAGACTTTGTGTCGTCCACTACAAGCATCTCAAACACGATCACCTCCACCCATTACCGAGGATTTTTGCAATCGAAATCCAAGTCCAATCTTCTCATTCATCATTTTGATAATGCCCTCCGGATTCGCAATTTGATCGTAGGAACCGGCAGCATAGACAGCTCCCGGCATACCAAAGACTACGCACGATTCTTCGCTCTGAATAACCACCGCGCCGCCGCTCTGCTTGACCGATCCTGCGCCAATTTTTCCGTCAGCACCCATCCCAGTTAAAACGAATGCGAGACAACCTGACTTGTAAATTTCAGCAGCAGAGGAAAAGAGTGGATCTACTGCAGGTCGAACAGAATTAAGCTTAGGACCTTGATCTAGTCTAATCTCAGCTCGCTGCGCACTGCCGGTTAGTCGAAGATGATAGTCACCGGGTGCGACGTAGATACAGTTGTCCTGCAATATATCACCATGACGTGCCTCCATCGCTGTCAGGCCGCTAATGCGTCCAAGCCTTTCCGCAAAAGTGGTTGTGAAAATCGGTGGCATATGTTGCGCGATCACGATGGGACAGGACACAGGGCCATTCAATTCGGAAAAAATCCTCTCCAGCACGGTTGGTCCACCAGTCGAAGATCCAATTAAAACGATACTGGGCTTAAAAATATCCCAAATCAGCTTGGGGTAAACGCCTTCCCGCTTGTCGTTCACCGAAGTCAGCACTGCCTTTTGATTCGGTAAAAATGGCAAAATCTTTGGGATTAGGAGGCCCCGAATCTTTTCGATCGGACTCTCTGTTGAGGCATTATCAGAACTGGCACCCGGTTTTGTGATGAAATCACTGGCTCCAAGCGTCAATGCCTCGAGAGTGATTTCGCTACCGCGCTTAGACATCGAGGAGAAGACGATGATTTTGCATTTAAGATCACGCCGCCTAATCTCCCGGATGGTGGCTATCCCATCAAGCTCAGGCATTTCCAGATCGAGAATCACTAAGTCCGGCTTTAGTTGAGCGATTCGCTCCAGAGCAATAAGCCCATTTGAGGCGGTACCCACCACATCCACCGAAGACAGACCTTCGAGAGCGGAGCGGATTTGCGTCCGGTATACCACTGAATCATCAGCAATTAGCACCTTCAGCTTATCCATATTGACCTCTATATTACTTAAATCATCGGGCGCAAAGCGCCCCATGATTTAAGTCAGCTCAAATCGCCTTCTGAGACCGTTTCACAATCGAAGACAGCTTCTCAGCTAGTTGAGACAGCTCGCGTGATGCACTCAAGGTTTGAGTAGAGCTTGCAGTGCTCTCGTTCGCCGCCATAGATACGGTTTTGACTGTGCTCGCAATACTCTCTACGCCCTTCTTCGACTCGATAACAACGCGGGAAATCTCGTTCGTGGTAGCGGTCTGTTCTTCTATCGCTGCTGCCACCACTCCCGACAAACCATTCAAACGCTCTACTGCTTGAGAGATGCCTGAAATCGCTTCGACCGCGGACTTTGTATCAGTCTGAATCGCGCCAATCTTGTGGGTGATATCATCCGTTGCCTTCGCAGTCTGCTTCGCTAGCTCCTTAACCTCATTAGCTACAACCGCAAAGCCTTTACCAGCTTCTCCGGCACGAGCTGCTTCGATCGTGGCATTCAAAGCCAACAAGTTCGTCTGCTGAGCAATCGAACTAATCACCTTAATAACGTCACCAATCTCCTGACTGCTGGCCCCGAGTTTGGTGATAATGGCATTAGACTCCTGGACTTTAGCCGTCGTCACTTTAGCCATCTGCGCCGACTCAGTGGTAGAGCGCCCGATCTCTTTGATCGACGCGACCATTTCTTCCATACTTGTCGCTACAGTCTGAACACCTGCTGCCACTTCCTCGGAAGCAACGGCAGCTGACTGCGATTCCTGGCTAGTTCGGCTTGCAATTCTTGACATTTCCGTCGCAGTAGCGGTGAGCTCGGCCGATGCGCTTGAAAGTGTGGAAGCAGTTTCGTTAATGGCACCAATCATGTTCTGCTGCTCAGTAACGTCCGTAGCGATCTTAATCACCTTAACTACCCTACCTACTTCATCTGAAACAGGGGCGTATACAGCCTGAAGCCAAACTTCCTTACCGGCCTTAGTGACGCGTTTAAAGACACCACTCTTTGTTTTCCCAGCCTTCAATTCAGGCCAAAATTGACTATACTCTGTACTATTTACGTATACTGAGTCACACAGATATCGGTGGTGACGACCAACGAATTCTTCTTGAGCGTAGCCCATGACATCTTGGAAGTTCTTATTAAATGACAGCACGCTACCACTTGTATCGAACTCGATGTATGCATAAGACGAGTCAATCGCCTTGATCACGCCCTTCATATTTTGGCGCTCGATCTCGGTCGCCGTAATATCGTACCGTACACCGAGGTACTTCTTTGGACGTCCACGCTCATTCAAAATCGGGGCGATCACTGCATCCACATAATACGGAGTTCCGTCTTTGGCCCTATTTTTGATGATGCCCCGGAACATATTGCCGCGACCGATCGTAGCCCACATCTCCTTAAAGACTTCTTTCGGCATATCTGGGTGGCGCGTTGTATTATGCGGCTTACCAATCAGTTCTTCTTTACTGTATTTCGAGACTTCAAGGAATTTTTCGTTAATACTTAGAATGTCGCCACGAAGGTTGGCCTCCGACACGATACTAGTCATATTCATAATATCGGTCCGCGCTTGCAGCTCCGCTCTAGATTCCGTCACGTTAGTAGCAAACTCAATGACTTTGTAGGGCTTACCGTTTTGGTCCATAACTGGATTATAAGAGGCAACTATATAAACGTCACGACCACCTTTGCCGATACGGCGATACTCACCCGCATCGTATTCCCCACGCCGCAGCTTGGCCCAAAATTGCTTATATTCCTCACTCTCGACGAACAGAGGATCACAAAACATACTGTGATAGTGACCCCTAATATCGGTGATATCGTAACCTAAAGTCTTTAGAAAATTTTCGTTCGCATCGAGAACAACGCCATCCATAGTGAATTCAATGACAGCTTGTGACCGCTTGATTGCTGCTACATAAGCAGCAGACTCTTCCTGCTCCTTATTTGCTATAGCCTTGCTAATTTCGTAAACTTGATCTTCTGCAACTTTGGCGGCGCTCATAGTTCTCTCCTCTAAAAAATTGAATTGATGTCAAATTTATCCAGTAAATTAATTGATTCTTCCGGTCGCAGGATCAACAGACGGAGCAAACTCTTTACCGATCGATTCCAAATCTATGACGCTCATAAACGAGCCGTTCATTTTATAGATTCCCTTAATAAATCTCCTGATTTCTCCGGGAATAGTGTCGGGTGGAGGCTCAAAAAAAGACCGCTCAATCTCCACAACATCACCGATGGAATCCACAACTAGGGCAACTAAGTTGCCATCCAGCTTGCAGACCACCGACATCTTTTCCTTCTCCAGATTGGTGCTCTTCAGGAAGAGCTCCCGAAGACCAAGTGCAGTGGCAATTTGGCCCCTGAGATTCACTAAACCGCGGACAAATCCAGGCGCACGTGGCACCTCAAATACTTTGTGCTTTCCCGTCACTTCCTCGATCTTCAACACATCAATGCCAAAGAGGTCGCCATCAATGTAAAACGTGGTAATCTGCTCGACGGCCCTGCTGTTGGCCTGATGCATTTCCGCAGCATTCATGCAGCCCTCCTCCCCTTTTCAAATAGTTCCGAGACGGCATTCAATAAAATGGCTGGCTTTAGTTTCTCGAGATACAGGTCAAAGCCGGCTTTTATTCCATCCTCCATCGACTTCGTGTCCGCACGCGAGCTTACTGCTAGCATCGGTAGAGTAGAATGCGTTGGGTGCCTTCTAACTGCCTCAGCAAGCTGAAATCCATTTACTCGTGGCATCTCGATGTCCGACACGATCAGGTCGAAGGTGTATTTAGGGTCATTAAGAAGGTCGATCGCTTCTTTCCCATCATTCGCGCAAACCACCTTGTATCCTGCTTTTTCCAACAGGGTCTTAACGGCCTTGCGAAAGAACGCGGTATCCTCGGCTAAAAGAATATTGCGAAGATGGGGATGCTTAGGTGGTGCTATCGGCGCTACCGAATTAGCAACAGCTCTGGCCGGCGCTGGGTCAGGATTCTTAACTGATTCGGGATAGCATTTTTCGATGATATCGAATGGATCGACCACAACGATAAGTTCAGTCGGAGTATTCAGACTACCAAAAATTCCGTTCTGCGTGCTCACCTTCGCATCAAGGTCCGCTGAAGTTGCCAGAGTGTCGACTATTTCATCGACAATGAGACCGAACATTGCTTCTGCTTTTTTGACAACGATCACTGACATAGTCTTAGATTCATCGATCACTGACTTGTATCCGAGCTGCTCGTTAACAGACACCAAGGGCAGGATCACATCTCGGTACCGAACTACCGGCACTGATCCTGAGTACTCCACAGCACTGCGCTTGAATTCTTCAAGTCGGTGTACAAAGCCGAGTACGAATGCATGCTTCGTTGGAGACTGAAGTCTAACTATCAGGTAGTCTTGCATGTCGGCGGACGATTTCGGCTTATCTACGTTAGTTTGAGCACTTTCGTGATTTCGTGTTCCTGAGCTGCCTAGTCGAGCTACTTTCGCAATTCCAGGCACGTCTAAAATCAACGCCACAGAACCGTCGCCAAGCACGGTTGCACCTGAATAAACCTGAAGTGATTTTATCAGTCTATTTAGTGGCTTAACAACGATGTCGACAGTATCTTGAATCCTGTCAATGATAAGCCCGAAGGATATTTGCTCTGCATTTAGCACAGCGATGTTCAAGGTGCCGTCGCGGTAATCTGAGGTCGACTCTGGATTCAAAATCTTATTCAAATCAACAAGTGGCAAAATATTGCCCCGTAGTCGGAAAACAGGTGCTCCGTGTAGCATCTCAATTTTATTGGTAACAGACGACTGCTCGACGCGAACAAGTTCATCAAGACGAACCTGCGGAATAGCATATGTTCCTGTACCACTATTGACGATCAGCGCAGGTATAATTGCCAGAGTGAGCGGGATCTTGAATTTCGTAGTTGTGCCGACTCCAGGAACGCTGGCTAATTCAACCGTTCCGCCAATGCGCTCGATATTTGTCCTCACAACATCCATACCGACGCCACGGCCGGATACATTGGTAATCTGAGCAGCAGTGGAAAATCCCGGCTCAAATATCAGATTGAAGACTTGCTTTTCTGCCATTTGAGCAGCATCTGCCTGCGCAACAAGACCTTTCTCAATTGCCTTTTTTAAGATGACGTCCCGATGTAGGCCTTTACCGTCATCTTGAATCTCAATGATAACCTGCCCGCCCTCGTGGTACGCTTTGATGCTAATATTCCCTGCTTCGGTCTTGCCATTTTTTCTGCGTAAATCAGGCGTTTCAATGCCGTGATCGCAAGAATTACGAACAATGTGAGTCAGAGGGTCTTTGATCGTCTCAAGCAGCGACTTATCCAGCTCGGTCTCAGATCCAGACAACGTGAGATTAATATTTTTCCGTAGTTCTTGCGAAAGGTCGCGCACTACGCGGTTAAATTTTCCAAGAATGTTCCCGATGGGCTGCATCCGAGTTTTCATCATTTCGCCGTGTATTTCACTAGTCACCACATTCAGCCGTTTACTCATGCTGATGAATTCAAGATCCTCAGATTTATTAGAAAACTGCAGGACCTGATTCCTCACTAGAACCATCTCACCCATCAGTGTCATCAGATTATCAAGCAAGGCCACATGAACCCGGATTGACGAGGCTCCCTCGGATTCTTTTTCTTTTACATTAACGGTGTTCTGGACCTCTTTTAGTACTGGTTGGGAAACCGCTTCATCGACATGTATTTCAGGCTGAATCACTTGTATTTTCACCTCGTCGATCACCTCCGGGGCGTCTTTTTTTTCAATCTCAGCCACTTGCGTGAACAAAGGCAAATCCTCGGATGCCCAGGTCAACATCTTCTCAATACCCGGAATCAATAAATCCAGAGTTGGATTCATCGCACCACTCCGGGTAAGTGCGACGTATTTTTCAACGAGTTCCAAGCTGCGGAACAGTGCGTTAATCAATGCTTTGGATGGTGAGTGAGTGCCATTCCGTACTTTTTCGAGGCTGGATTCCATATAGTGAGCGAGGTCACCCATTTTCTTATACGAAAATAGGTAAGCTGAGCCTTTGAGAGAATGGATATCTCGGTAAATTTCGTCGACCGACGTCTTCTTGTAATTGCCGGATTCTACAACCTGCAGATTATTTGATATGCGCTCAATAATTTCGTCACACTCTGACAAGAACTCTTCAATTGCCTCCCTTGGTAGCTCCGATTTTGGTGCACTCTTCTCCTCAACCTGAACCTTTATCGTAGGGTTGGCGGATTCTATTGGGTCTTCGGCTAGCGCGATCGGCGCTGGGGGAGATATGTTAAAGTCGAAATCCACCGCGACACCGTCAATCAGAGCCCTAGATGCATCAATTCCGCGCAAGAACAAATTGATATGCGGCTTGGGGATTTCCGACCCGTCCTTGAATCCCATCAGAATTTCTTCGAGCCTATGGGTGTGCGACTGGAGCTTGAGTAGCTCCATCATTCCGGCCGCGCCCTTTAGGTTATGGAAGCAGCGGAAAAGGGAGTCAAACGCAGTGCGGAAGTCTCCCCCGTTATCCATATAAAGGAGGTTTTTCTCCGCATTCTCGAGCAGCTCCAGCGCCTCCGCTTTGAACTCCTCCATTTCCTCAGCTGAATAAGTCATGCGCCCCTCCTCCATGGGCCATGCTGTCGGCCGATCGCCGGAATTCTTGAGTGAATTCGCGGGCAGCATCGAGGAGGATTGATTTTATTCAATTATAATGGTTACTTACGACGCCGACTTCGCGATTGGAAGAATGCTGAGTCCTGGAAGCTTCGGTCCGCGAGAGGCATCGGTGAAGTATTTAGATTTGCGCTTCGTGTGCTTCTCATTACCAGGTAACAGAACTTTATTTGGATTCTTTACTGAATGCCGATTAACTGATGTCGCACAAAACCTACGCAAGTGTTGTCGGCTCTTCCGCAAAAATCTTTAGTGGGAAAAGAAAAGAAAAAAATATGCGCTAGTTCGGCGGATATTTCGGACCGTTGATCGATTTACCGTACTTCCAGAGTGGGAACGTCACTAGGTCACATCACTCGGCTATGAAAAGGTCGATCATTAAACTAACCATCCAATATGGCGATACCTAAGTACCTACGAGGTTTATGGCATGAACACATTGGCTCTAATGATACTGACTATGTCCACCCCACTAGCTCAGGCTAAGACTAACCTGACTGTCGAAGCCTATACCGCTTCCGTGCTTGGCGCGCAGCCTATGCTCGACGCCCAGAGGGATCAGGTCAAAGCAGCCGAACTAGACGAAAGAAAGATCGACGTCATGACGTCGACCCAACTGAATACCACGGTCAGCAGTATCAATGACCGAAGACCACCTTTGTCGCTTGCACCCGGATACTCTTCCCTAACCGGCACTTCCATCAAGACCGACGTATCGAGGCAATTTAATACCGGAACGACCGCTAAAGTAGCCGTCGATCTGCAAAGTATTACTTTTAACGCATTCCGCCTTTCGCCTCAGGAAGCTGGCCGAAAGCAAGAGATCAACACATTGCTACCAAGTATCGAAATCAGTCAACCGCTTTGGAAAGGTGCCGGTGGACGCTCTATTAAACAGCAGCGCGATAGTCTGTCTCTACAAACTTTGGCTCAGGGCGAAACATTTAAAGTCCGGACCAAGGAGGCCGTGCTAGATGCCGAGTTAACCTATTTCCGACTTGCGTTTGCGCGGGATCGCGTCGAAATCGCAAAAACTACTCTTGCTACCGCAGAAAAAATACTCGATTTCGTCAAGTCTAAGCAAAGTCAGAACCTCTACGAGAAAGGTGACTTTCTCCAGGCAAAAGCGCTAGTGGAAGTTCGACGCCTGGAACTCCAAGAATCACTATCCGAACAGCGTTCTGCGTCCCTAGCGTTCAACACTGCGCGCTCTATACTATCTGACGTTGTGAGCGAGGACCTAGCTTCATTACGAAGCTCTGTTATCGCTGAGGAAACTCCAGGCATCGATATTAATAAACAACCAGAGCTGCATGTTTTGCGCAATCAAGTTGAATTATCCCAAGTGGCGATCTCAACTTCAGAAGAAAGTAACCTACCTCAGATCAATGCCTTCGCAAATTATGGTCTGCAGTCGAGGTATGACAACCTGTCACAAACCATGCGCAGCGTGTTGGATCCGTACCATCCTGTGCTGACTGTAGGTCTGACCTTACAGATGACTTTAGATCGGGACCTAATCAAGAGCCAAACTGATGCTGCTCGCCTTAGACGCAGAGCGGCACAGAGTCAGTATGATGACTTAGATCGACGGCTGAAGCGCGCAGCTCAAGATCTGACGGTGCACCGCTCAGAGGCGGTCAATATCTATAAAATGTCAAAGTCGCTAGAGGAGGTACAGGCGGAAAAGCTGAAAAATGAGCAAAATCAGCACCGCAATGGCCGATCCACTACATACCAGCTGCTGATGTTCTCGCAGGATTTAGCCCAGGCGGAATTAGGACGAGTAAAGGCCGCCTACTCTGTACATATGATTGACGCCCAACTACGCCAGTTTCGCGGGGAAACGAAATGAATATCGCGGAAATTTCCATCAAGCGCCCAATCTTTGTCGCCTGCCTGATCATTGTGATGGTGGTCGTTGGTTACATCTCGATGACCAAGCTCAGCGTGGAGCTTTTTCCTGATGTAGCACCTCCGGTGGTAAGCGTGATCACGGCCTATCCCGGCACCGGCCCCAGAGAGATTGAAACACTGGTAACAAAGCCAGTAGAAGACTCTGTCAGTACGATCGCAGGCGTAAAGCGCGTAACCTCACAGAGTATCGAAGGCGTCAGCCAGGTCGTTGTTGAATTTTTCATGGACCAAGACGTTAAGCAATCTGAGCAGCGGGTTCGTGACAAAGTCAGTCAGGCCAAAGTCAAGTTCCCTGAGGGGGCAAAAGAGCCAATTATTCAGGCCTTTGATTTTTCTGAACAGCCGATACTCACTATCGGCGTCCAGAGCACCATCGGGGCTGCGGCTCTCTTTGACCTAGCAGATCAGACCATCAAACCCCGTCTGCAGCAGATCCGTGACGTGGGCAACGTGACTATCCTAGGCGGTCGCAAACGCGAGATACAAGTACTTCTTGATCGCGAGAAGCTGAAAGAGAGGGGCTTCTCTGCCCGATATGTAGCTGGTCGCCTTGCAGATACAGGCGCCAATATTCCCGCGGGGAAAGTCAACGAAGGCACAGAAGAGAGTGTATTTCGTAGTCGGGGTGAGTTTGCCTCGGTAAAAGAGATTCAAGCCACCGTGCTGAGTCTCTTTGGCAACGACAATCCAACTCGCATTCGCGACGTGGGTAAGGTTGTTGACACCCTCGAAGAAGAGAAAAATCGTGTCTACGTAGACGGCAAAAGTGCAATCTTAGTGCAGGTTTTTAAACAGTCCAAGACCAACACAGTTGCCCTGGCCAAGAGAGTCCGCGCCGACCTCCCCAAGCTGGAAGAAATGCTAAGGGCGACAGATCCATCACTTAACCTAACCCTGATCAGGGACGGCAGTCGGGAGATCAGCCTCAATATCGAGGATGTCAAAGAGAGCATATTTCTCGGCATCTTGCTTACTATTCTTGTTGTCTTTCTGTTTCTGGGGAATATGCGCTCCACCATTATTACCGGTCTGGCCCTACCGAATTCTTTACTTGGCTCGTTTATCCTCATGCAGGTATTTGGTCTAAGCATAAATATCGTGACACTTTTGGGACTCAGCTTAGTAGTTGGTTTGCTAATTGATGACGCGATCGTGGTACGCGAGAACATCTTTCGCTATATCGAGGGCGGAATGAAGCCACGTGAGGCCGCCAAAAAAGGTACGACCGAGGTAACTCTCGCAGTTGTTGCTACCACTCTTGTTGTCATATCAGTATTCGGACCGATCGCTTTGACTAAGGGTCTAGTCGGCAAAATCCTGGCAAATTTCGGATTAACTATCTGTTTCGCGATGATAATTAGCCTATTTGACGCACTCACGATCGCGCCCATGCTTTCGGCTTACTTCGCGGGAAACATACATGGTGGCAACACAGCGTCAAAAAAGATCTTTCAATATACGCTGGGTGTTCCCCTCAAGGCCTTCGATAAACTCCAGACAAAGCTGGAGTTGCTTTATGAAAAAACCATACGCGTAGTACTGCGGTTCCCTGTATCAACCGTCTTACTGACGTTGGGACTTTGCTTTGTCTGCTTTAGTACTGTCGGATCAATTTCCAAGACATTTTTGCCAGCGCAAGATGCAGGCGAATTCACCGTCGATTTAGAACTACCCCAGGGCACAAACCTCGCGCGATCAAACCAAGTGTCAAAAGACGTTGAATCAGTCATCCGCGGATTCCCCGAGGTAAATACCGTGTCACTGACGGTCGGCGGTCGTAATGGCGAGCCCAACAAATCAGAATTTTATGTCCGACTTAAATCAGCGAAGGAACGCTCGCGGGGCCTCAGCGTTATCAAAGAAGATCTCCGAGGCAAACTGGTGCCGTTTGCCTTTGCTAAGCCAAAGGTTCAGGACTTCGACTTCTCAGGGGGCGGCAAAGGCAGGCCCATCACGCTCAATCTTTTATCTGACGACACCGAGACCCTGAGAGCCTATGCCAACAAGTTGCTGGCTAACTTAAAGCAAGACAAGCGCCTTAAGGACTTGGACTCCACTGACAGGGAAGGCAAGCGCGAGTTTAGCTTTGAGCTCAAACCAGACCGGGCGCAGATATACGGGATGAACACGGCCTTACTTGGCCAAGAATTGAGAGCTCAGGTGCAGGGCATTCCCGCAACGGTCTACCGCGAAAGCGGTAAAGAATATGACGTGCGCGTGATGATGGAGGAAGCGGACCGCAATGTAAAAGCCGACTTCAATAAGATTAATTTAATGAATCTGAACAACAAACTGATTCGCCTTGCTGATGTAGCGGCAGTCAAAGAGACCCGAGCGCAGGCGTCTATCGACCGACAAAATCGCAGCAGATATATCCAAATATCCGCCGATCTTGCCCCAGACGCCGGAATTGGTGATGTCGTTGCAGACTTAGAAAAGAAACTGAAAAATGGTGAGTTCAAACTACCGCCAGGCGCCAATTACGCCTTCATCGGTGAAAGTGAAAATTTTGCTGAATTAGCAGAATCCATGGTCTTTGTACTGATTCTCGCCGTGACCTTTATTTATCTTGTGTTATCGAGTCTATACGAATCATTTATTACACCACTCACGATTATTTTTACTCTTCCACTCGCTTTATGCGGCGCTTTCGTCGCTCTACTCATCAGCCATCAGTCCATCAACCTGTTCAGCGGCCTCGGGATGCTCATGCTACTGGGTGTGTCGTGCAAAAACTCGATTTTGCTCGTCGACTTTACCAATCAAAAGCGCGCCGAGGGTATGCCTATAAGAGAGGCCATCCAATTAGCCGGCAAGACAAGGCTGAGGCCTATTTTGATGACATCATTGGCTTTGATTGCAGGCACGATTCCTATCGCGATCGGTCTAAATGAAGCGAGTAGTCAGCGAGTTAGTATGGGCATTGCAATCATCGGCGGTGTCATAAGTTCTACTGTTTTAAGTTTGATTGTGGTGCCAGCTATCTTGCCATTCTTCTACTGGGTTTCTGGATTAGCGGCTAAATTGATGGAATTGATTGGCGGCCAATCTAGTAAGGTTGGGCAACTGGAAGAAGTAGGGTCAGAGGAATGAGCTCTAGGTCTGGTGGTGAGCAGCCGGACTTTTAATTGCAAAAAGATAGCTTTATTATGAACGTCTTATTTTTATGCACAGGTAACTCCTGCCGCTCGATACTTGGCGAGGCTATCTTCAATCAACTAGCGCCCAAAGGCTGGCAAGCGATGAGTGCGGGCAGCAATCCCACGGGTGCGATTCATCCACGATCGCTAGCATTGCTTGCCAGCGAGGGAATATCTACAGCCGGCTACTACAGCAAGTCATGGGAAAGCCTGCCAGAAGTACCAGATATCGTCATCACGGTTTGTGCCAGCGCAGCTGGGGAAGCATGCCCCAGCTACCTTGGCCAGGTTCTTCGCTGTCATTGGGGCGTCGAGGATCCAGCCCATGCGACTGGCACCGATGCTGAGATTGATGCGGCATTCATGAACGCTTACCGCGTCTTGCGCTCTCGAATAGAGGAGCTCTTTTTGCTGTCATTAGATTCACTTAAACATGACAAAATAGCTTTAAAAGCGGCACTAGACAAAATTGGATATATTGGTGTCTCTTAGCGAGTTAAAGCTCTATTCTTAGTAGAGGAGGCTTGCACATCATGACCGATTCAGCACTCCGCAGCTCAAAGCTCACCATTTCAAAACTTCCAGAAACTTTTGGCACCAAGTACTTATTCTTTACTGGTAAAGGCGGCGTTGGCAAAACATCGATGGCCTCTGCCACCGCAGTAGCACTTGCTGATAGTGGGAGAAGAGTCCTCCTCGTCAGTACTGATCCGGCATCTAATTTGGACGAAACATTTAACGTTAAACTGAGCAATCAGCTGACGGCCGTACCAAATGTGCCGAGACTGATGGCTGTAAATATCAACCCAGATATTGCAGCAGAAGAATATAGGCAGCGCGTGCTCGCGCCACTGGCCGGCAAAGCAACAAAAGAGGAACTTAGCGGCTTAAGAGAGCAGCTATCAGGTGCCTGTACCGTCGAGATTGCAGCGTTTGACGAATTCACAGCCCTAATCTCAGACTCAGTAGTGGCACATCAATTTGATACGATTATCTTTGATACAGCACCCACTGGCCACACCCTGCGCCTTCTGAGTTTACCTAAGGCGTGGACAGAATTCTTTGATCTAAATGAAAGAGGAGCAAGCTGCCTCGGTCCCCATTCGGCACTAAAAAGCCAAGAGTCTCGTTTTGCCGCAGCTTTCAATGCGCTAAAGGACCCGACAAAGACCACTGTGGTTTTGGTCGCACGTCCCGAGAAAAGTGCTCTAAGTGAAGCCGCAAGGGCAAGCGCAGAACTGCTAGAACTTGAACTTAAAAATCAGATCCTGGTTATCAATGGTGTGTTTTTCGCCTCAAAAAATGAAGATGCGCTAGCCATATCCTTAGAAGCCAGGGCCGCTTCAGAGATGCGAAATATTCCCAAAGACATTGAGCAGCTACCCAGATTCATCGTGCCGCTCGTGCCGTTTAACACAGTAGGACTACCTGCATTACGCGCCCTGCTGGCGGACAACTCGACGTCGTCCACGCACTTGGCCAGGCTGGATACAGAGCCCCATTTACCTGTCAAACCAAATCTTTCGTTAGTAAATCTGGCGCATGAATTGGCACAAATGGAGCATGGACTCGTCCTCGTCATGGGCAAAGGCGGAGTGGGCAAAACGACTATTGCTTCCGCTCTTGCTGTGGCTATCGCTAAGCTTGGCAAGCAGGTTCATTTAACGACCACTGACCCAGCTGCTCATCTCGCGCAAACAATAATAGGGTCACTGCCCAATCTGACAGTGAGTAAGCTTGATCCAAAAGAAGAAACCAGGGCTTACACAGAAAAAATCCTGCTCGCCAAAGCCAAAAATCTTGATGCTGATGGCCTATCCTTACTTCGCGAAGATCTGGCGTCTCCTTGCACGGAGGAGGTTGCCGTATTTCATGCGTTTTCGAAAATCGTCTTTGAAGCTAGGCGCGGCATCGTCATTCTCGACACCGCGCCGACTGGGCACACACTGCTACTTCTCGACGCAGCTGGCTCTTATCACCGCGAGATGCTGAAAAAGTTCGAGAACTCTGCCCCTGGCAAGCTCACGACCCCGCTCATGATGCTACAGGATTCAAATCAATCAAAGGTGCTCCTTGTCACCCTGGCAGAAACGACCCCCGTCAGCGAAGCCGCGGCATTGCAGGAAGATCTGCGCCGGGCATCAATTGAGCCGTACGGCTGGGTGGTTAATCGCAGCTTAGCCGCCACGCGAACAACAGACCCTGTGCTTCTGCAGCGCGCAGCTAATGAGCAAATTCAGCTGCAAAGAATTAGTGATGGTTTGGCGAAGCGCCTGGCGATTTTACCGCTAATGGCCGACGATCCCGTGGGAGCAGAGCATCTGCTGCAGCTCTTGAATCATCCTTAGGCCTCACTCCGGGCCTTGATAAATGAGCAAAGCCATGGTGGAGTATGTTCTTCCAGACTTCCAGCCACGGCGGATCATGATTTGAAGCATTTTTGGGATCTACCACGTCGCACATGGGGCGTCGGGCTAACCATGGCCTCGGCAGCAGCCTTAACCTTAGCTGGTTACGAACTGGTCAGAAGCCCGAGCAACTCGATGTTCGCCAGCGTGTATGGCAAAGGTCAGCTGCCCCTAGTGACTGCACTGATCCCATT
>JAPLFY010000127.1 GCA_026390435.1 Pseudomonadota bacterium
TTTACTCATATGCGAGCATTTGGCTCTTGAAACCATTAGGGCGCATGGGCAAGCAGCGGCGATATCGACGCTGATTCAGGCGGATCATCGCGTCTTTTTAGAAGTGGAACGCTTTGACAGAACTAGCGACGGTGGGCGTCGCGGATTGCTCTCGCTACATTGTTTACATGCGGAATTCATCGGCAATATTCCAAATTGGACCGCTGCAGTGGAGGCCCTTGCCAAAATAAAAAAAGTACCGCAAGACTGCGTCGATAAAGTGCGCTGGCTGGAAGTCTACTCAAAGCTGATTGCGAATAATGATCGCCATTTCGGCAATATTTCTTTTATGGCGAACGGCCTTGAGATTACAGAGTTAGCACCAGCATACGATGTTTTGCCGATGCTATTTGTGCCGCGTGGTCATCAGATCATTCAACAAAACTTCGACCCACCACTGCCAAGCACGGCGGACGCGACCGTATGGGGAAGTGCCAGCGCTGCGGCCTGCGACTTCTGGCAGCGCGCTTCCACCGATAGACGCATCTCCGTTAGCTTTCGCACCCTCTCGGCACAGTGCTATGAGAGGGTAGCACGGAGTGCAGAATTTGCTCGGCGCCTGCCATAGTGGTCAGGAATTTTGGGAAACTACTCTAAATCTCTAGACATCCCTACATGCTCACGAAGTATATTAACGATCTTTCAATGCCTTAGCTTGAGCGTTACCCCATAATGAAATATTTCTACATCTTTTGCACATGGTACATTAGAGGTTTCGCTCTGCTAATGACTTGGCTGCTATACCTCGATTTGACGGCTACATCAGTTTCCCCCGGCCTTAGATTTACGCCAAAATACTTAGCTCACACAGGGCTTTATTTGTTTTCATTTCACATCGGCATTTGGCTGGTTTCTACTGAATGGGGGCGCAGAAAAAAGTTGCTGATTCTTTTGATGCATGTGCCGGTCGCGATAATTGCTGATTACTTTGCGTACCAATACGGTCCCGTATTCTGCTTATCTTTATTCGTTTTGTTGATTAGTTATTGGGTTTTGTTTAGTAGTAGGAGGGATTCTTAATCCATGAACGGCCCATTTTATCATAAAGTGGAGGCAGAAATGGAAGCCTACATTTACTTCGATGCTAACGTCAGACCATTGCCTAAAGCGTCAGATGGAAGCATTGACAAAACGGCACCTGGATATGTTGATAACGACGTGGATGCCTTTCGCCATACCTATGTGAGTGGCCGATTTTTGCAAATTTACAATGAAAAATTTGCCATGTTACTTGGGTGGCTCAATGAAATTGCGTTTCCTTCGAGCACTCAAGGCACGAACATGGATCTTTGGAATAATGCTGTCGGCAGAGAACTTGCGCGAAAACACAAGACGAAGCAGAGCCTAGCAAAGGCTGTACACGAAGCTTTGCAGATCGGTCGGCTTATAACTTACCCTGGTGATGCGCGAGTCTACACAGGAAGTACAGTTAATAAGCCCGCCGGGGATTATTCCATAGTGGTGCTCAAAAGAAACAAAGGCGGGGGGAATGAACTTTATTTTGATTTCAATACTGGCTCTGTCTTGACCAAGAAAGAGTTTACAGATGCCATTAAACAGGGGATATATCCTGCATATGGCCTTCGCTCAAAAGACGGCGAGGTATTTCCGGTCACCAAACGCAATAAATCAACTGCTGACAATCTAGGCTAGTTTTAAAAGGTCGTGCACCGGTGCCATTCAATTAAATCATGGATGTTCCAGTATTTTCACAAACGTCGATTACGGCCCTTCAATAGCTTAGCTTGAGTGCCCGACCCCATGCCCATCTGGACATCCCTACATGCTCACGAACTATAATAACGAGCTTTCAACGGCTTAGCTTGAGTGCCTGACCCGAATGGCACCAGGATGCGCTCCTTAGGATCCTGCGCAGCGAAGGCACTCGGCCCGCAGGTGAGCTGCCACGGCGGCTCAACATCAGCCACGCAACGTTATCTCGCATCATCAAATCTCTTAGCGACGACATCGTCATTATGGGCCGTGG
>JAPLFY010000091.1 GCA_026390435.1 Pseudomonadota bacterium
TTGCTCGAGAGGGCGCGTGAAGTTTTAGCTGCTGCTGGCTCCGTACCAACCGATGCAGAAATTTTTATGAAAGCCGTGGGCGACCTGCTCACCAAACGAGATCCTTTGCGCAAGGCCGAGCGCGCTGCCGCGCGGCAGCGAAATCTTGATGATGATCTGGCAGGCCGAAACAACAATGTCGAGAAAACTGTCGAGAATAATAATGCCGCAGTGGCAGCCCCACACGACGGTCCCACTATCGCTGCCGCGCGGCAGCGCGAAAACACCGCCGGTAGATATATACCCGCTGCCGTTCGGAAATGAGTGGTATAGGCACAAGCTCGAGTCCGTAACGCACGGCCGAGATTCATAGAGCCCTGCCGGAACAGCCAAGCAGCGTGGCAGTTTTTGAATACTAATAAATATTTGTTTTATATGCGGTAAAAAGAGGTTTTTACCAAGTGACGAGCGTTAAGTTCATGGCTTAAACTTTTTTGCAGAAGATCCGGCGAGGCAAGCGAGGGCGGCGTAATTTTTTACCGCCCCAGCATACTGTCGACCATCTGCTCTTAGATACCGCTGGAGGTAAATCGCGCGGTTGACGTGTGAACATTACGGCTTAGCCAATATTCAGTGGAAGTGGCTTTAAGTAGATCTCTTTCCACTCGGATCTCAACCCGGTCGCCCCATCCATAACTAGAAAAAGACAATTTAGCTTGCAGACCGCTGCTCAGCTTTGCTTGGCATGTGACTAATACACCCGGTTCTGGAAAGCCCATGCCATCGCCATATCCCGTATTAAACTGCACGGAATCTTGGCCTCCCGGAGCCAAAGAATGAATCGAAATCAGGGTCCAGGATGCAGTGGTGCAGTTGAGATCTACAGGTTGGGGGCTGTAGTTTTTTACTATCCAGCAACTGTTATCGTCCGAGTCAACACAGGGACGTGCACTTGCAGTGGATATAAATGAGAAAAAACCTACTAAAAAAACTAACGCATTTCTGAACATACATAATCTCCCTTACGACTTACTTTTTGTGTTCCCGACGTTCCATAGCTTCGTCGCGGGCATCGTCGATCTCGCTCATGATCTCTCCGACATTTACAGCCTTAGTGCTCTGCTGGAATTTGCCCGTGAGCGGAGTGTCGGGACGGAGTTTACCGTTTTGGTACAGCTTCCACATTTCCCTCGCATACTCAGTGGTCATGACTTCAGGGGCAAAGCGGCCGCAAAAAGCAGTGACCTGCTTAAGGTCGCGCTCAAGGATAGAAAATGCGTTGTTGGCAGTCGCCTGCACTACTTGCGGGAAGTCGATGATCACCAGGCCCGTGTGCGACTGCAGCACATTAAATTCAGATAAATCGCCGTGAATGAGTCCGGCGCATAACATCTTCACTACCTCTCTAACTAAGGTCTGATGATAGTCAAGCGCCTGCTCACGCGTAATCACAACGTCGTTTAGTCGCGGAGCTGGGCTGCCATCTTCGGCGACGACCATCTCAAGCAGAAGCACACCTTCATAATAGGCGTGAGTCTTTGGTACCAAAACGCCGACGGCAGCGAGCAATCCCAGTGCCTCCACCTCTTTATTCTGCCATTCACTCTCGCGTTCTTGGCGGCCATAGCGGCTATTTTTTTCCATCGCGCGCGCTTGGCGGCTGCCCCTGACTTTGCGGCCTTCGGTGTACTGCGTCTTTTGCTTAAAAGTGCGGTTGTTGGCTTCTTTATAAACTTTGGCGCAGCGGTATTCGCCGTCAGAGAGGACGACGAAAACTTCGGCTTCTTTACCGCTCTGTAATTGCCCAACCACCTCGTCAATGAGGTTGGCATGAAGCAAGGGGAGTAATTGATTAGGTGTTCTCATGGGTCTCGCTTACTTGCTGGCAAATACGCCATCGCCCTCTAGGCGCGTGTTGAAGCCAGCTCGTCTTAAACGCTGCGACACTTCATTTGGTACGTCGCGGCCACTGGTGAGTTTATTTGGCGAGCCTGTGTAGTGAAACAGTACGCCCTTCGGTTTTAGCACTCTTGCTAAATGATCATAAAAAACTTGTGAGTAAAGTTCGCCGGCAATGCCAAAGCGCGGCGGATCATGGAGAGCCGCATCAAAGGATGCCGTCGCCATCTTAACGATATCTAGCGAAATGTCACCCTGCCTGAGATCTAGGCGCCCACCGGCTTTGGGCGACC
This sequence comes from Pseudomonadota bacterium, assembly GCA_026390435.1. GTDB lineage: Bacteria > Bdellovibrionota_B > Oligoflexia > Oligoflexales > CAIYRB01 > CAIYRB01. Next base: position 2,172 of record JAPLFY010000091.1, read on the forward strand.
ATGGGTTTACCTCGCGCAGCCACAACACATCGGGATTTTTTTCCGTCGAAACGATCTTTTTGGCGTCGCCTTTAAGACACCACGCGGCAAAGTAGCCGAGGCCACCGCAGGTATCCAAAATGACTTTGCCGCGGGGAGCGATCAGCCCAACTTTGCGCTCAGCGTCGGCATAGGGGCAAGTATGGGCTGTCGGTAGCATCTTGATGCCGTCGATTTGAAAGGTCGGCGGTCCCCAGGAAGTCGGTACGAGCTTAATTAGAGACTTGGAAAAACGCGCAACGGGGGCAAACTCGCCATCGCCCCACTGGTAGACCGTGTTGTCCTTACAGACCTCGAGATAGGGATAGTCGATGTCGCCGACCGACCAACAGTCTGTCTTAGCGGCCACTGTGGTCTTGGACTGATCCAGGTCGAGCGAAAGGTCAAGGGTGCCGCCGCCAGCTTTTTGCTTAGCCAGGAGCTCTGTGTGTTCTTTGAGGGTCACAAGTAAGGGCATGAATAGGGCTCGACATGAATGGGGCTCAACCTGAAGGCCGGGTTGTTAGTCCGTGGTCATCGCCCAGCCTTGTATCATGGGGCCACTATGTGTGTCATGGGTGACCCCGAAGAGATCTGCGGAAATCTGTCTTCGTACGGGAAAATTTTGCCGTTCCAGTACGGGGCATGTGTATACGTACCAGCAAAATTGGGGGTGACTAGTCCCTCGCCGTTGCCCATGACTCCATTTGTCGTAGAGTTTGAGTAGGGAAAAGAACGGTTTCCACCTACATCGGGGTAGAGCAGGCCGGTATTGTTCGCATAAAAGCCTGGGCCTATATTCGGTGCCATCACCCCGTTGTTATTATATGGATAAGGCAGCGTGGATAGAGTTCCCGGATACTGGGGCGGAGGGGGTGGAGTCTGGTTCCCGTAGTCAGCCCCGCTCGCGCTGCCGCCGCAGGCATAGCTGCAGACTGGGTGCATCCAGGATTCGGAGCACTTTCCCCAGCTGGCTTGCTGCTCACAGGAGTATCCGTCTACGGACGGGGAGGGGGACGCGGAGGGACTGGACGGGATCCAGTACCACACTTGACTTGGTTGCGTGCTTGGTCCCGGGCTTGGTGCCGCATTTGCTGCGCCGCCGCAGGCATCGCTGCAGACCGGGTGCATCCAGGACTCGGAGCACTTTCCCCAGCTGGCTTGTTGCTCGCAGGAATATCCGCCGAGTGCATCTTGTTGGCTAGATTCCGCCCCCGACATCGCGCCGCTGACGTGTGACGTCGTGGTCTCGCCATTGCCGCATCCCAGTAAGGTGATGGCAATTCCCAATGCAGCCAAAGTCGTAGCGAGGGTTTTGTTCATCGAGATAACCTTTGATATATTGATATTATTGACTTTTTAATTAAAAATTCATAATAAAAATTATATATCATTTTATACAACTATATTAATTGTATGTAAACCATTAAAATTTATGTCGTGGCTTTTGATTAGATTCTGAATTTATCGGATAAATCCGGAGAACGATCCGAGATGTTTCAGAGATAATGTAAGCCACTGTTGTCAAATAGAAAAAGGGGACTTTGCAGTCCCCTCGATTTGCGGATCTAAAATGTCGAAACTGCTGACCGATTACTGGTTACAGCTCACTGTGATGTAAGCTGGGTTGCGATTTGAAACATTAACGAAAGTAAGAGCTTGATCATATGCTGCGTTGTAAGCTTCGTCGCGGGTTGGGGCGGTAACGGTGTAGTACGGGCCGCCTTCAGAGCCAGCGTCTGCAGTACATGTTACGTCTGCGAGAGCTGAAGTTGCGCCAGAGATTAAAGCCAAGGTAATTGCGATTTTGGAAATCATTTTAATTCCTGCATTAGATGGTGTGGGAGCCGTGAGCCCAAGAGTACTTCGCTAGGTCTAGTCACTATCTTGGAGTAAGACATAGTCAAAATCAGTTTAATTAGAAAGCATTTTTAACCTTCCTTCACGGTACTATTCGAAGGCAGATACGCCGGATATTCCTTTGGGCTATTTACTTCCCGCCGAGGGTATCGCGGTGCCGTTGATACATTCTGCTTAGCCGAGATATTTGCCGTACAGCAGTTTAAGCTTTTCCCGTGTCGCCACAGGGATCAGATCTTTTTGCGTCATAATTGCGTGTTTAGCGGCACTCAGTAGCGGGCTGTCCGAGGTCTCGGGTAGGAGAGCGGCCACGGTCTTGACGATACGATTGGCCAACTCGCTATTGGCGCGTAGCACTTCGAGCACCATATCGACGGTCACGTCGGCGTGAGTTTCGTGCCAGCAATCGTAGTCGGTGGCGAGAGCCAACATCCCGTAACAAAGCTCTGCTTCACGCGCGAGTTTGGCCTCTGGAATAGCGGTCATGCCGATGACGGACGGTGCCAAGGTTTTGCGGTAGTACTGAGATTCCGCGCGGGTCGAGAACTGGGGGCCTTCCATGCAGACATAGGTGCCGGTCGGGTGCACACGAGCACCACTATGCTTTGCGGCCTCAATGATCACGCCGCGCATTTCGGGGCAGAATGGATCAGCAAAGGTCACGTGTCCAACAACTCCGTCACCGAAGAAAGTAGACTGTCGATTGCCGCTAGTGCGGTCGTAAATCTGATCCGGTACCACCATGTCGCCGGGGGCGATGTCTTCCTGCATGATCCCGCACGCGCTTACCGCCAAGACATGCGTCACACCCAATTGCTTGAACGCATGAATGTTGGCGCGGTAGGGGACTTCACTCGGTGTCAGGCGGTGGCCTTTGCCGTGGCGCGGCAGAAAGTACACCGAACGCCCAGCGACCGTCGCCTCGACGATCGGATCCGATGGCGCGCCGAATGGGGTAGTGATTTTGTGCTCGCGCAGGGGAGTGATGCCAGCCATCTGATAAACGCCGGAGCCACCAATGACTCCTAACTTAACCACTTGTGACATCAACTTTCCCCTGGAACGCGCGCACGCTTCACTTTTTACCGAACTTGCTTAGCAGGTCATCCACCGTGAAGCTCTTCTCAGGCTTCGCCGCTGGTCTAGGACCAGTGCGGTGCGGTTGACCCTGATTGCTGTTTTGGTTGTTGTAGCCACCGCGTTGGCCGCCTTGGCGCTGCTGGTCAGGATGGTTGGGGCTCCCTTGGCCTTGACCCTGCTGACGCGGCGCCTGAGGGCGATCCGCTGACGGCGTCTTACAGCTCAGGCTGATGCGCTTGCGCTGAATATCTACCTCAAGGATGCGTACATTCAGTACTGCACCAACAGCCACAACTTCTGCCGGATCTTTGACGAAGGTGTCGGACAACTCACTGATGTGCACCAAGCCGTCTTGGTGCACGCCGATGTCGACAAAGGCGCCAAAGTTGGTGACGTTCGTCACGGTACCCTTGAGCGTCATGCCTGGCTTCAGATCGCTCAGTTCGGCGACTTCATCCGAGAACAGCAAGCGAGCGCCGTCTTCCCGAGGGTCACGTCCTGGCTTGATCAATTCGGCCGCGATGTCTTGCAAGGTCGGCATACCGAGCGATTGCGAGACATATTTTTCCCAGGCAATCCCACCGATGATGTCTTTATGACCGATGATCTCGCGTACTGGCTTTTTCAAGTCGTCAGCGACCATCGTCACGATGTCATAACGCTCAGGGTGAACGCCTGAGTTGTCCAGCGGGTTCTCAGATTCCGGTACCCTTAAGAAGCCCGCCGCCTGTTGGTAAGCCTTCGGCCCGAGGCCAGTGACCTTCGACAGATCGTCGCGGCTATTAAATTTACCGTTCTGGTTGCGGAAGGCGACGATGCTCTTCGCCAGTGTCGGACCCACGCCGGACACATAGCCCAGCAGTTTGTACGATGCGGTGTTGAGGTTAACGCCGACCTTGTTCACGCAAGATTCCACGACCTCTTCCAGGCTGCGGCCCAGTTTATTTGGGTTGACGTCATGCTGATACTGACCGACGCCGATGGAGCGAGGGTTGATCTTCACTAATTCAGCCAAAGGATCTTGCAAACGGCGGGCAATGCTCACCGTGCTGCGTATGGTCGGGTCGAGATCCGGGAACTCTTCGCGCGCCAGATCGTCGGTCGAGTAGACCGAAGCACCGGCCTCGTTGACTACCAAACGTTTAACGTCCTTAACGCCGAACTCTTTGATCACGCTCATAATGAAGCGATCAATCTCGCGGCTACCCGTGCCGTTACCGACAGCGATGCACTGCACTTTGAACTTATCAATGAAGCCGGCGATGACCGTCTTCGCTTCGCGGGTTTTTGGCGAATCTTCTTTGCGGTAGTCCGGATAGACCGTAGCCGAGCCGAGCAATTTGCCCGTTTCGTCCACAACCGCCAGCTTAGAACCGGTGCGAATACCTGGGTCAACACCCATGACGATTTTGTTGGGAATCGGCGGCAGTAGCAGCAGATTTTCTAAGTTCTTCGAGAAGACGTTGATCGCTTCGTCTTCGGCTTGGCTCTTCAACTGTAGGCGTAGCTCAGTCTCGATGGAAGGACCCATCAAGCGCTTATAACTATCATCGACAACAGCGGTGATCCACGCCTTGACCGGATCGGTTGCAACGCGGCTACCCAGAACAGCGGAACGGAGATCGCCAATGATGCGGTCTTCGTCAACTTCGATGCTACAGCGCAGTACTTTTTCTGCCTCGCCGCGACGTACGGCCATGACCCGGTGCGACGGCGCATTTTTCAGCGACTCGCGGTAGTCGAAGTAATTTTCGTACTTCGATGCATCAGTCTTCTTGCTCTTGAGCTTGATCTCAGGCTCGTCTTCCCCAGCGGCAATGGCTGCTGCGGATGCTGCTGCGGCGAGCTTGGCGCTCTCTTTTTCCTCAGCCTTTTTCGCCACGAGCATGCCGGTGTCTTGGCTAATCGCCCGAACGATCGCGCGGTAGTCCGCAGTCTCGTTGACCCGCTCAGCAAGGATGTCGGCTGCCCCTGCCAGTGCTGCTGCAGTATCCGGTACGCGCAGCTCGGCTGGGACATCTTTATCAGCCGGAGTCACGAACGGCGCCGCCGCTGCAACTAGGTCGTTCAAGCTATCGCGCTGCTCTAGAATCAGCTCAAGCAATGGCTCGAGGCCTTTTTCCCGCGCAATCATAGCGCGTGTGCGACGCTTAGGTTTGAACGGTAGGTAAAGGTCTTCCAGCTCTTGCCGGGTCGCGCAGGCTTCAAAGCGCTTTTTCAGCTCTTCGAACTTGCCCGCGAAGGCCGGATTCTTCTGGCAGTGCTCTTCGACCACCTTTAGGTACTTGGTCTTGCTGCTTTCGAGCTCGGTCAAATACTGGAAGCGATCGCGAATGTCGCGCAGTTGGACTTCATCCAGACTGCCCGTCATCTCTTTACGGTAGCGTGCGACGAAGGGGATCGTACACTCTTCCTCGAAGAGAAGCTTAATCGCACTGTGGACCTGGGCCGGCTTGAGGGTCAATTCAGCCGCGACTTTTTGCATCAAGTTAATCGACATGAGTCGTTCGCCTTGCCTAAATCTGAGTGCTAATCCATCCATCCAAGCGATAGGTTGTCAGCATCGCTGACAACCCCATGCGCGTGACGGGCTACTTAACTTAGCCGATTTCCGTAGCGGAGAAAAAGTACTGAATTTCAGTACGTGCATTTTCTGGGCTGTCAGAACCGTGCACGGTGTTCTCACCGATGGACTTAGCAAAATCCTTGCGGATCGTGCCAGCAGCGGCTTTCGACGGGTCAGTGGCGCCCATTAGTTCACGGTTGCGGAGGACTGCATTTTCTCCCTCGAGCACCATGATAACGACGGGGCCGGAGGTCATCATCTGGACCAGCTCGCCGAAAAAGGGACGATCTTTGTGAACGGCGTAGAAGCCTTTGGCTTCATGGTCCGACATTAGCTTGCGCTTCATAGCGACCACGCCCAGGCCTGCTTCTTCAAAGCGGCTGACGATTTTGCCGACTAGATTGCGTTGGGTGCCGTCCGGCTTGATAATGGAAAGTGTCTGTTGAACCACGATTTAGCTCCTCTGCTGCAGGCTGACTGTAACTCGCCTTGGCCCACTGTTATCTGGCAATCCATCCCTCACGCCCGGTTTTACACCAGCGCAAAAAACGGCAGTATCCTCTGAATCCTTGGAAACCAGGCCAGGAGTCTACTACTTACGGAGAAAGTTGCAAGTCACGGCTGCATGCCTCCGGCGGGATTCGTCGAATTAAATTAAAGTTTTCAGCTGTAGGTGCCGAACAGTCAGTAAGGTGAGGCAGGAGGTAACATGGGTCACGAGCAATCAACTGAAGTACCCGTATCTATTGAAGTCATAGCTGCATGGCAGGCAGGGCTGGGAGCTGTTAAGGACGCCTTTGCTGGACGCAGCCATGACCTGAATAAGCCAGGGGACCTCGATGTCTATGCCTCCCACGCCACTGGGGCGCGGGACACGGAGCAACTGCAGGCGATCCTGGAACCGCTGCTGAGCTGTGTGCAGACCCACGGACTAGAAATAGCGGCATTGCGCCGGAGCCATAAAAAGGCATCGATGTCCCATGTCTCGGTGACATTAGACTATATCAATAACTGGTTTTTTGTCCGCGTACTCGACGACGGCGGTAACGTGAAGAACGACCGCATCTACGAGGCCGGAAGCACTCTGAACAGCGAGATCGTCAAACTGCTATCGGTCGGTGGTCACTTTGCGATCGAGCGCGCTAGCAACCGCGGCATGTCTTACACCTTCTCCTGGGAAAGATTAGATTCCCAGATCGCCGAGTTGCCGTCGGATCAAACTGCCGTCTCAGCGGCTTGAGTTACGGAGCACGAGCTCTAACTGGTGCTTTGGCCTGATAGCAGGCCTTAGTAGCAGCGCAGCTCGCCCATAATTTTGACGACGCGGGTACCGCCGGACTTATAGCAGCGGTTGATCGCTTTCTTATACTCAATCGTTTCGCCTTCGCTAGTCGGGATTGAGCCGTTTTCATTGCCGGGGACGCCGCCGGTCTGACACGCGGTCACACCAAGACTACAGACCAAGGTCAATAAAGCAGCTAGGCGAAAACCCAGAGTATGCATGTTCGTCCTCGCAGGGGCGGGATTTTCCATAAGTGCCCAATTAGGAAATTATACCAGCCCTTCCGGCAGGAAGTACAGCAAGGCGGCGCCAATAACTGCCGCGACGGCACCAGCAAGCAGATCATCGCCCAGTGTGCCCCACGCCCCGGCGACATCGCGGTCAATTTTACCGATGAGGCTGGGCTTGCTGATGTCAAACAGGCGAAAAAGCAAAAAAGCGGCGAAATATGCAAGCCAGATGCGGGGCATCCAGGCGACAGCGATGGCTTGGCCTGCGACTTCATCGACGACAATGCGCTGATCGTCATGCACATGTAGCACTCGCTCGGTCTGGGCAATAGACCAGTAGGCCAGTGCCGTCACAGCGCCAAGTAACAGTATGATGGTCGCGTGATAGGCTGCGGGACTCAGACGTAGGAACGGTGTCGCGGCAGCATGAATGCCCGCTCCGACCAGTAGACCTGGTAGCGAGCCAAAGGTCCCGGGGGCTTTTTTGATCCGGCCAATGCCGCCAGCCATGGCGATCTCAATCGCCAGTTTGTCGCGGAAACTGGTGGTGCCTAGCGGGGACGGTGAACTGCTCAAAGCTTAATCCTCAGGAGTTCTTTGCCGGTGCTGACGGCATCTCCCTCTTTGACGCCAATACTGCTGACGGTCCCGGCCAGTTGGGTGAAGACGCGATTTTCCATTTTCATGGCTTCAATCACTAGGAGAGCCTGACCGGAGGTGGTCTGGTCGCCTTTTTTAATCAGGATCTTAAGAATTTTACCAGTGATCTGACTGCGGACCACCTGCTCCCGGCTGCCGCTGCGGGCTTGGCCACCCTCGTGCCCGGGTAGGTCAGGCTGGCCCGTGGCATGCGTGTAGTGCATGCGGCCGCCTAGGCGAATCTCGGCCCGAAGCTGAGATTCCATCTCGCCAGCGAAGCTGCTCACGACGGTGCGGCGCAAATGCACATTGCGCTCTAGCCCGTCGCCGTTGCGTAGTACCAAAACTGCAGCATGCGGCAACAGTGTGGCGCTTAGCGTCTGCCCGGCAACTTCCAGGGCGAAGGCTTGACCAGGCGTGATGCGCGCGGGTAGGGCTACTTTGTGGGTTCTGCCGTTCAGCTCAATTCGCAGATCCATAATCAATCGCTCCAGTTACTCGAGGCCTTCGCGGCGGGCTGCTTCGTTCCATAAACTAGGGCGAGTTGACGGAGCACTTTCAACGATAGGCGTTGCCGACTGTTGACTTGCCGTCAGCACGCCGAGCACTGCTGCTAAGGTCGGTTCATCGCCTTCGTCGCCTTCATTGCCGTCACCGCCTGATTCCCTGAAGGACTTGCGCCAGTAATCGGCCTGCTCTTCGATAAGCTTCGTGGTGAAATCGCCCTCGCGGAATGCTGGCAGTGCTAACAAAGCTTCATGGAAGGGCACCGTCGTCTGGACCCCCTCCAGTCTGAGTTCGCTAAGAGCTCGCTGCATACGTTTTACAGCTTCAGGTCTAGTGTTGGCCCAGACGATTACTTTCGCCACCATCGAGTCGTAAGCATCCGGGATGCGGTATCCTGGGTATAGATGTGTGTCGACGCGAACAAAGGGGCCACCAGGTAGATTCATTGCCTGAACCGTGCCTGCCGCAGGAGCAAAGTCTAGAGCGGGATCCTCGGCATTGATGCGCGCCTCCATAGCCCAGCCGTGCGGTCGCAGATCGCTCTGCTTAAACGGCAAGACTTCGCCCTGGGCGACTCGGATCTGCCAGGCGATGAGATCGAGGCCAGTGATCATTTCCGTTACGGGATGCTCCACCTGGATCCTGGTGTTCATCTCCATGAAGTAGGCTTTGTCCGGCGATTCACAGATAAACTCGATCGTGCCAGCGTTGACATAGCCTGCAGCGCGAGCGGCGGCGACGGCTTTAGCGCCGATGTCTGCGCGCTGTTTTTCATTCAGGTATAAACTGGGTGCCTCTTCAAATAACTTCTGGTGGCGCCTTTGCACCGAGCAATCGCGCTCGAACAGATGCACACCGTTACCGTGCGCGTCAAAAAGCACCTGAAATTCAATATGCCTAGGCCGCTCAATGTACCTCTCGCAGAAGACCTCTGGGTTACCGAAGTAAGCCACCGCTTCACGCTGACACGCGCTCAACGCCGCTTCCAGCTCACTGTCTTGCCGCACCACACGCATGCCGCGGCCACCGCCACCTCCGGCTGCTTTGAGGATCAGTGGATAGCCAATCTCGTGGGCTAACTTTTTTAACTCGGCAGCATCGCGCAGCGGCGCCTGGGCGCCAGGGACTACCGGTACCCCATGCTGAGCCATCAGGTTGCGCGCGTGGATTTTATTGCCCATCCGGTCCATCGCTGCTGGTGGTGGGCCGATGAAAATAGCGCCCGCCTCTGATACTTGGCGGGCAAACTCACTGCTCTCCGATAAGAAACCATAACCAGGGTGAACTGCATCTGCACCACTAGATGCAACGGCCGCAAGCAGCTTCGGTATCTGTAAATATGTGTCCGCTGACGCAGTACCAGGCAACCTTACGGCATAATCGGCAAGGTAGCGGTGCTGGCTGTCGAAATCCGCATCGGAATAAACAGCAACGCTTTCGATATTCATTTCGCGCAGCGTGCGGATGATACGTACGGCGATCTCGCCACGATTAGCGATGAGGACTCGTTTAATTTTTACCGCTGGCGTCGCCATGCAGGACCTCAAAGTGGAATATTGCCGTGTTTACGCTTTGGTCTGAAGCAGCGTTTACCATTCGTAGCGGCTAAGCCACGTAGCAGGTAGGAGCGCGTTTCACTCGGGTAAATGACGGCGTCAATGTAGCCGAGCTCGGCGGCGACATAAGGGTTAGCAAAGGTCTCGGCGTATTGATCTGTCACTTCCTGGCGCTTAGCTTCTGGATCAGCAGCTTTGCCGATCTCGCCCTTAAAGATGATGCTGCAGGCACCCTTAGCACCCATGACCGCAATCTCGGCATTAGGCCACGCCAGGTTGAGGTCAGCGCCGATGTGTTTGGAACTCATCACATCGTAGGCTCCGCCGTAGGCCTTGCGCGTGATGACCGTGAGCTTGGGTACAGTCGCTTCGGCAAAGGCATAGAGCAACTTAGCGCCGTGGCGGATGATGCCGTTAGCCTCTTGATCACTGCCTGGCAAAAAGCCGGGTACGTCAACGAAAGTAATTAGTGGGATATTAAATGCATCGCAGAAGCGGACAAAGCGAGCACCCTTTACCGAGGCGTCGATATCGAGCACGCCAGCTAGGTGATTTGGGTTATTGGCGACGATGCCGACGGAGCGGCCGCCGAGGCGGGCAAACCCCGTTAAAAGATGCGGAGCAAACTCCGGCTTTAGCTCAAAAAAGCTTTCCGGATCGACCACTGCGCGCACCACCTCGCCCATGTCGTAAGGCAGGTTTGGATTCAGCGGGACTAGCTGCTCTATGCTGCGCTCAGCGCGGCTGATGACTTCGCGACTGTTTGGATCCGCGTCTGGATCGGGAGTGCGCGGCGCCTCGTCGAGATTATTTGACGGCAGATAACTCAGCCACGTTTTTACCGCGGATAATAGATCTGGTTCGGAGGCGAAGCGTTTGTCGGCGACGCCGCTGCGCTGCGTATGTGTTTCGGAGCCTCCCAGTTCGTCAAAGGTGACGACTTCGCCGGTCACCGTCTTGATGACGTCGGGGCCAGTGATAAACATGTGGCTGGTGTGATCCACCATGAAGACACAATCGGTCATAGCCGGTGAATAGACCGCGCCACCAGCGCAAGGCCCCATAATCAACGATAGCTGCGGGATCACACCGGAGGCTTGGACATTGCGATAAAAAATGTCTGCGTAACCACCCAGGCTGGCGACACCCTCTTGAATGCGGGCACCGCCTGAGTCGTTGATGCCAATCATAGGGGCGCCGGCCTTCACTGCCATCTCCATGACTTTGACTATCTTGCGCGCCATTGTCTTCGATAAGCTGCCACCGAATACCGTGAAATCTTGCGAGAACAAATAAACTAAACGGCCATTGACGGTGCCAAAGCCGGTGACAACTCCGTCGCCGAGAATGCGCTTTTCGTCCATGGCAAAGTCGCGGCAATCGTGCCTGGCAAAAGCATCAAGCTCAGTGAAAGATCCTGGATCCAGCAAGAGTCCGATGCGTTCGCGAGCCGTTAACTTGCCATTTTTGTGCTGGTTCGCGATGCGGGCGTCGCCGCCGCCTTTAAGCGCTTCATCGCGTAACTTGGCTAATTTATCCGGTGCTGGAGTCGTCATGCCACTGTCCTCAAATTGTTTGAGCTTCAACAACCTGCTGCGCTACAACTCTGCCGTATGTCAGCGGCATCTAATTAATACACCTGGCGCCCGGGAAACGCACGCCATAGGGGCTCAGCAAACAACCGCGCATACACATCGTCCCAACCTGGCATTGGCGGTGACTGTGGTCCCTTACCTGCTGGGGTATTGGCCAGTTCTTTGTGCGGTACACTTGCCTCACGCCCGCCGGCCCACAGCAAGACACCGTTGTTTGTGTCGACGAGTAAAATCGTCACACCCGCACCGCGCTCAGCTACGACCAAGCCGCGATCATCCAGCCTGCGCTCGTACGCGTACGTTACAAAGGGCAGCAAGACAGCGTCCGCATGGCGTACATTCTTGCTTAAACTATTCAACCAAGTGAGCCACTCTAGGCGACCAGCAATCGATGCATGATAAAAAGCCGGGACTGTTTCACAGGTCCCGCAGTCGCTGCCTCTATGGGCCCAGGCGTCTGGTAATTTACTCGCTAGGTCCGCGGCACCTGCCTCAGTCAACTGCTGCGCCACGAACTTTGGCGAGTAGCCTTTCATATAGGGCTGATCGTTGAAGCTCTTCAGCACGAAGTTATCGAATTCGGCGCAAAGCGCCTTCGTTTCGGCGACGCCGACATTAGTCAGCGGTAACGACTCAAAGCGGGCACCTGCCGGCCACGGCTGGCAAGCTAGCGTCGCAATGCGGGCAGGTACATAACTCAGATGCCCTTCCTGCACGCCGTAGGGCGTTTGAGTAGCGGTGCTGACGCAGCCACTCAAGGCCAGTAAGATAGCGAAAGTAATCAAGGTTTTAACCAAAGGTACAGCGCGCATAGCTCTCTTCATGTCAAGACCCACCAAAAAACCAAGCCAGATCAACTAACTACCAGAGGCCAGGCAGCCGATGCGCCCTATTTGGTTTTTAACAAACCTAAAGTGAGAAGGCGAGTGACTTCAGCCAAATGAGCCTCCGCCAGGCACATCTGAAACACTAACAAAAACGTAGGAATTGTTTGCGGTTAGAAAATAGTTCTAAAGCTGACCCAGCGGCATGGCGATAGGGCTCAGGCGAGGACGAGAATGTCGTCGCATTGTTGAGGGCTTAGCCTGATTTGGGAGGTGCTCATCATGTCTAACCTACATAACTTAAAAGCTATCGTTATGACGTCACTCCTGTGGAGCTGCGTGTCGACGCAGACTACCGAACAACGCCTCGAGTCGTGGCGGAACGAGCGTGCCGATTCGTTGATTCAAGCGATGGGCGAGCCGACGTGCACTACAGTTGCGGCCGATGGTGGCAAGATTTATACATACGAAGTCCAGCGCGAAGTCCCACACGTCATGACCAGCGATCACCGTGGTATGGCTGATCGGGTGGTCGTGGATTACACCACATGCACGGTACACCTAACCGTAGACGCGCAAAACCGCCTGAAAAACGGCGAAGTGGTCAGCCAGTCGTCGCGCTGCGTCGGCGTGATTCCAGCGAATCCAAACAAAGTTGCGGATAGTGCTCTGGCACATTGATTAGTCGCGGGCGATTCACGGTTACTGTGTGGGCTCGAATGTCTAGACTTCGTGCCTCTGTAGCTGATGGCAGGGAGCTTTTAGTAGCTGAAGGTCACTTGACCAGCGGCACCGAGGCCACCGCCTGCAGGGGTGCCATTGCAGCCGCCACCGCCGCCGCCACCGCCACCGGGTATCGAGCCGCCGCCGCCCCACTCGCACTGGATGACGGGGTTGTTCCATCCACCATAGCCCCCGCCGCCGCCACCGCCGGCGCCCGCGCCCCCGTCACCGCCCGAGGCGCCGCCCCAACCACCGGCTAGGTTGGTCGTGCCGCCTGAGGCACCACCCCCAGCACCGCCAGAATCGCTGTCATCCTGGCCGCCACCGCCGCCATAGGCGACCATGCCGCCACAATATGAGTCTCCTCCTGGAGATAGATTTGAGCCACCGCCACCGACCGTAAAGCCGATCGCTTGCCCCGGAGTTACGCTCACGACCTTGCTCGCATAGCCCCCACCCCCAGCACCGCTACCACCTCCTCCCCAGGGAGCACTGCCACCACCGCCACCACCGCCCCACACCTGAATAGTTACTGAAGTTACGCAGCCAGGGACAGACCAACTACCACTCCATGTATAAGTCGCGGAGCTATGGGGCGGAGTACACGGGGTGGTGGCATTGGCGGTATTACTATAGGCGCTTGAGTCAGTCCCGTTGACGGCATAAACACGGTAGTAATAAGTTGTCGAACTGGCTAGCGATCCGTTCGAGTAAGAGACGACGTTGGCTGCGGTCGTTGTAATCGTGATCCACCCCGTCGAGCCGTTGGCGCTGCGATCGATCTTGAAACCGGTTTCATTGCTGGAGTTGTCTGTCCAACTCAAATTGATCTGGGTGCTGGACGCCGCCGTGGCACTCAAACCACTCGGGGCGTTCGGAGGAGCCAGGGTCGTGGCATTGGCGGTAGTGGTGTAGTCGCTGGCTCCGGAGCTATTTACGGCATAAACACGGTAGTAATAGATTGTTGCATTTGCAAGTCCGGTGTCCGAGTAACTGACGACGTTGGCGGCGGTCGTTGTAATCGTGGTCCACCCCGCCGAGCCGTTGGGGCTGCGATCGATCGTGAAGCTGGTCTCATCGGGGGAGTTGTCGGTCCAGCTGAGATTGATCTGGGTGCCGGACGCTGCGGCGGCAGTCAAGCCGCTCGGGGCGTTCGGCCCCTGGGTTTTGAAAAACACGCCGACATGGGACCCAAACTGGGCAAAAGCCAACTGGCCAGCCAAAGCGAGCGCGGTAAGGACCACGTAATTTATTCGGCGGACCATATCGCATTCCTTATTATTGGAAGCCCTTGACCCAAGACACATAGACTATGGCACCAGCTTTGATCATTGATGCCACCGTATGCCGGCCTGCGGTCACAGTGATGGGACAAGCCGGATTGCACTTAAACGTAAGACCGGTGCTAGCGAAGCTATAGTTTCCCCCCGTCGCATTAGTCAAAGCCAAAGTATAGGCCCCCCCATCAAGCATCGAACCCGCTGTAAAAGTGATCGTTCCCGTTGCTGCATCGGTGGACTGGATATTACCCGCATTCCAGTCAATCGTGGTGTTACTGCTACTCACGAAGGTCCCGATGGCTTGGCCGCCGGCGACGGCCAATTTTGCTCCGGGGGTTGCGGTGCCAATGCCCACGTTCCCAGTAGCCGTAATTGCCATCCGTGTAGCCATGGTATCTGCAACCGCACTCGTCGAACCTGCAACAGGCGCAGTCTGGAACAAGATGTTACCCGAGCCGCCGGTACCCGTACCGTTACCTGAGGTCACTGTTAGATCTTTACCTGGCTTATCAGTACCTGTGATATTAGCTGTGCGGACCGTACCCCCAACTGCACTAGCTGATGCTTCGTTTGATCCGGCAATAACCGTCGGCGAGACTAAATTAGTGACATTCAGCGTATTGAATGTCGGCGACGCCGAGGTGCGGATATCTTGCGCTGTATCGAGCGTAATCGATCCGACTCCGTTGTTAATCGTGACGCCTGCCGTAGTACCTTGGCTCATGGTCGTCAGAGCAAAGCCAGTACCGTTACCGATATGCAACTGACCGTTGCTTGGCGCCGCAGTCGTGCCGGTACCACCATTTGCGACTGGGAGAGCACCGCTCACCGCGCTGTTCGTTTGCGTTAAATCGATAGGACCGAAAGATGGCACCGTGCCGCCGCTGGTAGGTATCCGCAACACTTGCGCCGCAGTACCAGCAGCCGTGCTGAGTAGATTGCTCGTGCCGTTACC
>JAPLFY010000129.1 GCA_026390435.1 Pseudomonadota bacterium
CCCCCGCCACCACCACCGCCCCAAATTTCAATCGTCACAGAGGTGATGCCTTGCGGCACCTTCCACGTACCACTACCAGTTATGAACACGTCCGATCCGGGCGGAGTAGCCGGAGTCGGGCTGGGAGCAGTCGGCTGCTTCGAAGTGGGCTTTTTACTCTTGTTGGCAGATGTGCCTGTACCCTCCTCATCCGAGGCATCGTCTTTCGAGCCGACGCTAGAAGGAGTTGTAACTGGAGGAGTACTACACCCTAAAGCAAAGCTAATCAGTAATAGCGCTGCAAAGGAGAGAAAGCAGTTACCCGTATTAGTTCTCGTCAGTTTCATAGTTTGGGCTCGCGCAGCGTTTGGTACTCAAAAGACCCCTATAAATACTCAGGGGTAACCTCTAATGCGAATTCGCCCTTTCCATACAATCGGTAACATCATCGTTCTTCTTAAGTAGTTTCTTTAAGCTTTTTCCAACAATTTGTAATTATTGATATTTATTAATGATCGGACCCGCCAGAATGCGGGCAAATTCAGCTATAAAAGAATCTTCTGCTATCTCCATGACAGGCAGATTTTTATAGAATTTTTATCCTTTTCGGCGCCCTTTTTACGCCATTTTTAGATCAAATAGGCGATCTTAAAAACGCGGCAACTAAGTGATCAACGCCTGGACCAGGATTAGGAATTCAAAATGCTCTCCACCAAACCTTTAATTACAACTTTGGCACTCTCAACAATGGTAATGCTTTGGTCCGCGTCCTCTCGCGCAGACTCCCAGCATGAACCAATGACGGCTGCTGAAAGCTTAGCTGCAACCATGCAAGGAGCGCTGGATGACCCGCTGCTTTTCTGGCTGGCACGCACTGCCATTGGTATTTTCGTACTATTTGGCGGACACTTTGCACTTCGCTGGGCAAGCAGGCAAGAGCCCCAAGCTCCCCGCTCAAACTCCCATCACAAATATTTCAGACACCATCATTGAGCTCTGAATGGTACGCTAGATCGTCAAGCATACTTTGTTGGCTGGAAACTTCGAACTTTACGCAGCTTTCATCAAGTGGCAATGCACCAACGAATTCCCCAAATTGATTGCAGATCGTTCCTATATGGCAGACAATAGGGGCACAAATTAAGCATAATAAATGTCAGGCTTAAAGGCACATGAGCTACACACAAATTATCGACATCTCACCGCCGATCACCAGTCAAACTGCCGTATGGCCTGGGGACGTTGGGTTTAGCCGAGATGTGCAACTCGATATGGCGACCGGTGCTAACCTCACCCTCTCCAGCCTTAAAACCACGGTACATATCGGAGCGCACACCGACGCACCAAGTCACTACTCAGCCTCCGGCGCCTCGATTGACCAAGTCGATCTAGATCCCTATATTGGGCCGTGCACGGTCGTTAGCTGCCAGACGGTCCCCGGTGCCTTGATACAAACCGCACACTGTATTCAGGCTATTAAGCGTGGAGCTAAACGAATTTTGTTTCGCACTTTGAGTGCGCCGGATTACCAATTTTTTAACACAGACTTTGTGGCGTTTAGCCCCGAAGCAATCGCCGCTATGGGCGAGGCGAAGGTTAAGCTAATTGGGATCGACACACCGTCTGTCGATCCATTTGACTCTAAGACTCTGCCGGCACATAACATGCTTCTTCGCTACGGCATCCGCAATATCGAGGGACTCTACCTGATTGACGTGGCTGATGGCGACTACGAACTAGTAGCACTGCCGCTCAAACTGGTCGGCTTTGACGCTAGTCCAGTGCGCGCCATACTCCGTCGCTGAGCGCGCAGCACTGCAACTAGTTCACGATGCATTTAACTTAAAATTGCTAAATCACTTGGTTTAAAACCATGCAGATCAGCCAGTCGGCCAGTCTTCACTTTTTCGACCCAATCCGCATCGGAAAGTAATGCACGTCCGATGGCAACCAGGTCAAAATCACCGCGATCAAATCTCTCCAAAAGATTATCAAAGCTTTGCGCTGTAGAGCTTTCGCCCTGAAAGCCCTTGATGAAATCCCCCGAAAGCCCGATCGACCCCACGGTGATCGTGGCCTTGCCGGTCAACTTCTTCGCCCATCCAGCAAAATTTAAATCTGATCCAGCAAACTCGGGATCCGCGAATCGACGCTGCGAGCAATGGAAGATATCCACACCCGCATCGGCAAGTGGCATTAACCAACCAGCCATCTCCTCGGGAGTCTTAGCCAGACGGTAATCATAGGCCCCTTGCTTCCACTGCGAAAGGCGCAGAATGATCGGAAAATCAGGGCCTACGGCTAGACGCACGGCCTTGACTAGGTCGACAGCGAAGCGGCTGCGCTCGGCCATGTTTTTGCCGCCATACTCGTCCGTGCGGCGATTGGTTTGCTCCCAAAAGAATTGGTCCACTAGATACCCATGAGCACCGTGGATCTCGACCGTATCAAAGCCTAGGCGCTTTGCATCGGCAGCAGCTTGAGCAAAGGCAGCAATCGTATTTTGGATATCAACAAGGCTCATAGCTACCCCGCCGACTTGACCATCTTTGTTTAGTCCTGACGGCCCCTCGAAAGGCACCGGTGGGAGCCACCCGGACTTATGCGGTGCCATCACGCCCATGTGCCAAATTTGAGGTGCCATGGCTCCACCGGCCGTATGGACTTCACCGATGACGCGGCGCCACCCAGCCAATGCCTCATCGCCATGGAATTGGGGAATATTTGCATCGTTCGACGACGCCTGGCGAGCCACCACAGTCCCTTCGGACAAGATCAAACCGGTCCCACCAGCAGCTCTACGGCGATAATATGCTGCGACGGCTTCGGTCGGAACACCGCCCGGTGAAAACGACCGTGTCATTGGCGCCATCACAAAGCGGTTCTTCAGCGCTAAACTTTTAAGTTGGAATGGTTTGAATAGAGTATCGATGCTCATGGGAAAATCCTCGTCTAGGCAGCAAGCTATACGGCCCAGAGCGAAAATAACAACCTGACTCTGGACCGTCAAACCGCGTTCATTTACCCTGTAACTGGAACATGGATCCAATCGCCACGAGATCTGTCCCTGTCAACCTGCTGCTGCGCCAGTTAGGATTGCAGTAGTTCATGATAGAGTCTTCCCCGATCACCACATCGTACTGCACTTCCTGAGTCGCAAGCTGCACACCGCTGCACGTCGCTGGATCTCCACCCATAGGAATAGCAGCATCAGGTAGTCCTAACACGTGACCAAACTCGTGCACGGCGATGCCTTCAATACAGTCTCGCCGCTGCGACTTACAAGAGCGTCCCCAGTGCATAAACATAAAGTTAAATACGACCCCATGCTCTAGTTGATCTAGTTGAGTTCCAACCCCGCGCGTATGGGGGCCCTGATCCATAATCGCGATCCGGATGTTGGCATCGGGCATGGCGTCACATTCGCCCCACTCCACCACAGTCAGCAGCTGCCTACTGCCGTATTCACGTTCAACAGCATCGGCAACCCACTGCTTTTCTTCGTTAAAATCAGGAGCCTCCCAGCATACCCGGAGATGCTCCCGGCGTTCTTGCGGCCAACTTGCGGCCACAGCTCGGCTGCTTTGGAGGGTGACTAGAAGTACGAAAACACAACCGACTAAATCAATAAAATCCCTAATCTTATTGGGCATTTACTTCTCTTGTCTAGGGTGCAAAACGCGATAACATTGGATAATTTTATAAAAAAACATTATTTAATTAACAGACTATAAAGTTGTTTACAATAAGTATATAATTAATTATAATAATTTTATCTTGAGGAGGTATCACCTCCGCGCCCGCCCTTCTCCTACTCCTTAATGCCTCCCAGCTCCCCCGGAAAGGTTGACCTGCATGACCCAGGGCCCGCTGCTTCTCCCCTCAGTCCTCGTCCCGATGCTCTTTGGTTGTCTGCCGATGCAGCCCGCCGAAAGAGAGCTTCGTCGTGGCTCAGACTTACCCACCCTAAGCATTCCAGGCATCAAAGACTCAGAGCTGGGTGTCGACCGCGTTTCCCTGTCCTTACAGAAAAATACTGACGACAAGAAAACTTACACCAAAGAGAGCAAGAATCCAGCCGTCCCAATCACTCTGAGCGCACCTGCTGGTGACTATAGACTAATCCTTACTTATTATTCCGGCAGCGATATAATCCTCAGCACTAACAACTGTGCGAATAGCTCTAACAAAATTACACTGGGCCTGAAAAAGCCCGACGATGCAGGTGCCTTTCCCGCAGCTCTTTGTTTCAAGGATCAAAGCCTCTGGGATCCCAGCACAAACTTCAACAGCTCAGAATCTCCAGATAAAAATACCCAATTAGCGAATCAAAAAATCCTCCGCGAAACCTTCACGTCAGGTATCAATCTTGCGTGGATTGACTACGCCCGAGATATCGGAACCGGCGCGCCTAATCTTACCGAGATCAAACGACAACTGAGCCAAGTAGCTGCGGCTGGTGGCACGGTAGCTCGCATTTGGTTGCACACAGATGGCTCACTGACACCCGAGTATAATAGCAACCACGTGGTCGGAGCTGGCGCAAATACCATCAATGATCTCAAAAAAATTCTAGATGAAGCTGCTACGCAAAAAGTGCGGCTCATGCTGACGCTTTGGTCATTTGACATGGTGCGCTCAGATTTAAAGAAAAAAGACCCTGCTCGTGTTGCAGCAAATCGCCTACTACTCACTGACGCGAATTACTTGCGCGACTACCTAAATCGCTCCCTCACACCGATGGTCAATGCCGTGCACAATCACCCAGCGCTTCACTCCTGGGACGTGATTAATGAGCCTGAGGGAATGACCACTGCCGAGAACTGGGGCAATGTCGAAGCCGCAGACCGAGTTGAATTAGCAGCCGTGCAGACCTTCGTGAACAAAATCGCTGGCAGAATTCACCGTATTGCCCCGACTAACCTAGTCACGGTTGGCTCTGTCTCGATGCAGTACCTGAATAAGAATGCAAGTAACGGTAATATTTACTCGGATAGTGCTTTAAGTAAAGCCGGGAAAGATCCGATGGGATATCTCGATATGTACCAAGTTCACTACTATGCAAACAAGGGCAAAGAGAACAGCCCATTTCAAAATGCGGCTAGTTCGTACGGTTTAGATAAGCCGATTTATGTTGGCGAATTCGATATGAAAGAATATCTAGAATTTGACCTCAAATCACCACGGCAGACTTACGACCGCCTTAAGTCACTAGGCTATAACGGTGTACTAGGATGGAAAGATAGCAATATTCAAGCACTGCCACTGATGCTAAACGCAATGACCTACCTACAAAATCCTGCACCGACGATTGATGACCCCGATTTATGCACGCATTTCAAAGGTGGTTACGGCAAGCCATTCTTCGATCATGAAACATTATACCGGACTAAAGCCCCCGATGCGGGGGCCAACGCCGACCAATGGTGTGTAGTCGAGTAATCAATGTGAGCAGCGAGCACTAGCTCGCGCGGACGCTAAATCTAATCAACTTTGACTGCCAAATAAGACTCCTCATCGGCAACCTTCAAATAACCCTCATAAGCGTTGTCCCGCTGTCCGTCAGCGCGCACGACGCGAAGGAAGTCATAGTCAGGCAGGCGTTTGCCGAGGAGCCAACTTTCCCGCACCCAGTGACCATCATCCACGTAACGCATAGCAAATTTAACGAACAGCTTGGGCACTGAGACTCGGTGACCGAGAAAGTCGAGCACGGGAGTGATCGTTGCGTAGTGGTCGTTATCCGTAAACTTCACTTCATAGGTAAAGTGAGTTGCCAGTAGAGGATAATAGGCTGACGCACCCGTTTCATTTGCGTGAAAACTAAAATTGCCGGCACCATAAACCGGTACCGTCGCTGTTCTGGTGCTAGCGTCCCAGGTCGCATTGCCGAATGTGCAAAGAATATCGCCCGGCAAATTTAAGCTGATCCACCATATGCCCTGGGCGGTTTCCGGTATACCGTTCACCTCGGTGCGGCCGATAGGCATGTAGGCTTCAATACCGTCCGAGGGGACCTTCTTCAGCACCAGTTTATCAGACGAGCCGCGTGCTTGAACCATCTCGGCCCAGGTACACTTGCCCGTCTCACAAGAGCGAGTTAACGATGCGACTTCGGCAGAGGCCTGTACTGACAAGAGACTTAGCGTGACCGCAAATAGCAACTTCTTCATTGGATCTACCCCCGATAGTGGTAATGGGTCGGCGTTTTGTGGTCGACAAAACTCAACCTGTAGTCACTGAGGAATACACTGGGGATTTCGTAATTGTGAAGAAATATTATGTTACAGTGTGACTTAGACTACCTGACTAGTCTTTTCTAAGTAATAGTCGTAGCTGCCATCGTAACTGCGCAATTCACCATCGCGTATCTCAAAGACCCGGTTCACAATCTGGCGGAGAAAGTGCCTATCATGACTCACCAGCATGACCGTTCCGTCGAATTCCTGCACAGCGCGAAGGAGCACCTCGCGGGACTCGATATCTAGATGGTTAGTCGGTTCGTCCAGAATCAAGAAATTGACTGGGCTCGCCAGGATGAGAGCAAGCGCCACACGGCTCTTTTCCCCACCTGATAGTACGCCGATCTTCTTCTCGATATCGTCTCCACTAAACAGAAACGCACCCAGTAGGTTGCGAACGTAACCAATGCTGGCATCCGGCAGGCGCTGCGATACGCAGTCAAATACCGTCTGATTTGGGTTAAGGATATCCATAGCATGCTGGCTGAAGTAACCAACGTTGACGCTCGCTCCGAGGGCCAAAGTACCGCCTGTAGGCTCGGTATGGCCGATGATCGTCTTAAGGAGCGTCGATTTACCGGCACCATTGACACCGGTCACCGCGATTTTGTCGAGGCGCCGGACCGTGCCACTCACTCCTGAGAACACACGCTTAGTTTTGCCATCGTCGCGCTCCCACACCTTCTCCAGTTCGTTCAACCGCACCACATCGTTACCGCTGCGAGGGGGGGTAGCAAATTGGAAGTAGATCGTTTTGGCTTCCGGCGGAATCTCGATGCGCTCGATTTTATCGAGCTTTTTCACCCGCGACTGCACCTGCGCTGCGTGCGATGCACGTGCGCCAAACTTAGCGATGAAGTCTTCTTCCTTTGCTAGCATATCAGCCTGGCGCTTATGTGCCGCCAACAGTTGCTCTCTACGAACTTCGCGCTCACGCAGGTAGAAGTCGTAATTACCGCTGTATGTGGTGATACTTTTATTAGCGATCTCCACAACGCGCGATACCAGCCGGTTCATAAATTCGCGGTCGTGACTGGTCATGAGGATGGCGCCTTTGAACGCAGCCAGCCACTGCTCCAACCACATGATGGATTCAATATCCAAGTGGTTAGTCGGTTCATCCATCAACAAGACATCGGGATTAAGGGTAAGGATACGCGCCAAGGCAATCCGCATCTTCCAACCGCCACTGAAGTCGTCGACCTCCCGATGATGATCATCAGGGCCTATCCCAAGGCCTGTTAGGACAGCCTTAGCTCTCGCGTCCAGGTCGTAGCCACCGCGTTGCTGAAATTCCAGCTGTGCATCGCCGTAGCGCTCCATCAGAGCGGTCATCTCGTCATCGCTAAGCGGGTTTTCCTCTGACTCGGCAAGCCGCTGCTCTGCTGCGGAAATGATACTACCGAGCTCGTACACCCGGCCCGCACCGGCCTTGACCTCCTCAAGTGCCGTCCTGCCATGCATGTCACCAACATCCTGTGAGAAGTAGCCAATCACAGCGTTGGGATTAATCGAAATGGTCCCGACATCGGCCTGATCTTCGCCAGTGATCAAGCGAAAAATCGTCGTCTTACCTGCCCCGTTGGGTCCAACTAGACCGATTCTGTCCCCTGGACGGATGTGGAAGTTAGCATTTTCGTAAAGGGCACGGACACCCTGACGTTTGGTCAGATTGGATAGATGAATCATCTAGCGGAGCTTTCTAAGCATGAGAATCACAAGCGATTAACGGGCGCAGTCGTTGCCCGCAGATTAATCGCCAGTGATCTTATACTGGGAACTATCCACATCGCTACGACCATCCCACTTCTTACCATTGACCATTACGACCAGGTCTTCTCTTGTCGCACGGTTACTGATAGCACCTGCGGACCCTCTGGTCACCGGATTTATTCTTGCCGGCTGCGGCTCACTGCAGCCATAAGCAACTGTTAACACAGTTAAAAGAGCCAACACAAGGAGAGCCCGTAGGCTCGAATCAGCGCTCCTGGTCGATGTTTCAGCGTTTTTCATTTTTTTGCCTTCCCGCCCTTACCGCTTAGCATGAACCGTCGTGAACTCACTAGGGTACCGTCTTTGTCATAGGCCAAGGCGGACCACGGCTGCAGCAGATAGGTAGCCTGATCTGCACGGAAGTACTTGGTCAAAAAGAAACTGCGTCCGCTGATAATTTTAGTTCTCGGGACGGTCAATAAGGCGTCGGCAGCCGATAGTGTTCTCTTGGCTTTGCAGGCTGATTCCGTATCGAAACAGACAAGAACCTGGTCCGCATCAGCGTCCGAAGCAAACATCATCCCGGTGTCCGTCGAGGCATCTGCGGAGTCCTCTAAGGCAAGACGAATACTTTCGTTACTGCCCTCAGCACTGCCCTTAAAACTACTCTGGGCGGCGGCTGAAGGTTTAAAAAGGTTAGGATCTGCATTCTTAACTAGTTTATCTAACCATTCGCCGCTAGCTTCGTCAGCGGCTTTTGACGCACCCGCTGTCTGCGGATCTTGCTGCCCACCTTGACCACTGCTGGGGTTAGTTACCACAGCTGACGCAGGAGAAGGCGCAGGAGCTACTGGCGATGCCCACCGTGCTGCCGGCAAGACGGCGTTCAAAAATTTAAATGTCCTCGGCAAATTATCGCGGATAAAATTCTGAGTCTTAGCCGAGCAGTAATAGTTAGCATAGGACTCGGCCCATGCTTCTCCAGGACTGGACTTAGCATAGCCTCGAATCAGCCCACCCTTGCTGTTGAGTTCGTTCACGACATCGCGCATCCCTGCATCAAAATTTGAATATTCTGTCTTTTGAGCTGCTTCACGCGCAACGATCTCGACTGCGTGACCGACCTCATGCTGAAGGGCAAACCCGCCTTGGTTAGCGCCTGTGGTAATACTCACCGCTTCCATGCCGCGGAAGCCATTTTTAGTGCTTCCTGACGACAACGTAGTCAAACCTGCGATACCAAAGAGTGCAAATCCCGGCTTTATGCCGCTTAGCTTCCGGTTTGAAAAGGACCACAGCAGATGATCTAAGTCGCGGTCAGGAATCCCTGCTATGCGATTTATGACAACCTCCATCTGATTGCCTTGATAACCGCTTATGAAACCCGACGGCAATTTACGAATGTAATCCATCCGCGCCGCATCGTAGGACTCGCACTGCTCGTCGCTTTCGGTCAAATATTTTAGGTGAGTATCCGCAGCAGACTTATTATAGCAGCCCGCCAAATTCACCGGCATGCAGGCGAATAGGATCACTGAAATTTTTCTTGCTGCGAGTTCTGTTTTCACTAATGCCCCGTAAGTCTCACGGCTTGAATCAAATGCCGCGTTACACCCCTCTTATCGGCATAGTGCTTGGTTTTCTTTAGCTCGCCGATCAAAAACCAATCTATAACTAGTTCTTTCGGATACTTACAGTTGCCATCCAGGGCCTTTCAGGCAACGGACTTGGGCTATAATGACATTATACCCTCGGGCCACCCTTGACCGGCAGCGAGCTTTGATTCGGAAAAATGACGATGGGACAAGATTTAAAAATTTCGCGAGAGATCGTAGCTTACAAGCAACGCTGGCGCGGAGCAGGCTTAGTTTTCTTGTTAGCTGCAATACTCTTCGGCGCTAGTATACGTTTTGGCTTTCTCGAGCATGATGACGACCGAAACATCTACGATAACCCGCGCATGCTGGCTATGAGTAGCGAGACTATAGCGGGCTACTGGCACGAGCCCTATCTTGGACTCTATATACCAGCAACTTATATGTACTGGTCTGCCGGAACTGCGCTGTCCCATGCTTTAAGCAGCGATGAGGCACTTCCGACCATTAAGCCATGGATATTTCACCTTGGTAATGTCCTGCTGCACGCAGCTAACGGTGTGCTGGTATGGATGCTGCTGCTTGAATTCGGCGCTAGTGGCGCCTCTGCCTTAATCGCGGCACTATTTTTTATCGCACACCCGATTCAGGTCGAAGCGGTTGCCTGGGCATCAGGAGCCAAAGACGTACTGTCATCTTTCTTTGGACTAGCGTCGCTGCTTTTTTACGCCAAATTTTTACAGCCAAGATCTACCGTATTTTCACAAACTGCATCTGCATCATCACAGCATTCTCCGCGTATCCTGACCTTATTCTACGTCATCTCTTTTGTTTGCTTCATACTAGCTATTTTAGCTAAGCCCTCACAACTCGTCCTACCCGCGCTTTATTTGCTTATGTCCATTTACACAAATGGCATATCGATCCTTAGGCCCTTGATGCAGCTACTCCCGCATGCGCTTGCATTTTGTGCATATTTTACGATAGCAAATGCAACTCAAGGAACCGAAGGCACCTTTCAACCGGTGCCGTGGCTGGCGCGACCTTTGATTGCCGGTGATGCGATCATTTTTTACCTGCAAAAGATCATGATACCCATCGACTTCGCTCTGGACTACGGACGACACCCTAAGTTGGTCATGGGCAATGTCTGGCTCCTAATTCGCGCGCTAATACCGTATTTCGGTGCAGCAATAGGCATTTGGATTTGGTTTAAAAGACCAGCACCGCGTTACAGACTATCACTCATCGCAGCCGCCGTATTTACGCTGGGGCTACTGCCATCCCTTGGATTTTTGCCATTCGGCTATCAATTCTTTTCCACGGTCTGTGACCGTTACGCTTACCTGGCCGTGCTTGGTCCCTCTATCTTGTTGTGCAGTATGGTGAATAAGTTTCAGACCCAACGAATTACCACTTTAATCATGAGTTTTGTACTTTTAGCCGCGCTTGCCACTCAAACAGTGCGCCAACTTGATTTATGGTCTAGCGAACGCAAATTATTCGAACATAGTTTAGCTGTGCAGCCGGACGGTGCTGTCGCACTTATCGGCATATCCAACGATTTAGCCAATCAAGGCAACTGGGCGGCAACCCTGCCACTCCTAGAGCGCGCAAGGAATGCTCTTCCAGAGTGGGCTAGACCACACAACAACTTAGGCACAACCTACGTCAATCTAAATAGACTGCAAGATGCGGCAGATGCTCTAGCTGAGGCTATACGCCTGCGCCCGTTGTACCCACTTGCGCTATCGAACCGCTGCTCTGTGCTTACGGATTTACATCGCTATTCAGAGGCCGTCACTCAGTGCCGCGAGGCTGTGTCTCAGGCACCTGAGTTTGCACCGGCCTATTTAAATCTAGCGCTTGCGCTAGTGCGCACAAACCAGTGGGATCCTGCCAGGGTTAGCTTCATTAAAGCCCTCACCATTAATCCAACCAACTTCGACGCGCGCCTCTATTGGGCACTAGCGCTCAAAGACCACGGCGATCTGAATGCAGCGATCTCCCAGCTCCAAATTCTTAAACAGCAATACCCTAGCAATGCGGAGGCGGCGCAGTATCTCGCAGGCATGCTGTCGGCAGAAAAAAGTGTCTTAAGCAAATCACCGTGACGGCTGAGGCGCTAGCTCCTGCCATCGCAAATCTACAAGAAAGTGCGACGCAACAGCCCCAAACTCCGCACTGGACCCAGCACACGACTAGCCGTGATCACGCCGGCAAGCAATGCTCCGCCTATGCCGCAAGTGGCAATGTCCTGACCGGTTAAATACAGGTTTTTGATCGGCGTCTCTGCCCGTAACCACGACTGTTTAAAGCGCTCTGGATCGTGCTTGAGGCCATAAATCTCTCCACTACTGTAGTTCGAGAAGTGCCTCGTGGACAATGGGGTCGACAACTCAGTATAGGCAACGTGATCTCGCAAAATTGGACATTTTGAAAACAGAATTTCCAGCAAGTGCGCAGTAGCTACTGCCTTTAAATGCTCGTAATCGACACCGCGTCTATGCCACTTGCTCTCTTGCCACAATAAAAATCGCTGCATTGAAGCAGGGAGGACAATTTCGACGGTGCCGATGTTCGGGCGAGTGAGCTCCCATTCGGGGTCTTTAAGCGAGGGAAAAGATATAAAAACAACCGGAACATCCTCACCAAGCAGCTTGGATAATTCCTTCATATGTACGTCTTGGACACCGTCTCTATGCAGCCAAAGATTGGAGTCACTCAGACCAAGAGTACGCAAATCGCAATCAATACCGATATAAAGGCATAAATGCGCCATAGACTGCTGATCCCGACTCAAATACCTACGGACTTTATCGGGGATCAGAGCAGGATCCCTAATTAGTTTCTCATAGGTATTTTTGACGCCAACCGAACTAATTATGTTTTTGGCTTTCACCATACGACCATCGCTTAAACTGACGCCCGTCGCTACACCTTGCGAGATATGAATCTGCGAAACTTCAGCGCTGGTTACAATCTGTCCACCGCGACTTTTTATCACTGGTTCAATATTCGCAGCGATGGCACCGGCACCGCCCACTGGATAGCTTGCGCCGCCCAGATAGTGCCCTGCCACCATGGCATGCATGGCAAAACTTGATGAGACTGGCGGCAAACCATAGTCGCCCCACTGACCAGTCAGCACTTTAATCAAAGTCTGGTCCCGAGTTAGGTCGGCAAAAACGGCCTCAGTCGTGGCGTTGGCAAGCGTCAGAAATGGCCTACTTAGCTTCTCGTACAGAAGCCTTCCCAACCATACCGGTAAAGCGCGTTGCGCAAAAAAAGACTGGGCACTACGCCCAACTTCCCCGATAAGGTCCAGGTATCTGTCGATCGCTGATGCCTCGTTCGGAAAGTAGTCAGACATACGCGCCCGGAAACGTTCGCGGCCAGCAACCAACTCGTAGGATTTACCATCCACCTCAATCACGTCATAGACATCGTCCATGCTATTCCAAAGTAACTTCCCGTCCGTAATGTAGTCGAAGATCCGTCTCATACTGGCATCTGGGCGCCTAACTTCACCGACATAATGAACCCCGACATCCCAAATATACTTCTTGCGCTCGAAAGTGTGGGTAAAGCCACCTGGCGTGTAATGGCGCTCGAGCACTAGTACCTTTTGCCCACCCTTGGCCAAACAGGCTGCGGTAGTTAGCCCACCGATACCAGAGCCTATCACCACGGTGTCATAATTATATTCAACAACAGCACGACCTAGGTGATTCCCGACGCTCATCGCTCACCTCGCCTTCCTAAAAGGGATAGTGTGCATTTTTCGCGCCAAAAATGCTTAAGATCAAACTTAGAGTCTAAGAGAGGCGTTCGTAAATTTCACTTTACCGCGAAAGCCGTAATAAAATGCGCATGTCGCACGTCAAATCGTCCAAACTTAGCACCAAAGGGATAGTATCCAGATCCAAGTATTTTTTGGTTTTTAAAGCCATGACAGCCTAAAAACTCAATCAATCCTAAGTAGCTAAAAATAGTCTTGTGAGTCCAAGATCCCCATTGCAGATTTTGATGACGCAAAATGGCGAGAGGATTGCCGATGCCAAGCGTCTTTGCTGACAAGTTCGTCAGCGAGAACATTTGCCAACCCAATATGATGGCAAACACATTATGCCAACTGCTAGCGTTTTCTGTCGAGATCACAGCGTATCCACCGGGCTTGAGAGTTCGGTAGATTTCAGATGCAAATAAATCAACTGACCCCACGTGTTCGATCACTTGATTCGCATGAATCACATCAAAATAGTTGTCAGGAAATGGTAGAGCCTGATTTAAATCATGCTCTACAACATCGATTCCGTTGTTCCGTGCAATTAGCGCTTGATCCTTAACAATCTCGACGCCGAAAAGATGATCGCTGCCAATTTTGCGACCAATCTGGCGAGTCCATTCCCCATCATCACAGCCAAGATCGAGAATTTTAGCGTCGGAGTTTTTTGCACAGAGAGAAAGTATATTATCCCGATTTAGCTGATAGGCTGAGCTAAAAAGATATCTCATATAGCGCTTCAACATCGTGCGCTCCAATATCCACAAGTTTAATCACATGACTGAAAGCGCATCAAATTGAGGACATTTTTTAATTCAAAGTCATTTGTCCTTGAGGATGATCTTACCATATAATGCTTAGAAATATAAAATATGAGTCACATAATATCGCGCGCTAAAATACTTCCGAGGTCGAGTCGCATGAAAAATATTATAAATGAATTTCCGGCTACGGACCTGCACGGAGGCCAACTGTTTGCCATCGATAACTTCCTTAACCCAAATGACCTTACTGGAAAGGATGTTCTTGACATTGGATGCGGATTCGGTTGGTTTGAACAGCATGCGCTAAAGCGAGATGTTAAAAAAATTATCGCGATGGACCACACAGACGAGGATCTGAGGACTATTCGCAAGTTCATCTTAGATCAAAGGGTCGATTTCAGCGTCGGCAGTGCGATCGCACTGCCGTTTCCCGACAACTCGTTTGACACGATTGTAACTTGGGAAGTTTTAGAACACATCCCAAGGCAGACTGAAGTCCAGATGTTTCGCGAAATGAATCGGGTTCTTCGACCTGGGGGGCGTATTTATCTATCTACCCCTCATCACAGTCTTATAACGAACTTACTAGATCCAGCATACCTACTTATTGGACACAGGCACTATAAGCCACGAATGATCGCAAAATTTGCCGAAGCGGCCCAGTTGACTGTTGAGAATATGACGGTTAAGGGTGGTTTCCTGGACTCAATTTTTGTACTTAATCTATACATTGCCAAATGGATATTTCGGCGCCGTCCTTTTTTCGAAGACTTCTTCAATCAAAGCGCTGACCGGAGATATACCAGCTCAAAAAACGGGACATTCCAATTATTCGCTGCCTTGCGCTCGTCGGGGGAAGTATAGCTACCACCGCCCCTAAGTTCGTGTTAGCAATTCCAGCAGGAGGCCCATCTCCTCCCATTATCGTGCTAGTAAGGAGGACGTTTCATGAAGACCATTATCATGCCGCTCGCTGAAGGGTTTGAAGAGATCGAGGCGATCACCATTACCGACGTGTTAAGGCGCGCGGATCTTGACGTGCGTACTTGTTACCTTAAGGATCCACTAGTGGGCGGAGCTCACCGAATCAAGGTGCAAGCAGATGTGTCCATCGACGCAGTCGATGCGGCCAGCTGCGCCATGGTGTGTCTACCAGGTGGCATGCCCGGCAGCACCAATCTTCTGGAAGACCATCGTGTGATCGATTTGGTACAGAAGGTCAACAAGGCCGGCGGCTATGTCGCGGCTATTTGTGCTGCGCCTATCGTCCTCGCTAAGGCGGGCGTACTCAGCGGCAAGCAAGTTACCTGCTATCCAGGATTCGAGGGCAAACTAAAAGGCGCTAAAGTCAGCGATGAACGCGTTGTCGTCGATGGCAAGATAATTACAGGTAACGGCCCTGGCAGTTCAGTACCCTTTGCTTTAAAATTGGTGGAGCTGCTGCGCGGCAAGGAGCTTGCCCAGGAATTAGCGCAGGGTTTACTGTATAGGTTCTAATGAAAATAGCCTTGAATCACTGCATCCTGGTCACCATCGATAAAAACGACCGAGTGATCCGTGACGGTTGTCTCGTTTTTGACCAGGGTGAAATTCAGTCGGTCGGCCCCGCCGATCAAGTGACATTGTCGCCGGACACCAAGATTATCGATGGAGGCGGGCGTTTAGCGGTCCTCCCCGGGTTCGTCGATGTTCATAGCCACTCGAGTCTGCTTAAGGGCTATTCCGAGAATTTAAACCTCCTTGATTGGCTGCCGGTTTACCAACGCGAGCACCAAGTGCTCACCGAACGAGACGCTTACTGGGCCGCGATGCTCAGCTATCTCGAAGCCCTCAAGGGTGGCACCACCACGGTGTTGGACATGTACCGCTACCCGCAACGCTGCGCTGAGGCTGCTACCGCGCTGGGACTGAGAGCGCATATAGCGCCTTACGTCGCGGACCGGTCCGACAAGACATTTTTTGAAACCCTGGACAGCAACGAAGCCTTCATCAAGGCCTGTCACGACAGCGACCACGGGCGGATCAAAGCACTGGTCGGCCTAGAACACCTATTTTACTGCACCCCAGCGGCCTACCATCGGGCGCAGGACATGGCTCAGCACTATGACGTGCAAGTACACACCCACACGAGTGAACTCAACTCAGAGGTCGAAGCGGTCGAGAAACAGTTCGGCCGCCGTCCGATCGAACTGCTCGATGACTACGGGATGATAGGCCCGCGCACGATTCTCGCGCACTGTGTTTGGCTAAGTGAACACGAGGAACGCCTTTTGGTCGACGGCGGTATCGCCGGCATAGCCCTCTGTCCCACTAGCAATGCCAAGCTGGCTGGTGGAGTTCCCCCGTACTACCGCTACAAAAAAAGTGGCATCACCATGGGACTGGGAACAGACGGCAGCATTTCGAATAATTCATTGAGCATGTGGGAACTGATGAAGTTCGCGTCTCTAACGCAAAAGAATCTCCTCGGTGACGCCGCCGCCCTGCCCGCCCCAGAGGTACTCAGACTTGCCACCATGGGCGGCGCAAAGTTGCTTAAGCAGGACCATTTGATTGGATCTTTAGAGGTTGGCAAAAGAGCCGACATCATAACAGTCGACTTATGGCAGCCGCATCTCATGCCGTTCATGGACGACGGCGACCACGACCCTCTTATTTGGAATCTGGTTTACGCTGCACGTGCCAGTGATGTACGCGATGTCTGGGTGGACGGACGACCGGTGATCCAAAGTGGCCGCAGTGTTCGCGTTGACGAAGCCCAAGCTCTTGTCGAGGCTCACGCCCAAACCAAAGATTTGCTGGAGCGAAGGCGAGCCACTGGGGCGGTGGCCATGGTTAAATAAGATACTTAACTTAGAGGACAATTATGAAAGTCAAAGCAGCAGTCGCTTGGGGTCCAGGACAACCACTTAGTATTGAGACAGTTGACCTAGATGGCCCGAAAAAGGGCGAGGTCCTGGTCAAAATTGTCGCCAGCGGCGTCTGTCACACCGATGCCTACACTCTGTCTGGAGTCGACCCCGAGGGTCTTTTTCCCGTGATCTTAGGTCACGAGGGAGCAGGAATAGTCGAGACTATCGGCGAAGGTGTTACGTCGCTAAAAAAAGGCGACCATGTGATCCCTCTATATACGCCCGAATGCCGCACTTGCAAATTTTGCCTGTCCGGAAAGACCAATCTTTGCCAACGCATAAGGGCAACGCAGGGCCGCGGCCTCATGCCTGACGGCACCTCGCGCTTTTCCAAAGACGGTAAGCTCATCCACCATTACATGGGCACCTCAACTTTCGCTGAATACACGGTGGTTCCGGAAATCTCTCTTGCCAAAATAAGTCCCAAAGCCCCCCTCGACAAAGTCTGTTTGCTCGGCTGCGGAGTCACGACTGGCATCGGTGCCGTGCTCAACACAGCCAAGGTGGAGGCCGGCGCAACGGTCGCAGTTTTTGGACTGGGCGGCATTGGCCTGTCGGTGATTCAGGGCGCGAAGATGGTCGGCGCCTCGCGCATCATTGCCGTCGATATCAACGTCTCAAAGTTCGAATTAGCGCGGCAGTTTGGTGCGACTGACTGCCTAAATCCAGCTGCGATCGGCGATAAAAATATCGTCCAGGCCATCATTGATCTAACCGATGGCGGGGTTGATTACTCGTTTGAATGCGTAGGCTCTGTATCGCTCATGCGGCAGGCGCTAGAGTGCTGTCACAAGGGCTGGGGACAATCGATCATCATCGGTGTCGCAGGAGCGGGCGAAGAAATTGCAACTCGCCCATTCCAATTAGTCACCGGTCGCGTCTGGAAGGGCTCTGCTTTTGGTGGAGTTAAGGGCCGCACAGAATTACCAGGATACGTCGATAAATACATGTCTGGCGCTATCAACATTGATGACCTTGTCACTTTTGATATGCCGATTGAAAAGATCAACGACGCCTTCACGATGATGAAGGAAGGCAAGAGCATCCGTACGGTCGTTCATTTCTAGTCGCTGGTCACATGTTAAAGGCTACAAGGCCCAGATGGAGAGCTTCATGCAACTCGTCAAGTCACACAAAACATTTGGCGGAAGGACCTCCTTTTGGACGCACGACTCAACCGAAACGCACACACCGATGCGGTTCTCTACATTTGAACCTGCCGGCGGCAACGTAAAACGCTGCATTGTGTGGCTTTCTGGCCTGACCTGCACCGAAGAAAACTTCATGACGAAGGCTGGCGTGCAAAGCGTATTGGCCAACTCGCAAACTATGGTCATCGCTCCTGATACCTCGCCGCGGGGACTAAACCTTCCGGCCGAACATGACAGTTACGATTTTGGTTCAGGCGCAGGATTTTACGTCGACGCTACGGTCGGTGACTATGCACGCCACTACCGGATGTTTAGCTACGTCATTAACGAAATCTGCCCAATCGCAAAAGATAAGTTCGGCGCCAATGAGCTCATCATCATGGGCCACTCCATGGGTGGGCACGGTGCTTTAGTCATGGGACTCCGTCACCCAGAATTATTCACCCGCATAGTAGCATTCGCACCCATAGTAAATCCGTGCTCGGTACCCTGGGGCCTCAAAGCTTTCCACGGTTATTTAGGAGAGCCTGATAGCAGTAATAGCAGTGAGATTAAGGCCAAATGGCATACCTACGATGCCTGTAAACTCCTGCAAAGTGGTCACCGGCACCCTGCGCCTATTTTGATCTATCAAGGAACTCGCGACGAATTTCTCGGCACGCAACTACAGCCCGAAGAGTTTAGCCGCGTGGCACGAGACGTCGGCC
Organism: Pseudomonadota bacterium; assembly: GCA_026390435.1. Taxonomy (GTDB): domain Bacteria; phylum Bdellovibrionota_B; class Oligoflexia; order Oligoflexales; family CAIYRB01; genus CAIYRB01. The sequence continues at coordinate 18,851 of JAPLFY010000129.1, forward strand.
AAGAGCACGAGATAACGTGGTGTGAAGGTTATGACCACAGCTACTATTTTGTGCAGTCATTCTTGGGGTCCGCTTATTTGGCCGCAGCATCCCGAACAAATCGCCCCGATTCACTGAGGTCTTGAGGGGTCCAAGAGCCCGTTGGCTTTGCACCGGGCATCAAAGCTGATGAGGACTCACTCTTGTCAGACAAGTTCCAGTTTACCCAGCTAATCTGCCGCTTAGCTAGAAAATCTAGCCAGCGGTTTGCTTCTTCCGTGAATACGCCGCCGCCACCCGATGCATCGCTGACCCCCCACTCCGTGACAAATAAAGGTAGGCCCTTAGCGAGAGCTTGGTCGGCTTTGTTGCGTAAATCTTGCTTATGGGTCCCCGCGTAAAAATGCAGTGCGTACATAATATTCGTCCCTGTGAGCGGAGACTCTGCGACGATGTCGACATCTTGGCTCCAGGTGGGCGTGCCGACGATGATGATGTTCTTTGGCGCATACCGCCGAATGACTCCGACCAACTCTTGAGCATAAGGCTTTATATCCCTTTGCCACGTCACGTCGCCGTTTGGTTCGTTGCAAATTTCAAAGATCACATTGGGTGTGTTGCCGTAGCGTTTGGCCATGTCAGTGAAAAAAGCTATGGCCTCGGTCTTATATGTGTTTGGATTATTATCGCTCAGAATATGCCAGTCAATCATGGCATACATGCCGAGCTCTATCGCGGAATCCACTAGCTTTGTAACAGTGTCGGCAAGCCCCTTATTGGCGATGTAACCGTTCTCATTGGGTGCTGTCATCATCGCTGCACGGATCAAAGACATTTGCCAATCATCACGGATCCACTTGACCGCCGAGGGATTGGCAAACTGACCAAACCATTGCAGTCCGTGCGTGCTCATACCCCGCAACACGACAGGAGCCCCCCCGTCGCCTAGCAACTTTGCACCACTGACCGTCAGCCATGTGACTTTTGCCCGACCTTTTTGCTGCTGCACGGCATCAGCGCCGATGACGCTGACTGGTTGATTTTTCGTGTCACAGATCGCAACTCTCAGAGCGTAAGTCGACGTATTAATTTTTCGGAGCGTCTGCCGGTCGCTATCACAGCTTCGATAAATAACCGCATTACGCTGATCGAAAAACTCGAGATTGATCCAATAGTCACCGTAAGGAATTGACTGTAGCTCGAGGCCACTGGCACCGTTAGTATCCGTCAGAAAGTCCACCAGACCATGAGACTTTTTCAGGACAACTTGACTGGACTGCTGAGCGCTAGACGTCACGCTCATGGATGACCAATTAGCGCGATTTGGGCCTGGCGTGAATTTGGGTACAGTTACCGTGGCTAGATTGCCAGTGCGATCCGCACGTTTGATTCTGGGATGAACACAGGAAACGACGATTAAAGGGATTAATAAAAAAAACTTCGCCAGAGTCCTCACGTGGGACACTCCGATCCTCATTGTCTGGTTATTCCGCGCAGTACATTTAATATCTGATTATTTCAGATCTATTGCTTGCGCACCAGTCTGACAGTGGATTTAGAGCACCGTAAGTTAACTCGCCGCCTGCTTTGCGACCTTAGCTCCGACAACGTTCACCTTGATCATACTATCTAAGGCAGTAGTCCAGCTCACTAGCATTGCTTTTTCGTCTATTTGACTCGGATGAAAAGACGGCAAAAATGCGAGGAAGTAGCTTGGTAACAGGGCCGTAACGAGACCCCGTCGCCCATACATCATTGCTATAAATTCAATTCCGGCCTTGAACTGTGTCAACTGTTTATCTCGCCACAGCATGGCGAACATCAGTTGCGCAACGGAAAATTGAAGGACTACCGCTGCGATCGCAAGCCATAGCACTCGCCGGAAGTAGCCACCTCCTGCCGCCACATAAACATCAAAGGCAACAGACTTATGCTCGATCTCCTCAATCGCATGCCAGACCAGGATCGGAGCAACCGATGGGTGCATTTTATCTACAAAATTACGCTTAGATAAATACGAATTGGCAATTATTGATGTCAAATGCTCCAGCGCTACTGTAAACGCCAAAGCCGACTTTGGCGTTTTTTCCAGAAGAAAATCAGCACTCTTACGAATGCGTTCATCGGTTCTACTGATTAGGTCCCGTACATCTAACGCTTCTTCTGTCACCCAGTTGTTAAACTCCTCGTGTGTATCGCCGTGCATCATTTCCTGACCGATAAAGGCGGCAATATCACGCTTTAGCCCTGAGTCTTTAACTAGCTTTTGAAAATGCTTAACTGACCTAACGAACATCCTTTCGCCCTCGGGAAACACTAAGGAGAGTGAGTTCACAAAATGGCTTAAATAGGGATTGTTCCCAAACCAGTGACGAGGAGTAGAGCTAAAATCGGTCTCGATTTTGCGCACCACAATTCCCTTTGGCGACTCATTTGGATGCTGGCCCATTCGCTACCCCCCGGTTACCCTGGCGGCCGACTGTCTGACCGGGTCATGACAGATCCTTGCCTGCTAGGTATAGAAGGGGTATCGGCATTTGCAGCGAAAAACTTTAGCTAAATCAACAGTTGTTATGCATTTGTCAAATATTTTTAAATCCTTGCACAACTACTACACAGTAAGACCAAGAGTCTTAAAATATTGCTGCCACATCGCATCTGCTTTAGGACCAAAGAGTAGGGAGGTGGCAACCCTGAGACCAGGGCTGCGCAGCAGTTCTTCACGAGGCACCACCAAACTTAGGCGGGTTCGCCGGCGCAGAAAATCCTCAAGGTTGACCACCATCTCATGCTTAGCCATAAACGCCGCCTCAGCCAAAAGCACAGGATGGCCGAGCACGACTGGAGCACGCAGCTCCGGCTGAGCCTCAATCAGACCTATCACGGCCAGAGAGTCCTCACCGTAAAGTCGCCATAGACGTTCAGACATCCGCCCTTCGCCCAGCCATGTTTCGTTGCTAAGACCAGCGGCCTCGACCCGTGACTGCAGCTGTTCTTTGAACTCAGCCTGCCCCTCACCGTACCACGCCTGTTCCCTCCGAGGCAGAAGACCAAGTCGCCGGACGTGATCGAGCAGCTCTCGCCCGATATTCAAGCAGTCCGTTAACTTGCCACCAAATATACTGACTTGTGATTTAGCTACGTCGCATTCGATGATGTGTTTACGTGACAGATTGATCCATTCAACTTGGTCAAAATCACCCGCATTGCCTTTAATCACCAGAGGCCGCACGCCACAACGCTCCGCGATCACGTCACTAGTCTCAATGGGTTTTTTAAGCCGCAGCCTCTTATTGATATTGTCCAAAATAAACTGGCGATCAGCATCGGAAACAACTGCTGGCAACTCCGTGACTCTAGTATCAGTGGTGCCGATACAGGAACAGGAACCCATAGGGATCACAAAAAACAAACGACCATCGTCGGCAAAAAAGGTTAACACTCGTTCACTTTGGTTTATCCGCGGAACGATCAGGTGCACGCCTTTAGAGAAAATGTGCTTATGTTTGGTTTTTATCTCACTGAAGCGATTGAACGCATCAACATAAGGACCGCCCGCATTAACCAGAACTTTGGCGCGCAAAGCAAAAGTTTCACCAGAGCATTCATCTAGTACCTTAACTAGCCAGAGCTTATCCACCTGCTGAGCGGCCTCAACTGCCTTTGCATAATTAACTACAGAGGCTCCAGCACGAACGGCACGGCGCACGAAGTGAAAGACAAAACGAGCATCGTTGTCTTTTAAGAAGCAGTCCGAATACTCTAGCCCGCCCTGACTTTTGTCCGTCACAACTAGCGGCTCATCACGATTTATAGTAGCTAAATTCAGTAGCCTGGGAGCTCTGGTACGAAAGCGCCCCATTAGCCAATAGAGGACGCTCCCGAGAAAAATTAAAATTCGCGGCTTGCGAAATCCGCGATCGAGATTGGTGAAGAAGCGAAGCTCTTCCACTTCACTTGGGTAACGCCGCATCAGTTCATTACGCGATCGACATAGATCCCAAACTAAACCAAATTCATAGCTTTCTAGATATTTAATCCCACCCCAAACCAAGTTCGATGATTCTTGGGACGTGCCCGAGGCAAAATCTTTTTGCTCGATAAGAGCGACATTAAGTCGACTCGCACTGCATGCCGCCGCGGCCACCGCACCGTTAATTCCACCGCCGATGATCGCGACATCAAACACTTCGGTTTGCAAACGCTCACGGATAGTGTGTCTTTGCTTTTCGTTCATTAGCTCTGGTTCGTTCCTATGATGAGCTTACTCGAGCAAGCGCAATATATTGTTATTCCCACGATATCAGGACGTTAGGTAAATTGCATGGGTGATATTAAGAAAACCACAGCTAAGCCGCTATCCGGGACCAAAAACCAACCCCGAAATCATTGAGATTGATAAGTATAATCAGTATCTTGGGCGTCCTAATATAGAACCTAACGACTCCTTGCTTTGGACCGCCAAAGTGGCTAGCGTTGCCTTGGTTTGACGAGCGTTTTAGATGCCACATGTTCAGGAGTCAGAATCATGAGAGACCTGCTTCGTTCTTATTTCATTAAAGCGTCTTTGGTACTTTCTGCTTTCACTTTCGGCACTGCCCAGCTCACGGCAACACCGACAGAGTCGACAGTCCTTGAATTTGCCGCGAACAAACTCCCAGACGAATTGGTTGATGCTTTCAATGCACAGATCAAGCATGAACTCGATGGCGCTCATTTCTACCTATCCGTGGCTAATCATTTTTATTTGAAAAATCTTGACGGCTTTGCCCATTGGTATAGCCAGCAATATTTCGAAGAACTAAATCATGCGCGCATCATGATGGATTTCCTCAAACGCAAAAATGCCAAAGTAATCCTGACCTCCGTTGATGCTCCCGATGCATTAACATCGGAAGAGCCATCAGCTATTTTTGACCAGTCTTTAAAGCTGGAAGAGACCCAGACCAATCGTATTCATGACCTTCAAGCCAAATCGGCCACATTGAACTCACGCGATGCGACAAGTTTCTTGCAATGGTTTATCGACGAGCAAGTTCAGGAGGAGGACCGCTTTCAAAATATCCTCGATCGAATCCTCCTCGTTAAAAGCTCACTCGAAGGAATTTTACTAATCGATAAGGAATTAGCGGTGAGACCAGCTGCTGTGATCTGGATCCCAGGGCAGCCATTGCCGCCGCACTAACAGGCATTTGGGGCGCAATTGCCACAAAATGCGCCCTTTTTCTGGGAAATTTTCTGGGAAATCAGGTATAGTGCGGTCCGCCTCACTAAGGAACCTCGATGACCCAATCCGCAGCTCCAAAGACCAAGACCCCGGTGATCTTGGCATCCGTACAACTACCCGGAATCTCAGACATAGAGCACCAGGCCTCGCTCGATGAACTGGAACGTCTGTGTTCGACCTTAGGCTTTGCCACCCTCGGCCGGGTGTCGCAAAAGCGCAAAGCTATTGTCACCGGCACGATTTTGGGCGA
>JAPLFY010000011.1 GCA_026390435.1 Pseudomonadota bacterium
CGGTGCTTATTCTAAAGTGGTAGTCGATAGCAAGGGGCGCGTTACCAGTGGTAGTAGTTTAGCGGCTTCTGACATTCCGAATTTATCTGCCGGTCAAATCACTAGCGGCACTTTAAATTCAGGACAACTGCCAACTGCTGGTAATGCTGGAACCTACGCGAAAGTTACGACAGATGCTTATGGCCGCGTTTCTGCTGGTACGACTTTAGCAGCAGCAGACCTACCACCTCATTCTGCAGCACTGATAACCAGTGGCACCTTATCAGTGGCAAGCGGCGGTACCGGAGTCACATCAACTCCTGCGAATGGCCAAGTACTAATTGGTAACGGCACGAACTACTCTTTATCAACGCTGACAGCTGGTAGCGGCGTCAGCATCAGTAATGCGTCAGGCGCCATCACTATTGCTGCCGTTGGTGGTGGTTCCGTGACTTCTGTCACGGCCGGCACTGGTCTTTCCGGTGGTCCGATCACATCAAGTGGTACGCTCAGTTTGGCTACTGTTGGTACAGCAGGTACCTACGCAAAGGTTACAACTGATGCTTACGGGCGCGTTTCTGCTGGTACTACGCTCAGCTCGACTGACATTCCACCTATATCGGCATCGCTGATCACCAGCGGTACATTGAACACAGCGCAACTACCAACCGCTGGAACTGCTGGGACCTACGCCAAAGTCACAACGGATGCCTACGGTCGCGTTACTGTGGGTACGTCTCTCAGTAGTAGTGATATCACCTCCTCTCTTGGTTTTACGCCGATAAACAAAGCCGGGGACACTATGACCGGAGCTTTGAATCATGGCGGCACTGATATCGTGAATGCCGGCAATATCCAAATGGCAGCATCAAAAACTCTAGCTCTCAGCGGTAATACAGCTGACCCAACTGGCCTAGTAAGTGGCGATAAAGGTAAGACGTGGTTTAACTCAACCACCAATCAAATCAAATATTGGGACGGATCTACTTCTGTCGCACTTGGTGTACACTCTTAATATCCCGCTTGCCTCAACAGCAAGTGTTACTGCGGGTCTGATCTCATATTCTGACTACACCACCTTTAATGGCAAAGTTGCTGGCGTCACGTCAGGCACCGGAGTCACAGTCTCGACCACGGGCAATATTGCCACGGTCAATCTTGCAACTGCAGGCACTGCCGGGACTTACGCTAAAGTAACGACGGATGCTTATGGCCGCGTTTCTGCTGGTACGACTTTAGCAGCAGCCGACCTACCACCTCATTCTGCTGCACTGATAACCAGTGGCACTTTAAACACAGCGCAACTTCCAATCGCCGGCACTGCTGGAACCTACGCAAAAGTCACCACAGATGCTTACGGTCGTGTTTCTTCGGGCACCACCTTAGTAGCAGCTGACCTACCACCTCATTCTGCAGCATTAATCACTAGCGGTACGTTGTCAGTTGCAAGCGGTGGTACAGGAGTCCCATCTACTCCTACGAATGGCCAAGTACTTATTGGTAACGGGACAAACTATTCTCTATCCACACTGACCGCTGGTAGCGGTGTCAACATCAGTAACGCGGCAGGCGCCATCACTATCTCTACTTCAGTTGTTGGATCCGTGACCTCGCTCAGCACTGGTGCTGGTCTTGCTGGTGGCCCGATCACATCAACGGGTACGCTCAGTTTAGCTACCGTTGGCACTGCCGGAACCTACGCTAAAGTCACCACAGATGCATACGGCCGCGTTTCTGCTGGTACTACGCTCAGCTCGGCTGACATCCCACCTATATCAGCATCGCTGATCACCAGCGGCACTCTAAACACAGCCCAACTACCAACCGCAGGTACCGCTGGGACCTACGCCAAAGTTACGACGGATGCCTACGGCCGCGTGACCGCTGGCACCACGCTTGCTAGTAGCGATGTCACTTCAGCAATAGGATTTACGCCGATAAACAAAGCCGGCGATACCATGAGCGGTGCGCTGAATCTTGGGTCTAATGATGTACTGAGTACCGGCAACATCGAAATGGCAGCATCAAAAACTCTAGCACTCAGCGGTAACACTGCTGATCCAACCGGGCTAGTCAGTGGCGATAAAGGCAAGACCTGGTATAACTCAACCACCAACCAAATCAAATATTGGGACGGATCTACTTCTGTCGCACTTGGTGTTGCGGGATCGGGCCTCAGCAGCTTCAACGGCCAAACAGGAAATACACAGACTTTCGCCACTCCTGGCACAACTGGTACGGCTCCGACTTGGTCATCAGCAGCAAATGCTCACACGCTGAATATCCCGCTAGCATCAACAGCAAGTGTCACTGCTGGTTTGATCTCAAACACTGACTACAACAACTTCAATGGTAAGGTGGCCGGTGTCACGTCAGGCACCGGAGTCACAGTCTCGACAACGGGCAATATTGCTACCGTCAATCTTGCTGCTGCTGGGACGGCCGGCACTTACGCTAAAGTAACGACAGATGCTTATGGCCGCGTTTCTGCCGGTACTACCTTAGTAGCTGCCGACCTACCACCGCATTCTGCTGCACTACTCACCAGCGGCACCTTATCAGTAGCGAACGGTGGTACCGGAGTCACATCAACTCCTACCAATGGCCAAGTCCTGATTGGTAACGGGACAAACTACTCTTTATCAACGCTGACCGCTGGCAGTGGCGTCAGCATCAGTAATGCGTCAGGCGCCATCACCATCTCTACGGCAGGGGTTGGATCCGTGACTTCGGTCGCTGCCGGCACTGGCCTTACCGGTGGTCCGATCACGTCAAGTGGTACATTAGGTTTAGCTACCGTTGGCACTGCCGGTACCTACGCCAAAGTCACGACAGATGCCTACGGTCGCGTTTCTGCAGGCAGTACTCTCTTAGCAGCCGATTTGCCCCCTCATTCTGCAGCACTGCTCACCAGCGGCATTTTAAACACAGCCCAACTACCAACCGCAGGCACTGCTGGTAACTACGCAAAAGTCACCACAGATGCTTACGGCCGCGTTACCGCCGGCACCACCCTGGCTAGTAGTGACGTCACGTCATCTCTTGGATTTACGCCGATTAATAAAGCCGGCGACACCATGAATGGCAGTCTGGTGCTTCCTGCTAATGGACTAACTGTTGGGACAAATCAAATCGTTTTAGCGAATGGCAACGTCGGGATTGGAACGACATCGCCCGGCTATACCTTGGATGTCGTCGGGCAGGAACGAGCCACCATTTATAATTCAAACAATGGAACGGCAGCTGGAGGTATGTGGCACCTCGGTATGCTAAACGGAGGAGCCGCTCGTGTTGCATTAGGCCTCCAAGCTACGGAGTCGGGCAGCAATGCGGGCTCGGATTTTCAGATCTGGACCTATGCCGATTCCGGTTCATACCTCGGCAATCCGTTAACCATCAAACGATCTTCCGGCAACGTCGGGATTGGGACAACGTCACCAACAGACACTCTCGATATAGTTGGTACTGTGATTCGCAGCGGAGATCGCTACCGGTATGCATTGCCAAACATTACGACGAGTACTTGGTACAAATTGGGTACATGGACTTCGACTGCGCAAGGATCACGAGCTGAAGTCACGTTCCATGCGGCGTTAGGATATAGTGCCTCAACAGCGACTAATGGTCAGACCCGACTGTTTTTGTCCACGGGTAATCAACTATCCGCCCCTAACATTACCGGTTATTTCTGGTCTGAAGGGGGCACCTCAATTCTGACGGACATTCGAGCAAACGCAAACGCCTCTTGCTCGGGGAATGGGACAACCTGTATGAGTTGGGACATTTATGGCTACCTGAATACATTCGCTGGGCCGGATAATTTCTATGAGGTCAAAACAGGCAGCAACAGCACCTGGACACAAAGCATGACAGCTGCGACTCCTGTTAATACGGCGAATATTTCGCAAATTTTTTCTAATACTTTCAATTTTTCTGGCGGCAACGTCGGGATCGGCACGACAGCACCGACTGCGGCCTTGGACGTCGGCACAGGTGCCGTGGCCATGGGGTGGGAGGTCATCTCAAATACCTGCAACAACGTAGCCGCAGGCGGATCCTGCAATGCCACCTGCACAGGAACCAAAAAGGCAACTGGTGGTTCATGCGCCTGCCCCAGCGCTTGGATGCCACAGCACTCCTATGCTGCACCCAATTACTACACGTGCTATTGCCAAAATGCCTCCAACATCGTAGTAAGCGTGTACTGCGCCAACATCCGATAATGATTCTTGATTCTTGGGGTCAGGCACTGGCGCTAGCCCACCTAAAACAAAAGAACACGACAAATCTACACGTCAACAATCGTGTGCTTTCAATAACTTAGCGCCAGTGCCTGACCCCGTCATTCTCTCAACGCCTGCTCTCTCTGCGCGAAGTTATCCCCGGTAATTGATCCCGAGTTCAACTTATTGCCTGCTGCATCTAAAATGTAACCGTTGCCGGTAATAATCCGCAGCTCGCCTGGCAATTGATTAGTGTAACTATCGATCTGAACGGTACGTCCCTTGAGATTGGTCATCTCATTAAACTGCACACCACCAGGAGTGCGCGGCAAATCAGGGAAGCCGAGTGCCGTCGGATCTGCTAGCGGGAATTTGACGCTGATTAAATTAGCGGCGTTATCAAATTTAATATCGAGCTTGATGCCGCTGGCACCCAACTGATCGCTCGATACTGCGCACTGCGTGCCATCAGCGATATTAACGCAACCAAATAACTGCTGAGTCGCTAAGTCAAACCCTATCTGGACCCGTAGTTCCCCGCCAACTTTATGGACGTTCATATAATAATTGTTGAGGTAAACTGCAGCGCCGGGATCTTTGACCACATCAACTGTGGACAGGCGATTGTTGTCGATCGCTGGCTTACTTTCCTCGTTGTAATGCGCCTTTTCATCGGCATATTTAGCAACAGCCTCGTTCCAGGCGGATAATGCTTGCGCTTGCTCCACCTTAAGACTTTTCACAGTGACCGGTTCGAATGCCTTAATACCGGCAAAAGCTGGATCGTTTTCGACTGTGTCCACATAAGTATTGTTAGCAATCAGTGGCTCGCCGACTACCAAGTTAAATGTCGCATCACTGTAGCTTGGTACCGGATGCAACGAACCAGCATCGGCAGAAGGACGAACCTCGCCGCCATCAGCAAGCTTGGCATTGTTACTAGACTTATCGCTATTAGCACTGGCAGCAATGCCAGGGCGCTGCGAAAACGACTTAATGAGTTTAGTCAGGCGGCTGTAAACCTCTTTGTTTGTCGCATCGCTGCTGGTCAGCGGAATGAGCCGCAGAGCTTCAGATGACCCGTTCTCCGAAATCTCACCGATCTGGAGTAAAGTTTCTGGCTTGAACAAAGTCCAATCTGGAACTTCGCCATTGTCGGCTATCGCAGGTTCCTTGCGGATAAAGGCATTTCGACAGTCTTTAAAGCTAGTCGCTTTGCGGTCGATTAAATCCCCAAGTAAAATCGTGCGCTCTATGTTTGCTGCCGCAGCATCAGTACCCTCGAGCGTTCCTTTCAAGATACCGCCCTCAGTGCCGAGCCAGTCCGTAATCGCAGCTAATCTATTCGCATAAGGTGAAGATGCAGGAGTACAACGAGCATTTTTGTAGGAGTCTGCAAATAGCGCTGACTTAAGCAAACCTTCGCGCCAAATGCACATAAAGTAGTTCTTACCGGAGGCATCGGCCGAAGACCCACAAAGGCTAGCATCTGCGAAATAGTTTTTGGATGCATAGTAAGACTCACACAGCTGCAGCGGTGTTGGCCTCCGCAGATAATTGCGACTCAACTGGGCATTCGTCGCAAGCTCCCAGAGTTTCGCCTCGCAATAGGCTGGCCACATCGCTTGAGCATGCACTTTGTCAGCAGCCGTAATCAGATTACTGGCGGCGAGTTCGTTCAAACGATCATCAAACAAAGTTACAGCTACACCACCGACATATTCGCGGACTGTCGATTTATCGATATTTTTTGAAGCATCGATAATTTTTGCGTTGTAACTCTCATATTTCGCACGCGCAGCGCTAACTTCGTTCTTACCGGGGATCACGACTCCGGTCAGTTCAACTAAAGCATTAGACTTTAAGATCCTGGCCCCGTGCGTGTGCTCCAAAATAGATTGCACCTGCACTGGCGTCGGAGTCCCACTCCAAAATATCAACGAAGAATTGAAAACCACTTCGCTATCGCCATCGGTCAGAAAGAACGGCCGCGACGGATTCGCCGGATATTCCGGAACCGGCAATACTCCGCGGTATTGCTGAACGGCTGGCCTAGCACCGCCGCAGGCCACCAAAGCCAGCGTGCTTACTGTGAATATAGCGTTTACAAATTTTGCACTAAAGTTCGAAGCAGGCATGAGACCGCTCTCCCTCAAAAGAATAAATCGACGTTAAATTGAGCTAAGTCAGAAATCGGCATATTGCGGCTAGCTAACTGCTTGGTATAAGCAACGTTGACCGCAAAAGGGATATCCGCCCGCCCCGCCTGATAAAGCTGAACAGTGCTGTAACCGATCAAAAACTCAGCATTATGAGCCTGCATATCAGTCCAGCGCTGAAGTGCTTTTTTCGTGTCCAAAGACAAATTGCCGCCGTAAACATCGCCGAATTTACGGAAATATGTATAGCCTACACCAGCTAGCAGGCCGTATGCGGGCTGATACCGCAGTGACGTACCGGCATCAAATTTGTTACCCATGTTGTAGTCGAGAGTGACGTTAGGCACTTCCACCATCTCGTCGTAAGTAATCGACCGCACTGTTCTAGTGCCAGGCAAGGTTTCCGTGTACTTCGCAAATTGATTTGTGGAGAAACTAAGAGGTAACTTTTGATCGACCGCAACCTGGGCGAACGGTGACCATACGCCATCACCAAACGGAACGTCGTTTAGGATATTGGGATCCTTCCTGCGACCCGTCGGAGCGACCACACCGGTGGTTGTAGCCAGCCCCATCCGACTATTATCAATGCTACGGTACTTCAGCGCGATGGTGGTATCACCCATGCCCTGCCCGCTCCAGTTACTGATCGACTGATAGCCGTTGTCGGTTAATTTCTTATTCAACTGACCAACGGCATCGTTGAGCTTACCCGCCGCCTCGCGCGCATTGGCGATCTGGTTAGTCTCTGGCCGCGAGAGCAGGCTGAGTAACTTGGTAGAATTAGAGTTGGGCCGGAATCCGACACTTGCTGAAGTAGCAGCGTTATAGATCGGCACAGCAACAGCTAGCGTCATAGAATCAGTGATACCGTAGGCGGCAATCGGCGCTGTCACCGTCACTCGTCCCTTGATATCAGCCGAAAACTGTCCCGCAGATTCGGATTCGCTGATCCCGTTCTGTAAAAGAAAGCCACGAAGTTGGCGACCTTTTAGCGGGTCCTCCGCGTTCGCCATTTGCTTAAAAGTCAGGTCTTTAAAGAGCAAATGAGCCAGCGGCTTTTGCGCCCCGTTGGGATCGGTGATGGTATCGAAATTCGTATTCACCGACCGAATCGTTAAGTTACGCACACCTTTGGGCAACACCTTAGTGTCCTCAAATGCATAGGCGGATGCTGCTTCAAGCATACCCAACGCCACACAAATGAGGCGAACATATAAAGATCGCGTCCGCATAAAACAAAGGGCTCCATCATTTTTAGGAATTTACTATCCCTAACATACATAAGGTAGGCGATCGTCGCAATTGGACAACAGCCTACCTTAGTATTTAATAAACTTCTTGCCCTGCGCCTTATGGCTGCCAGTCGCGACCGGTTAGACCGCGGTAGTCGATTTTCAACTGAGCAAAGATCACATTGAATTCCGCCACGCGCGCTGCTGGCAATTGGTCCTGCTCAAGACGGTCGGCCATGTCCAGCAAGGTCTCATTAGCAAAGTCGATAGCCTTTTGCTTCCAGCCGCCGCTCGGATCGTCGGAATTCAATTGCTTAAGGACGATAATCTTAGAACGGTGGTTGTCGAAATAAAGTGCGCCTGGATCTTGACCGCCGGATGCGGGAGCCGCCAGAGCCGTTTCAATTTGAGCCAGAGCTTGTTTTGCATCGTAGAGGCCTACCGCACGCGCCAACGGATTTGACCATACGTTTGCCGCTACCCGGTGCACGGCGCCACCCTCATAATAGCTGCTAGAACTGTTAGATGAGGCGAGGTCCAGACCGCCGTTGACGGCTTCACGAAGCGCGCCCGAGAAGGCAGCTTGCTCGATGACATTGCTCGCTTCACCCCAGTAACCGATACACATACCGCGGTAGTAGTAATAGGCCGGAACACGCTGTCCGATGGCGCTGGGGCTGATCTTTTCGACCCAACCTGGCTCGTTACAGCTACGTGAGAAGAGTGAAGTGCTCCGGCACCAGCAATCTCCGAACACTGTTTTGCGTGAACTGCTGTCCGACTTCGCCAGCAACATCTCGCCTTCATAAAGAGCCAAACGCCCTAACTGCTCAGCCGCACGGATTTTGTCATTAACCGTGGTCGCTTGATTCAAAATTTGCACATAAAGAGCACGCGCCTGACTAATGTTGGCCCGGTTATTTTCACGTTGAGAAAAAAGGCTGTCGGCTGCACTAAAATCAACAGCGAATGCCGCCTGCGAGAGCGCAAGGCCAATAAAGACCGCCGAAACTAGAGTCTTTAGTCGCGACCACATGGTCATAATCAATCCTCCTGGAAAAAAAGATTTAGCTTCGGCTTTTATAAGTTGTTTTGCTGAGAATGCGCCAGATAAAATATCACAAGGCCATATGGACCCTAGAATACTTTCTATGGAGCGCTTCTAATGAAGCTATTCATCGCTGCCCTTAGCTTTTAGCAACAGCTGATATAGATCCGACCGCTTTAAGCCTAGACTTTGATACTTGCGAAGCAAATCCTTCAAGGTGGCGCCGCGCTGAAATTCTCGCTGCGCCTCTTTCATAATATCTGCCTCGGGAACAGCCTCAGCCTCGGGCGTCACGCCCGGAATCACCATGACCGTCACTTCCCCCTTAAGAGTGGCATGCCCCGCCAACCAATCACCGACTTCCACAATGTCGAGATTAACAATTTCTTCATAAAGCTTTGTGAGTTCGCGACCTATAGCCAGACGAGCGTTGGGATAAATCGCCCGGACTGCTGCAACAGTGCGCGCCAGACGCCTAGTAGACTCAAAAAACACGATGGCCGCGCGCATACTAGCCCAACTCGCTATCTCAGCATCGAGTGCCGCACTTCGCGTCGGCAGGAATCCGATAAATAACACCCGGTCACTAGGCAAGCCGGAGGCACTGACTAGGGCGGTCAACGCCGAAGGACCTGGGATTGGGTGTACCTTAATACCCGCGGCATGCGCTGCTGCGACGATCCGGTAACCGGGATCGGAGATACACGGGGTTCCGGCATCCGTAACGACGGCCAACGAACGCTGCTCGGCAACGATCTCCTTTATCAGCACGTCGGCCCGCTCGGTCTCGCCGTGATTATGATAACTCACCAAACGCTTGCCCTGGATCCCGAGATGACTGAGCAATTTACGGGTTTGCCGGGTATCTTCTGCAGCGATGATGTCAACTCCAGCGAGGGTCCGCTTGGCACGAGGGGTAAGATCCTCCAGATGCCCGATTGGCGTCGCCACGATATAGACGACCGCACCAAAGGCCACAGTGGACCCATCTCTGCTCGCCAGAGTATCGGTGTCGGCTCCGGGTTTGGATGATGTCGAATCAGTCATGAATAAACCCCAAAAATAGACCCCAAATAATCTAAGAAAATCCAGCGCGTCGGAGCTACTGAAATCCCTGCGAATAACCACTTTAATCCAGGCTTATACTGTGTTTCTCGTTATGCGTATACGATGTGTTGTGCTAGGATATTTATAGGCTCGCGGTGACCGAGTTGATCAGCTGGAGAACCGATTCTTAATTACTAGGGAGCCAGATCCTGGCACGGTGTGCAAGCCCCCCACCTTAAGCGTGTAGGGGGAAGCCTGATGTGGCAGTCGATGGCACCCACCTTTAGATGGTGGGTTCCCCTAGCCTCAGCTCTCGCCGCGAGCCCCCTTTTTTGACTCCTTTTCCTCTTGCATAACGCGTGGGTGGCGGGCTTAATGAAAGCCGCAAACTCATAGCCGAGAGGAGAAGGCCGTTGACTTCCTTATCACGCCGCATTCTGCAGGTGAAAACCTCACCGACTGTCGCCCTGAACGCGAAAGCTAAGGCCCTCGGTAAGGAAGGCATCAAAGTCTTAAACTTTGCGGTTGGCGAGCCAGACTTTCCGACCCCTGCAAGTGTCGTTGATCAGGCGATCGCATCCCTGCGAGCAGGACGCACCAAATACGGCCCAGCTGGGGGCGGGCCGGAATTTCTCGCAGCGATATCTCACAAGCTTGAGCGCGACAATGGGCTGAAGTTTGCAACCAACGAGATCGTTGCCGGAATTGGGGCCAAAGAGATCCTATTCCATATATTCTTGGCACTGCTCAATGAAGGAGACGAAGTCCTAATTCCGTCCCCGTATTGGGTGAGCTACCCGGACCAAGTGATTGCCGCTGGCGGCAAACCGGTCCCCCTACCCCTCCCCAAAGATGTCGCTGCTGAACCACTGAGCATTGCCGACATCAAGCGCCTGGCAACACCACGTACAGTCGCTATCGTCCTGAATTCACCGAACAATCCCGCCGGCTCCATGATGGACCCTAAGTTCCTTGAAGAGCTAGGCAGCTTTCTCGTCGACAAGCCCTGGTGGATCATATCGGATGAGATCTACGAGTACCTGTCCTTCGATAAGCCCCATGTTTCCTTGCTGAAGCTGTTCCCTCAACTGCGCGATCGTTTTATTTTGGTCAACGGCCTGTCAAAGGGTGCCGCCATGACCGGTTGGCGCGTCGGCTACTGCGCCGGACCCGCAGCGGCGATGAAACTGGTGCGCGATCTGCAAAGCCACTCATCCACCTGCCTGCCACCGTTTATTGAAGACGCCGCCACCTTTGCCATCGGCCAAGGCCGTGACTTACTGAAGGACGAGATCGGCGTCTTGAAAAAACGCCGGGACTTAGCTATCAGCCTGCTAGGTAAGATCCCAAATGTTAAATTTGCGCAGCCACATGGTGCATTCTACATCTTGATTGATGTCCGTGACGCACTGGCCAAGGCTGGCGGCAAGCTTGATACTTACGCTCTCAGCGAGCGTTTACTTTTGGAACAACACATTGCTCTAGTCCCTGGAGACGCATTTGGCGCACCGGGATATCTACGGTTTAGCTACACATGTGATGAGGCCACGATCACGGCAGGATTAGCTAAGCTAGGCGAAGGCTTAGCGAACCTAGCCAAGTGATGCAGACGGTCGACATAGGAGATAGCGAGTTATGACAGATTCTTCGGCGCCAGAACCTTCGGCGAAAGATCCTTCGGCGACGGCTCTGCCGACGCGCGCATCAGCTCTTGCTGTCGCATTTGATAAAGAGCTAGCAGTAGTACGCGACAGCCGCAGTGCTGCTGCGGTCGACGAGCTAAGAGTCGGATATCTGGGCCGCAAAGGCAAAGTGACAGCGCTCCTAGAAGACCTGCGTCATTGCACAAAAGAAGAACGACCTGCCGCGGGCCGCTCGATCAACGAGCTGAAGCAACACGTCGAGGCGGCGATTCAGCAGCTAAAGAGCGAGGCCCAAGAGTGGGAGCTCAGTACGCGTTTGCATGCCGAGCCACTCGACATCAGCTTACCCGTAACCGCCTCGGTTCCGCAGGGCTCGCTGCACCCAGTGACACTGATTCGACGCGAGCTCCTGACCGAGTTCCGCCGCCTCGGATTCACCGTGTTTGATGGGCCAGAAGTAGATTACGACTTTTACAACTTCAGCGCCCTAAACATGCCGAGCGATCACCCCGCGCGCGACATGCAGGATACTTTTTACTTACGCGAACAAGAGAATTTGCTACTGCGCACGCACACATCTAACATTCAGATTCACTGTATGCTGAACGAGCGGCCACCGCTCCGCATTGTGGCTCCAGGACGCGTGTTTCGCGTCGACTCGGACCCCACGCATACTCCCATGTTCCATCAGATTGAAGCCTTCGTGGTTGATCGCGGCGTCACCTTCGCCCATATGAAAGGTGTGATTGATGCTTTCATGAAGGCAGTATTTGGCAGCAGCATGAAGACCAGACTGCGGCCAAGCTTCTTCCCCTTCGTTGAGCCAGGTGCCGAGCTTGATCTACAGTGTGTCCAGTGCCAAGGCAAAGGTTGCCGTCTGTGCAAGCAAACTGGCTGGCTCGAGGTCGGTGGCTGCGGCATGATTCATCCAAATGTTTTCGAAGCGGTTGACTACGATAGCGAAATCTACTCAGGCTTTGCCTTCGGATTTGGTATCGATCGCATGGCGATGCTGAAATACAAGCTCGACGACCTTCGCCAGCTTTTTGAAGGCAATCACTCGTTCCTTGGACATTTTCCGCTATTCACCTAAGGCCTAGGGTTTGTAATGCAGGTTTCACTAAACTGGTTAAACGAATATGTCGATCTACAAGGCCTTAAACCGGAAGATATCGGAGCGGCCTTCACCGCTATCGGCCTAGAAGTTGAAGGCATCGATAAACAATCAGCATTTACTGGCGATGTCCTCGTTGGAAAAGTGCTCACCGCCTCGCGCCATCCTAACGCAGACACTCTGCAACTCTGCAGCGTTGATGTGGGCAAGGAAGTGCCACTGAATATAGTCTGCGGCGCGCCGAATGCGCGGGCAGGGTTGCATGTAGTTGTGGCCACTGTTGGCGCCACTCTGCCAGGCGACTTTAAAATCAAAAAATCGAAAATCCGTGGCGAACTTTCCGAAGGGATGCTCTGCAGCGAGAAGGAGCTAAATCTTTCGGAATCGCACGACGGAATTATCGAACTTAAGGGAGAGCCGGTCCTCGGCAGCGACGCCGCTGCGGCCCTTGGCATCGGCGACACCGTGCTCAGCCTGAATGTGACGCCTAATCGTGCCGACTGTCTCGGCATGATTGGACTAGCACGTGACCTCGCCGCCAAGCTGAAGCGAACGCTTAAAGAGCCGCAAACGGGCGACCTGCGCCGCGATGCTAAATTGCACACCGAAAATCACCTTAAAATCAACGTCAGCGATGCGCAGGGTTGCTTGCGCTTTGTTGGGCTTTATATAGACGGCGTGGCCACTGTTCCAGCGCCAGCGTGGATGCAAAAACGCCTGACTGCTGCGGGACTGCGCCCAATCAACCTGTTAGTTGATGCGACTAATTACGCGATGCTGGAATATAGCCAGCCCATCCATGCTTACGATGCCCGCAACGTAGGCGGTGGAGTTCTGGAAGTTCGCGATGCTCGCGAGGGCGAGACCCTGGTGACGCTAGACGGTCAAACACGCCTACTACAAGTCGGCGACTTGCTTATCTGCGACGATAAGGGTCCCATCGGACTGGCCGGGATTATGGGCGGCGCAAGCAGCGAAATTCGCCCCGATACCAGTGCCATCTTGATCGAAGTGGCAGCATTTGCTGGCAGCCGGATCCGCCGCACCAGCAAGCGCCTCGGACTGCGTTCAGAAGCATCGTATCGCTTCGAGCGCGGGGTTGATGTGGATAATTTGGCAACGGTAGCTTGGCGCGTTGCTCAACTCATTGCTGACGGCCTGAGCAGTGGTAGCGGCGCTACTGGCTCAACTGCATCGCCTCGGGTTGCTGCGGATCTTGTCGACGTGTATCCGGCAGAGGTCAGCAAAAAAGTCATCGCAGTTCGCGTCAGCCATACCAAGCAAGTGCTCGGACTAAGTAGCCTGACTCGCAGCGATGTCATCGATGCACTCACCAGCTTGGAATTTGAGCTACTCGACGGCACCGATGATCGCCTTGTTTTTGAAGTGCCTTTCTTCCGTGGTGATATCGAGCGCGAAATTGATCTAGTCGAAGAGATTGGTCGCCTCCGGGGATTTGATAAGATCCCTTACCAACTGCCCGTTATGAACATTAAGCCGACTCCGGAAGACCCGTTTATCTCGTTCCAGGAATCGGCAAGGACAGCTATGGCTGCTTTGGGCCTGCGCGAAACAGTGAGCTTTCCCTTTGTCTCGCTGCGCGATATTGAAGCCCTGCGCCTAACCCCAGAGCACGCTTATTTCCCGAAACTAACGCTCGCTAATCCACTGAGTGATCAGCATCGCCACATGCAGACCAGTTTGGTGCCAGGACTACTTCGCGCCGTCTATGACAACAGAAGGCGGAGCGAGTTTGGCACCAGATTATTTGAATGCGGCCGCGGCTATTTTAATTTTGGCGCCGACAAGTCGTCACTAGAGCCAGCATTCAAGGGGCTAGCTAGGCCAGGCCGGCATTATTCACCGCGCGCTAAAGCAGAGGCTGAACGCCCGTCTGAGCGCCAGTGGCTAGCTGCAGTGCTCGACCAGCCGTATCAAGAGAAGACCTGGCAAACGCCGTCAGTCAACACCAGCTTCTACCACGGCAAAGCTACTTTGCTTGGCCTACTAAGGGACTTTGGCCTAGCCGACATGGCACAGTGGGCCGTGATCAATCCGGAGCACTATCCATTCTTGCATCCAGGGGCTGCCGCATCGGTCACCCTGAATGGTAAATTAGCCGGCTTTGTCGGAGAGCTACACCCTGCCTCGGCAGCCGCCTTGGATTTACTGACGGCTGAAGGTGCACCGGTCATCATCGAAGTCGACTTGGAAATCCTGTTTGATGCCCAAAGCAAAGCACAACGCTCCGCGGTCAGTGTAAAGCGCTTCCCGGCGATCACGCGCGACATTGCCTTCTTACTGCCTAAGCACAAGACCCACGCCGACGTGCTAGCTGCCGTTAAAGGCTTTAAACGTAAGCAGAATTTGACGGGCTGCGAACTCTTCGACGTCTATACCGGCGACAAGCTGCCAGCCGGCATGAAGAGTATGGCGTACCGCTTTGCCTTCCAATCACCGGACCGCACTCTGACTGATCAAGAGGTCGAACCGGAACTGGAAGCATTGACCTCTAGTCTCAATCAGAGTCTTGAGGCTTCGCAGCGTTAACGATTAAACACTAGGGGTGGCTTCGCCTTGGCTCTTTTTCTTCTGCTGCAAGCGGAAGTAGACCGAGGCGAAAACACCTGTCAATCCGCCAAGTACCAGACCCACGATCTGGGATCTGATCAGGGCCATCATCGACCAGTTGGCGGCTGGCTCGCAGTTGACGCCGAAACTAACCGGAGCACTGATCAGCAGGCGGCTGACGGACGGAGCAATGATGGTCATCAAGACCGCTCCTACAAAGGCCCAGGCTAGTATCGTCTGCAAGTATTTCAGCACTGATTTCATAGACAATCCCTTTAATTACGATAGCAAAGACGGCGTTTCATACCTCACGATAGAGGGTCCACGCAAGACCTGTGGTCACGTCTAACTTCGACTAACAACGCTAGGTCTAAGCCGGGCTATCAGGCATGAGCCTGACCAGAAGGCGCGCCTCGCACGAACCGCAAGTAACATCGAGTGGCCAGTGTGCATCACGACCGGAAAGATCAATGGATACGCCGCAATCTGGACACTCACCGCCACCACTCACAATATCTACCGCGCCAGCATAGACCTTATAGGCGATAAACCCGACCAGTGGTCCCATCAGCAAAAGAAGTGGCGGCGCTAGGAAATGCACGAGAGGGATGGGCAGAGCCACCAGGGCGACTCCCCAACAACTAAGCCAGCCGATCAGACCCTTACGCCTTGCGACCTGGTGCGGCACTGCACGCAGCTGTGCCTGCCCCTGAGTTTGTTTACTGGCCGATTCTAACTGGATCGTAATTTCTTCTAGGACTGAATCTGGATGCACGGCAAAGTCTCGTTTCAAAAGTACTGCCGCACTCCAAGCGTGATCTCAGAGACTGTGCTGCGGCGGTTAACGCAATTGCGAAAGTTTGAAATAGCGTGCAGCCTCGGCGCGTGCAAGCAGTTTAAGGCGCAAGCTCACCTTGTAGATCATGCCGGCCACGATCATGTGTCCAGCATGCCACGAGTGAACTTTGGTATCGGCCATGAGGTTGCGCTGTTTACAGAAATGACGCCGCGACCAATTTATGGACAGGGTCACGCTACGCTGTTTCAGTGCTTAAGGAGCCAACGGAAGCAGTAATTTTCTACGATGCATATCAGATTAAATTCACCAACAGAGACGGTTATTTGCTCAACACAAACCCGATATTTTTCTGGGAGCTAGCCAGACATTTTTAAAAGAATCCCCTGGCGGCTATAACCGACCAATTATCTAGAATACTCAAAATTAGATGCTAAGAATCTGCACACCCATTGCTGTACAAATTAGCGAGACACTCAAGAGTGCATGACGACCCGCAGACGCAACCTCCCAATAATTATAATGAAACAAAATATTGCTCAGATCCCATCAATTATTGCTCACATCTGGCATAGTGATTGCAATCGATATCTCACGAATACTGAGCAAGAATTAAAAGGGTAAAAGCAAAAAAGTTTACTATTTCTACCTGCATTTGAATTTTGAGTTCGCCGACTCCCTGATGACTTGATGTGGCTGCACTTATTCAGTTTGAACCACCCTCAAAAGCTTGTGTCAGTTGACATTCTAACCACATCCACATCAATTCGAGGGCAATCAAATGAGGAGATGGATCCATCTTTTCCTGGCAGCGTCAGCTTTACTCAGCAACACGTCTTGTCATAAAACTCGCCATTCAAAGCTTCGGGATAAGTTCGACGCAGATGTCGAACGGATCGATTTGGGCCGCGGCATCAATACAGCAACAGGCCTAGCAGCCGGCGACTGTTTAATAATGGACCGGAATCAAGACATAGTAGAGCTGAACAGTGCTATAAAATGGTCGGGAATGACTAATCGCAAAGCAGTCAAAGATCAGGACGGCAATAAGTTTTCAGATGCCGCTTACGCCCCGAGACAAGTGAACCCCCGCGAGTTCTATTGGAGCATCAACTACATCCAGAATAGCTATGACTTGAAGCAGCAATTGGAAGTTGTTGCAGCAGGTAAATACAACGGGGGAGTTTCCCTATCTGGATCCGGTAAATTTGCCCAATCCATGCAAGTCCACGAAGACAGCCTTTATCTACTTGTTGATTTATTCATTGTATCGAGTCAACGAAAGATAAATCTACATAGCCCCACCGTAACCATGGAGAGCCGATTATTTCCCGCAGCCAGCATGCCAAACCGGGACAAAATGTGGGTTGATGCCTGCGGAGATCATGTCATTACAAGCGTCACGTACGGCGCTCGCCGTATCGTAGTCCTTGAGATTCAAAACATGACAAAAGATAAGCGCAAAGAGCTAGCGCTACAATTCCAGGCTAGTGGATTAACTGGCTCAGGATCGGCGAGCTTTTCTGAGCGATTCAGCGAAATAGCGAGATCATCTTCAGTCAACGTTAGTGGCATGCAATTCGGCGGTGAACTGAATTCACTCTCAGCGCTAATGACTCCCGAGGGAGTAATCAAGGATACCGAGCTTTGGTTGAAGAACGCCCAGGATAAGGCTCAATATGTCGAGATCGCTTTTAGCAGCGAGCCATGGGTAGGCGTCCCGCAATACAGTCAGGCTCAAAGTACTAACGGCCTTGGTATTGTTCAAGGGCGCAAATCTCAAATCGAATCTTTCGCACGAAACTATGGCAAATACCGCGATATGCTCGCTTATATCGACTATGCATCTTCAAGACCGTACATGTTCAGCACCGCCACTCCATTCAAAGTTAACGGCAAGGCCGTTCCCGGAATCTCACCCGAAATGAAAGTTGAAATATCTAATCTAGCAAAAAATTTATCGCAGTATCTCGCAAAAGTTGAAGCAATTACGAGTGAATGTGCACAGGATGAATCGAAGTGTATATATGAGATCGACTTAATTGAAAGAGGAACCCCAGCAAAAGGATCATCCACAATTGGCGATGCAGCCAACACCAACTCTAGCGATTTAGAGGCGAAAAAATATGTCAATCGGATCGCAGATATAGATGCTGCGTGGGCCAAAATTGGACTATCTAGCCTAAACATCCCGGAATACAAAGAGGACCCTGTATGCTTAAAACTTGCTGAAATGCAGCCTATTTACAAAAAATGTAAAAATCCAAATGCGGGCCCTGCTGCGTTTAACTTGGCACGCCATCCGAGTTGTGGCGTTGATACATTAGCTGTAGAACGAGCCGAACACTGCGGAGTAGAGCATTTTAACAGCCGTCATAGTTGTGATGAGTGTGGTCAAGCACGCTTATTTGGTGGCTGCAAAGCATGCGAAAGTTCGAGATTCGGAGTAGCTCAGTTTAGAGAGTGCGCTGTCGAACCTCAGGTAGTGGTGGCTTATCGCGAATGCGAAACATCTGAAAATGGTGCGGCAAACTTCAGAGAATCCCGAGATCCTAGCTGCGGTATCGAGCAGTACCCCTCCTGTGTCGTCATGAAAGATGCATCAGGGCAGCTAATTCCGCTGAATCCACAGGACTACTACAATTCTCTGAATGGATCAGGGATTTAATCTCGCTGATCGAAGGTCGCTTTTGAATGGTCTATTTCAAAAGCGACCTTTAGGTCTCAGTTTCAAACGCATCCCTGAATTTGGAGCCTATCCATGAGATATGGTTTATTTGGCCTCATGATCGGTTTAACTTTTTCGTGTAGGCCCCATCATACTTTTTCTAATCTTCAAAACAACGCGGGTATTTATGAATACCATATAGGCCAAGCAGTCGACACAACATCGGGACTTCCTGCGAGTAATTGCCTAGCTGAATTAGAGGTCGGTGATTACAACCTGCCTAATGATGCATCTCACAAAGTAAACTTTCCAAAAGCCGAGTTACTAATGGGACAGGAAGCACTTGGTGACTTCATCAGGAACAACTCCGCATTAAGACTTAGTACAGTGGATCTGGTGGCAAGTGCTGGTGGCAATCATCCAACCGATCAAAAAGGCTTTGGCTTCATTGCTGAGTTACCAGTCGGCCAATACACACCAATATTAGCTGTTTCTTTTTCAGAATCGAGAAAATACCAGGTAGTTAAAAGCATCCGCATTGCCAACCAATACTTGGAGTTACTTAAGACTGGAAGGCATCAGGAATTTCTAAAGACTTGCGGAACGGGCCTTGTGGCAGCCGAAGAGGAAGGTACATATTTCGTTTCCTTCACTATTTTAGACGTTTGGGGTCGAGGCGAAGGACCAGTTTCTGGATCAGGCACTGAACAGTACCGCAAGATCCTAGACGGGGCCCTGTCTGGCAGCAATCCCGAAGAAATCTTCACTAAACTCGATGGTTTCATGCGTAGTGGCGAAGCAAGTTACAAACACAGTGTCGTGCTCTACTTTACTAATGGTACACGACCAAAGGTTTTCTCTGGCGATCTGAGCAGCAATGAATTGCTGCAGCATTGGCAAAATTTCTGGGCAGAACGTGAGTCCGCCTGGCGGAATGAAGACTCTTCGACCGCGTCAGCCCCAGCAGAGCTTCCGACATCCGATGAAACATCCGATTTCCGCTTTATCGATAGGACACCAACAGAGATCTCAATCTCGGCTGGAGACATCCTACCTCCCATGGAATTCCAAGTGTCGCCAACTGACTCGAACTATGACCTCGGCCATCCACTCGACGAATGCATATGGACTAGGCAAAGTCGCGTAGGCGGTAAATCTACTATCAGCGGACAAAGCCCTCGCCAAGGAATGTTCAGCACTTCGGGCGCCCGCCTTGTAATTGGTACAAACATATGCCGAGTCATGGTAATTGCAAAACACGACAATAAAGCTATTGCCAAATTTGTCAAAATTCAGATTAAAGTGGAATCACTACCAGCCTCAAAATTCGGTGACCATCTTCAAAAAATCGCTGACATATGGCGCCTCCCACTACTGACGCGCACCCAGGAATTTTTGCAAAATATCGTCGTCAAAGTA
This sequence comes from Pseudomonadota bacterium, assembly GCA_026390435.1. Taxonomy (GTDB): domain Bacteria; phylum Bdellovibrionota_B; class Oligoflexia; order Oligoflexales; family CAIYRB01; genus CAIYRB01. The sequence goes on from JAPLFY010000011.1 coordinate 19,903, forward strand.
TCCGGCAGTGCACTGAGCGAGCCCACTGTGTCCTTACCTACCGAGAGATCCAACAGAATCTACCACCGGCCATTCGTAAGCTATGAGTCCATGAGCCTGGTTCCAATTCCAACAGAAATGCATGAATTAATCCAAACACGGAGCGAATTTCTTAGCCAAATCGCAAAATCAATGATGGCGGCTACCGGCAAGGAGAAATCCATCCAATACGCAATCAGTCATACCAATCAATTCGCTGGCTTTAATACTCCAGCAGCTCAGGCATTATTTAAAGATAATTTAACTACTCTAGCGTCTACCAAAGATCACCTGAATCAACTCTATCGAGAGTGTCTAACAACTTACGATTTAGCAAAATGCCAACCCGATCTCATCGCCAATGACGCGGCAAAAATTGACCCCATACAAAAACCTCAGCAAGGCGACCCATTCGAAATGGGCGAGTGGGATTTCTGTCCAGCCGCAGAATTCAACGTAAAGGCAGAGGCTCCTTGTCCAGTGGCTACCTATGCCACATGCAGAAATGCGACTTTTGGTGTTGAATCATTCAATTTGAATAGTGGCATAGAGTGCGGAGCCGAGCTTTTTAATGACCAACACGACTGTCGCCATTGTGGGCAGGTTCAACCATTTCGAGACTGTCGCAGCTGTCGGCATGAATCCCATGGCGTTGAACGCTACAACACCTGCCGCCACGAAAATTTTGGCGTAGAGAATCATAAGCTGGGTAGTGGTCCAATTTGCGGCGTAGCGAGTTTTCAGGCTTGCTCACATCCTTCGTTTGGAATAGCGCGCCGGCAAGCGTGCCCTAAAGCCAAGTTTTAATCATAAATAAAATTATTTTTAACTGGAGATCACATATGTTTTCGTCTTGGAAGCAATCTTCTCAACACCTAAATTATGTCATCATTCTAAGTTTGCTATCGAGCCTTGCAATATCTGGTTGCAGACACTCTTTAAAATCGAAGATTAAAGAAGATGTCTCACCATTTAAGGAACTAAGCCTTGGCGATGCTGTGAATCGAATCAATGGTCAGTTTGGCAACACTTGTGTTGAATTTGATCCTAATGCGGTAAAAATAAATACCCGCTCCAAATCGTGGACAATGAGTATGATCCCCATCCGGTCGCATCAGGATCTATTGGTTTCATTAGATCTTTCAGCGCCATTCCTTTTATCAGGCATACCAAGAGGATTTTATTATCCCAATGCCTCTGCGAGATCCCAGGTTGTCAGCGATTTGCGGTTACACCCGAATCATGAGTGGTTTTTGATGAGCATTGATGGTGGCCCAATGGTGCAAACCTCTCTGGGTGATTTCAAACTCACGGACGATATTCAAAGCGAAAATGATGCGACAATCTTTCGTCGCAACTGTTTTGATGGTTTTGTGCAAAAAATAACGCGTAGTCACTTTGCGCATATCCTTGTTGGCGTCGGGCTTGAGCAAACGAGCGACCATAGCTCAGCCGTGGCGGCTTTAAAAAATTTAATTGACGCGGGCGAAATGACAACAGAGCGGCTTGAGAAGATCCGTGTACTTTTGACTGAGGCCGAAGCGACCTATCCGGTAGCACTCCAAGTCATAGACTCCTCTATCCCAGGTTTGCATACCAGTAAGACTTCGGACTTAATTCGAAATATTGAACAACTTAAATCATCTGCCAACACCGACAACGCTAAGGTGAGTCAAGTAACGCTGACCTCATACCCTGCTGATTTTCCCGCAGTCACTCAATCACTCACCGCTGCAACCAGCGTCCTAGCAACGTTGTCAGAGCAGTATACGACGCAGTTAACCTACCTAGATCTAATTTCATACATTGCTGATGGAGGCTATCAATATAAGCCATCAGAATTGGTCACCAAGGCCAGCAATACTCTGGATAAAATTGAGTCGAATTTACAGAAATTGCGCGTCAGTCATCGAGCTTGCTCTGAACTCAGTGATGATTGCACCGTGCCGCAATTAAACACCTTTGACGAGGCCGGTCTACGTGCCTTGAAGCCTATACTGATAACTAATGCTCGACGGCCCGAATGCGGTGTCGAACGCTACAAGTTGGGAGTGGGTGACGTCTGTAAAAATGTCGGCCCAGTTATTTACAAACTTGCCGAATCACCTGCGTGTGGGGTCAAAAGCTACAAAAAGGCGAATTCCGAGTATTGTGGAATCAAAAGCTACAAACTAGCAGCGAACAGCAAGTGTGGCTTGGAAGCGCTACCAGCCAAAGGTTTCAAGAAGTGTCAGATACCAGAAAATGGCGTGGAAAGTTTCTTTGAATGCCGCGATGAACATCACGGAAATGAGTCCTATTTCGCCTGTCGTGTACCGGAAAATGGTGTAGATATTCAGCCTTGTCGAGATGCAAGTTTCGGCAACGAGCTCTACAAAAGCTGTAGCCTTTAATACCTAGGGTGCCTTTCATAGATGCCACCACAAACCTCTAAACACTTAAAAATAATGCCTTTTTTTAAATTATCTGAACTGAGATTAAATCGCGTATTAAAGCGGAAGTAGCATAAATCCGAGAACCTATTGATATCAGATTGCCATCTGATTCGCCCGTAAGACTAACCACTCTTAAACTAGGTTGAGGAGTTACCTATTATGTTTAGACACGGTCTCGTCCTTGCGATTTCTCTGACTTGTTTAAATTGCAATAAAAAGAAGAATGAGGCGCCAGCTAATCCACCGCCGCCGACGGTGACCGTAGACGCGGGGATCCCGACGTTTCAAATTCACTGTGGAACAGGCACCGATAAAACGGCCTGCCTTGGAACTGGAGTTAGCAAATGAAACTGCACAATTTCAAAAAGTCGGTCCTCAGTTTTTTACTCGTCACTGGGTTTGCATTTTTGCCAGGCTCAGAGCTACTGCGAACCAATCGAGCAACCCTTCCGACTTGGTTGCCAAAGCTGCACCTTAATGCCACCGCTTTTGGCGATCCCTCGTCATCAGACTTCAGCAGCGTCTTTGACACCACTTGGCCAACTGTCGGATATATTCTAGGATTTGGCGACCACCAAGCTTACGTCAAATACATTTGTAACGGAGTCGACCGTGGATCTGGCGTAGACTGCGATGGACCCCCGGAAGAAGGAGTATTAAACAGAGTCTTATCGATCGCGGACTCGGTGATCACGGGTCTTGGCTATGCTAATTGCAGCGATATTCCGACCAGCGGCAATAAAACGGTTACAGCAATCGACCCAACACGGAAAGTTTCGAACAAGGTTGCAGTTACTTTTGCGATACCGAAGCTGAAGATTGCTGGGGCTTGGTTAGGCGGTGATACGCCCTATGATCGCCGACTAGAATACACAGCAACCATGGCGAATTCCGAAGTTAAGATGAATTTAGAAATCTCATGTCAATTTAAAAACACCGCGCATGTAGCAGTGACAATGCCAGCTGGATGGTCCGACCCGAAGGTTAAAAGACGAATTAACGTGATCATGGGTACCAATACTACTGAACAGCGCCTCGCCGACATCTACGTATCCGAAGCCGAAACCGCTGGACATGGGATTCATGCTGGCTATGGTTTTGCAGTCAATATCGACGACACCTCACATACCTACTCAGTCTGGGGCGCTGCCACAAACAACTTTACCGGGGTCAAGGCTGATGCCACTCCAAATGCTTTCGTGGACACCTACAATCTTGTCGGAGATTTTAAAAGCCGCGATATTTCCATTCTAGTGAAGCGCTTTGCTGGTTCGCTTGCTGGTGGGAATGCTAATTCGGCGATTTACGACTTTGCATCTTTTGCAGTAAATGGCTCCGAAGATGCCAGCCTGAGTCCAGTTGATGATTATTCACTTCTGAGTCCCATTACGGGCCTAACCCTAGCTAAGAATATCTCCAAGCAGGGATGCATGAATTTCAAGACCCCGTCTACTGGACCATCGAGCCCGCGACCGTGCTCTGGACTTAATTGGAGCGCGGCTCCCCGGAGGCCCGTTATTGACGGGAAGGGTGCGTTTTCAACGCACTGGTTAGTAAGTGAAATGAATACGAAACTGGAGGATATTCCAACGCGGTGACATCCAGTGATAATGGCAAAGTCTCGTTTCAAAAGTACTGCCGCACTCCAAGCGTGATCTCAGAGACTGCGCTGCGGCGGTTTACGCGGATCCGAAAGTCACGGTTGCGTGCAACCGTGAGCACCGCTGACGCTTCCTGCTCGACACGGTCTATGGGATCTGGGTTGAAATAGCGCGCAGCCTCGGCGCGTGCAAGCAGTTTAAGACGCGAGCTCACCTTGTAGATCATGCCGGCCACGATCCTAGGGCCAGCATGCCAGGAGTTATCCCGAGTGCTAGCATGGCCAAAATCGGTACCTACGAGCGTGTAAGCTAGGAAACGCTGATCGTCGGTAGCCACAGCTTTACCAAGTCCCCACTGGACGAAGGAGCGCATATGCGCTGCCTCGGCGCCGAAGCCAAACCCATCTTCGCCACCAAAGCCGAACGACCAGGCATAGTTCGTAATCAACGGCAGGTCGGTATGTAACGAGGTGACCTCAAGTAAATCTAAGCGCCTCAAAGCAAGTCCCGGACGCTCCGCATATTTCCTCACCGTGATATCCAAAAACTTTACTTCCATCTGTTGTTGATACCCAACAGCATTGGCACTGATATCCTGCAGCGCTGGACGCCAACTCAAGTCGACAAATCCCCCCGCTGCCGATTGATAACCAAGCGCGCCACCAATCAATGCACTGTCGTGACCAAAATCCACCCTAGACGACACGGGATCATCGGGCAGCGGTGGCGACTTAATTCCGAGACCAGCCCGCTTTAGGAGCAACTTCTGCCTAAGATCGAAGTATTTATCGGCAGTCCTTGCACCTGCCAACTTTTCGGTGAAGTCGAAATACTCCAGCGCAGCATCAATTACCCGCGCTTGGCAGTACTTATCGCAATCTTTAGTGAACTCGGCGAAGTCTGGCTCATCAGCATGAATTAAGCGCTCCAACCGCAGAGTTTCTTGCGGCGACAGGGCTTTTAATCTGAGTACATAACGCGATTCAGCCGATGGCCTGTAGTAAACTCCGGTGAGAATATCAGGTGTCAGAGCGACGGCACGCACTGTATCTGAGGGCACAGCGTAAATTTGAAACTGTTTAGTAAGCTGTAGACGCGGTGCTGCAGACTCTAGCAAAGACAGCATCACATATGAACAATTTTGATGCACATAATAGTAAGAAATCCGCGCTCCGCCGAGCTCCCAAACCATCAGCTCGAGGCGCTGCACTTCATCGGGAGTCAACTTTAGATCGAACTCCCAGAGGTCGCGGCTCTCAAAGTTATTATATTCCTGAATTTTGCGGTGATACGGGAAAAGGGAGAAGAAGCCCCAGTAGCCGCCAAGTAAGCCCTTAAATGGGTATAAAAGCGAGTAGTCGTCGTCGACAGCTGCGGAAAAATTGACGACATCATCGAGCAGCGGCTGATCGGCCTCACCTTTTCCCCGCATCCTGTGCATTTTCAGGAAGGAGTGACCAAAGAGGGATGCCGGGTTATTCATGAAGTAATTGGAAAAAATCAGACTTACTCGGTCGTACCTTAGTCTGCCTAAAAACTCATCGAGGCTCTTGCATTGGATAGGCGGCAAATCTTGATTACGGATACCTAAAGCACGACTTAGGTAGCTCCATCTAGCTGGGTGCCGGCAGCGGACGTGTTCGTCCCCCCGAACGCCTGTAGCTTGCGGGGCTATGAAGCCGTGCAGTGTGGCTTCTAACTCGGCCTCCGGATCATAGCGTCCATTCTGGGCAAGAAAATAATCCGGCTCGTCGATAATGCTGGTGCCACCCTGGCCAATCCGGTCAGGAATAAAAAGCATGCGACGCCAGGTCACGGACTCCGCAAGCTGCATCGCCCGAGCCTTTGCCATAAGCCTATCTATGTAGGGCTCACGCTTAGAGGCACGGGCGACTTGCGGACAACAAAGAGCAAGGACAAAGGCGAGCTTAGCCCACTCTTTGACAACTTGACGCCATGGACGTTTCGGCTTGTACTTCACGGATATAGTTCGCCAACACTAAGTCAGGATTTTGATCTTGATAGATAACACCATAACGGCGCTGACTAAATTGTGCAAATTCAGTATGTGGGCAACCAAAAATTTCTGCTAGAGCTTCAAGATGCTGGCCTGCACCCTGGGAGGATTCTTTAACAAGGGACGCTAAGTTAACGGTCACAAAAGTGCGCTGCTCGGCTTCTTCCAGCTGCGTCCTTGATTTTACGCAATTAGAGGTACCCGAGGTAATGCCCGAGGTTTGTGAATCCGTTGAGCCTAAATATGGCAGTCCCTTCAGAACCGAGACTGCTAACTGACTATCGCGTCCTTTGCCTTTAATCACTGTCGACCAAAAACCGCATCCCGCCATACCCCACGGCGCATCGTAATCCTGATGTTGCGGCTTTGTTGCGGAGTCATCAGACGATTCCTGGCCGGATTCATCTGCAGCCTTTGCTGACACTTTCTTAACTTTCTTCGACTTATCGCCCTTAGCCATGGCAAATGTGCTAGAGCATGCAACCAAAAGTACGCAGATATGATTCAGTCTTTTCATGTTATGCACCCTTCAAGTTAACTGGTTGTTCATTTCACCTTGACCTTGTGCCATCTCTTTGGCGAGAGTTGCGTAGTTATCAGCAAGAAACTGCTTTTGAATGTCTTCCACCAAGCTTTTGCTACCACCACCTACACAATTAGAGGTACCAAAGGTGATGCCGAAGGCTTGATTAAAATAGCTAGCATTTGTAGTAGCTGCCGACGTCTGACAGCTATCCGGTCCGAAGATCATCGATCCCAAACCGCAGCCTGCCATACCGTAGGGTGCAGCTGCTGATGCGACCGTCGGTGCTGCAAATAAGGCCACCGTAAAAATGCTGGGTATCAAGCGCATTAGGCAACCTCCTGTGTCATGAATATCTAAAAATCATAATTACTTATGAGTTTACTTATATTTCATGTCATGGACAAGACGGCGCCGTACTAGTCCTATGCTTGCACAGGTACTCAACCAAATGCCGACGAAAGCGACCGTCTTCGACAGCAAAAGCCGATGTATGCCCGTCCCATGGCACAGTCCAAAACTCTTTTGGCTGTAACGCTGCATCGTACAACTCACGCCCCGCCCTGTAGGGCACTACAGGGTCGGCCGGAGCGTGGATAAAAACAAAAGGTACGTGCACTTCTGCAATGCTTTCAACAGGACTCCAGCTATCAGAGACCAAAAAAGACAGGGGCCATTGCAGTGGCCAGGTTAGCCATATCGATCCGAGTACCTGGCGCGCGACGCCGCGGTAGGAGGCAAAAGTACTGTCTAAGATCACAGCCCGCAGCCCGGCAATTTTTGCCTGGGCAATCACAGGCACAGCAACAGCTCCACCTAAACTTTGGCCGATGACGAATAGATCCTGCGTCCGCGCATGGCTGCGCGTCCACTGCATGACGGCCACACCGTCCTCTATCAAACCATCACGCTGCGGCTGTCCACCAGATTGTCCGTAACCTCGGTAGTCAAACGTCACGACATCAAAACCAAAGTTAGCCAACCACCCTACGTAGAGAACATGCGTCGTCATGTTTTCCGCATTGCCGTGAAAGTGGACGACGGTACCATGAGGATTTTTCAATTTAGTCTTGATGTGCCAACCGTGAATAGACACGTGATCTTTTGTGGTCACAACAAAATCTTCGTAATCTAATTTTAATTTTTTCGGCGTCAGCCGCTCATCTGGATCTGGAAAATAAAATAAGTGATTACAGCTGCTCAGCAGGCTCACCAAGAGCAGTAATTTAATCACGAGAGCTGACGTTTTCTGCTGCAACAAATCACCTTACTCCACCACGTCACTCACGGATCAAAATTAAACGCTAGCGTGGCTGTCTGGATAGTATTCCCACCCTGCTTCCATGTGAAGTTCAAGTTATTGAGTCCTGGCATTGGATTAACTGCAACGCTAACCTCCTCCGTGCCTGCTGCAGTCACTGGTGGCAACGCTTGAGCATTGAGATTCACATTTAGCTCCACGCCCGCCACATTGAGTGGTCCCCGGCGATTGATCTTCAGCTGTAGCGGTTTACCGCCAAATGATGCGCCCGTAGTGAGCGCATCCAGCCTGACCGAGAAGTTTGCCATTTCACCCCACGAGTTATTACCAATCGGACGCTGAATATCTGAGGGGGGATTATTCGGATCTGCGCCAATCGATTCTGCATAAATAGATAGTACGGTCTTTGGATCTAGATTTGGATTACCTAAGTAACGACTACCGTTCGATGGGATAGGTTCAAATGCCACCCAAACAAAGTTAGGGTGATTCATGATGCTATTCCCAGTCCATTCGCCCCCGACGATATTTCCGACTGCATCTAATTCGAGGATATAGGTTAAATCAGTGGTCCCCTCTGAACGATTTTGCAGGATCTCATTACTTGTCGCACTTACGGTATAAATTTGTGAGTGCACTTGCATAAATTTAACGGCAGCCGGGTTAAAAATGTAGGTCGAACCACCGGTCACGGCCTTTGCCGCCTCCTGCGCACTCACTGCATTTTTGCTTAGGACCTTGTAGCCAACCACCGGGTAGTTCCAAACTTGGTCTCCGGGGTAGGTATCAATGATGACTACGTGCTTCATCAAGCCTACCCAATTAGCTAACGTCGCGTGTAAGGTGCCGGGATTCACGCCTTGGCAAGCATCCATGACAGTTGGATCCGGGCGAGTCTCGGGACCAGTTGGAGCGTTTTTGGTGCAGCGAGCCCCACCAAGAAATTGATAGTCCGCGTTCATGTGCAACTCAGTCATGAGGGCCTTGATCTCTTTGGGGGCAAAGGTCACGTTGCCACGGACGACGCTTTTTGATGGCTCAGTCGGATGCCGCTGACCGGATGCGGCAAGACCGTTGCAATGGCCCGCCCACCCTACTCTCGAGGAATGCTTCTCACGCTCCCAATCACTGGCTTTACTTTTATTCTCGTTAAAAGCCTGATCGTATTTTTTTAGTGCCGACTGGCCGCCACCCAAATTCACGTCGGTACCACCACTAGTCTCTGGATACCATGAGCCAGTCCAGGGCTTTTTATCGTCAGCCACCGTCCCTAACATGGGCATATCATCAAAATTTAGGGTGAACCGGTTATTCCACACCTGAAAAAAGAATGTATTACCCTGCTGCAATTCAAGCGGATCGGCTGCAGCAAGAAAACCTCCACTGCGATAAGCAATCTCGACGTCACGCTGGTTAACACTGTCCGGAATTTCTTTGCATCCGAAAACTAAAGCCACTGTGATTAGGCACAAGCTTCGTGCAGGCTGGCTCAGTATCACCGGCATATTCACCCTCGCGAACTTACGTAAATCT
>JAPLFY010000020.1 GCA_026390435.1 Pseudomonadota bacterium
GGCCCTTTGACAGCAGCCCCCAAGGGGGCCTGATTGCCCTACTATCACGATTTTGAACTGCCGCTGTCTCGCCGTGACTATTCAGCATTGATTGATATTCGAGGGCTCGCCTCTGGCGCACATATGATGGTCATGTGCGCCGACATGAAGGATGACGGCACCTGGATCTTGCAGGGATCCGATGCGGATTTTGATGAGTTGCTAAATGACCTCAACGACGAGATCGATGCCGGCCTCGCGCCAAAGAAAAATTTGCCAGCTCTACGGCGTATACGCGACAGCGTGACTCCACAAGATGATGACGGGCTATAAGTGATCGCGCTCCGAGTCTCAGCATCGTTGAGTCTAGACAAGGATGCGGGCTATGAAGCTTCGAGCGGCAATGGGCCCACGGCCCTAGATCATGTCGCGGTCCGAGTATAGGGGCCGCGTTTGGCTTACTGACTGACAACAGATTGACTGTCATTGTTGGAAGTCATCACTACATTTTAGAGGGCCCAACTCGTCCTTCCCATCGACATGCAAATGGGCTGTGAACTTCCCGGAGGATTTACCACCATCGAAGAAAAGCTCGAACTTTGGTTGAGTGTTTTCTCCTTCCATCAGCCATGGTTTCGTTGTGGTAGCCCAATCACCAGGATTTTGGGATGAATTGTCTTGACCGCGTACGCTCTCAACTATGAAATGATTCGGAAACTGGTAAGCCGGGGGCACGTCATAGTATTCGGTCACCCTAGCAGCAATTTGGGGATCGTTGGGTATGTAATACACTTCACTTGCCGATTCGAGACTGCCTCCGTTCTTAGGGTACCAGCACACCACAAGGTCTGGGGTCTCATATTTCCCAGAATAACAACCAATTTGCTTGGGAAGGCCATTCTTTGGTTGGTAACATGCAAACCGGTTATCAACAACAACGCTGTGCCGCCTAGGCATAGCCGCGGGAAACCGATCGGCGTTCAAAAAACACTTGAATACTGAAAGTTAGGATCCTAACCTTGTGGATAAATTAGCCTACTTTCTGCCTAGCCCACCCCCAACACGCCACGCAGCCTCAATTGGTGAACCATCTGAGTCAGGCGATACTTAAGAACTCCGCTCCAGTACTCCGATTCCCCGAAAAATTCGCGGAATATCTCCCTCGGAGACGTTCCTATGAATACTTTTGACGATGCCATACTGGTCTAAAGTTATTAATAACGAATCAGCCAATTTGTAAGAAACACCGTCGTGCAGCAGAGGCAGGCCAAACACCTTGGCGATCTTGCTATCTAGTTCTTCAAAGCGCCCCCCCATGGCCTCGATGGTGGTGCGAGCCTCGCTACACAAACAAGGCAAATCAACGTATGCGGGAAAAAAATAAACGGTAAACTCTGGGCTTTGGCCATGTACCGCTTCGACAGAGGCGAATTCGAATTTCTTAGGTAATGGTTTATTTAGTTGGATCTCCCCATAAATCTGCAGGTGCTCAGGAGTCAGCAAATAAAACCAAACCAAAGCCGCGAGACACAACGGCAGCGTCGCGCCACAGTACAGAGAAAAAATCTTCAAACGACCTCCAGCGTACCTATGTGCAGGTCATCTAATCGACAATTTATCAAAAATCTTAAGCCCATCACGCATAATTTCAGCATACTGCCAGCGGCTTCAATCGGTCACCGATGAGCCGCGAGATCTCGACAAGTTGTTTATCGGTAATCAAACCGACTCCTACCCAGTAAACGGCTAAGTTTAGTATCATGCCGCAACCTGGCTACTCATCGGCATACCATGCCACCTAAGTCCGATCGACCCAAGCCAGAACTTACTCTTCCACCTCAAAGTCATGGCCATAAAGCGTCAGCGACTTCTCGCCCCGAAACGTACTCCTCGATGCCGCCACGATAAACGTGGCCGCACGCGCCTCAGTCAGCTCGGTGTGTACTTCGTTAAAGAACATCACCTTTTGCGGTGCCGCACTGGCGCCGGCACGAATCATGACGCAGGTGTGACGCGGCTCGCCCGTTTCCTTGTCGTTAAAGAAACGCGTCGACGCAATCTCAGCGCGCAAGGCAAAGCGTGGCTCTTCAAAGCCGTGGCCAAATGGCTTAAGGCCGTCGAGCTCATCGGTGAGTGCTAGCGTCGCTAGTTCCGGAGCGATCTCACAATCATAGGTGATCTGGCTTTCCCAAATCTCCGGTTTTTCATCCCTGATACCCTGCGCCACTGCCGTCAGTGCCGCACGTAATTCCTCTTCATGCGCAGCAGGGAAGGTAAAACCTCCGGCGGCTGCATGACCACCAAACTTAGTGAACAGCGATCCGACTTTGCTCATCGCAGCAGTTACGTCAAAGCCACGCAGCGACCGTGCAGATCCTTTACAGACATCATCCTTGCGCTGAAACAACCACACCGGGCGCCAAAATTCCTCGGCGATCTTACTCGCCGCAATGCCCACTACGCCTGGATGCCAGTCACCGCCCAGAAATAAAATCGGCGCATCACCGTAGCGCATCGCCTCACGCCGCGCTGATTCCACAATCGAGCGCTGGATTTTCTTTCTCTGTTCGTTGCAGGTGTCCATAAATTCTATCAACTGCTTCGGATCGTCACCAATAAAAGCCTCGATGACTAAATCTGCATGCTCAAGACGGCCGACCGCATTGATGCGAGGACCAAGGCGAAAGCCGACGTCCTTTTCATCAACATCTTTAAGCGTCTGACATGCCGCCATGAGCTGCCTGAGCACAGGTCTTTTACTTTGCGACAGTGCAGCCACACCTAGCTTAGCCAGGCGGTGATTGACGCCATTGAGTGGCACCACATCACAAATCGTCGCCATACCGGTGAGTGCGAGCAGATCAGTCCAGATGCTTGCGGGTGCTCCCAAACGTTCACCAAGTTTGCGCAGCAGCACAAACGTAATACCGCAACCGCACAGCTCCTTGTACATCTCATCCGGATGCATCTTCGGATTCAAGATGATGCAGTCGGGCATTTTCTCCGGCTGAATCACATGGTGATCGGTACAGATAAATTCAACACCACGTTGACGGCAATAAGCAGCCTCAGCATTGGCCGTGATGCCAGTGTCCATCGTGATGATGAGTTCGGCACCTTCATGATCGATTAAATGCTCGATGGCTTTAAGATTGAGGCCGTAGCCTTCTTTAAATCGACAAGGAATATAGTGAATAAAATTCTTGTGACCGAGAGCCTCAAGAAACCAAATCCACGAGACGCAACTCATCGTCCCGTCGACATCGTAATCAGCATAAAGACCGATACGCTTGCCGTCGGTGATGGCCTTGGCAACGGTATCGACCACAGCCGTAAGTCCGTAGTCACCGTAGGTCAACTGAGTAATCGGCGTGAATTGCCGATTTGCCAGGAGAATATCAGCCACCGCCGATAGGCTTGCCGGTCGCTCGCCAGACAGTGCCTGCCAGCGCTTAAACTTTCTCCCCACGCTACCCGCCTCCGCCCCGCAGGACCTATTAAGATTTACTCGAAAGTACCGAAAGTAGAGGTAGCAACTACCGTCACAAATCCACTTCCTGCAAAGCCACGATGGCCGTCTTTTGCGACGGTGTCAGATGCGTCGGAATCTCGAGGTCGACAATCACATGACAATCGCCACGCGACTCTTTACCTGTATGCGGAAATCCAAGACCCCGCAGACGGACCTTCGTTCCAGGTTTAACACCTGCAGGAATTTTTACCCGCTTAAACCCGTCCATCGTCTCGACGTCGCGAGCGGTGCCCAGTAGGGCCTCAGATATCTTCAGGGGTACATGCGTGATTAAATCGTCGCCGTCCCGCGTGAAAAATGGATGCGGTGCTACTTGCAGTATCACAAACAGGTCACCCGCCTGCCCACCGTATGGGGACGGCGCGCCCATTCCTGCGACCCGCAACCGGCCACCATCTTTAGCGCCCTTGGGAAGGCGGACCTTAAGCGAACGTTCGGTGCCATCGCTGAGACGGAAGTTAACAGCGCGCTCGCCACCACTGAATGCTTCGGCGAAGCCAATCTGCAGTGGGAACTCGACATCTTGGCCCTTAACCTGCCGGCCACCGCGCCCTCCTCCCCCTGCTCGCCCTCCACCTGCCCCCCCAAAGGGACTGCCACCACCTGCAGCGGCGCCACCAAATATGCGGCTGAAGATCCCGTCGAGCCCACCGCCGCTGCTCATATCGAAATCCTGGAAAACCGAACCGAAGTCGGTATTGCGGAAGATGTCTTCCTGCGAATACTGCTGATGGAAGCGAGAATCGCCGAAGGAATCGTATTGTTTACGCTTTTCGTCATCACTGAGGACAGCGTAGGCCTCACTGATCTCTTTGAACTTATCTTCGGAAGCCTTATCGCCCTTGTTGCGATCGGGGTGATGCTGCAGCGCCAACTTACGATAAGATTTCTTTATCTCATCGCCACTGGCGCCTTTGCTAAGGCCTAAAGTTTTATAATAGTCAGACAAAGTTAGGTCTTTCGACAAGGGTTAGAGCATGGCCTCAGTGTGAGCGCCCACCGGTCATTAATTCCTTCATTAACCTAAGACTTTGCCGCCACCTGTCAACCTCGGACGCAGCCAGTCGAGCTTATCAAACTGCCTCAGAGTACTTGCCTCCGGTGCGACGCGGCGTGCCTCATCTAAACTGAACCACCGAAGATCCTTCGACTCCTCGGAGATCACCAAAGGCTTATTAGCATCGGCAACTATGAGATACCGGACGTCATAATGGACATGGGTCGGCTCCCCTGGTCGAGCTGGGATATCGTGACAATCCAGATCCATAGGCACCGGCCGATGGAACATGTCGGTCAGATTGCTAGCTGCCCCGAATATTGCGTGCCCAAAAGGCAGGAACTTCAGGCCAGTGAGACCAGATTCCTCCTCAGCCTCCCGCATCGCCACATCCTGCAGGTGGGGATGACCATCAGCATGGCCACCGAGTTGCAGCCACTTATTTAACTTACCGTGCAGCGTCAGCAGCACGCGCGTCAAATCTGCCGAGACCACAACCGCCGACCCGGTTAAATGCCCCTCGAGCGCTGTCCGTTCAAACGCACCGGGAGTGGCACGAATAAACTCTACGAACCGCCTCAGCACGGCAGACTCTCTCGCATCGACATAGGGTGCGCCGTGACCTGCAGCGTAGGACCAGACCTCTTGATAACCAGCAAGTGCGTCTAAAATATCATTGCGGTGCATCGCTCGCTCCCACTCTGCCATTTTCAACTCGGCGTCAGCCGACTGTATAGCAGTAGTGGAAAATGGGGTCAGCCCCCAAATTTTGGCGGACCACAATTTACCCGTAACAGCCAGCAATCATGCCGACCGCAGCACCACGCAAGTGACCTCTGCCGCCACACCGAAGCGCACAGGCGGCCCCCAAAAGCCGGTACCTGCGCTAACGTAGACTGCCATCTGGTCGTGCTGATTAAGGCCGCGGTGATAGGGATTGAACCACCCGACTATCAGAGTGATCGGGAAAGTTTGGCCCCAGTGAGTGTGACCGCACAACATCAGATCAAAGCCAGCAGCCGCAGCGGCGAAGCAGCTCTTAGGCTGGTGCGCCAGCAACACTTTGGCGTTCGGCTTCAAATCGGACGGCGGTGCTGCTAACGCTGGCTCAGAAGCAAAGCCCGCCCCAAAACGCGAGGCCGAAATATCGGGCACCCCACCTACCCATAGGCTACCGGCGCCCAGATCTATGGATCGCCCCTCGTTATGCAGCACCGTCATGCCGCAGTCGCGCGCAGCATCGACCCACTCATGCGCGTTCCAATAAAACTCATGGTTACCAGTCACGTAGTAGACGCCGTGATCAGCCCGCAACTGCCGCAGCGGAACCAAGTCGTCCCGCAACTTTGCCACATGACCATCACCGAGGTCGCCAGTGACGGCGATCAAACCCGGATTAAGGCTTTGCACTTTACGCACGACGTCTTCAACATAGTCAGCCTTAATCAGCGGACCGACATGGAGATCGCTGATCTGGGCAATGCGGAATCCATCCAAAGCGGCCGGCCAATTGGGCAAGCGCACTTCCACCGTTCGTATGATTGGCCCCCGCCGCACGGTCCAGATACCGATACTGTTACCCACTGTGGTCACGAATAATAAGCCATGAGCTACATAAGGAAGCGACACTTGCCAGCTTGCATCCCTCGGCATGAGTAAACTAGCCGTCAGAACAAATATGTCATTAGCTATGGCGCCGAACCAAAGCGCCACCATCAGTCCATAAGAACTGTAGATCCAAAAGCGCAGCCGAGGACGCTGCTCGATGCCAAACACCGGCAACCAAACCGTTACCTGCAGCAGAAATAGACCAAGCACCACCGCCAAAAGACCAGCTTGCACCGCCGGTGAGCCACCGCAGGGCACGAGCAGCCGCTTCCAGACATGAAACCACATCGCGCCCAAGGCCATCGCACTGAGGAAAAGGAAACGACGATTCATGGCGTTTATCCTGGCTAGGTTATTGAAAGCACTCAGGTACCAGGCGTATACGAGCTAAGCTTGATCCACACTGAGCCGATTTTAATCTCCCCCTGCACTTGCACCAACTGGCGCTGAGGGGTGTCCGTGGAGATCCACGCCCACACATCACCCTTTTGCTGGAGATCCTTACCGATGAAGGTCTGCAGTTTAATTTTGACGGTATTAAAGGTCCCGGCCGGTACGGTCACCTGCTCCATCGCCACCGGTTCGGCCTCGAGAAACCAATTTTTTTCCGACGTGTAGACTAGAGCACGCTCTTTAGTGCCGATATGAAAATTCCGGGTGCGCAGATTGAACACCACGCCAAGGGCATCATTAGCCCCGTAAGCTAGATCATGACCGACATTATCCTCATTCTTATCAGGTACTTGAATCCTCTCGTCGACGTGGCAGCGATCATGATCGAAACTGAGCCACTTCTTCTGCTGGAAGCTACTGCCGAAAAGCTTGCCCTCGTTTTGCTCCATGTAGAACTGAGTGACGCCGAAATCCCACGGCCGGGATACGGCCTCCATGGTTTCCTTAGCCACAAAGATCGACTTAAACCAGTCCCCGGTGGCGGCATCGATGTGAAACACCCGCTGCCAGATCCCGTTATGCCGACGCGGAGAGCGTACTTCAATGGTGGCATAGCCGGCTTTAATGCCCGACCAAGTCAGCTCGTAAGTTGCTGCCTCGCCTGCCTTAAAGGGGACGTTACTATAAACAGCAGAGCGGGTGATTTCCGGCAACTTAGGAGGTGACTTCGGGCAATCGTCAGCCGGCGTAGCCACAGCCAATCCCGAGACGGGATTCGCTAATACTGATAGGATTGCTGATACCTTGAGGGCCTTCGGAGCCCACGTACCTAAACTTGCATTGATTCGCCTTAGGCAAACTCGCAGAGCCATGATGATTTACCTCTTTTACGCATCATATCAATAGCTGCAGGTAATTCTAAAATTATATACCTGCACCGAAGCGATTGCCGTGATTGACTTTAATATCCCCACATGATAACGAAAATGCCTCTTGATTCATTACAGTACGCCGTAGGCTCAATGGGGGGCAAACGGTCTAAGGAGAAACACCCTAACATGCAGTTACAAGAAACCAAGATGGCCGGCTTAGGCACAGTTAAGTGGGAAGATGAGGATTCGGATTTCGACCTCGATGGTGCAGGCAGTACCGATTTTGCCGAAATGCTCGATGGTGCAACTGGTGGCGCTAACATCCGCGAAGGTACGATTGTCAAAGGCCGCGTAGTCCGGCTGACTGACGATCAAGTCATCGTAGACATCGGCCACAAATCCGAAGGCGAAGTCCCGCTCAGCGAGTTTTACGGCCCCGAAGGCCTGAAAGTCAAAGTCGGTGACGAAGTCGAAGTGTACCTTGATACCTTCGAAGACAACGAAGGCGAGCTAGTGCTCAGCCGCGAGCGCGCTGAGATGCTACGTGCTTGGGACCGCATCTCTGATGCTTACGACAAAGATGAGACCGTCGAAGGTGTCATCATGGCCCGCGTCAAAGGCGGCCTGTCCGTCGACATCGGCGTCAAAGCTTTCTTGCCAGGCTCACAAGTCGACCTGCGCCCAGTGCGCAACCTCGATAAACTGATCGGCAACAATCTGGCATTCAAGATCATCAAGTTCAACAAAAAACGCGGCAACATTGTGCTTAGCCGTCGTATCCTCCTCGAGCGTGACCGCGAAAAACTTCGTGCAACGACTCTGGAGAATCTGCAGGAAGGTGCGATCCTCCGCGGTATCGTCAAGAACATCACCGATTACGGTGCGTTCATCGACCTCGGCGGCATCGACGGACTTCTGCACATCACCGACATGTCTTGGGGCCGGATCAACCATCCGTCGCAGCTCTTCGAAGTCGGTCAAGAAGTTGAAGTCAAAGTCCTCAGCTACGACGAACAACGTCAACGCGTGTCCTTGGGCTTCAAGCAACTACAAGCCGATCCATGGCTGGCAGCTGGCGAGAAATATCCCGTCAGCATGCGCACCAAGGGCAAAGTGGTCAGCCTGACTGATTACGGCGCTTTTGTTGAGCTCGAGAACGGCATCGAAGGTCTGATTCACGTCAGCGAGATGTCCTGGAGCAAACGCGTTCGCCACCCATCCAAGATCGTCCAAGTGGGTGAAGATGTCGAAGTTGTGGTGTTGGCTCTCGACCTCGAGAACCGCCGCATCAGCCTCGGCATGAAGCAGATCGAGCCAAATCCATGGGAAATTGTCAAAGAGAAGTACCAAGTTGGTGACATCATTCGTGGCAAAATCCGCAACATCACCGATTTCGGCATCTTTGTCGGCATCGAAGATGGCATTGACGGCTTGATCCACATCTCTGACATCAGCTGGACTGAGCGGATTCGTCATCCTGGCGATCTGTTCAAAAAAGGCGACGAAGTCGACGCAAAAGTGCTGCAGATCGATACAGAAGGCGAGAAGTTCTCGCTCGGTATCAAGCAACTTTCGGCCGATCCGTTTGTCAAAGCTGCTCAAGAATTCCGCCCAGGCACCAAAGGCCGCGGCAAAGTTACCAAAGTCACTGACTTTGGCGCCTTCGTCGAGATCGTTGCTGGTGTTGAAGGCATGATTCACGTCAGTGAACTAGCCGATGAGCAAGTGGCTAAGCCAGGCGACATCGCGAAAGAAGGCGAAGAGCTGGACTTCGTGGTACTCGCAAGCGACGCCGAAGAGCGCAAGTTCTCCCTCAGCCGGAAAGCGTTCCTACGCAACCTGCAAGGCGATGCACTGCGTGATTACATTGGTACGGTGGCTGAGCCAAAAACTGGCTTTGCCGACGCCTTCGCGAAAGCACAAGCTGCTCGCAAAGACGGTCCTGGCGACGAAAACAACTAATTTTTGCTAGTGTATTAAGACCCGTCCTACCTCACCGCCTCCAGATCGCGCTGATCTGGGGTGCCTGAGTGATAGGGCGGGTCTTTTAACTGCCACGGAGGTGTTTCGCGATGCGCTTTCTCAGCCGCTTAGCTAGATTTTGGCTCATGATCACCTTTGTTGGGACTAGCGCCTACTTCGCTGCCTACAACAGGGACAGGGTCAGCCTGCACCTGCCACCGTGGATCGAGCAGATCACTCTGCCCGGTTACATGATCAATCTTACCTTCTTCTTCCTCGGTGCCCTCGTGGTATCCGCTTACTTTGGCATCGACAGCCTGAGCAAGTCGCTCACGATCCGGCGCTTAAAGAAACAACTGCGAGACTGTGGCGTCGATGATGCCAGCGAATCCCGCACCAGCAATAGCCCCCAGATCGATTAAGGAGATTCCAACAGGTGACTAACGGCCTCTCTCTCGCGCGCGAGATAGCTTACGACGCATACGTCCGGGTCATGGACCACAATGAAACACCGGATGACGTGACGGAAGCACTTTACGCCAAGCATGGGGGCAGCCTCAGCCGCCTGGACCGAAACTTCATCAAAGAGCTGCTATATGGCAGCTTGCGCTGGTACTCCAAGATCTACTGGATCGTCCAAAACACAGCTAAACGGGACTTGAGCAAGTCATCCCCCGAGATCCGCGCCGCTCTAGTGGTCGGGACTTATCAGATTTTCTACATGGACCGCGTGCCGGACCGGGCTGCTGTCAATGAGAGTGCTGAATATGTCCGCAAGAAAGGCCAGGCCCAGGCTGTGTCCTTCGTCAACGGCATCCTGCGCCAGATCGCTCGACGCGCCGAGTACTTCCCCAAGCCGGATAAGAATACCAAACAGGTTGAGTACCTATCCCTGCAGTTTGCCCACCCTGAGTGGTTGGTGAGGCGGTGGCTGACGCACTTCAAATTTGATCGCATGGAGAAGATGCTCGCCGCGAACAACCAACCCCCTCCCTGGACGGTACGAATCAACCAACTAAAAACGCCGCTGCCAGAGATCCACCTCCTCCAGCAGCAACTCCTAAGGGACGAGCGCAGTCACACAGATCGTCGTCACTTGCGCTCGGCTCTAGCCTTTCAGCAAGCGCCTAATCTAGAAGATAACTCTTTGTTTCAAAAGGGATATTATACCATCCAGGATGAGGCCTCCCAGCTGATTGGCCTTCTGGTGGACCCACAGGCAGGCGAGCGAGTCCTCGACTGTACCGCCGGCCCAGGCGGCAAGCTGTCTCATCTTTACGAACTATCCGATGGTAAGTGCGATCTGACCGCCGTAGAAAAGCACCCTATTCAAATGCGCAAAGCCCAGGAAACCTGCACCCGACTTGGCCATACCGATATCCACTGGGTGGAGAGCGACCTACTAGACTACCGGCCGGAAGAGCGCTTCGACAAGGTCCTTCTTGATGCTCCATGCAGTGGCCTTGGGGTGCTGCGAAGGCACCCTGAGGGTAAATGGCAGAAGCGTCAGAGTCTCATCTCGACGATGGTAGAGCTGCAACGGAAGTTGCTCCGCCATGTCATTGAAAACCTGCTGAAGCCAGGCGGGGAGCTGGTTTACTCGGTCTGTTCCTTCGAGCCAGACGAAAGTGAACAACACGTTACCTGGATCAGAGAAAATTATGGTGATAGAATTGAACTATTATCACCAGTTCCTAGGTTGCCTGACTACTACAAGCGGTACGTAACGCGTGCCAACCTGCTCCAAGTGTATGCAGGCAACCAAGATGACATGGACGGATTCGCGGCTTTTATCGTGAAAGCCAAATTGTAAGGGGCTAGTCCAGCCTCTGGGCCAAAGGAGGCTCGTGCATCGTAAAGTTGCCAATGCTCTGATCGTCGCCAGCAGCTTTTCGGCTCTGAGCCTAGGGCTCGTTAGTGCCAACGCGCAGGCAACGCCCGAGACCCCGGATCGGCCCCCGGCACAATCACACGCCCAAACGTTCACGAGCTTTAGCGAGCTGCGAGCCGAGGTACTAAACCTCATCGGCGCAACTTCAAAACGGCTGTGGTTGACGACGGACTATTTGACCGACGGCGAGATTGTCACCGCGCTTTACGTGGCGCAATACCGCAAAATTGACGTGCGGGTCCTGCTTGGCAGAGCCAAGGCGAGTTCCTACATGTCCCGCCTTAGTTATCTGAAAAATCAGAATATCCAAGTCTTTCTCCGGCCCGATGGATTCAAGCCGCAAACAGCGACCACCATTTTGAGCGATGATAAGCTAATCGAGATCGATGGTGAGCTAGATTTTATGTCGAAATATAAAAGGTTTAATTTAACGCTGGCGGAGCCTACCTCAGCGCAGGCCTATGCCACGGCATTCGGCACCGCAGCAGCGCAGCAGATTCCGGCCAATCAAAGAGCCATGCCACTGGTCGGACGTCAGCGCACGCCTTGGCCATCCGCCGCAGACAGCCCTGCCGCGGCCACGCCCCCCGTAAAGTCGCGATTACCCGCGGCTGAGCCGCACATCGATAGTAGCGACGAACAGGCGGCATATATCTATAACCGCAAGCCCATGCCGCGTCCCGATGGAGTGGCAACGAAGTTGCCCAAAGACCTAAAGTGGCGTCAAAAGGCGCCTCGCACGCCCAACCCACCGCCGCCGGCAGAACCAAGAGCCACCGAACTGGAGCCATTGACGCCGAACTATTTCGGCTCTCATGACTCACGGAGTCCACAAGGCTCGCAAAACACAAATCTCCCTACCGTCGTGAAACCGCTTATCGGGCCTGAAGGCAATAAGACGCTAGATGGGGATAGTGAAAAAAGTGCACCACCACTCATGGAAGATACCGTGCAAGGGGGAGATTGAGTTATGCGTTGGTTTCCGTGGCGACTGATTTTTGTGACTCTAATCATCACCGGTTGTACGAACATGTGCGGCGTAAAGCGTGCGGCCATGACCCCCGAACAAGTGGTTGAGGCGTATCTCAACGTGGCATTGAACATGAAGGAAGTGGGCGAGCGCGATAAGCTGCTGGACTACACCACCGGCAACTTGCGGCATGCGATTGAGAGCGCCTCGGTCGAGACCATCCGTACGGCCTATATCGATCGTCGCTATCAAATTCTCAACTACTCGGTGGTTGAGCGCAGAGACCGCACCCCGCGCGAGACTGAGATTGCATTTCAGCTGACTTATAGCGACCTAGGGGTGGAGAACAAACCTTTGCAGGATGCTCCCAAGGTCACCACCGAAAACACCGTTGCAGTCGTCAAATCCGGTGGAGAGTGGATGATTCGCGATGTCATGGGAAACAAGACTTCTATAGATTTTCCAGTGTCTGAGGAATCGCGGATCACAGCGAAACCTGGCCCTGGCATTGACGAACCCCAGGCACCCACCATTGAGGAAAGCACTGCTCCGTAGACGGGGAGTATTAGGAAGCGCGCTGAATCTCGATGCCACCTAAATAGGTCACTTGATTCATCGTGCCCAAGCCTTCTGA
This sequence comes from Pseudomonadota bacterium, assembly GCA_026390435.1. Taxonomy (GTDB): domain Bacteria; phylum Bdellovibrionota_B; class Oligoflexia; order Oligoflexales; family CAIYRB01; genus CAIYRB01. The sequence continues at coordinate 12,839 of JAPLFY010000020.1, forward strand.
GCGACTGAATGCGGGACGGCGGCCACGACGGGAAAGGCGCATTTCAACTACCTTTTCTGCGCTGCTGCTTTCCACAGGCTTGTTGGACAAAAGCTTTTCTAAACTAGTCAAAAGTGGCTGACGCATTTCAGGGTCTTGCCTTAAAGTCTGGATGACTTCGGCAAAATTAAGAGCGTTTTTGAATTTAACGACCGCCACGATCAGTTCACGCGCGAGCGTCTTGTGGTTAACGTTAGAGACAACACGGAGCATGGCGGCTAGATGCTGCAGGTAAACCTTGCTAGCATTGGCAAAACTTGCATCGCCGCTGTTCGCGAGAGCTTCCGCGAAAGTCTGGGCAAACAGACTAAAACGGTCGGGGTGCTTAAGCATGTAGTTCTTAAAAGTCTCGTGCACGATTTTTTGGGTGGAGTTATCTGCCTCAAGTATGAACGGCAGATTCTCAACCAAAAACTGCAGAGCCACGGCCTCGCTACGCTTGGTAAATAGAAGAGTGAACAGATGATCGAGTACAGTGTGCCCAAATCTGCCCATGACTCGGTTTAGATAGTTTTTATGACTTAACTCGTGTTCAAACACCCCAAAATAATGCAACAGGCTGAGGCGAATACAAATGCTGTTCGCGTTACTGACAGAGAGTAAATAGGTCGCGATGTAGTCTAGCAGTTGATCCGCCCTTTTAAATTCACCAGGAAAAGCCTTGTTATACTCTTGAAGACTTAGACCGAGTTCGCAAATCATGGCGACGGCCATCTCGAACATCGCGTCCCCATGATCCGTGTCGGCTGGCTCTGCCGTTAGCGCTAACTCAACTAGGACCCAGCAGGCATCGTCACAGCCTGGCTGTGCAAAAAGCTCTCCCAAAAACGTATGCAGCAACTTTTCTGACCCGGCACTGGTGAGCCAGAGCATGACACTTTCGACGGTCATTTCCGCCTGCAAACGACCATTCGCCCGCTCAACTAGGCGTCTTGCAAAGTGCCGAATGACCTCAGCCTCTGCCTTCTCTCCTAAGGCCCGCCTTAGGGTACGCACCTCGCGCCAGGTCACGAGGACGCCGAAATCGATATGCTCCTTCGCTTGGTCCAGAGTTGCCACTCCTCTCCAGCTTCGCGGCATTTTCTTTTGTTCGGCCACCTGAGATCCTCCTGACTACGAACACACGCGTCGAAAAGATTATTACCGCGCAGCTTCCTGCGTGGCAGCTGTCGCCTGATTCTGACGATCGATAGCCTGCTGGATATCCTTTGCTACGGCTGGATCGATATCGTCAAAGCGCAAACCGTAACCAATCGGTAACTTTGGATCACCGTTGTAGCGCACAACTTGGGCTAGGACATTAAACGGCCTGGAGAATCCGTCCACGCGCACGGAAATCTTCAAGCGTTCGCCCACTGCAAACATTTGATCCGTCGTCTCCACAAACATACCGGTCGCCGAGATGTTCACGCCACTACCAATCACCATTTGCGAGTTGTTATGAACGACTACTCGCCCGCTTACAGTGGCACGTGGCGCTGCTTCACGGCGTTCGGCAACCGTCTTTATAGTCGCATTGCCAGCCGGCATAGTCGGAGCTGGTAACCCGAGTTCAGAGAAGGTCTCTTCGATTGGCCGCCAATCCTTCCAACCTACCTTGAAAATATAAGCATCTTGGGGGATCATCTTAGAGTCGATCATTTGTTTTACCTGCAGATTAGCAAATGGCCCAAGCTGCTGACCGTTCTGATATACGTACCAAATCTGCTCACTCATTAGCGCCCCCTGAAAGCCGACAAAACAACTTCTCAGGTGAAGATCGGCTCAACACCACGCAAGCTTTAGGGGTATGCAGATAATTTTTTTAACTACTTGTAATCAATAGATATTCCTGGACCTTTAAGGGGGCTTGATGAAGCTGTGGCTTGCTGCCGGACTCGCTACTTTAGCCCTACCATTGGCCGCGTCAGCCGCTCCAGCTAAGGCTGCGCTTACTGCAGCAATTTCCCAAGAATTTGATTTGCGCTCGGAGCCAGGCCCCCCGGACTGGCGTTATTTTATCCAAGCTCCTGAGACCGAGCGCGAAAAGTTGTGGCTTTATCAGGTTGAGCGCGGCAAGCATCTCAAGAACTGGTCATGGGGATGGCGCCTAGGGTGGATCCGCGTCTGTTCGCGCAGTCAACGTCCCTACTGCAGTGGTGTGCTGCGCGAGGCCCTCTTCGATAAAGCGCTCGTAGTCCGAGCTGAAGCCGCCACCAGAATGGGGAGACAGTTTGAAGGCAGCGAAAAGCAGGACATGATCGATCTACTGGCGCATGCTTATAGGGACGTGCGCAATCTCCGCCGCGGCAAACCTATGTTTGTGCAAACAAGAATTCTTTACGCTATTCATCAGATCGGTGGCCCACACGCTCGCTCCACCGGATTGGCGTTGGCTGGAGAGCATGAGCTGGTAAGAAGTTACTGGCAAAAACTGGAGCGCGGCCATGAAGGCTGATAAGTGGCTCTCGGCTGCTATAAGCATCAATGCAGCCTACCTACTGGTCGGGCTTAATCTCGCCGAGTCCTATGCACTTGCAGCCACGGTCATTGAACAGGTCGTCGATGTTAGCATCGATCAAAAAAAGGCACAGTCCCTGCAGCGCTGGTCCATTAGCGATAACAAATTCGTCTTGCAGGTCAAATCTGGCTCAGGCGGCTCCACCGGCGCAGCTGGTGACGACGAAACCCGCTATATATTCAACGGGCGCAACTTTTATGCGTGCGGCAAGTTGAATCAAGCCATGGTCGCAGCAACCAAAGGCATCTCTGATCCGAAGATATTTGCCTCTTATAAAGAGGGCACCTGCCTTGTCGTGCCCACCAACTTTATGGTGCGATTTTTTCTCTCGCCCATTCCCTCAGTCACCTCGGTGGACCGAAGCGACGGCATGCGATTAACTCTTGCTCTTAAAAACTACGATCTGCAGCCCCTGTCTAAACAACAAAATACGTTCGGCCACACCTGTAATGTCTACTCGCGCCGTTTTGCCATCACCAAAAGTGGTGGCAAAGGCGCGTCAGCATCAACCACGGTCACCGAGGAATTCTGTCAAGATGATGCACTGAACTGGCGGCAAGGGATTTGGACCGAAGTGGCCAAAGCAGTCATTCGACAACCACATGGCAGTGAGATTCTAAAGGCGCTGAAAAGCGACGTTCAGGGCGTCCAAGGCTTAGCACTAAGCTCGGACAGTCAACAAACGACGGTAGACCTCTCCGGCAAACATCACACTCACCACGTTGTGGTCAAAACCACCGCAATCCAAGAAGCGACGTTGTCGCCTAGCCTATTCGCCCTACCTGATGGATATAAAATTTTCAGCGACGACAGCGCTCTGCTGGCCGCAACTGCAAAAGACAGCAAGAGTAGTGCAACACCTGCCGCCGATAGTCAGAGCATCATCGACCTGATGAGCTCGGTCATTTTCTGTGCACTTTCTGGCCCCCTTGCCTGTCTAGCCGCCCCTTAAAAAGCGGCAACAC
>JAPLFY010000121.1 GCA_026390435.1 Pseudomonadota bacterium
GGAGGCCAAGGAAGCATGAGCAGCTTTGGCAATAGTGGTGGCGGTAGAAGTGGCGGCGGCGGTGGCGGTGGCGGTGGCGGCTACGGCGGCGGCGGCGGCGGTGGCGGCGGCTACGGCGGCTACGGCGGCGGCGGCGGCGGCGGCGGCGGTGGCGGACGCTGGTAAGAAGTAGTTTAACTCTCATTGAGTTGAACGCAGTACAGGCAGCATCCTTTTTGGATGCTGCCTGTTCCTTTTTAGGCCCATTTCCTTACTAAAAAGAATTCCAGCTTTTTCCTCCTGCGTTCAAAGTAGGATAAACAACATCGCCTCACTCAGGCGCACGCCTCAGACATATTCAGCGGCAAGACCAAAGCGCAGTGCCAAATCAGTGAAACTGGTCGGTTCCTTGCTAATCACATGGTCAAACGCAGCCGCATGCTCTAGGCCGCCGTCATCATAATCCGTGGCCAACAGCACGCGGGTGTGAGATGCACGACTCTTCACGGCCTTGCCGACGTCCAGTCCATCGTAGCGATTGCTATTGTCGAAATGGAAGTCGGTCACCACGCAGGCGAAGCTATGCACTAAGCCTGGATCCTCGTTCATCGCCTCAAACAATTCCTCTGGGCTGGCGAAACCAAATACAAGCGCATCTGCGCCGAGAGCCTCCATCCATGCCTCGAGCATGAAGATGTTATCTTCCACAATGGCGACAGATGGCTTGAGACTCTCCGTCGGTGCAGATAGCAGATTGTGTCGCTCAAAATCTTTCGATGCTTGCAGCGAACTCTTCCCGACTAAGTCACACTGAAAATTTTCATCGTCATCTTTCTGATTGGAGAAATCGCACGCCAGTGCGGAGCTATGCGGCGGTAGATCTATATCCAGCGATGAGTCCAAAACGTGGGCCTTCGGCAACGTCAAACGAAACTCTACAAAACCGTTTGGATAAGCCAGATTCTGAGCCGATCTACAGTAAATGTCACCTCCGTGAGCCAGCACCACCTTCTTGGCTATGGCCAAGCCAAGGCCGGTGCCACCCTTTTTGCCCCTACTGAAGTAGGCGTCGAATATTTTGTTTAGATCTGAAGCTGGAATCAGCGATCCAGAATTACCGACACAAAACTCAATATAGTCGGGCCTATCAATCGTCTCAAGCCAGAGGCTGGCACCACCACTGATAGCCTGGAGAGCATTGCCGATAATATTGGAAAAGACCCTACCTACTCTACGCGTGTCTACAACCACCATATGACGATGGGCGAGCCGGACCTCTAACTGAACGTCCGGGCTCGGAAATTGCCTAAATGCATTGATCACGGCCTCCTCAATTAGTTTCGATGGACTCGCATCTTGCGTGACCAAATTTGCCGATGGTGAGCGGACTTCTAAAAGATCTGCAAGCATCCCATTTACAGCTTCTAAAGAACGATCAATTTCAGGACCAACCTTTGCTGCTATTTTTTTATAGTTCGCCGCATCATTCGCCCGTGCCAACATACCTAAGTAAGTTTTGAGCATCGAAAAAGGCTTGCGCACGTCATGAGCAACCATCGCCGTGGTATCAGCAATGGCCTGGTAGACTAATGCATCAGCTAAAGACACCTGCAGAGCCTGAATCTTTTCGATGTGATGGGCACTAGTATCAGTTAAAATTTTGACCTCTGACACAACATGCCCAGCATACGACTCAATAATCACAGGTTGGCCAAGTAACATATGCTCCGCCGCCGCCCCTAGCTGCGTTGCTAAACCGTTAAGCGGACCAACAAGACGGCTTTCAAAGACCCGAGCCGTTACATAGGCGACGATAATCGCTGCGAGCACAAATACAACCATCCGACACAGTAGGCCGACGATAATGGCAACATCCACAGCCTGATCTACCGTCCACGTTACTTCTGCAAGATAGTGACGATGCCCGGCATCGTAAAATAGCGCCGAGCGCTCAACGGAGCATTTACTGGCGCCAAAAAAAGAGAACCACGTTAATGGGACCACCACGCAGGTCAATTCCTTCGACTGAGCTGATCCGCTAATCTGCCTTGCAAAGGGTGGACTTATCTCGATCGCTAAACCATTTCGCAGCACAAGTCTGAACTGCCTGGTACCAATAATTTGCGAAAGATCCTGCAAGCCAATTCGAATATCCTTAGCCTCACCCCGAAGAAGCTCGCTACGAAAGCGAGCCATGGTTGCGTCCACTATGGCAACACGGTAGTTAGCTTCTTGCTCCCACTTAGACAAAAGGCTTTGCCGGGCAAATCCACATCCGAGCACTAAACCGATCACCGTAAGAATGATTGCCTGAAACCTAACTAGACCACGCGTCGTATTGATCATAAAGCACCTGCCTGACAGGCTCTAACTACAGAGACATCCTGAAACTGTTCACCTGACGTGCGAGATCTGACTGATTCCATGTCCACACACGGATTCGCTAGGTAGCTCATGCGCTGAAAAGCTAATGGAATCAGATAAGGATCTTCACCTACTTTTGCCTCTAACACATTGATTTTAGCGGCACGCTCCTGTTCGCTGGCGCTACGTTCGATAGCATTAATGTCCTGGTCATATCTGGCAGATGATTTGGGGGTAAAATCTAAAAGTGAATTTGATCCGTAGAAATTGCGCAAGTTAAGCTCGGGCGAAATCGTGAGCCCAAACGAAGCTACTGCAGCATCAAATGTTCGATTCTGAAAGCGAGTAATGAACTCTGACTTGGCAAGTCGCTTTGCGCGCACCGGCAGTCCAAAGATACGTAAAGACCGACGGAGTTCCGCGAGGAAGGCCTGACCCACCTGACCTTCAATGTAAATTAGCTCGACGACAGAATGTAAATTAGTCGTTTTTACGCATCCCTGCGCAGTATCCGAAGCATCCGGAAGAGTTCCCGCCGTTTGTGGCGGCACTACACCAAACGCGGCACTCATCATGGTCTCAACATCATTTGATGTAGCGGCGATCAAAGAGCGACGGTCCACGGAGCGGCTGAGGCACTTGCGCATGGAACGACTCAGTGTACCGGCCAGGTTATCTCCTAAGGCCAAAAACCAGAGTCTTGAATACCCCAACGACTCAACCACAGACTCACGAGATGCCGTCTCCATCGCCGCCCGCCTCGGTACGACATCGACTAGACCAGCCGAAAATGCCTGTTCCGCCTCTCGCATGTGTTCATACAGCTTGAAATATACGTGATCTGGGCTAAGTGCTTTAAGGAGTGGATGGCCAGAGACTTTCTCCAGCATTGGCAGTCGATCTGGAGAGCCAGAGACTTTTAGACGGTATGGGCCTAGTCCTACGGTTGTCGACAGTTCTGTGCCTTGACTTGCTGGCAATATGGAGGCCTCTAGTCCAGCAAGTGCAGGTAAAAATGCACTCGATGAATGCCTAAGAACGACTTCGAAAACATCATCAGATAAACAAGAAATCTTGGTAATGTTATAGCTCCAGCTAAATTGAGTGCCCAATTTAAGAAGACGCTGAAAAGTCGCCAGTACATCCCCGCACTCTAGCTTCATGCCACTGTGAAATTCGAGCCCACGATCAAGATTAAAAGTGTAAGTACGTCCGCTGACATTGACGCTCCATGATGAAGCGACACCCGAGTATAAATTTCCCTGATAATCTTCTGACACCAGCCCCATGTGGACCGATGTCAAAATGGTGAATGTGCTCACATCAGCGTACTGAAATACACTTAGCTTCTCTGGCAGCGATGATAGAGCAAATCGCATGTCTCGCGACGTCAGCGAAGCCTGGAAAGGGACGGTTCCATTGGCAGCAACTTTTCTAGAAAAGAAAACTAGCGTCACGGCACAACCGACCAAGATGCAAACGATAGCTGACTTGCACGAGAAATATTTAGGCATGGGTCACTCCTGAAATAAACCTAGCTGCATCCACTCGCAAAAAAACACTGGCCGATTGGCCAGTGTTTTCCCTTCTGCAATTAGCGAGCCACTTTTAACCAATGAAATGACTGGTTTTTTCGCCTAAAAAGATATTTAGTCGGTAAACTTTTGGACCCGCGAAGGTAGCAAAAGTGGACCGAGCGGCAACTACCAACATGACCAAGATTTGTTTATAGGCTCGTCGCATAAGGCTATTGGGGCGGTTGCCCAGCCTCAGACTAAGACGTATAATATTATAAATATTAGATTTTTTACGAGACCAGTGTAAGTCGGAAGGCATTCCTTCATACGCTAGGCCACCGCTGCGAAAATCTCATGCTTAATTCATTCATACGCTTTTCTCTCCGGCACCGGTTCACCGTCTTACTTAGCGTATGCGGATTAGTTCTTTATGGCCTATGGATCATCACAAAGCTGCCGGTAGACGTCTTTCCCAACCTAAATCGGCCGACGGTCACTATACTTTCGGAAGCGCATGGGCTTGCCCCTGAGGAAGTAGAAACATTAGTAACACTTCCGATAGAGACCACGCTCAACGGAACCCCTGGCATACTGCGCATTAGGTCCTCGAGCGGCATCGGCATCTCCATCGTCCATGTCGAATTTGATTGGGATACTGAGATATTTCGAAACCGGCAACTGATCGCCGAACGGCTACAGCTGCTGCAAGGGCGACTGCCAAAACTTGTGCAACCTATGATGGGTCCCGTTACATCAATCATGGGCGAGATTGAATTCGTCGGTCTCACCAGCTCGGATAGTGCTCAATCACCTATGGATCTGCGCACACTCGCTGATTGGACGATACGCCCCCGACTCATGACGATACCTGGCATCAGTCAGGTGGTAGTGATGGGGGGTGAGGTCAAACAATACCAAATCCTAGTGTCCACCGAGCGACTGCAAAAGCGGGCTGTCTCGCTAGAAGAGTTGCAGCACGCCCTTGCCGAGATCAGCGAAAATACCACCGGAGGATTCATCGATCTGGACGGTAAGGAATATCTCATCCGACCATTGGCGAGAGTGTCTAGCATAGCAGACATAGAAAACTCATTAGTCGGCATGCACTTCGGACAACCGGTCCTGGTCAAGGACGTAGCCGAGGTTCGTATAGGAGCCAAAAGTAAGCGGGGAGAAGCATCGATTAATGCACGTCCCTCAGTGATACTCACCATTCAAAAACAACCCAATGCCAGCACTATCGACCTGACTAGACAAATAGACGCAGACCTGGCGGAAATACAAAAAACATTACCAAAAGGTGTGCATATCGAAGGAGAGCTCTTCAAACAGGCTAACTTCATTGAGGCTTCGATTGCTAATGTACAGGGGGCGTTGCGGGACGGCATCGGCATCGTCGCCTTAATCTTATTCTTTTTTCTGCTCAATTTGCGCACTACATCCATTACTCTTGTAGTTATCCCGCTGTCACTACTCATCACAGCCATTGTCTTCCACTTCCTTGGTCTTAGCATTAACACCATGACGCTGGGTGGTCTCGCTGTAGCAATTGGCGAACTGGTCGATGATGCCATTGTTGACGTAGAAAATGTCTTCCGTCGGCTGAAAGAAAATCGCCGCGCCGCATCGCCGCTATCACCGCTAAAAGTAATTTATGAGGCATCCAGCGAGGTCCGCAACTCGATTGTATTCTCCACCATCATTGTCGTACTGGTATTCATACCACTGTTCGCTCTCGGTGGTATTGAAGGACGCCTATTCGTGCCACTGGGCATTGCCTATATCATCTCAATATTAGCTTCCCTCGTCGTTTCCATCAGCGTGACCCCAGTGCTGTGTTCCTATATTTTACCAAAATCCAAAGCGATGGATGAACAGTCTGACGGGGCCCTAGTGCGGACTCTTAAAGCCACCGCGATGCGATGTCTTAACGTGGCATTGCCAAGGCCCAAAGCCGTCATTTTTATCTGCCTACTCATGTTAACGGGAGCCTTGGCTTTACTCCCATCAATGGGCCGAAATTTTCTCCCCGATTTTAATGAAGGTACGGCCACAATTGGCGTCGCAGCAGCACCAGGAATATCTCTTGCGGCATCAAATGCATTAGGTGCAAGCATGGAAAAAGCCATGCTATCGATACCGGAGGTAAAGTCTACGGTCAGACGTACCGGGCGTGCCGAAATGGATGAACATGCCGAGGGTGTGCACTGGAGCGAAATCGACGTCGATTTCAAGCCTGGAGGCAGACCCAGGCCAGCCGTCATAAAAGAACTACGCGAAAAAATTGAGGCTGTAGGCGATGTCTACGTGAATGTGGGCCAGCCAATTAGCCATAGGCTGGATCATTTGCTCTCTGGCGTGAGAGCCCAAATAGCCATCAAAGTTTTCGGACCGGATCTGAGTGAGCTGCGCCGCTTAGGCGGAGAGATCCAAGATGTTATGAAAGACATCCCCGGCTTAGTCGATCTACAAACAGAGCCCTTGACTCTGATTCCGCAGATGAAAATTGCAGTAAACCGCGAACAGGCTAACGCCTATGGAATTCGGGCTGGCACGCTAGCTGCCGATCTAGAAATCGCTTTGCGCGGCGACGTAGTGACTCAGTTTCTTGAGAATCAAAAGATATACGATGTATTTATGCGTCTGGACGACAAGTCTCGCTCAACACCTAAAAGCATTGGATCTACTGTAGTAAAAATCCTCCCCAGTGGTCAGAGCATTCGCGTTGGTGATGTAGCGCAAGTTTACCAGGGCACCGGACCAAACATGATCAATCGCGAAGATATGCAACGACGCTTTGTTATTTCTGCTAATTCACAAGACCGTGACCTCGCTAGCCTAGTCAATGAAATCACCAAAAAGATCAGCAACAATGTGCCGCTTCCAGAAGGCTACTTCATCAAGATGGGCGGTCAATTCGAAAGTCAGCAGCAAGCATCTCGACGGATCCTGCTTTTAGGTATCTTGTCTCTCTTGGCAATTTTCGTAGTCCTATATGCCCACTTTGGTTCAGCAGTTTTAAGCCTCCAAATTATGCTCAACGTACCGCTGGCGCTTATTGGAAGTATCGTAGCAATATACCTATCCGAACGAACACTTTCGGTAGCAACCCTCATCGCCTTCGTGACTCTATGTGGCATTGCCACGCGCAACGGCATCATGATGATTTCTCACTACCTCCACCTGCTGAGTGAAGAAGGAGAGAAATTCAGCAAAGAGATGGTCATTCGTGGTTCCTTGGAACGACTGGTTCCCGTATTAATGACGGCATCAACTGCCGCACTTGCGCTCATCCCTTTATTATTCTCACGTGGTGAGCCCGGCAAAGAGATTCTCTACCCCGTCGCTGTCGTAATCGTCGGCGGACTGCTCTCGTCAACCATCCTTGATCTTATAGTTACGCCAACGGTATTTTTCAGATTCGGCCGCAGTGCTGCAGAAGCCTATGTAAAGCGCAAAGAAACGTCAAAGGCAGGAGATATTTTATGAAATTAGGTCATTTTATTGTTGGACTAGCCATGTCACTAAGTGCACATGCATTTGCGCACGACGAGGGACACGGACCTAAATTAAGCGATGCAGGAAAATACGGCGGCCTTGTTTCTCCAGTGATCGATATGAAAGAGGCGGCGAAAGGCACTCATGCCGCGGTTGTTTATAAAGCAGAACTGGTCCGGACGGCCGACGGGAAAGTGCGGCTCTATCTTTACGACCAGCAAATGGCGCCTATTGACACGAAGTCCGCCGTAACATCAGTCAAAGGTTTTCTCGAAGTCAAAGTGAAAGGCAAATATAAGCAGGAGCCATTCAGCCTGACTTTAGATGGTAAATCCTTTGTTGGACTAGCTCCGAAGAGCACATCAAAACCCTTTAATATCGACTTTCACATCAAAGAAGCCGGCCGCGAACTTCTGACTGCATTTGATAATCTAGACTAACATGACAGGTACCATGACGATGATCCGGACTATAGGAAGGTCCATAATTTTAACTGGGAGCATCGTCCTGAGCTACCTAGCTCAGGCCGAGATTGTCACTTACGATGACTTACCGCGCTTGGTTCGGAGCAAAAATAGGTTGGTGCAAGCAAGCACCGCCAACGCCTCAGCAATGGAAGTTAGAAGCAGCTTCCTCTCGCAATCATTTTTGCCCAAAATCTCTGCCACTACTGGAACTCAGCTACTAGAAACCAAATCGCTCACGTCGCACCCGATACAAGCCTATAGGATTGAGAGTTACATAAATGTTTACAACGGTGGGCGTGATGAGCTTGAGGAAAAGATACGCGAGACGGTGCACCAGGCCGCTACGATTGAAATTAACCGCGACCTGACGCAGCAACTCCTCGTCGCAAGGCGGCTTTATTGGCGGATTCTATCGATTCAGCAGCTAATTGAGCTGCAAGAGCAGGCTCTCGCCCGAAATATCGAGCACATTAAGGCGGCTAAGCAAAGAATTGCTGCCGGTGTGGCGACGCGTTCAGACCTTTTACAATTTGAATTACAGGGCACTACTTTAACTCAAGACGTAAAGCGCGCGATGCTCGACCTTGACGTAGCCAAAAATCAGTTAACCATCACGATCGGCGTAAGCGATCACTCCGACATGCAGATCAAGGGATCTTTAATCCATCCACCGCACCTCGAACTAAGAAACTCCCAAATAAATCCAGCAAATCTTCCAGAAATAGCAGCGCTGAAGAAACGAAAGAATGCTCTCGAACTAGAGGCCGAGAAGTTCAATACAGCCTGGGCTCCACAATTAGATGTCTATTCCGACTTTGGTCAGCCTACCTACATTGACCGCGATGGTCGTGTGGGCAGCGAGAGAGTCGAATGGTTTCTCGGACTGCGGATTAAGCTCGATTTATCTGACTCAGTGACTGATAAAAAAGACGCGACTGCTAAACGCCTGCTTGCCCAAGCGGCAGACCTTAGGGCTGATAATCAATTACAGCAAGTGCAAGTACTCCAACACGAATTACAGCATGAGCTACCGCTCCAACACGAACTATTACACGATGCGGACACGACATCGATGCAAGCTGAGCAGCTGATGAAGCTCACAATGGACGAATACAACCGGGGAGTTAAAAACGGTACCGAACTTTTGGCCGCAGCTCAGCAACTCCTAGCGGTACAAAAGCGCGGCATCGAGCAACGGCGGGACTACTACATAACCCGGTCAGAACTACTGTCACTGCTGGGGAATTAGCTAACGCCTCAGGGCGCACACCCTCCCCTAAGTTTGGGCTAGTTCTTGCACAAGGATCGTAGCGGTGAATGTCTCACCGTGTAGGCTACCGATTCACAAAGCTTTGCCAGCGCGCGTGACGGTGAAATTCTGACAGGTGTCAAATCCCTCGACACCTCCACCACTCGATTCAGGAGTATCTTTCATGGACCAAAAAATCATCAACATCAACACCGAGGCTCTGAAAGAGAAAGCCACAAATGCAGCAAAATCTGCCGCTTCAGTCGCCCGTGAACGGGTATCTGTGGCAGCAGACTTCATCAGCAGCAAGACTAAAGACGTTAGAGGCAAGGCCTTGGGATCGATTCTAAACAAAGGCATCGCTATTTCAGAACGTCAGCTCAAAACTCTCAAAGATGTGAAGTCAAAACTAAGCTAATTCGCCATGTAAACAAAATTTGACAAAAAAATGAGACCGTCTGCTAGCAGACAGTCTCATTTTTTTGCGGAACCTGAATTTTAATTTAGGGTAACCGTCGACACGACTTCGAGCACTTGAGAACTCGAGCTACCCAAACTGCCCGCAGGAACCGGGACGTTCAGCTCGGTAGGCCAAACATCTTGCAGAATCCTCAAACCCTGCGCCTTAGCTGCTTGCACTTTGCTGCCGTCAAATGGTGGCAGCGCAGTGCCGGCGATGGCAATCGTGTCGATTTGATCGATACCGATAAATTTCAGAATATCTTCTAGATAACGGCTACCGTGGTTTAGTGTCAGGGCAGGACCTTCGTTAAAGTCACCACCGCTGGCCTGGACGATCACCAATTTACGTCCGCTATCGCGCATTAGACCGATTGGACCAGTAGCTGTGTAGCGAAAGGTCTTACCAGGTACTACGATGTTGTCGATGTATGCCTTCAACATCGGAGGCACGCCGAAATTCCAAAGCGGTGTGGCGATGACATAGTGATCATGCGCCAAGAATAGATCGACTTCTTTGATCACCTCAGCAAACACCGCCGCTTCCGCCGGAGAAAGTTCTTGCTGCTGCTGAAGCTTACGCAGTGCCGCCAAGTAATCTGCATTCAGGACGAACGGTGGGTCTTGGTAAAGGTCACGAATGGTAACCACAGTGTCAGGTTGGGTGCGGCGCAGCTCTTCAATCATAAAATCGGCTACTTGCCGGCTTGATGAGTATTCGGCTGGATTAGGGCTACCGATTATATAAAGGACTTTGGTCATATCATTGCTCCGTTACCTTAAATTTGGACCGAAAATTTGGACCGACAAATGGCGATAGGATGAGGACTCACCCTTGACCAACGGGCTCACAATGTTAGTAAGCGCGTTGACTGAAGACGCCTTTAGCACGGCAGGTAACGGGAATGCAATCTGCGAGCCCTTACCTTGTAATACGGCACTCAGACTTATCTATTAGCTCGAGCCCACCCGAAACTACCTCGGGAAGTCGAGCTGGTAGCGCTTAATGGAATCAACCACGATGGTCTCGGCCACATCAGCGTCAAAGAAATCCTCTACAACGACCTTCTTATGCTCGAGGATTTTGTAGTCTTCAAAGAAGCGCCTGATCTCCGCAATGCGGTGGGGCGGCAGATCTTTGATCGACTTATAGTAATTAAACTCTGGATCGTGGACATGCACAGCGATGATCTTGTCATCGGCCTCACCCTGGTCCACCATCTTCATCACGCCGATCGGCCGGACGTACATAATCGCAAGTGGGACAATCGACTCCTGACCCAACACTAGTACATCTAATGGATCGTGATCATCGCAATAGGTTTGGGGAATGAATCCGTAATTTGCTGGATAGTGCACACTGCTGAATAAAATACGATCGACTCTGATTAAGCCGCTGTCCTTATCCAGCTCGTATTTAACCTTAGAACCCTTGGGAACCTCAATGATCACTGGAAACTGCTTAGGCGCATCGTTGCCTATGCTTACGTCATGCCAAGGATTCATCGATTACTCCCTTAAAACAAATGACCCGCTCAAGCAAGGGATGGGGGTATTTACTCCCCAACATTCCAAGGTTTGCGGTTAACTTTCGGTACCGTCCAGCATCTTCAGCAGTTGATTACGATAATCGGCTGCTGTGATCAGGCTGGCAAAACTCCAAGTCAAATCGCGAGCACCGCGCATGAAGCCAGTATGGCGATCAAATTGCTCAGCAATAGAGCCGCCAGACGATGCGTGGTGCCTAATCCGAGCGAGATATTGATCCCCCGCTAACAGCATCGCCCGTAGCGTCGCTTTAAACTTTGCTTGGGAGGGTCTAAGCACCACGCCTTGCTCGATATCAGAGATTTGAAGCATTTCGGATTCCCCTGCAATCTTAGGAAGGCTGCGGAAAAACGCTGCGTTTACCTTGTTGATCTCGATATGTCCCGTAGCAGCAAAATGAAGGGCCGCACGATAGTGAACCTCAGCCAGTGCTGCAGTGGCCAAGAACCAACCGTGCCCCTCACTTGTGCCGTTGCCGTCGTAACGATCCTCTGGATAACGACCGATCCCAGGCGCCAAGCTTATGCCGCCACCATCCGTCGTCCGCTGATTAATAGGATGTATGACGCCAAATACGTTGCGTAACTTCTCTGCCGTGACGAGGACCTGATCATGCCCCGGGCCGAAGAATTCTTGATTTTCGTCTGTGTGCAGCGCAGCCAAAACGACCGATGCGTCTAAGTTGCTGTATTTATAGTCTAAACCGCCACTGCGTTCCAACGTAGCCTGTAAGTATCCCCGATTTCCATCCCAAAAACGCTGCAACTGGGCAGTAAGTGCTGCGGCTTGCCGATAGTAAAAATCAGCCGTGTCGCCTTGCCCAATCTGCCGCATCCACTCGGCACCGCTGAGCAGGGCTCGGCGTTGCGCCATGCCGTTGTAGAAGTGCTGGCCCTTAATTTCTTCCCACAAATCAAAGCCAGAGTCATGCCAATGATAGGCGGTGTAATCGAGGTTGGCGACTAGCGCCTCTCTCACCACGCGGATAGTCTCGCTGTCGAAAGGTCGCGCTGCGGCGTCTTTATTCGCAATCTCAAGAAAATGAAGGAGAGTGATAGCACAAAGTGCTGGGCCATCAGTTTGGGGGCGCCCCCAATCCCTAGAGAACGCGACACCGTTTACAAAATACTTAGGTTCACCCAAGTTGGCATAATGATTGTGTAGCTCACCGCTCAGACTGGGAGCATCGACTAGCTGGCGAGAAAAATAGGCGTAGTTTTTCATTGCTGCGAGGTAGCGCGACCGCTCACCCGCATCGGCTGTACCCTCGTAAAGTCCAGCAACGGTATCCATGGTCAATGCCGCATCACGCGTCCAGTGGTAGTAATAGTCTGGATCAGACTGCGACGGTGAAGCCAGCACAGCACCGTTGCTGAGCAAGTTAGACATCAGCCGGGGCTTTACCTGCGCGGTCTCAAACTTGAGCCACTCACCGAGAACAATCTGAGGCTGCTGTTGAAACTCGTGCTGACCGGCACCCAGAGCGGTAAAGCTAAGGGTCAAGTTGGAGAACACTATGATGGCTGCGTTTGCCCACGTCTTGGACATAGTTTCCCTCATTCCGGCCTGACTAGTTCTAAATGTAAGTTAAGGGTGTACCTTAAATTTTAGATTAAAAACAGGAGAATATGCCGCCAGATCAGTGTGCTGGCACACCACCTACCCACCGCCTCGGTCGCTCAGATATTACACTCCGTCATTCTGGATTACACTAGATAAGAAATTCTAAGCTTACAGATACTTACGGCAATTTAAAGCGCCGTTTCGTGGGGGCATCATGAAGGCATCAGTCAAGCGGCGCGGATCCGCCTATAGATTTGCCGGTTCAGTCGTGGCCCTGAGCCTCGCCACCCTCTCCGTGTTAAGGCCGAGCCCAGCACTGAGCGCACCCTCACCAACCTCAGCGGCCAGATCGGTAAATTGGAAGCTGTTCTTCAACCAACTATTCGCCCTGGAGATCCGCAAAGAGATGAGCGGACAGGGGGCTTCCCAGGCAGATATCGAAGCAGCAATCAAACAACATACAGGGTTTACGCCAGGTACGTTTAACGACACCATCAATAAAGTACTGGGTGCTAATACATCGGCAGAGGCGTTTAACATTCGCCATAAGATTTACGATGATCAGCAAAACTACTGGGCGATCACCGGACCCAACTTTAAAAACAGTATTCCTGCATCCACACAAAATATCCCTGCCATCAAAGATCTACTTGCGACCATCAACCAGAATCGGGAAAGACAGATCGGCCCCGAAGAAAACTTCTTCAACTCAGCTGAAGGGCAAAGCTTCGTCCGCGGGATTACCGCCACTAATCGCGGCCAAGGCAATCAACAAGTTGCCCTTGTGCTAGTGCCGGGATATGCCGCTCACGTCATCAAATTTGCGATTTTCCCGGAAATATTGGGCGATGCCAACCAGCTGTGGGGTCGCCCCATCAGCCGACCGGTGCTTGCCGACAAAGGTCTAGACGTTACCTATGAAGCGCACACGACATTCTACGGCCGTGGTGCAAATGAGCCGCATCCCTTCGACATCTTAACGCCAAGTGGCTGGGAACTAGGCAACACGGTCGGCTTTAACGGCGAAACCGCCGATTTGCTCGCGAACTGGTTGACGTCGCTGCCACCATCCTACGCCAACACTAAATTTATTTTCCTCGGATACAGCAAAGGCGCACCGGCCATTTTTGAAATGCTGCAAAGGCACCCGGAATTAAAATCCCGCACTGCTGGCATCATTACATTTGCTGGGGCTGTCCAGGGCACCCACATTGCGCGCGTCGGCAGAAAAGAAATAAGTGGCACTCTTGGAGCACGCAGCATCGCCGACCTGATCACGAAGATTCGCAGCAAAGGCGGAGCAGAAGCGCTGGAATCAATGGCCCCCTTTCTTACCTCATTTGATTTATCCGCGATCAAACTTCCGAAAGTAAAAGAAGTTCTGAATTCCTACGGCTTCGAAGTCTCAGACTTAGATGAGAAAACTAACCGTATTCTCGATGGTCGCGAGTTACGCGAAGTTGTCGATGGCATTATCGATCTCGAACCATCGACACGCTCACTTTGGAACATGCTGCATTTTGACCGCGACCTCTTAGCACCAGGTACTTTCGTTTTTAACCTGTCCGGCGTGACCGATATCAGCACTTTTGCGAGTCGTCGAATCAGCGGTCAACCACTCGGAAATCGCACGTCCCTACTCGCGCCCATGCTGACGGGAGACAATAAAATCGATTGGCAGCACTTCAGTCTCGATGCCTGGTTTTTATACTTATCGTCGCAAAGCGGCTTTAAATTGGCACCAGGTGGACTCTACGACACCCAAGTGGACCTACAGCACACAAAGACACCTTGGCTTGATGCGAGTCCACTCTCAGCCTCTCTTACCGAAAGTGAACTACAAGCACTTTGGGACAACGCGGAAGTTAGGCAACGCGCGATGGCGCGCGGCGCCCAGACATACGACGACTTCAAGGCAGCACCCCGAAGCAAACTTATGGATGCCGAGGGTGCTAACCAAATTGGCGCTTTCGATCTAGGCGAATATAAAGGGCATCACTGGAGCCTATTTCTACAGGCCTTTAGACCACCCGTGACAACCTCTGCAGAGTTTGCGGTCTGGACCTTTCCCAGGAAGGCGATGATGCGGGCATTACTGCAAACATTCGCGCTCTACAATATCGCCAGTCAGTATTAAGGGAGAGTCGAATCCATGCGGATAGCAGCATCCATAGTAACGTCGTTGAGATTACCAAGTGCGTGTGTTGCCGTGGCACTTTGTGCGCCTATGATTTCTTGCAAAAAAGGAACACGTTCGTCGAAACTAGGCTCAGCCCTGGAAAACACTTCTGACCTGATTACCCTCAACGGCGGCGTCGTCGATGCGCCGGCTGAATGTCGCAATACCTTGATCAATGTACTTTCGAACAGTATCGCTGATGGTTTACTAGCCAACGGCGCTCTCACAGGGTTGGGTACGGATTATCCGACCGGTAAAAAACTGGCTACGGATAGCGCCTACTTCCAACTGCTGCGGATTGCATCGGTAGTGGATTGGGAGCTTAAACAAGCGGTAGAAGAAGCGTTGTCGCAAGGATGTATGCCTCAAGACATCAGTGTCGGCAGCGGTACTTTCGATAAAAATTACGCTGCAGGCCTACCGGAAAGATTCCAGTCTGCGGCCGCCGCACTACGGCGTGCAGAGTCGCTGTTACCCATATCCATGAATCTACCGACTATAGTTCAAATCGATAACATGGAAAAACCACAAGCCTGGCCAAGTCAATCGACGCTATCACCGGCGCATAGACAGGCACAAATTTCTGGCACAAGCACCAAGCTGCGCTACTCACGGGAGATGATCTCACAAAATCAGGACATCAAAGAAAAACTGCGCGCTATGCTTGCGGCATTAACTCCTGTCGCCTCGACTTTGACTGCGACCATTCCACCCATAGGGAGTGGTGACCCGAAGATCTATGCTGAGTTTTATTTGCCGCCACTGAGTGAGTTTAGCGCAAAAGACATTAACGATGTGAACACCTGGCAGCTAAGCCGTGGAATAAAAACTATGGCTTTACCTCGTGAAGTCGACGTCAACGTCGCTCGTATTACCCACATCGGCTACTTGGAAAGTGCAGACGACGCGCGCGAACCTTTAATTAAATTGCAGCTATTCAAAGATTTCAAAAAACCTGATGAACTTCAGGTGCGGATCATTTTTGGTGAGTTGGACCCTAACGGTGCTGATCAGGGCACCCTCCCACTCAACTTCACCAACTATAAAAATGCATTTTTTGTCTCCTTCTATCCGAATCTGGTCATCGATCCAGACGATAGTAAAATTCTTCGAAGCCTGAAGACGGACATTAATACCGTCGCGAATCAGTTCCGTATCGAAGCCCGCATTCATCAGATTACCCTTAAACTAATTCGCGAATCAAAAAAGGACCCGACTAAGCAAGGGATTGACTCGGTGCTTCTGAAGCCGCGTTTTGCGCTGAAGGAATCCGATCTATCCTTTAGACTGCATCAGGTGAGTGGTAGCCCGGAAGAATCAGCCACTCTAACTCGCGTGGGATTTATCTGCGAGCCTGCTACGTCTGACTCAAAGCAGAGTTGCTACCGTGATTTTGGTGCCTTCACTGATCTACACACCTACCTAGTCGAGGGTAGCGGCAAGCTCACCACCAAACTTGCACGCAGGACGATGTCAGTCATCAATCTACTGGTGAAGCACAACTCCAGGTTTCTGATTAACTGGAATATGGAGGCGATCGAAAAGGCCATGGACACAGAATTTGCCGCCATCGTTTCTGACTTTTTAGAACGTCAGGACGAACGCCGTCGCGACATTCGCAGTCGCCTAGAGCAAACCTTCTACACCGAGCCATAGCCTAGATGGCATGGGCTCCCATTGATTTCTTGAGCGGTTTCACCATCAACATGATAGCTGCACCGGCAGCTAAGCCAAGTAGCGTCAGCAGGCCAAAAAAGGCCTCTTTAGGCATCATGGTGTAGAGTGCACCGATATAGCCTGACAGAATGTTGCCGAAAAAACTCGACAGGAACCACATACCCATCATCATCGACACCATGCGCGCAGGCGATACCTTGGTGACCAAGGAAAGCCCGATGGGCGACAGATAAAGTTCCCCAACAGTCAAAAGCAGCGTACAGACGACTAGCCACAGTAGGCTGCCCTTGTCGGCACCAACAACGACGGCACCGACAGCCATGACGATGAAGGACAGTCCAACTATGGCGCAGCCAATGGCCATTTTTGCCACACTTGACGGCTCCTTACCCGTTTTGGCTTGCCTTAGCCAGAACATGTCTAGCAAAGGTGCAAAGATGAAAATAAAGAATGGGTTGAAGGACTGAAACCATGTCGATGGGATGGTGAAGCCAAAAATCGTCGGCCAAATCGTGTTTTCGTCAGCCCACGACTGCATGGTATTTCCCTGCTGCTCGTAAACAGCCCAGAAAACAATGTTAAGCATGCAAAGCACAAATAGCGCACCGATACGCTGCCACTCATCCGAAGATATTTTCTGAGGCTGGTGCTCACTGACAGATGAGGGATGACCAGGCGCAGACGCCACGGACTGAGTCGCCATCTTCAAATCTGGCGCGAGAAATCGCTGACCACCCATATAAATCAGTAGGCCGAGGACCATACCTATACCGGCAGCCGCAAAGCCATAATGCCAACCAAACACTGCCGCCAACGTGCCGCATACTAAGTTGCAGATGAAGGCACCTAAATTGATGCCCATATAAAAAATCGTAAAAGCACCATCTCGCCGCGGGTCATCTGCTTCGTACAGGTTACCCACCTGCGTCGAGATGTTGGGTTTGAAGGCACCGTTACCCAAAATCAAAAGAAGAAGGGCCAGGAAAAACCAGTTCTCGAATGCCATGACAAAGTGGCCCAGCGCCATCAAAAGCCCGCCGAACACCACTGTTTTACGCTGACCCCAATAGCGATCTGCAATCAGGCCGCCAAGCAGCGGCGTCAAATAGACTAGGCCGGTATACCAGCCGTAAATTACTGAAGACTGAGCGTGTACGTCACCCGGTAGCAGAGACTGAATCCAGCCCCAACCCAAGACATCGGCTGGATTCCCAGCAACCTTGTCCGAGCCACCTTGGAGCAGCTGGCGACTGGCGACAAAGAGGTAATTCACCATGTACAGCTTCAGCAAGCCGCGCATCCCATAGTACGAGAAACGCTCCCACATCTCGGTCAGGAAGAGTACAAAAAGGCCAACCGGGTGGCCAAAAAGGGTGCGTCTGCTTCTGGGGCGTGATGGGGCCGAAACTGCAACTGTCATACATTACCGTCGCTAATCAAGGGTCACTACTCAAAGGTCATTGCTCAAAAAAATCTAAATCGCGCCCAAAGGACTCGCTCAGGCGCCAGAAACCGAGGAACGAAAGCACGAAACAACCCAGACCGACCGCCACTACGGCACCCATCAGCCCCACAGGCCGGGTCAGAGCTTCAACAGCCAGGGTCAGTATCACAACGGAACCACGCAGGATATTGGGAACCGAAGTCGCCACCGTGGCCCTTAAATTGGTGCCAAATTCCTCGGCCGGAATGGTGACAAACAGGGCCCAGTAACCACAGCACAAGCCCAACCCCACAAACACAGCGTAGTAGAGTTCCGGACTCGCATGTTTGAGGGAGATGAAGGCAGCAAACACAGCAAGCATGGTGCAGATCATGATGATGACTGCACGACGACGACTACGCCAGCGCTGACTCAGAAGTCCGGCAAGCAAACAGCCGGTAGACATACCAATGTAAAAATACAAGATGCTGTCCCCAGCAATCACCACCCCTGTGGCACCTAGTGCCTGACAAATCTCAGGTGAAAAAGTCGCCAAAATACCTATGACAAACCAAATAGGCATACCCAAGAGTACACAGCGAGCAAAGCGCTTAAGTCGCTGAGAATCGGTAAACAGAGAAGCCCACTGCCCCCGCCTAATCTGCTTCAACTGCATCATGTGCTCAAACATAGCCGTTTCGCCCAAGGGTAGACGCGCCCCTAGAGCGACCAAGCCCAAGATGCCACCCACTAAATAGCAAGTTTGCCAATCTGAATGGAGCGAGACCACCGCCGCCAAGATAGCGCCGGTGACACCGATGCCTGCCACAAAAGTCGTACCTAGCCCACGCGTGAAGCGGGGCAAAACTTCGCTTACCATGGTGATTGAAATTCCCAATTCACCAGCCAGACCCACACCAGCCAGGAAGCGTAAAGCACCGTACCATTCGACATCTGTGACATAGGCATTGGCAATATTGGCCACTGAATACATGCCAACCGATGCAAACAGCACGCTCATCCGACCAATACGGTCGGCAACTACGCCCCAGATCACGCCGCCAATCAGCATCCCAAACATCTGCAGATTCAGTAGACGCACGCCGACGTCAAGTAGCTCGTCGTCGGCGACACCTAGACTACGCAGACTTTTGATCCGCACGACGCTGAACAGCAGCAAATCGTACATATTAACAAAGTTGCCTAACGTCGCGGCTAGTACCGCGCGGTTGAATACGGCATTGCGCCATGATGCGGGCGTCAAATCTGAGTGCGAGGACGTCGTCATGTCATTCATCCAGCATTATCGGGGCCTTAAGCCGAGCCACGGCAGCTCGCATGGGACTCCGATTGTCAGTGCACGCGAGCTTAGCGCAGAAAGACTCCATCCGCACCAATTTTACCGCCACCGTTCCGGACATAGATCGCGGCTGAATGAGCTCGCACCGACACTTTGAGTTGACCGTCCGTCACTACCACCTCGCGCCCGGTAACGGCGTCGCGGTATGTGCCAGGCCGGACTTGGTTTACAACAACGTCCTGGTCGGCATGCGCCGCCAGTGCCACCACGACATAGCTGCCGCTTTCGGCATCGTCCCGCACAAAGGACATGCCACTCCCCCACTCGTGCACCTGCGACATCTGACCTTTTTGCAGAGCGGGGATCTGGCGCCGAATCAGGTTTAATCGTTTGATATGCTGGGCTAGCGGGTGCGACAGCGTTTGCTGCACTTCATTACTTTGAAGGCGATCACCAAAATAAGCCCGGCCAGTCTGATCGAGAGTCATACTGCCACCGTCGATGTCCTGTGGCCGTCCTTTTTGGAACTCGATCTCTTCCCCGTAATAGAGACAAGGGATACCACGGATGGTCCAGAGCAAGTTGTAGACCATGGCGGCCTGCCAAGTCTCACCACCGAAGCGGAACTTAAAGTCATTGTCCGGGCCGACATCGTGGTTCTGAAAAAACGTGACCAACTTAGTGGCATCACCGTAAATCCAGTCCCAAGCCAGTTGCTGACCAATACCGGAGAAATTCCCGCGCAAAATATTGTCACGAAACGTAGAGAACAAGGGAAAATCCAGCACGGAAAAACCTGAGTCCGGTCCTGACCGGGGGTCTGCCGGTGAGGTCGCGCGCCGGGTGTACCACCAGGGCCTGATCGTCGCCGAGCCATTGTCGTTGCTCAGCTCTTGGCCAAGTCCTGTGCCCTTAACTAGATTTTCGCCAAATACGAAGACGCTCGGCTTATAAGCGCGCCAGTCGTCGATGAATTCCAGTAAATTATCGCGCTCGATATGTTTAGCCGTGTCGACTCTTATGGCATCGACACCCATATCCATATAGTGATGCATGGCCTGATTTAGATAGTCTTTGACGATTTGATTTTCCGTCGCCAAATCAATGGTGTCGCCGGCCATGTGCTTGCGCTGCAAGGCCTTCGGATTCTCCCAGTCGCCACCCGACATGAATCCGTCTAGATGATACCAGCTGGAATCCAAATGAGCCGGGTCGATGCCGAAAAAACGCTGCGGCTGATACCCGGGTCGCGGCACAACCGCATTGGTAACCGGATCAAGCAGAGGTACCTCCCCCTCGGGGTCACTCTGCGCCCTTTCGACAAACCAGTCTGGCGCCTTGCTGTTGTCATTATCCTCGCGGTAGCGACTGCGGTAATCACCGAGATTCCCTTGGTAGGGGCCGTTGCTTATCTTTTTCCCGTCGGCTGTGCGGAAATACTTAATCGGTAAGTGATCGATCCAAACTTGATCGCGAATACCGTATTGGCTGGAGTGGTTGATCACCACATCTTGAATCAACTTCATGCCCCGGGCATGAACGGCATCGATCAGATCCTGATAGGTCGCATCACTGGATTCAAGGCGCGGGTCTATTCGATTCCAGTCGTAAGCATGGTAGCCATGATAATCGAGCCCACTGCGGTTTTCCACTGGTGGTGAGATCCAAAGCGCGGTGAAACCAAGCTCTTGGATGTAATCGAGCTGCTGAATGAGACCGCGAAAGTCACCGCGCCAATGGGGATCCCCAAATTTGATCCGGTCACGATTGTAGTAATTATTGTTAGAATCACCGTCGAAAAAGCGTGCCGTTAGCACGAAATAGATCGATTCCTCGCGAAAGTCGACAGCATGCTGGGCTTGCCGCTCAGCCTTTTGTCCGGTAGTCAGGGGGTAGGCACTTGCTACGTAGCTCGACAGGCTTAAGAGCAATGCAATCTGACTCTTCATTTTGATTCTCGCTGGGTGACGGTACTTGGCCCTAAGTTTTACCCGTCACCTATGTGAAAGTCCAGAGGCCGGGAGCTAAACGTGGCCACACATGAGCAGCAGAGTGAAACACCAGTCGAGAAACGGACTGACAGGCAGGCTGACGAGACCCCCCTGTTTAGACAGCCAGCATTTGGATGGAACATCCTAGCAACTGTCCTAATCATCGGGCTTGCGATCGCCGTTACGCTCACGACGCAGCGCAAGTCGCCACCGGTTGCGGCCTTACCGTATAGCGAATTCCTCCAAGCACTCGACGCGGGCCGCATTGTCAACGTGACGCTCTCGGATCAAACACTGACTGGTGACATGCGAGCGACAGCGACAGCGACAGCGCCAGCTACAGCACCAGATCGATCAGCTCCCATCACGCGATTCACAAGTGTGGCCTTTGACGACCCTGGCCTGGTGCAAAAATTGCACGATAAACATGTGCAATTTCAGCGCGAAGTATCCTCCGGCACGCTACTTTCTATGTTCTCCTGGGTTCTGCCACTGCTTTTGTTTTACGGCCTCTGGAGCTTTATTTTACGCCGCGCCGGGAAAGCCCAAGCAGGCCTACTGACCATGACCAAGTCAAAGGCCCGGGTGTATATGGAAAAAGGGATTAAGACTACGTTCGCCGATGTGGCCGGGGTCGATGAAGCAAAAGAAGAACTCAAAGAGGTCGTAAACTTCCTCAAAGAGCCGCAGCGCTATAGTCGCCTCGGTGGTCGCATGCCCAAAGGCGTGCTTCTGGTCGGCCCCCCCGGCACTGGCAAGACCCTACTAGCACGTGCGATCGCTGGTGAAGCGAACGTGCCGTTCTTCTCTATAAACGGCTCAGAGTTTGTCGAGATGTACGTCGGCTTAGGTGCAGCACGCGTACGCGATCTCTTTCAAGACACAAAGCGCAGCGCGCCATGTATTTTGTTTATCGATGAAATTGACGCACTGGGTAAATCACGAGCATTAGGTGCGGGTGGACTTAGCGCGAACGACGAAAAAGAGCAGACTCTCAATCAATTACTCGCCGAGATGGACGGATTCGATCCGCGCGAAGGTGTTATTTTGCTGGCTGCGACGAATCGCCCCGAAATTCTCGACCCGGCCTTGCTGCGCGCGGGCCGCTTTGATCGGCAAGTCTTGGTATCACTCCCAGATCAAGCGGGACGTGGGCAAATTCTCCGTGTGCATTTAAAACACATCAAAATTGCTCCTGACGTAGATGTGAGCAAAATTGCTGCGTTGACAGCAGGCTTCTCCGGCGCTGATCTGGCGAATCTAGCTAACGAAGCTGCGTTGGTGGCAACAAGGCGAGAAGGCGACGATGTAACGGAAGACGACTTCACCCGAGCCATAGAGCGCATCGTCGCTGGACTAGAGCAGAGATCTAAAATCATGAATCCAGCCGAGAAGCGGCGCGTCGCCTTTCATGAAATGGGACACGCGACAGTAGCTCTAGCATTGGGTACGAGCGAAAAGGTACACAAAGTTAGCATTATCCCTCACGGAATTGGCGCTCTTGGCTATACTTTGAGGCGGCCAACTGAGGACCGCTATTTACATGTCAAATCAGAGCTCGCAGCCAAGATTGCCGTACTTTTGGGTGGGCGCGCAGCAGAAGAAGACGCTCTAGGCGAGGTATCCACTGGCGCAGCCGACGACTTGGCGAAAGCGACTGCCCTGGCTCGCGCCATGATCGTGAATCTTGGCATGAGCGACAAGATGGGCCTGGCTGTCTGCGAAGAGCGGCCAGCGCAGCTCCTCTCCCCCACCACACTGGGCCTAAATGGCGGCACCATAAGTAACGCTACCGCACAGCTGATTGACGAGGAGATCCACCGCATTCTAGACGAGGGATACACCTTGGCGACAAAAGTGATACGGGAGAACAGTAAATTCCTTCACGCGGGGGCCGCTCGCTTACTCGCCATAGAGACCTTGGATGAAACGGAACTCAAGCAGCTCAGTGCCGCTTATAGATTGCCGCTGTTAAATGTTGATGAGGGCGTCTAGATAAGTTCACTACAAACTCAGTATTTTCAGGCGACTGCTGAAAGTGCCTGACCCTAATCTAGCTCCGGAGCCACCGGGCCGTCGGTTAGCAAAACTTCTACAGAATCAATCCGCCCAGGGAAGACAAACGGGACAGTGTACTTATCGGTGACGGGTGACCCATAGTCACTGCCAATGTCAAAAGTATCACCCAACCCGAATCGCCTTGGTACCGTATGAGTAATGAATCCCTTAGCGACCGAACGCCCGTTGACCGACAGAATTCCCCGCCCAGCCTGTAAACCCGTGCGGACAAATTCAAAGTCGACTTTGACTTGGCCCCGCGGCAGTGTTTCTGCGGATTCGATGTCGTACTGGGCTAGACCTAGGTAGTTGTAGGTATAATGCAGACGCCCATCTTTTATGTACAAAGAATACCCGCCAAAGCGCCCGCCGCTGGCCACGATCACGCCGTCAACGGCTTGAGCACTAGCGTCAGTGGGAATATTAATTGATGCGATGATTCTATGTGAACGATTCTTGACCGGTGGTGATGCCGATTCCGCAATCCCCACGTCGCCTTGAGTGTAGTCAAACTTGCTCCGCCCGCCGACGATGGCGCGCGTTACGGCATCCATCCGCTCCAAAGTACGATCATCAAGAGGGTAGACATTATATAGCTTAGCTTGAGCGTCGAATAATGCTTTCAGCTCCGCTACTTTCTCAGGGTACTGGCTGGCAAGATCATGAATCTCAGACATATCCTCGTCGAGTTTGAAGAGCTCCCACTTATCCTTAGAAAAGTCTGCATTTGCTGCTCCGTGCTCCCACGGGAATCGACCATGGAATGCATCAGCCTTCCAGCCATCGTGCCAAATAGAGCGGTTTCCAAGCATTTCAAAATACTGCACAGTCTTAGGTGTAGGACTTAATGCGTCGGTAAGCGCGGGCGCAAAACTAACACCTTCCAAAGGAGCTTGCGTAACTCCGCCCACTGATGACAGCGCCGTAACTCCAGTCAAATCCAGCAGCGTTGGCATCACATCGACGATATGAGTAAATTGACTGCGCACTCCACCAGCATCTGAAATATGCCCCGGCCAAGAGATAATCATCGGATCATGCACGCCACCTTCATGGGTAGTCTGCTTCCAATAGCGAAACGGAGTATTACCTGCTAAAGCCCAACCTGCGGGATAGTGATTGTAGGCGAATTTAGTACCCAACTGATCAATGCGCGATAAGTTTTCCTTTAGACTGTCGGGTATACCGTTAAAGAGCAAATTCTCGTTAAAACTGCCATGGAGTCCACCTTCACCGCTGGCGCCATTATCGGAGGTCACGATGATGATGGTGTTGTCCAGTTGCCCCTGGCGCTCCAGTTCTGCGAGGACTCGACCAAACTGTGCATCAGCGTGTTCAAGGTAGCCCGCGAATATTTCCTGCATCCGCGAGTATAAATGCTTTTCTTTCGCAGGCAGTTTGTCCCACGCCTGGATGACGCTCGGACGCTCGGATAACTCTGTCGAGGCCGGTACTAAACCCATCGCCTTTTGCCTGGCTAGCGTCTCAGTGCGAACCTGGTCCCAGCCTTGATCGAATTTTCCCGCGTATTTGGCTGAATACTCAGACGGAGCATGATGGGGGGCGTGCCCTGCACCCGTGGCGAAGTATAAGAAAAATGGCTGCGCAGAATCTAGTCCCTGCTGCCCTTGCAGCCACTTAATCGCCTGATCGGCTAGATCGGTGGTGAAGTGGTATTTGGGTGACTCAGCTTGTGGCGCAATGAGCGTGGTATTATCCCAAACCGCGGGCTCCCACTGGCTGACGTCTCCAGCCATAAATCCATAAAAACGCTCAAAGCCGACATCTGTCGGCCATTGGTCGTGTTTAAGCCTAGGTCCTTGCAATTGTTCTATCGGAGTGTTGTGCCATTTACCAAAAGCTGCCGTATGGTAGCCACTCTGCCGCAAGGTCTCGACCAGCGGAAACTTATTCTTCGGAAAGCGGTTATTGTATCCGGGCTGCTGCGTGGCCATCTCAGTAATCACGCCGGTTGCCGCTGAATGGTGGTTGTGCCCGGTCAGGAGAGCAGCGCGCGACGGGGAACAAAGTGCGGTCGTATGAAAATTGTTAAATCGCAAACCAGCACGACCGACTCTATCGATATTAGGTGTTTGCACAGGCCCGCCAAAGGCACTGAGATGACCGAAGCCAACGTCATCCAGTAAAAGCACCACAATATTCGGCCGCGTGTTTGCGACCGGAAGCGGTGCCGCCCAGGCCAAAGTTGGCATGATCGCCGCTGCTATACTTGCTGTAGTCCAAGTTATTTTTGTTGTCATCGACATGCTCCATAAGAGTTGGATTCTGTTGATCACTAACTATCTTTTGCGCACCGAAAACCTGTATTTGAACCGCCGCTATCGACGGCGCCCTTGCCGCGAGAACCAACGAGATAACGCGTGCAATATTGATCGCTACATAGGAACGACCCACCACGCTGCACGCGCTTTGCAACCCCGGGATCTCGAGGATCGAAGCTACTTTCAGGACCGCGCGGATTGTGTACCAAGCCGGCCTCCGACAACTGCTGATAATAATCAGGGCGATACCAATCCGCAGTCCACTGCCAGACGTTGCCACTCATGTCATAAATTCCATAGCCATTGGCGGGGAATGCATGCACGGGAGATGTCCCGGCATAGTGATCATCGCGCGAATTATAATCTGGAAAACGGCCCTGCCAAACGTTGGCAACCCAATGACCGCCAGGCTTAAGTTGATTACCCCAGGCATATTTTTTTGCTTTTAAACCGCCGCGCGCAGCATACTCAAATTCCGCCTCTGTAGGCAGGCGCCTGCCAGCCCAGGCACAATAGGCTGCCGCATCTGCATAAGCGATGTGGACCACAGGATGTTGAGACCTTCTGTCTATACTCGACTTCGGCCCTTCGGGGTGTTTCCAGGAAGCTCCTTCGACATAACGCCACCATCCTAAAGCATCATCGAGAGATACTTTAGCTTTTGGTGGCGTAAATACGGCTGATCCCGCGACCAACAAGTCGGGAGACACCGAGGGTAAATCCGCAGCGTTTGGCTTAATCTCGGCTACGGTTTGATAGCGCGTTTGCGCGACAAAATCGCTGAATTCAGCATTAGTCACCGGCGTCTCTGACAACCAAAAAGGTGAGATGTCGACGCGATGGATGGGCAATGCATCGGAGAAAGTGCACCCTGTACAACCCATCTCAAAGCGACCGCCAGGTACACGTACCATCTTTGGCACTGCAAGACCTAAGTCTGCCGCTATCAAGGCCCATACCAACTTAACAGATAGGAGCCACATTAGGCCGACCTCCCAGTTGATCTAGTGTGTTAAATCATGCTTTCACTCGACTAAGCAACAACATGAGGACCATGGCCGGCGAATTTCAGCAATGGGCTCACTTTATGGACCGAACGTTGCTACTACAGCTAAGATTTTTCCCAGCGCTGCAATTCGGCCTGAAAACCACCCATATCAACCAACTGCGCAAATACCAGCTTGAGACCAAGCGCGCTCAGCCCAACGCGCGTCTCTGCTGGAAGTGGCGACAACCACACCAGACGACCGCCGGGAGCAAGGTGCTCAGCCAACTTGGGAATCAGAGCCTCAAAGAGTTTGTGCAGAGATCCGCGATGAACGCGGCGACCCATGGGAGGGTTGGTTATGGTCAGCGTTGGGCGGGGGCCATTCCAGGTCAGTGAGTCAGCCTCTGCCAATGTGACCAATTCGCTGCAGCCTGCTGCCGTTGTATTCGCGGACGCCGCGCTGAGAGCGCGAGGGTCCAAATCGGTGCCATAAAGAGCGGCAACCGGGCCCAGTTTATAGCGTTCAATAAGCTCACTGCCGGACCCGACAAAAGGATCCCAAACGCAGTCATCCGCGCGAACTCCGGCAACTCGCGCCAGTGCGGCAGCGATCGTCGGATGCGAGGCTGCCGGGACATCCTTGAGCCGATAAGTGAAACGAGGATCGACCCAATTCTTCGGGATCAGTTCGAGGTAATTCTGCGGACCGACCCGACGCATGCCAACTTCCCAAACGCTTTCCGTCGGATCATTCACGAGGTCTGGACACTTTGTAGTGAGTTGCTGCGCTAGCTTCCACAGTTCGCCTTTGCTAGCTGAAGGCAAGTCAAGGCGGTAACGCACGGGGCCATTCGTTAATGACTGTAGCAACGATAGCGCCGTTTGCGACGTTAGGGCCGCAATCAGATCAGAATGCTTTCCACCTCGCATGGGCAGAGGTAAGCTGATACGCAGCGCCAGGCGAAGTTGCCAAAACTCAGTCAACGGTCCGTCCTGTTGCACCGTGACTAAACCAGGTTCCGTTATCGCCACAGCGATAAAGCCGGCCGCGCGCGCCTCATCAGCAAGCAGACCTTCAAGACCAGCACGACAACTGAGCCACACCGTCTGAGTCTTCGCTAAGGGACGCTCTGCAGCTACTTCCCCACCCTCACGGCGACTCAGTTCGCGAGCAATAATCAATTGAGCGCGCTGGTGTACATCTTCATTCTTCGAAATTTCACGCGCTGCCAACGCGGCTTTCGCTTTCTCTCCGCCCACCTTGCCTAGCGAGCGTGTTGCTGCTCGCACCAACTCAGGACGGCTATCTTGTGCCAGAATATTCAGTAGTGCGTGCTCACTATCATCTCCGGGCAAGCGTCCAAGGGCAGTAATTGCATTGAGCTGAGTTTTCAAATCCGCATCGTTAACTAAAGTCAAAAGCAAATCTTTGAGTACCGGACTACTTGTTTGCTCGGCTAATTTTCCAGCTAAGCTGGTGAGTAGACCGCGCACTGGTCGCACGCTGTCAGGAATCACCCGCATAAGTGGGTCTGTAGATGCTGAACCCGCACGCAGCAAAGCACGCATGATATGCTTAGCATCAGCCTCGGCAGCCGTAGCAAGAAGCTGAAGCAGTAGCGGAATATCTTTCGCCCCCGGCGTAAATCCGGAGGATGCAACACGGCCCACCAATTCTACCGAACGCGACACCACCCCGGTCTCCAGATCTGACGTCACTGCGCCACCTGCCGAAATCCTGCTTTGGCCTCCAAAGCTCGGCGAATTAGATTCTTCGATACGCTCGTTTTGGGCACTGGGAAGTCGAACCAAAATCTTACATCCTCATCCAGCGCAATGCCGTGCATGTAGTTATAAACAGCTTTTCTCAGGCCAACGCCCAGAGCATCGTGATCGACAGCGGTAGGATCCACAAAGTCCAAGTCATTATGTGCAAAAGTCACCACTGGCATCGGCAAGAGCTCAATGCCGAAACGTGCCGGGTCTTTACCAATGGGGCTATGGGCCGTAACCGAGAACCTGTGCCAGAAAGCTGACGTCAAACATCCAGCTAAAAACAACTGCCGGACGCGCTCAAGTGCGTCGACCGTCTCAGCCACGGTCTGTGACGGGAATCCGTACATTAAATAAGCGTGCACTAGTATACCGGCACTTTCCAAGGCATGCGTCACTCGGGCAACCTGCTCGACCGTGACGCCTTTATTCATCAACTTTAGCAGGCGATCAGACGCCACTTCAAGCCCGCCACTAACGGCGACACAGCCAGCTGCACGCATTTTGGCTGCAACTTGCGGCTGCGCGAAGGTCTTCTCAAAGCGCACATTACCCCACCAAGTAGATGATATTTGACGGGCGATGAGGCGCTCGGAGAGGGCTAACAAAGTCTTGGGCGGAGCCGCTTCATCAACGAAATGAAAGCCGCTTTGGCCGGTTTCTTCGATGATAGTCACCATACGATCAGCGATCAGATCGGCAGCCTGCTCTTCATAAACTCCAATATAATTCAAACTAGTGTCGCAGAAATTACACGCTTTCCAGTAACAACCGTGGGCAAGCGTCAACTTGTTCCAGCGGCCATCGGACCAAATCCGATGCATTGGATTTAGCATTTCTAGCAGAGACAAATATTTTTCAATCGGCAATCCGTCATAAGTCGGTGTGCCGGCATCCTTCATCGGAATATCATGCTCAGTTGGTGCCGACTTAAATACCACGCGTCCATCTTCGCGGACATAAGTGCGCAGAAATCCATCTAGTCCTCGCTCACCGCGCAGATGCTCGAGGATACATTGTATCGGCCTTTCGCCGTCGTCCAACGTGATGAAATCAACGTAATCGAAGATGCGAGGCTCACTGAGCGAACGCAGCTCCGTGTTCACATAGCCGCCACCCATCAGAATCTTCGTCTCAGGACTAATGCGGCGCACCGTTTGCGCTATCCGCAATGCTCCGTAGACGTTGCCAGGAAATGGCACCGTAAGTCCGATCACAGTGGGCTGATGCTTGGCAACGAGATCCTCAGTGATCGCCATCAACATGTTGTCGATGAGCGTGGGCTGTGCAGCCAGAGCTGCAGCCAATGGTTCAAAACTCGGTGCGCTAGCGGCTAATTTTTCACCGTATCGCGACAGAGTAAAATGTTTGTCTACGCCGTCATGGACCACATCTGCAAGATCGTCCAAATAGAGCGTCGCTATGTGCTTAGCCCGGTCCTGCACGCCAAGTGCGCCAAAAGCCCAAGCTAATGGATCATCGGTACCATGGGCTGAATACTGCTGCATCGCCAGGATGCTGCGTGGGCCGCTGGGTAAAAAATCACCGCCAGCGATGCGCATCGCTAAAGTCGGATCACGTCCTTGCAGAAATCGCACGACAGGCTCGACAGTCCGTTCAAACTCGGCCTCATGGTCGAGAAAGAACTGAACAGACGCCGGTATCAGCATCTTGCGCTTGCCACGTGGCGCCTTTTCCCCAGCGCCTTCAAACTTCAGTTTCAACTCCGCAGCTATCCGCTGCAATCCCGAGCGGCAAAATAAACGCAGTACCAGCTCTAAGGCTGGATCGGCCTGACGCGCGTCATACCCCCGTGACCGCAACAGCCCTGTCAGGTAGGCAGTGGCAGGGTACGGGGTATTCAGCTGAGTCATTGGTGGAGTGAGGCATAAGACGCGCATGCGGCACGAATTACCATAGTCAACATGACGAAGTCCACGCCCGCGTGAGGGTCTTAACTTACTGAATTCGCGCGCGATCACTAAAGCGTTCGCTGTTTAACTAAATAACCTTGAGCTTCCGGACACTTAAGTTAAATGGTTGGGGGCCGATAGCCTATGGACGGATGAGGCCTATCCAAAGGGAGGACTTTGCATGAAATCAGTCCAACTCCAGGATCAGCGAGCGATCGACAAATCGCCTAAGCTGCTTGGGTTAGCGGCAGTACCTGCCGCGGTACTCGCTTTAACCAGTTTCGCTATTGTCAGCGACTTAGCCACGGTCGATCTTTTAGGGCTGACCCGAACCGGTGAATTCTCAAGCGTTATTAGGGATTTAACAGATCTTCCCGTTAATTTTACGGTGATTCCGGCTGATACCCTGAGGGCCACCACAGCCCGGGTGGCTGAGACTCTTAATGGAATGATTCTAGTTCCAAGACTGGTAGCTCAGCTCCTGGTTGGGTTAAATCTGGCAATCATTGGCCTCTACGGTGCAACAAGTTTCAGTCGTCGCCTGGCACAATTTCGCCGTGATCGGGAACACAAACGTCTGACTGTAGCCACTGATACCGCCGCTGAGACTGAAGCTTCCCCTCAACTCAGCGAAAGTCAGTCGGACTCTGCAGCAAAAATAGAAGCCGAAACAGAATTGGCACCAGTACAAAATTCGACTGCCGCTGTTGTCGCTGTATCGGACGTGGCCGGGGCTCTATTTGAAGCAAACAAAAGACTCAATATCCTAAGGCATCAGGGACAAGAATATGCCAATCAAGCCAGTGCTGCACGGGGGGAGTGGAGTGCTATCGGCACGCAGCTGTGGCACATACGCCAACTGCAAGAACGCAGCATCGACACCGGCCACACCATGGGTAAATCCATTGGTGCATTGCTCCAGAACTTCAAGGACGCAATGAGTCTGGAAGTATCTCTGGCTCACCGTATTGGCATGGTGAGTACCTACCTCGGAGAGATAGATAACTACGCCAGCGTCGCAGATCAGCTCACAAACGAAACAAGCGGTGAATTTGCGACATTTAGGACCGACTTAGGTAGCACGCTGGCGCTGGTTACCGCACTCACAAGCCGCACCCAAGAGATACTCAGCGTCGTTGCGTCGATGGAAGACGTTGCCGAACAAATAAATCTAGTTGCGCTCAATTCCTCGATCCAATCGGCGCGCGCTGGCGATCCAGGCCAAGGTGAAAGCTTCGCAGCCTTCGCGACCGAGGTCAGCCGACTCTCCATGAGTTCCAGCTCTTCCATCCGCAGCATCAGCTCGCTGCTCATTGCCATTAAAAATGAGGGCGAACAGGCTTCAGTGCGCCTCCTTAGTGGCGTCCAAACGCTTAGCAAAGCCAGCGACACCATCACCAGATTACGCCATCATCAATCGGCCAAACTTATCGCCACAAACCGAGTCAATGACGATGTAGAAGCCATATCAAATGATCTGGGTTTGTTGGTGGATGTACTGAACGCGGCACGAAAACAAAGCGGAGTCATCAGCAGCAACAGTGAGGCTTTGAACAAAACGCAACAATATTGTGCAGAAACTTGTACTAGACTTAGCAGCGAAGTACGTCATGCAGCAGCGAGTTCGGATCGTGTGGCTCAGTTGTTGTCGCGCCAATCTTACTCCATTAACCACTGCGAAAACCTTCTCGATGGGGCCGCAGTAGTCACTCGCGACATGTCACAATTTGACAGCAAAAACTTAGGTCGTTGGAACTCCAGCCGATCGACTGTGCGCACTGCCAGCCTAAGTACGTTCGCCGGCCAAAACTCGAAGTCACAAGCCAAGGTCGATCGGCATACACAACTAGCTCTACACATCGTCAAAGCGGACCCATCCACTCAGCCGATGACTATTGCAAACCAAACTCCCATCAGGGGTGAGGCATAGATTGGCATTCAATATTAAAGATAGGTCACTTGAACTAAGACTGGAGCGCCACGTAAACAGCGCTCAGCGGGACGTCTCGGATTCATTCGAGCGTTTAAGTTCTGGCACGATCTTTACGTCCAATCACCCAAAGCCGTCAGAAAGAGCGCTCGCTGAAGGACTTGAATTCAAGCTCAGGGGACTATCGGCAGCGAAGCGCAATGTCAATATAGCGATAAACTTTGTACAAACCGGAGAATCAAGCCTTTCTGAGGTCAGCAATATCATTCAGAGACTAAAAGAGATTAATGTCTCTGCAGCTACCACCACGTTGAGTAATCGCGACCGCGCTTTTCTTTTTGTCGAATATCAAGCATTACACGACGAAATTAACCGGGTTGCCGAAACCACTGAGTTCAATGGCATCCCGCTGCTTAATGGTAATTCGCCTAAGGTGCCTGAGTCCTTAGTCCTGCGCGTCGGTGATCCAGCGCGCGCTGGCAACAGCGATGGTGCCGGCGAAGATTTAAATATCATCGAGTTCAAAGACCTGAAGCAGGTAGTAGCCACAACCGAAGGCCTCGGACTTAAATCAGCGGCTGACTTACTCGCTAACATGACTGATAACGGAATAAGCCTCGAAGACGCGCGAAATATGCTTGAAGCCACCGATTCAGATAAATTTAGCTCAGCCTATGATGAGGCTCTGGATACGCTTGCGTCGCACAGAGCCTTGTTCGGCTCCATACAGACGCGATTAAATCGAGCCGTGGATTTCATTGACGTCTATCAGGAAAACATTGCAGCCGCGAAATCATCAATCGCCGATGTTGATTACGCGGTTGAAGCTGCAGCTCTCGCGGAGTCAAGAATTCGTCTGCAAGCGGGCACTGCTATGCTAGCACAAAGTAATATCAGTTCAACCCACGCCCTACAGCTACTCAACAATCTGATTTAATCAGTATCTGAAGTTATCGAACCCGAGGCAAAAAATGCCGCACTGTCACTCTTCCCGCTTAGCTTTTTCTTCCTGAATTTTTTGCTGCCAACGCTTTGCGTGCTGTAGCACAATCCCTTCACCTAACAAGCTTAGCTTACTTGAGTTGGCGGCAAGACTGCGGGAGAAAGTCGAAGCAGGCTCTCGGTCAAGCGCTTCATCTGGCTGCAAAAGCGCAAAAGCCGCCGCAGCTGCCTGCCCGACTTCACTGGTCTCGGCCACTCCAGCTTGAACTGCCTGAAGCAAAGCTCCCAGATATTTTTGGGTCATACCGTAATGATTGTGAAAGCTGCGCACCAAAGGCCACATTTGAGTGACAGGTAAGACACCTCGGACCATGAGTAGTAGAGCAGCCTGAAAAAAATTATCGAATTGGTGCACGATATCAGTGAGCGGTGGCTCCTCTGGCAAGAAATAACCCGGAACGTTTCGTATTAACACAGTATCAATTCGCGCTCCGTTGCGTGCCAATATCCCCTGCGCCAAATCAGCGGCAACATCGGATTCGACACCAGCGTGCTCGAGATAAAGGCGATACCCCGTCTCACTCAGCTGGCCATCCAGCAGGAGTTTGATGCCAGTGTAAATATAGGCATCTTGTTCTGCATTATCGCCAATTAAGACAAATCGCGCATTAGGCCCAGCACCCGCAATCAAATTCAAAATGGCGAGTGACTTATAGGCAACATGCTGCCGGAGCAAGTCCATGCGGCCCATACGGATGTTATAAGCCTGATCTTTGAACGTCTCCGAACTCCAATCAAGCCCGTCCATCGTCATCTTCTCTGCCAACACTGAGCGCAGCTGAGGCGGCGACGATGACACAAAATGTAGACAGCGTGGGAATTCTCCGTCCGTCGGCAACGGCGCCGCTAGATCACCCCAGCGCGCAAGTTCTAAAACTTCAGATGCACCAGCCACTGTAACCTTGTCGGCTGCAGCCTCAAAGGCGATGCGAGCCATCCG
This sequence comes from Pseudomonadota bacterium, assembly GCA_026390435.1. Taxonomy (GTDB): domain Bacteria; phylum Bdellovibrionota_B; class Oligoflexia; order Oligoflexales; family CAIYRB01; genus CAIYRB01. The sequence goes on from JAPLFY010000121.1 coordinate 34,101, forward strand.
GAGGACACTCTCAAACTCGGTCTCTAGATAGGTTTTATCGATATCGCAAACAATATGAATGCCGCCCTTGTCACAGGACTCATGCCGCCGCGTATCAACTAGGCGCGCCAACTTATAAGACTGTTGCCTCGTTCGCCTTAAACTGCGCCAAAAACTCACCATCAGTGCCCCCCTACTCTATGATGACCGCATCCGAGGCATCACGAAAGGGTAAATATGGCTATCTGATCACGGTATCCTTCCGCCCCTTGCTTTCGCTGGCGACCGGATAATCCAGATTGAAGTGAATCCCTCTAGACTCCTTGCGCGCCATCGCACATCTGATTGTCAGAGCCGCGACCAAAGCCAAATTCCTCACCTCTAGCAGTGCATCATTGACTTGGTAGTCCCAGTAGTAGGTATCCAGCTCTTCCCGCAGTGCCGTAATCCGACTTAGGGCTCTCTTGAGACGCTTGTCGCTACGAACGATGCCTACGTAGTGCCACATCAATCGTCTGATTTCGTCCCAGATGTGGGACAGCACGACCACTTCATCGGCAGGAGCGTCACCCTGAGTGCTCCACTCGGGAACTGGCAGGGTCGCGCAGTCCTCGCTGACTGCTGTCGCCTGTGTTAGCACGTCTTCCGCAGCTCGATCGGCAAACACCAGCGCCTCGAGCAGGCTATTGGAGGCCAAGCGATTGGCTCCGTGCAATCCTGTGCATGCTGTCTCACCAAGCGCATACAACCCGGCAATACCGGTGCGGCCATGACTATCCGTAACAATGCCACCACAACTATAGTGTGCGGCGGGCACCACGGGAATCATGTCGGTGACCATGTCGATGCCGAACTTCTTGCAAGTCGCATAGATATTAGGGAAGTGCTTAACGATGAATGCTTCACCAAGGTGCCGCACATCTAGAAACACATTGGTTTCGCCGGTTTTCTTCAGCTCACTATCAATGGCACGAGCAACAATGTCGCGCGGAGCCAGTTCCGCCAGGGGATGATAAGCGCGCATAAATTCTACGCCACGCCGATCCTTCAGCTTGCCGCCCTCGCCCCGTACCGCCTCTGAAATGAGAAAGTTTTTCGCCTGCGGATGGTAAAGACAGGTCGGATGGAACTGCATGAATTCAAGATTAGCCACTCGGCAACCGGCCCGCCAGCCCATTGCCAAACCATCGCCAGTCGCAATATCTGGATTGGATGTATAGAGATATACCTTTCCGTGACCACCCGTGCAGAGAAAGGTGTTGCGGCTACGCACGGTGCTGATTTGCTGGGTCTGACGGTCGAGCACATAGGCACCGATACAGCGATTTTGCGCGAAGTCTGGGGCATATTTATCAGTCGTCAGCAAATCTACAGCCATAACGTGTTCAATGATGGTGATATTAGGCTCGGCACGGGCCCGTGCGATCAGAGTCCTCAGCACCCCCTGTCCGGTGAAATCATCGACATGAATCACGCGGCGGTGCGAGTGTCCGCCTTCTTGCGTCAGATGAAAGTGGCCCGATGCCGAATCTTCCGCTGAAAACGGCACACCTAGCCCGGCTAATTCCCCAATTAGCCGCGGCCCAGCGGTGACGACCATCTCGACCACGTCGCGCCGACAAAGACCTGCTCCAGCAACCATCGTGTCCTCGATGTGCCGGTCAAAAGAGTCCCCTTCATCGAGAACTCCAGCGATGCCGCCCTGCGCCCACCAAGTGTTGCTGTCGGTGAGTCCGCCCTTGGCAATCACCAACACTTTTTGCTGCTTCGCCAACTTAAGTGCGAGCGAAAGGCCAGCGATACCGGAGCCGATGATTAGATTTTCGATGTTTTGCCTCACAAGAGCCCTTTCGCCGGTAATGCTAGCGCGCCCTGTTGACAAGGTGCGGCTTCGCAGCCTAAATGAAGGAACGTTAATCTAGCCGGGTGTACCACTGAATTCCGTACCCAGGTGACTGGCGTGACTAGCCTAAAGGAAGTGCGCATGTCGACTCTTTCCGCAACAGGGCAGTGGCTGAAAAATCTGCCCAACAAGCTCACCATCGCTCGGATACTGGCCATTCCAGTACTGCTGGTTGGGTACCCTCTAACCGAAGCCTTACACGTACCCTGTGCCATATTATTCGCACTGGCCGCGGTCACTGACCTACTTGATGGCTACTTAGCGCGAAAATATGGCAATGTCACGCCCCTAGGTGCCCTACTCGACCCCATTGCCGACAAGATGCTGGTCGCCTCGACGCTAGTGCTGCTTGCCAACTCAGGCGCAGTACCGGCATTACTTGCTGGCCTACTGATTTGCCGCGACATCGGTGTCAACGGGGTCCGCCTCATGGCGCTAGAAAAGCAAGTGACCATCGAGGTCAGCGACTTTGGCAAACTGAAGACAGTGGTCCTACTCGGTGCCATCTTCTGCCTGCTGATTAATAAGCGCATGTTCGATTTGCCACTGCGGGAGATCGGCATGATCGGCCTGTGGGTCGGCCTATTGCTGTCACTTTATTCGGCGTGGGCTTATGGCGAGGGCTTTTTAAAAATGATCAAAAATCCCCCCTAAACGAAGTCTCACCGGCTAGTTAGGGATCACGCGTTACCCCCTCCGATTTGCCGCAAGCCCTCAAGGACTAAGCTTTTTTACCAATTTACCGAAACCATAGACGAAGGACATTGGACTCGGCTCGGAGGCCCCGCGAACTTTGAAAGCGCAGACTCCCATTGTTGACATCAAGCTACTGACGACCTCGAAGGACGTCAGCCTGAGACGTCTGCGCAATTTTGTCGCTCCACTTGGTGGCACCTCACAAATTTTCCACGCCTACGAAGACGTATTAAAATATCTGCAGACAGTGCCGAAGCCACGCACTCAGAACATTATCATTCATGATCACACGGTCGTTCTGACTGACTCGGAACTGCAGCAGTTACAGCTTCTCTGCCGCGTGTTCACGCTGAAGCCAGAAGCGACAAAAAACACCCCAGCCGCCACCCCTCCTTCGACCGATCTGCTGAGCGAGACCTACGCTGAATGTTCGCTTAATACATTTTTTGAGTCGCCGGTGATTAGACGAAGCATGGCACAGCTAGTGCTTTGGCCACCGATGTTCGACGCCGGAGCATTACTCGGCTGGGGCCACGCAACCCACACCTGGCAGGCGCAGTCGAAAAGCCGGCTGAGCGAGGCTAGTATCGCGTTTACTCGCGGCCTCTGTCTGAGCGGCGAGGGCCGACGCCTGGTTGAGGTTTTCAGTCATCATTTGCAAACCCGTCTGCCGAGTCTGCAAGTGGAGGTCAACGAGGTCACTTTCGGCTCCGACGGTATGCTCGTCATGGTCTCGGCTGATTGCCAAGTAAAGCCTGGTCATGACCTTGAACTTGCCACGATCGTAGATGATTTACGGCAACATCAATTGCCGATCAATATCATCAACCACAAGGCGGCAGATCGAATCGAAATCATCGGACTTTATTACCCTTTTTCCGCACCACCTCAAAAAGGTGAGGGCGTAATCTTGGTATTCAATCGGCAGCCCCAACAGAGCCAAATCGTGCCTGCGCCAATGCCCGTCGCTAGTTGACCAGAGTCGCTAGAGGACGCCAACTCGCACGATGACAATCTAATCAATTCCAGTTACAGTGCCGCCTCTTACAATCGTTGGCTGGGGACTATGCAGAGCGCTTGTGCCATCCGGTCCCCACCCTGTTAGGAGCGCGCCATGAAAAACCTAGACGTCGTCGGCATCTGTAACGCCCTCGTGGACATTCTCATCAACGTCGAGGAAGACGACCTGGTCAAGCTCGGTCTGCGCAAAGGTGTGATGCACCTTGTCGACGGTGACCGTCAGGCGGAAGTGTTACGTCACTTTGCCAATAAACCGCACGCGGTCGAACTCGGTGGATCGGCGATGAATGCGATCAGAACTCTGGCGCAGCTAGAAAAACGCACAGCCTTTGCCGGCATGGTTGGTTCCGATATCTATGGCGATCGGATCGTAGCGCGCATGCATCAACTGGGCATCACCGCCAAGCTCGGCAAAAGTACGGAACCCACCGGATCTTGCGTCATCTTGATCACTCCGGATGGTGAGCGGACGATGAATACTCACTTAGGCGCCAGTCGCCTCTATGGTCACGCGGAAGTGCCCCACGCCGAGATCGAAAAGGCGAAACTGCTCCACTTCTGCGGTTACCAGTGGGATACCGATGAACAAAAACGGGCGATTCGTCAGGCCGTAGATACCGCAAAGTCGCACGGCACGCTGGTCTCTTTTGACGTTGCCGATCCGTTCGCGGTCGATCGCAGCCGTGAGGCCTTTCTGAAAGTCATTGCCGACGACGCCGACATCGTCTTCGCCAATCGTGAAGAAGCCAAAATGCTGTACGGCACCACAGCTGAAGATGCTGCGGTACGAATCGCCGCAACTGGTGCCATTGCCGTAGTCAAACTCGGTGCCGATGGTGCTCTGATTCAAAAAGGCCACGAACAGTTCCGCATCGCCCCAGTGCCGACGCAGGTTGTCGACACGACAGCTGCAGGGGACATGTTCGCAGCAGGCTTCCTGTATGGCTTTACCTCTGGTCGCACCCTGGCGGCTTCTGGCCAAATTGCAGCCACCCTGGCGAGTGATGTCATCAGCCGGGTTGGTGCGACCGTTTCGGATATCGCATTGGGCACGGCCGCACGCTTGTAAGTGCTTGCGTGATTCGGGGAGCCTTACCAAGGCTCCGGCTTCATCGGGGGATTTAGGGAGCGGCGGTCGGTGGCCAACGGCAGATAAAAATCCGCGCCGCGCAGCAAATCCCAGTAGTAGGCTTCAGCCTCGGTTTTTTTGCGGAATTCCACATAAGACTCACGAAATTCCTTTAATTCAGGAATAGTGTAACTTACGTGGACTCGGTACTTGCCGGTTGGCAAAAACTCAAACCACACTTTATTTGCTGTATAGGCTTCGGCGGTTGAGGATCTCCCCCACCCTACCCAAATACCAGCAAACAACAGCACCGAGAAAAAGCTCGAGCGCATGATTAAAGTCCCCCTTCTCTACTGACTCTTCGGAGGGATACGGTGTCAGCTTGAGCTAAGCACAATGGTTTACTCACTGATTTCCCGGATGACTTCATGCTAACCCTGGTATATCAATTTGATTCTTGAATTAAGCCAGTGGAGCAGCACCGTCCAATGTCCATTACGACGACAGATAATAAAAACGCTAAGGCCACCAGCCCAGTAACCAGCGGCAGCAAGGCTATAGAGGCGAAGCCGGGCTTCTTTAGTTTCGACAACCTGCGCAGCTTAGGTGTGCTTCTTGTGGTGATCCTGGCCCTGCGCTGGTCGATTGCCTCGCCCTATCATGTGCCGACTGCGTCGATGGAGCCGACGATTAAAGTTGGCGACCGCCTGCTAGCCTTCAAGTTGGCTTATAATCTCAAGGTCCCATTCACCGATGTCACCGTCGGCAACTGGGGCACGCCTAAACGCGGCGACATCATCGTCTTTAAATACCCGCGGGATCCTGATGTTGACTATGTTAAGCGCGTCGTGGCGGTCGCGGGTGATGAGATTCGGCTAGTCGATGACATCTTGTACGTGAACAATCAGCCGCAGCAACGGAGCGACGTCCTTTCGGAACGTGACGTGCTGAAGGACATTGATGATCAAAAGGACATCAAGCTGCTCTACCAGGAAAGTCTCTTTGGCCTCGATCACTATGTGATGCAGAATATCCCAAGCGCTCGTCATTTTAATCATAGCAACTGGCCTGCTCCGGGCATGGCGCCGTACAAGGTACCTGCCGACTCCGTGTTCTGCATCGGTGACAACCGCGACAACTCGACGGACTCGAGGGTTTGGGGACAGGTCCCACTGGAATATGTAAGGGGCAAAGCGCTTTTCGTGATCTGGAGCGTTTACACCCCCAGAGAGTCGACGCTGCCCGTGTTCCGTTTTGATAGATTTGGCAAGTGGCTGTACTAACAACTCGATATATTTGACTTAACTTTTAAAATAACAATTATCATTAAACGCCGGCTGCCATTCCGCCGATGGATATTTTGTGACCTGCTGTGGTGATTTGCTATCGCGGTTACTGAGAGGTGGATCATGGAAAGCACGCAAGATACGATTTTCGCTAGAGAGTACTGGACCGGCGACTCCCGCGATGGTGCTGTCGTCAATGGCGACGGTTATCACTATTACCGGATGTCACGAGCCGGCGTGATTCTTGAGGCATTTGAATTCTACGAAACGGACGAGGGCATCGAAGTCGCCTCACCCTTACCAGAAATGCATAAAGTCGATTGGCTCAATGATTTGGGATTCGAAGATATGGACGCTCTGGATCTCATCGATGAGAATGAGTTTGAGCGCATCAAAGTTTTGACACAGACGCATATCAAAGCTTGAATGCGGCTTAGACCGTAGATTCGTCCTCATCGTAGCCATCGGCATTTGTTTCACGGCGACGCTGAGCTAGCACGTAGCGATACCAGCTAACCGTATGGTCCACTAACCACTGGTGAGCGGCATACTGAGCTGGCGGTATCAGCTCCTCACAATAATCGGCTAGGTCTGCTTCAGACCCCTCGGGATGAGCGCGCATCCACTCCTTGACGGAACGCTTAAACTGATTTGCGTCGAACATGCATCGCCCTTCCTCAAATGATGGCCTCAAGTCACCCGCATGTTATAGATTGCGGAAAGACACCTAGCGTGGCAGCAAACATATGTCGAACCAGACTCTAACTTTTACTTCGGCAATTTCTGCCGCCGCTTTAGGCAAAAACTTCCCAACGTTGACCACAGGTAGACCATGACGGACCAACTAACCCTCGGAAACTTTGTTGATTTAGCGGCTTGTTTGCATGGCTCTCGTTTTATCGAGACCAATCCATTTGCATACGTTGGTAAAGCGCTGGGACCCTGGGTTGAGACCTTGTTAGATGAATTGGGTGTAGGCGATCAGCCGCTCGTGCTTGGAAGCGTGGCGACGGGCGCATACGTGCAAGGTCGTGTCTACGTGGCAGAGGGTGCCACTATTGAGCCAACGGCCTATGTCCAGGGCCCCTGTTATATCGGCCCCGGTGCGGAAATACGCCACGGAGCCTATATCCGTGGTCAGGTGTATATCGGACCAAAAGCAGTGGTTGGGCACACCACCGAAGTCAAAGGGTCGATATTCTTCGATCACGCAAAAGCAGGACATTTTGCCTACGTCGGTGACAGCATCCTCGGTCGCGACACTAACCTTGGTGCAGGAACAAAACTTGCCAATTTACCGTTGCGCCGTAGCGTCATCAAGGTCATGCATCCTAAAACCGGAGCCTGGCTTAGCACTGGTTTGCACAAGTTTAGCGCCATCATGGGCGACGAATCGCAAACGGGCTGCAATGCAGTGCTATCGCCCGGCACCCTGCTGATGCCAAAGACGGCGGTCTTGCCCTGCGTACATTACCGCGGGACTTTAACGCATGGGATTGCGCGCTAAGGGACGCACTGGCGGTAAAGAGTGCGGGCTTCGGGCATATGAACCGGAGACATACGTGACCAAACAGAACCAATTCTTGGTTGTTTAGGACTAGTATCAGACCCAGAAAATCCATATAATAGTTATGGATTTTCATCAAAATCAGCATCAAAGCTGCGGATTTCTATGTACACGCGTTTACTCAACCTACCGAAGTTATTAGAGAAACGCTCACACTTCTTGTTTGGTGCCAGGGCTACTGGCAAGTCGACGCTTATCGAGCAGACGTTGCCCGAGGCACAGGTTATAGACCTCCTTCACGCCAAAACGTTCTCATCGCTGCTGCGCAATCCCAGCGCGCTTGCCGACATGATTATCGATCCGAAGCGATTGGTCGTTATCGATGAAATCCAGAAGCTTCCTAATCTGTTGGATGAAGTGCAGCGACTCATGACGAAGGCGCAGATTCGCTTTCTGCTGACCGGATCGAGCGCGCGCAAGCTCAAGCACGGGGGCGCCAACTTGCTCGCAGGTCGCGCTCGGGAGGCGCGACTTTTTCCGCTGATTTATCTTTGGTGCCGTAAAACCCTGCCATTCATGGCGGGGATATCAGGCACCAGCCCGAGCTAGCGCGAAGCGTTAGCGAGTTCATGGCGGTGTTTTCTGCGCCTCAATATATTTCCTCACGATAGATAGAGGTGCGCC
>JAPLFY010000081.1 GCA_026390435.1 Pseudomonadota bacterium
GTTTAATTAGATTTAAGACTGATATTCAAGGTCACTTTCGCGCCACCGATGATCAATGTAAAATCCTGAGCGGTAATCTCATTCTCTTTGGAGAGATGCGAAAAGCTCATCACTCGCCCACGGTTCAACCGCTTGTGAAAAAGGCAGAGTCCAGACCCATCCCACACGATCGCCTTGAGAGACTTTCGATCCTTTGAGACGAAAAGAAAGATATCCCCACCCTGAGATTGGCCTGCGGACCCAAGCCGCCTGGGTCAGTTTTTCTGAGCGTGGGTGGGTCAATTTATGTGAGCACCGGAGACGGCGGCCGGTGCGGCGGCTATGAACCGGTCTGTCCGATCCGTTTGATGGGAAGCGTAACGGTCTTTAGGTTTTGCTCCTTCTCGAAGCGTCGGAAATCCTCAAAGATTGCTCGCAGATCATAATTAAACTTCTTGGCATGGGCGTCGCGAATGCGTCGCACCTCGGACACAGGGTCTTCATCGCTCATTTTTTGCTTACTCGTCATATTCGCCTCCTAACAGCTCCTCTGGTGTACATATGGTCGGGCATGAATAGCCCGCTTCGAAGATTAGCCGTTCTACTATTCGTCTGATGGAGGCATTGGCGATGTGTGTGCAGTTCCAGGTCAAGAGGTAGTCAATACCGTACACCGCCGCCAAGGCAACATGGAGTGCGTCGTCGCTGGCCTTCTTTGGCATCGAGCCTTTTGCGAGGAACAGTTGCGCCAACCGAAAGGCATCCTCTGTCGTTGCCAAAACGGCAATACCGGCTATCGCTTGCTCCCGTGCCGCTGCTGCGACTGGATCACCAGCGCGAATTTCATCAACTACGAGTGGGGAAATAAAGAGATCATAGCTGGCACGGTGCAGATCCCACCACCGCTGAGTGGTCTGTTGGTGCGATGCTACTGACAGGCTGGAGCTGACTCGCCCGGTCAGGTAGCTGATCACCGTGGTTTCAATATAGACCTTTTGCCGTAGCATCTATCCTCCGACCAGCGTCCACCCCATGGGGGCCCGCAGCGTGGCAACTAACATTCCTAGCGATAGTATAAACGCCCGACAGCCAGGGACGATCAAGATCATCAGCCACCTCAGTGGCACCTAGTCTAGTATTTGATTAGTCGCACGTCTCGGTCGCCATCGAATAAAACATTATCACAAATCTCATCATCCCGGCCCGAACTTCAACCGAGCTGGCTAGCTTGGATGCTCGCCGCGGAGGAGGGGGAGATGTCAAAAAGGTCATCAAAACGACTGCCAGGGGTCAATTTCAGGCCCAAAAGGAGGGGGGGAGGCATCAAAACGGTCACCAAAAAATGCCCTGCCGACCGTCCAGATGGTCGAGTGGTGGTGTTTTTGGTGACCAAATTGGCATGTCCCCCCCTCAAAACCGAGCCAAAATAGGGTCAAAAACGCCATTTTGCTCAATGATGGTGACCAATTTCGCATCTCCCTACTTAACCATGCGATTACTCGGCCAAATTAGAGGCACAAATCGGCAAATCGGAAAATTTGGCGCATAGGGCAGCTTTGAGGTTCGCGGATTCGGCTTTGAGCTGCGCGATGGCTGCGTCCTTGGCACGGATGTCGGCCTCTGCCTTATCAGCGCGGGCTTTGAGCTGATCGTTCTCGGACTGGAGGTCCTGCACGGACTTCACCAGCAGCGGCGTGAGCTTGCCATAGTCCACTTGCCACGGATGAGTCTTGGGATCCTCGCCGCCGACGGTGACCGCCTGCGGGTAGATGTCATAGAGCTCTTGGGCGATAAACCCCTGCTGAGTCTGTTTATCGGGATCGGCGATGTAGTTGTAGTCGCGGACTTTGATCTTCGTCAGCAGATCGAGACCCGAGGCGCTATCGGCTATGTTCTCCTTGATTCGCCGGTCCGAGGTGGTGTTGTAGGCAACGGTTGTGGCTGAGTTTTGTGTGATCGAGCCGATCGCCGTCCCATCCGGGCGTATGAGGTATACCATGACCGCGCCCGCCGTTGAATTGCTGCCGGCCGAGATCGCAAGCCCGTCGGACGTGGTGCTTCCACCAGTGTTGTAAATTCCTTGCATAAAGCCGTTCGTAATGCTGCCATAGACAGATAGAAGTTGGCCTGGGGTGGTTATGCCAATCCCGACGTTGCCGGTGGGGGTGACCATCAATGCCTGGATATCCGTCACCGCGGCACCCGTACCGGAGGAGTTCTGGGGGTTGACAAAAAGTCCAAATCCACCCGTGCCAAAGTACTGCATGTGACCGCCCCAGCCGTTGGCCTTGTACTTCCATCCGCTGGACCAATATTTGTTGATGGCAAACGCATTGCCGTCAGAAAGAACAATGCTCCCAGCAACATCAACAGCTGCTTGTGGGGTTGTCGTTCCGATCCCGAC
>JAPLFY010000122.1 GCA_026390435.1 Pseudomonadota bacterium
AGTCGGCAATCTGGTGAGCAACTAGGGTCAATAGGTGTCACGCCAGACCACAGCCTCCAAACTCTAGGGGAGTCTAAGCTGGGGGTTCCTACGCTTGGCGTGCCCACCCTCGGTACCCGGGCCATTACCACGCCAGTATTCGCCTTTCTGGGTGGCTACGCTAGTTGTAAGGACCCATTGCAGGGATTCAAGTCTATCGATCTAAGTCGAGCAGCATTGCTACTTAAAGAAGCAAAAGCTGCAGCTATCGGTAGTGGTCGTCCGGAACCTAAGACGTTGTTGGCTTGCTACTCCGCTGAGCCTTCGACACTTGTCTACAAGCTTTCAGCCAACCCAGGTGTGGTGAGGCAAAGTGCTCTTCCGGAAATGATCGCAGCGCTCACTAAACTGGTAAACAGTGTGACTGCACCTGAAGTCTACATAGTTGGTCACTCCTATGGTGCCTGGGCTGGGATGAAGCTGGCTCTAGCGCTTCCCGCTACGGCTAAGGTTCGAGCATTGATCGCTGTCGATCCCATCAGCAGTAGAAATTGTCTGCCTCGGCAATTTCTGAGCTCCTTGTTAAGCAGGCCAACGCCTGGTTGTATTGAGGCGCCAAAGGATTTTACCGCCGCAGAGCTTGCCAACGTGGCACAGCGGGTCAGTACTTGGTTGAATCTTTACGAAACAGACTCGCCGTTCTTGCACTCCGGCCCGATCGCAGTCGCGCAAAATTCCATACGTAAGTACCCAAGGAGAGGCATACTGGCGCACGGAGATATTTTCGATGATAAAACTCTGTCTGCAGTAATCTTAGCTGCGATCTCCAAGTAGTTTGAATGTTACTACAAAAACTGCAGTCGGATTTCCAGCATTGGCGCACCACTGCGGTGCTGCTTTCATCGCCGCCAAAAGTTGTGTCTCGCTGAACTTTCCATCGACTCTGAAGGTAAATTGATCCATCTCATGATGGCAGCCCATTAGGCCTGCGGGGCATTCAGGATTGGCAACAACTTCATGACTCAGGTAGGTGAGGTGCGTAGCATCATAAGTAAGAGCATCTTCTAGCCAGTTGCCCCCGTAACAAGGATGGACTGGGCCACGATCAAGTTGCAGTATAATTTTTTGACCAGGCTGCACATCAAAGGTCTGGTCGGCGGCCTGGCGCTTTAATACGAGCGGGTCTATTGGAGGTGGGGTTATGCAAACATTATTGACGCAACGCAACCTCTCCACACACTGGTAACCTGGTCCTTCGCCGCAGCTTTCCCCGTGTAAACTTAAGCCGACGTCTCGGTGACACCGGTTGTCCCAAATCACCAGATTCTTCACACCGATGCGCGAGATCCACCCCTCCGAATACCATCCCTCCGAACGCGTGCCGATGGCGTCGCACGAGGGCGCTGCGAATCCGGAACAGGGACCAAGCTGGAGCAGGTCTTTTGAATCGCGCCAATACCAGCCTTCTTGGTCTGTGCCGATAAAGTCACACTTTGGTCGATCTGGATTAGTTGCCGATGGCGTAGCCATAGCGAGTGGCGCAGACACGCCGGACGCTGAGATACAAAGCAACATGAACAAAGATCGGGCTTTGGCTGTTGCACGATGGGCTTGCACAAAATTGAGCATGGTAGACTCTCTTTAGGTGAAGAACCGGATCTCGGTCGCATCGCTGCGCCGAGATCTTGGGTGGGTTTCTGATTTTGACGTTGATCTGTTTCAGTGTCTCCGTTGACCTAGTTTGATGTTAGGGTCCTAATATTCAGGACATGGGCTCGGGCCGATTGGTTTGGTGTTGCCAAAAGGATGGCTCTCACTATCAGTAGAGTGCGTATAGTTTCCTTGAAAGAAATTTTCATCCTCCATGGTCCATTCAAAACTGCCGCTCTTTCCCGTACTCTCCTTCCAACTTCCCCTTACGACGCAGTCATCGCTGGTGACGAAGTTGCCATTGGTAAAGGTGCCTGTGACGTTGTGAAAGGTGGTGTACCGTCCGCTGATCACGCCGCCGTTGTTATAGAGGTACACGCATCCCCAGGCATCGTTATGCCATCTCTTAGGCCACCACTCCGCCCGACATTCGCGCGCGGCACTTATAGGGGCGTGCAAGCCAGCGACTAGCAAAAGCAATGACCCAGCTAGTCGCAGTTGAGTAGGTCGTGTTTGTAAGCGAGGTATTATGTTTGCATTCATAAATATTCTCCCAAGCATTTCAGGCAAGAGCCGAATTCTTTGCGACCCCCACCTTAAAATTAAGAACAAGTTGCGCTTCTGGTGTTCATCATGTCGCCCCAAAGTCCGGATGACGTTAAGCGGTTTACGCAGGTTTGATTGCTATTAATTGCGTCCAGAAATCCATTCTTACACCCCTGCATAAACTGATCACTTGGAGTAGGGGGGCGATCTCCTCTAGTAACGTTCTTGCAGTATTTGACGCCGGCATCGTACCCATAGTTATAGCCTTGGTTGTAGATGCTGTCGGCGGCGAAGCCATGGCTGGAAAAAACTAGACATAGACCTGCTAATAGTCCGCGTGTTGAGATTTTCATTTTAAACAACTCCCTGATTTTGTTTTCAATAAATCATTGAAAATTACCAACTTGCTGCCTGAGTTCGGGATAGCACGGGCGGTTGGGGACAGCAATTATTCTTAAGTAGTTTTCGGCTTGGTTAGGGCCAGCTACTAACTATCTAAAATGAACAGGATTATTGGCCCTGCGATAATTTCCTGCATTTTCCCCTAAAGTCTGGCTGCGACCTGCCGAAACATCTCTTGTAGCGCGTGGGTTAGAGCAGAGAAACACGCTCGGGCTTAAACTTTCGCGGGGGTATTTATGAAATGCATCGAAATATGTGCAACCGTCGAACAAGCAAGGGAAAAAATGCGGCTTCTGAAGGAACAAGGCATCGATGCAAAGCTGATCGTAGACCCTCTTGAGAGCGTCGCACCCGCACTGTCTCCGATGATCGGAGTGGGCCTTATGGTCCCCGATGCATTGGAAGTGGAGGCATTAAATGTCCTCCACGGAGTCCACAAGATAGCTTCTTAAAACAGAGGCTTGATGATCGCCGGCCAGCCGCCTAGGGAGACCAGGGCCGGCTGGCCGCGAGGCATTTTGAGACATGCTTAGTGTTAAAAAGTAATATAAAACTGGTCTTTTATTAATAAATAGGTATACTGCGGCCCTCGCTAGCTTAGTTGGTTGGGGGAGGGTTTCGCAGTATGGCCAAGACTCGTGTAGTAGCAGCAATGTCAGGTGGGGTTGATTCCTGCGTTGCGGCAGCATTGTTAGTAGAGCAAGGCTACGAAGTCATTGGTATCACCATGCAGCTTTGGAATCACGCAGGTGACGGTGAGGAGCGTTTCGATAGCTGCTGCTCACTGACAGACGTGCATGATGCACGCATGTCGGCTCACCGTTTGGGTGTGCCGCATTATGTAGTTAATTACGAACGCGAGTTTAAAAAGGGCGTCGTTGATTACTTCGCCTCTGAATATGGCGCGGGACGTACGCCCAATCCATGTGTCATGTGCAACAGTAAACTGAAATTTGATCACTTGGTGGATCGTGCGCGGGCACTGGGTGCTGAATGGGTCGCAACAGGCCATTATGCACGCGTGACTCATCACACGGATGGTCGGCCAAGTGAGCTCTACACCGGCCGTGATCCAGGCAAAGATCAAAGCTATTTCCTCTTTGACATGCGCCCCGAAAATCTTAAGCGCGCTATGTTTCCGCTTGGCGATTTGACGAAGACACAGGTGCGTGCGATTGCAGCAGGCATGGGACTTCACACCGCAGAAAAGCACGAGAGCCAAGAGATCTGCTTTGTCACCGGTGGCCGTTACACGGACTTTCTAGAAAAACATTATCCGGAAGTCACCCGCGGCCGCAGTGGTGAGATAGTCGATCGCGCTGGCGTGGTGCTCGGCCATCATGAAGGCATCCACCTGTTCACCGTTGGTCAGCGTAAAGGTCTTGGAGCACTCGGTCCGGAGCCTAAGTATGTGGCGTCGATCGATGCTACGACTAACCGTGTGATGGTCGACGACCTTGAGAATCTGAAGGTGTCGGGTTTCGCCGTAGATCTAGTGAATTGGTTAGTGCCCGTTGCCGATATCACTGCCGACCGTACCCTGAGTGTGATGGTGCGCTACCGTGCTAAGCAGGTGGCATGTCGTGTGGTGCCCGATACAAATAAACCAGGTCGCTACCAGGTGCTCTTAGCGGAAAAAGCCCGCTGGGTCACACCAGGACAGGCGGCAGTATTCTATGACAACGAAAGGGTGGTAGGTGGTGGATTCATCGCAAATAACACAGCAGAAGCGGCCGGCGTGGTCGCGACCGACGCGGCAGGGCGACTATCATCGCCTTTGGGCACAGCATCAGCCGATCTTCACGCGACTTGACGTGCTACAGGAACGGGTCGGCCACCATTTTGCCGACCTGACCCTGTTGTACGAAGCGTTGACGCATCGCTCGGCACTGATGGAACTTGGCGCGCAGACTGCCGCTGGCACCGCGCATCAAGGTGCTAGTTCGGGAGTTAGCAAAGGTCTTGATCTACCGTGGAATGAACGCCTCGAATTTCTTGGCGATGCAGTCCTAGGGTTGGCTATCAGTCAGCGCCTTATGGAATGCGGCGACAGCCTGGCTGAGGGTGATTTGTCCAGGTTGCGTGCAACTCTAGTAAATGAAGAAAGTTTAGCAGAACAGGCACGCCGTTTAAATTTGGGCAAGTTCCTGATTATGGGTAAGGGCGCAGCCCAGACAGGGGGGCGCGATCGCGACTCGCTACTTGCGGATGCACTTGAGGCTTTGATCGGTGCTGTGTTCGTCGATGGCGGATTCGCAGCTGCAGATGCAGTGGTGGGTCGCATTTTTCATGAGCATCTACAGGGCGACCTGAAGCATTACGTGCGGTCTGATTATAAGACGCAGCTGCAGGAGCTGACCCAGGCTCATAACAAACAGACACCCTTATATGAAGTGTCTGGCGAGTCGGGTCCCGACCACGCCAAAGTTTTTGAAGTGCGCTGCGTTGTGTCTGGGCGTGAGCTCGGTCGCGGTAGTGGTGCAAGTAAGAAGCGCGCCTCGCAAGAAGCCGCACGGTTAGCCATCACGATTTTCGCGCAAGCAACTAAGGAGGGGCAAGTATGATCAGCGGCATCGTCGCCATTGTTGGTCGGCCCAACGTCGGTAAGTCCACATTATTTAACCGTCTCACTGCCAGCGACAACGCTATTGTTGACGACCGGCCGGGGGTGACGCGCGACCGCTTATACGGTCACGCTTGGCTTGATCAAGAAAAAACTCAAGGCTTCATGATTATCGATACCGGTGGTTTCGAGACAGATGACTTCAAGTTCCAGCCATTTGCTGAGAACATAGTATGGCGTCAGACGGAAGCCGCCATCGAGGAGTCAGATATGGTCCTCTTGCTGCTCGACGGTAAGAGTGGCATGACGCCGCATGATAGGCAGCTTAAGCGTTATCTAGAAGAGATATCTAAGCCGCATATTGTCGCGGTCAATAAGGTCGATGGCACTGAGCAAAGTCTGGTGATGTGGGAGTTCTTCGAACTCGGCGTCGACGACTTAATCAAGGTCAGTGCCGCTCATAATCGCGGTGTTATCGATCTCAAGGAGCGCTTAGCCGAAGATTTGGCGCAATTACCCAGTGTACAGTCGCTTAAAATACCGACGGATGCCATTCGGATTGCTATCGTTGGTCGCCCAAATGCAGGTAAATCCTCGATCCTAAATCGAATGATTGGCGAAGAGCGCGCCCTGGTTAGTGAGATTCCGGGTACAACTCGGGATTCGCTGGATACTCCGCTAGTCTATAACGGTAAGCCTTATGTGCTAGTCGATACTGCCGGTATTCGCCGTAAGTCAAAAATTAGCGAGCGTCTGGAAAGTTTAAGCGTGATGCGGAGTCTGCGTGCGATTGATCGCGCCGATGTCGTTCTGCTGATTTTAGATGCAGAGCAGGGACTTACCGAGCAGGATGCGCGGTTGGCCGATTTAGCTGCAGAACGCGGCAAGCCGGTTGGCATTGTGGTAAACAAATGGGATATATTTCCGAACAAAGAAACGAATACCCCAAAGGAATATACAGAGGCGATTCATCGCGAACTGAAGACCCTATCTTATGCACCAGTATCGTTCGTTTCTGCTTTAACCAATCAGAGAGTTCATCAATTGATGAGCTTGGCTGAGCGCTTAGCGGCTGCCTCACGTAAGCGTGTAGACACTCATCAGGTTAACCAAACCCTTCGGGCCATCACGCAGGAGCACACTCCGGCACTGATTCGCTCGAAGTCGAAGCGGGTGAAGTTTTACTTTGCCACCCAGGTGGCGGTCACGCCGCCGACGATTGTGGTCTTCTGTAACGTCGCTAACGAGATTCAGGAAGCGTACATCCGCTATATGACTAATCGTTTCCGCCGTGATTTAGGTTTTTCGGAAGTGCCAATTCGCCTTATTTTCCGTCCTAAGAGCGATGTTCGGGAGCGTGACGCGGCCGCAGCAGAGGCTGCGGGTGAGTCTGCTGACTAAGGATTCAGCCTGGTAACGCCGATCTTAAAGAGTGATAAGATACCAGGGTGCGCTCTTGCGTACCCTGCCGTCTTGCCGTAACTTACAGGCACTTAAAGACTCTGAGGAAAAAGGGAGTGTTATCATGGCTGATAAACCAAGCTCTGAAAAGCTGAACCGCCGTCAAGCTCTGCAAACTCTAGCGATCGCGTTACCTGTTACTCTGGTCGCCGCGAACGCAGTTAAGGCTTTTGCTGGTGCTCCACCAGCCGCTCCAGAGCTAAAGCTTGTTCCAGACACTGACGCCACTGCGAAAGCGCTGAAGTACGTGGCCGATGGTACGAAGGCTGCTCGCGTCGATAAAATGGGCGTCGCTGCTAAAGATCAAAACTGCAAGAATTGTCAGTTCTACACCAAAGCTGGCGAAGTTAAAGGTCAAGAAGTAGGCAAGTGTCTGATGTTGCCTGCAGGTATGGTTGCTAGTGCTGGCTGGTGTATGTCCTGGACGAAGAAGGCATAACAGTAGGTGAGGTCTTTTGACGCATCAAGCACCCACTTTATATGACCAAATCGGCGCGGATTTTATTAGGCAGTCGCTGACTGTTTTCTACGAGCGGGCTTTTGTCGATGGAATTATCGGTCATTTCTTTTTTGAAAAGGACCGTTTGCACATCACTGAGCAGCAGATAGATTTTGCTACGGCTATGCTCGGTGGCCCGCGCCGCTACCGAGGTAAGCCGCTCGCTGGTGCGCACGCGAATCTTAATATCCGTCGCCCGCATTTTATGCGCCGGCAGGTGTTACTGGTCGAAGTCTTGGATGAGCTGGGCTTAGCCGCTGACCTGCGCGATGCTTGGTTGGCTCTTGAAGAAAATCTGCGCGCGGTAGTGAGCCGAGGATAAGCTCACTGCCGTAAAGTCGCATTCCCATTGTTGATGGGGACTATTTTGACTACATAGTAACTAAGGTCGGTTGATTTTGTTGACCAGCCCTTCGGTGATTCATGTCGACATGGACCTATTGCACATGGGGGCACTTATATGAATCAGGCAAAACATTATGTTTTTAGCTTTGTATTTCTTGGGCTCGTGTCCTGCGCCTCCACTGAATCTGCCCAATTAGCGCGCGAACCGTTGACGCCAGTACCTGGGCGGCCGCTGATATATCCAACCGGGTCCATGGAGATCAAAGCTCCCACCGGCATCGAGCAAAAACAAGAACCGTGTCGCCCAGGATCCGAGATCGGTCAGGGGCGGGTACTACTGCCACAGATCGAACTAGGTATAAGTTACCCAGTAGGTGGCGCTGATGATAAACGCACCCAAGTGACGCCTTATGTGCGCAGTGGCTGCGTTTCAAGTGTTCCAGCCATGTAGAGAGTTGCCCAGTTGAGGGGCCGCTAGCTCTGCATCTGGCCCCGAAATGCGGGGGGTAGTCCCAAACTTTGCTTTAGCGTGGGTGGGTGCTAAAGTTAAAGAGAAGTCAGCCTATTCTGGGGAAGCTGGTGAGAATCCGGCACTGTGCCGCAACGGTGTGTGAAGTTGCCCTAGTGGTCACGTTCACGAGTCCGATCGCCAGGTAGGTTTTTAATCTCTCGAGCAAGGGGAACTATTCCATGGTGAGATCTGTATTGAATCTAAGTGCTACGCGCCGCTGCGCTGGCTTACTGCCTTTAGTAGTTACCGCAGCGGTCACTCAAGGGCTGGGTGCCTGCGGTAAAAAGGCGAGTGATGAGGCTACTAGCACAGCGACGCCGTATTCCGGGATCGCGATCGCGGCGGTTGCTCCAGATTACTCTTCATCTAAGTTGTATTTTCAAAGTTTGAAAGACGGGTTGCCGACAGGTGACATAAAAACCTTGCTCACCGGTGAGTCCGGTGACCCACTGCCGATCACCCTTGATAATAAGCTTTACTTCTTTAATCGCGTGGCCACGAGCTCAAACTTCCGAACACTTGATCCCAAACAAGCTGATGGTGCGCCTACGACTCAGATCAAGACCGAGAAAGCTGGTGTCGGTGATCCACAGGATGGGTTGATGTTATCTGGCAACAGGCTTTTATTAGCTCATTTGGCCGGTAAGCTAGTCGTGGTGAATCCAACGGATGGGTCAGTAAAGCAAGAGATTACTGCTGACTGGGATCTGGGTAGCGATGCAGCGGACTTGCTCAGGCCAGTTGCATTTTATGTTCAAGCAAATTCAGTCTCCCGTGAGATTTATGTTTTGCATCAGGGACAAAAAGCTGACTTTTCTGGCTATAACAATTCTCAGCAGTTATTCATCCTCAAAGATGATGGCAGCCAATTAACGGCTGTCGACGTTGATTCGACAAAGGCAAAAATCCAGGGCATTAAGCTTAACGTTTTCAATCCGCAGATCATTGTTGGCACTACCGATCCTACCAAGCCAATCGTGGCCGGCTTTTGCACTGTCTTTGACACGGTAAGTCCATGCACCTCAGGTTTTGAGCGTGTTGACTTAGCTAACCGCTCGAGTACCCTGATTTTTGACCGCTCTACTGTGACTGAAAAAGGCAACGGTAATGTGGTTGGTGCAAAGAGCGGCAAATTCTATGCTGCGGTCGCGACGTCAGACGGTGCCGGTGGATACAAAAGTCAGATTCAAGTTTTTGATCCGACGGCAGCAACAGCCAAGACTTTTTACGAACTCACTGATACTAACTACGCAGCTTATGCTCTCGGCTACGATCTTAGCGCCAATCGGTTATATGTAGGCGAAAAGAAGTCGGACCAAACGGGACAGTTTGCTATCTTTGACTTAAGCACTGAGGGCAGCACTCCAACAAATCTAGCATTACCTTTGCCTCCTTATAAGGTCGCGTTCGTACCTTGATGATATCGATTCTCTTCGCCAGTTTAATAGGTCTTTCGACTGTTGCCGCAGCTAACCCTGCGGCAACAGATTCTGTCCAAGATAGGGCAGATCCACCTCCTAACGTAGTGGAGGTTTGGGGGCCGCGCGCAGCAGAGGCCGTGCGATCGCAGCGCGCTGGACAAAGTGTGATGATCCGACCTGAGGACGAGACCAGGTTTGACAGTCGTGTGCATTTACGGAGCGAAGCGAATTTAACGCTGCCGGAGACAGGTCGCACCAACGCTTCAGGCTTTACTTTGCCACGGGTTCGCGGTCAGGACTCGCGGTTTACAGAAGTCTACCTCG
This sequence comes from Pseudomonadota bacterium, assembly GCA_026390435.1. Lineage (GTDB taxonomy): Bacteria > Bdellovibrionota_B > Oligoflexia > Oligoflexales > CAIYRB01 > CAIYRB01. Next base: position 9,702 of record JAPLFY010000122.1, read on the forward strand.
ATGGCTTGCGCATCCAAGATCCTTATGTGGGTTTTCCATTTATTGACGATCTTGATTTGCGTGCCTGCGGCGAGATGTCGATTTACGTGGGGAATCCTCCTCCGTCAATTCCAACAGTTAATCCCAATGGGGCGATATCTTATCGAATGTTTACGCCAAGTTCGCGTCGGCAACAGGCAGGTGTGTCTGTAGGTCGCCCGTACGGCACTGCAGTTTGGGCTTTAGGGCGACACAACTCAGACGATGGTAGTGCGATCCGCCTCTATGCGAGAGAGCATTGGACTACCGGTCGATATTCTTACTACGATGATAACTCCACGCCGTATAATAAAGCCGATGATTTTTATAGCGAAAGGACTCATGCGGATCGCCGTGCGCGGCAATTCCTGCCAACTTTCAGTTGGGAGCATGATGGTCACCGCATTGCTGGATTAGGTCTCTGGAATGACGCACATACCAGTCTGCCTGCTCGTTTGAGCAGCCTTCAAAGCTTGGCTACTGAGTCCTCGCGTCACCGAGTCGGCCGCTTACTCTATAGTTACCAGCCCAATAAAGCGCCCGCTGTTGTACCAAGTAGCTTGGGCGTCGAGGTCGGCCGCTATGATGATAATACGGATGTTTTGGACCCCAGTAATAGTGTGCTCGGTCTGGTAAAATCTAGCTCTCAACGTCTGCAGTCTACTAGCGGTGCCATCAATTCAAAGTGGCAATTCACCGCGGATGAGCATCCTTCGATGTTTTATTTGCGGGGGGAAACTAGTGACACACGCATAGACGCATCAAATAGTGCAACTGACGGGCTCACGGTCAGACGAAGGCAGGTCCTGATGTATTCCGGTTTGGATTTAGCCTTGAGCAGCAGCTTGAGTGCAGAGTTAAAAACCATGATTACAGTACAAGATGACAGATTATCTGGCCAAAAAAACTTAGATTCTGTGCTGCTTTCGAATCAAGCAAAACGCACCGTGATTCAGGGCTCATCAGCAGGTTTGGCCTGGCAAATAGATCGATTAATGCTTTACGGGCAATTAGCTAAGATAAAACGCCCACCGACTTTGCTGGAATCTTTTGGTGATGGAGCTTTGATTCGCGATAACCTGCGATTAGTGCCTGAGGTTACAGTGCATCGCGAGCTAGGGCTTCAGTGGCGCAACTCCGAGCTGTCGGAACTTGTGTCACCCCTCTCGCAGATTAGTTTGCGCACGGCCGTGTTCCGTGACGATACTCGTGACCGGATTATTCTACTTCCTTCTGTGGCGCAAACTATGCGGGCGCAAAATACAATAAGCTCTCAAATCAATGGAATTGAGATTGCTGGTGATGCGACGGCCGGTGCAACCACAATAGCCGCTGGTTATGCGAATATGCTGCCGATAGATTATAGTGTTCCAAATCGCGCTAGAATCATTCCAGGTGTTGCCACGCACGTCGCCACTGCTAGCATTAGCCAAATAATATCGGTGATGACTTTGCGTTGGGCAACAAGGTATCAAAGTCAGATCTGGCGTGATTCAGAGAATACGATCGCAGTGCCTAGCTATACGGTTCATGACGCTACAGTGGACGCGAAGTTATCTTTTGTTTCCGTCGGTTTTGGCGTCTTTAATGTCACTAATCAGCGGCGGCTTGCCATCGAGGCGGCTAAAACGAAGGCGAACACTGGTTATACCTCTTACAGTGACTACGCTGGGATGCCCTTGCCAGGGCGGCAGTGGCGCCTGAGTCTCTCGGCAGCTTGGTGAGTCCGATTTACGGCAGTTTTTTTATGGGTTAGCCAAATTACCGGGGATTTCTGTCGTCAACTTCGACAGATTCCACCTATTACTAGCAAGCTCTGCTTTCACCCCAAACACTCTCTCGGCCAAACCTTGGCTCAGTGATTGATGTAAGCTACCGCTGCCAACCACACTACCTCTATGTAAGCAGACAAACTGGTCAGTAAGTTGCGCGGCAAGAGCTAAATCGTGCATAGAGATAACGATGCCAACGCCTTGCTCTGCTCGCTTACGCAAGATGTCGAGGACGACAAATCCTGTTTGTAAATCTAGATTTGTTAGAGGCTCGTCGAGTAACAGATAATCGACTGGTCCCACCAAGGCGCGCGCTAGCATGACCCTCTGGCGTTCGCCGCTTGATAGTTTCCAGACCTGCCTGTCAGCAAGTTCTGCGGCACAGACTTCTGTTAAAGCTGCCATAGCGGCCTGGTCATCGCTTTTACTTGGTGAGCCGAGATGCCAGGGATATAAACCCATGCGCACGATATCGAAGACGCTAAAGTTAAAGGCTACCTGAGTCACTGCGGGCATCCATGCACAGAGGCGACTGTGAGCTAGTCGATTTTGTCCAGCTCCTGATATGCGCCCAGTCTGCAGCGGTAAAAGACCAGCCGCTAATTTAAGCAGCGTCGATTTGCCTGCCCCATTGGGCCCAAGCAGAGCGGTGATTTTTCCCCGCGGGAAACTAGCTGTACAATCGGCAAGGATCGTCTGTCTACCGTAGCGAAAGCTTAGCTCTGATACGCCTAGATGGGTCTGGTTTGGCATGGTCACTCCGCGCTGCGACGCATGGATAGGAGCATCAGGAAGAACGGTGCGCCCAGCATGGCCGTTAATATGCTAGCCGGTAGCTCAGCAGGCGCCCTTATATGTCGTGCCATGAGATCAGCGAAGAGAACCAGGCAGGCTCCTTGCACAGCCGATAAGGCTAGGAGCTGGCGGTGTGAAGGGCCTGCTAGATGACGTGCTACATGCGGCACCATCAGGCCGACAAAGGGTAAGGCTCCGGCAGCGGAGACCGAGCCCGCTACCAGTAAACCTATAACGGCAAGAGTCCATCGCCTTAGACTTCGCGTATCTATCGACAGCGATGAGGCAGTCTCCTCGCCTAGACTTAGAACGTCTAACGGACGTGCTAGTCTTAATGCTGCCAATAGTCCCACTGCGAAAGTCGTCGAAGCGATCGCAACATGTTCAAAGCCCTTGCCTTGGAAGCCGCCGATGAGAAAGGCTAGGGCGCGTCCAGCACGGCCGGGCTCTTCCAACGCGACCGTAATTAAAAGCGAAGTTGCCGCTCCAAGCAGTGCGTTGATCGCGAATCCAGAAAGCATCAAATTAGCGATAGGGGAGGCAAACCCGCTTGATCCATCAGAGCTGCCTCTGCCGGAGATACTAACCGCTATGCCCGTTGCCGCGCTGGCTCCAGCAAATGCTGCCAACGGTAATAACAGCGGGTGCCAATAAGCTAAGCCTAGATAAAATGCGACGGCAGCTGCGACGCTGCCACCAGCTTCGCTACCCAGCACGGTCGGGCTGGCAAGATGTTCGCGAAAGAGTCCCTGGGCAAGGACTCCGGCTACTGCCAAAGCTGCGCCAACAAAGGCGGCTGTAAGTGTCCTCGGTAATCTAAGTTGAGCAAAAACAGTCCAAGCTAGGCCGGCACTTTCAGTGGGCTGATTGCCTTGAAGCTTGGCGATGAAGCCTTGCAGAGTCTCGGCTGCTGAAACATCCGCACTACCACTGGCGACGTTCGCAATAATGCCGAGTAGCAAAAGGGCGAGGCTCACCAGCCAAATGATTTGATTGCTGCGCGGGCGACTCATAAACTCTTCTTGTCTGGTGCCGCGCTTTGCATTGCCGCTGCAGCTGTATTGAGTTTGCGAACTGCTTTTACAATGTGCGGTGAGACGGCCGAGAGTTCGGCATCAGGAATGATAATAATGCGCTGCTCACGCCAAGCTCTGAGATGCTCAATCCCTGCAATAAGCTTTAGGGCGTTGACTTCATGTTGGCGGTCCTCCGGCTGTGCACCGCCCACGACGAGAGCATCAGGATCAAGTTTAATTAGGGTCTCGGCTCCAAGTTTCTTCCATCCCTGCACCACACCAGCACCAATATTGCGTGTCCCTGCGGCGTGTGCAATAGCGTCGAATAATGTGCCACTACCACTCACTACGCCGTCAGCATAGATGTGGAGTACGCTGAACGGGGCTGATTTTTTGTCTTTAGAAACACTCTCTATGTTTTTTAGCTGCAGTTTCATGTCAGCAATCACATGGGCCGCTGCATTTTCTTCGCCCATGCGTTTGCCGAGATCTTGAATCGTCCGCTCGATGCCATTTATATCGCTGATATCTGTGATGAGGTACTGAGGTAATTTTAGTTGTTCAAATCGGCTTAATATTTCGGGGCGGCTAAAGCTAGCGAGTACCACTAAATCTGGTTTTAGTTTCAACGCCTGTTCGATATCGCCGGAGAAGCGGTGGCGAATAATCTCTGGCACTGGGGGTAAATTGCTGTAGCGTGGATCATCTGCGAAGCGTGATACGGCTATAAGTCGCGATAGCGCCTTAGTGCAAGGCGTCGGAGTACATGACTCCAGCAATATAGCTGTTATTATTTCATCGCCTGCAACGGAGCCAGACAGCACTCGCTCAGCTTTGGTTGAATTAGCCGCAACTGCCTTTAGACTGGCCATACTAGCAGTGATGCATAAGACAGAAGCAGCGGCTGCCGCTCTGAGTCGAGTTGCCCATTGCATGGTCACAATTTCACCCCGGCTAGCTTCCCCTGGACTCATGGCAACATCCAAAATGTGCAGATTTTTCAAATATATTAGGTAATTGTATGTGATTGTCTGGTGGCTAGTCAATGTCGCCAATCGTCGGTAGGATGCGGCACTCCCTGTTTCGGAGTTGAGTCACTGAGGCCCTGTCATGGATTCTGTTAATTTAAGCCCGACCCGGCATCGCCTTGTGCTAGCTAGTAATATTAGCCAGCGCAGGACTTTTATCGAGTGGGCCTTGCCTGGACCAGCCAAGACTATGAGTTGGGCGCTCATGGGTGGGGGCCGCGGCATCCACCGGAGCATAGCTTGGCTCCATGTGAACAACGATGAACTTGGTCTTAACGTTTGTCCGCGCCGTTTCTTGCGCCAGCAGCGCGCAGCATGCGAGCTTGATTCGCACTTGGTCCTTATGACCAGCGCTTATCTTCAACATGTTCAATATCACGTTACGCGCATTGATGATGTAGAGGCCGTTACCGTCGCCACAGTTGGCTTGGGTAACGCGCTAAGAGTAGGCGATGCGATTGACTCAGCAGACAGCTCGAGGAAAAAGGTCGGAACTATCAATATCGGTTGCTGGGTTAATCAAACATTGAGCGAGAGTGCCATGTACGAAGCTCTCAGCTTGATGGCCGAGGCAAAAGCAGTCACCGTATCGGACTTAAATATTCGTAGTCTTGTGAGTGGGGAGCCTGCAACTGGTACCGGAACTGACTGTAAGGTCTTAGCTAGTGCTATAGGCGGTAAGGTGAATCGCTATGCCGGTAAGCACACTGCCGTGGGTAGCGCGATAGGAGCCGGAGTGGCTGCAGCTGTATCGAGTGGAGTCACTGGTTGGTTAAAACTCAACCAAGGCCATCCGGCGAGTCCATTGGTTTCACCATAATCGCGCTGGCGCGCTGATCATCCTCGGTATGCCATGGTCCTGTTGGTCATCGCGGTGACTGCTGATCCATAAAATATCAAATAATAACAGTATTTTATCGTCTTCCCGCATTGCTTAACTAAAGTTAAGCCGCAATCGGTTCGATGCCGAAGTACTAATATTTATTAGTGCCCGGTGATTACGATTTCCTGCCGTATTGCCATCAAGGTGATCGCCACGACTTTTATAGAGGTGACCGATGGGATCTTCTGTCAAAAAACGTCATCATTACATTCATATGCTAACCATGATCGGTGTCTTCGGCGCCTTCGGTGTCGCGGCATGTGATCGAGAGCCGGCGTCGTTTAAGCAGGTCGAGCGTGAATATGCCGATGAGCAACCGACAGGCTCTCAGACGCATCACAATCAAGGCGATTATGGCGCGGGTCAACGGGAGCATGAATCGGAAGACTCTAGGTCGACGGCGGGAGATGCGGACCGTCCTTCAGGAAGGTCTCCCGGTACCAATCCGAGTGGCAGTGGCGACGACACCACTTCTGAGCCCGGCGTTCCCGGAATTTCGGATGCGTTGTCTGTGAACTGGAGCCTCCCGTGTGAACGTTCTAGTGCAAACAGTTCTGGAAAGATTGTTGGCGGAGGCCGCCATCAAGTTGCGGTAGACAGCCAGTCCAAGCTGGCCGTTACATTCACTGGGTCTGTTTGTCAGCCAGCTAATACTCCCAGAGACTTGGTGTTTGTCGTGGACGTGACGGGTTCCATGGGGGGCGGTGCCGGAAATGACTTCAATCACGATCCGCATGTAAACGGCACCTGCGGACGACTGGAAGCTATTCGCCATGTACTGTCGATGATGCCAAATGATGGCACAGCGCGTGTTAGTTTAATGACTTTTAACTCGCGGATTGCAGCTAAATCGAGACAGTTTTTTGCCACAGGCGAGCAGTTGATGGATGATCTGCAGAGCAGTAAACGAGATTCTATTGATAATATTATCTGCTCTGCTGATGGAGTGACCGATTACAGTGTTGCCCTCAATGGTGCGCGGCAAATGTTGGTAAATCATGGTCGAGCTGAGGCGCAAAAAGAGGTCTATTTTATATCTGACGGAGTCCCGACCGTTAATAATGGAGTTAGAGAGGCTCAGTCACTGCGCGCATCCGGTGTGATCATTGCACCCATCATGTTGATTGGTGACGAGTGGCTGCTGCGCGATCATATCGCTAGCCGCGACCCACAAGGCCAGCCCTTGTTTCGTAAAGTTGGAGAGGCAAGTAAATTAGCTGATGCCCTAGCTGAACTCGCAATGAATCGTCTGACCAAGGTGGAGCTGCGCTACAGGCCGATGAATTCTGGCATCTGGCGTTCTGCTAACGTCCGCGAGCGGCTAAGTGGCTATAACTTCCAGCTACCTGCGATCACGTTTAGTTTGCTCGAAGACTCTGAATTTGAGGTTATTCTCGATGCTCTTGATAGCCGGGGCAATCACTCCCTGGTGCGGGGTCAGCTCCAGGCTACGGCGCAGTGAGCTCGACTCCAAAGCTTGACGGCATCAGTGGCTGGACGCTTTGATCTCTGACCAGATCCGGTCATAGATGGATGTGTCGTTACCTAGATCCTTCATCGTTTCGCAGTGGCTTAACGCTTCTGCTGGGGGAAACAAGACGGGATGGCGCTGTAGCTCTGGTGGTAGCAGGGCGCGCGTCCCTATGATGACTGGTCCATACATCATGCGCCGCACAAAGTCGGCGTTGGTACTGGGTTCGTATAGATAATTGATAAATTGGTATGCTGCCTCGATATGCGTCGCCCCCTTGGGAATGACTATATTATCGATAGCCAGTGTTCCGCCCTCTTTGGGGATTATAAAACTAATGGCTTTGCCACTATCTCTAGCAGCCACTAGGGCCTCACCCGAGTATATGTGGGCCATCACTACTTCCCCCGAGGTTAGTAGGCTGGAGGGGCTGGCGTTGAAGGCTTTTAATTGCGGCTTGGCCGCTATCAGAGCGTTCTTGGCCAGAGCTAACTCTTTTGGATCCGTGGAGTTGAGGCTAGCTCCGTTGAGTTTGAGAGCCGCACCTATTGCTTCACGGAAATCATCCAGCACCGTGACGCGGTCCTTTACTTTGTCATTGCGCAGCAGATCTCCCCAACTAGTCACGGGACTTGGGTATGCCGCGGTATTGACACCAATGCCCGTGATGGTCCAGGCGTAGGGAAGTGACCACTTATTTTCGGGATCGTAGTCTTTACCCAGGAATTTGCTGTCGACATTGCGCAAGTTTTGAATTTTTCCTTTGTCTATTTCGCGCACCATACCCAGCTTAATCATTGCGGGGACCATGTAGTCCGTTGGGAGGACAAGGTCATATCCGGTTGCACCAGCTTGCAGTTTGGCGATCAGTTCTTCATTAGATGCATAATTTGACACGCGTACTTTGATGCCTGTTCTACGCGTAAATTCTTCTAGGATTTGCGGCGAGGTGTAGTCTGCCCAGATGTATAAATTGAGCACCTTTTCCGACTTCTCGCCGGCGGGCGGTACACTTCCCATATCCTGCCGCTTTTTAAACAACGTGCAGCTTGATAGAGCTATGGCGACAAGCCCAGTTAGCAAGAGTCTGCTTAGTGTTTTAAAGCTAGTGTTGTCCAAGGCTGGTCTCCAGTGCCGCTGTCAGCGCCAAATTTCGAATTTTCACTTAGCGTGAGTTAGCAGAATATTACCAGCCTTTTTCTTCTCGCCCGAATTATGTATTTTGTTCTTGGCGTTATTGACCTAGGCACCTTCAGCCATCTTGGATGGATCAAATTGATGCTAAGTATCGTGGACGTTGACAAGAGCTATGGTAGCCAGCGAGTTCTGACGTCCGTCTCTTTGCAATTGGGTGGCGGGGAATTCTTCTCCATTATCGGGCCCAGTGGCTGTGGCAAATCGACTTTGCTCAGAATCCTGGCGGGATTCGAGCGCCCAGATCAGGGACGTGTGCTGCTGAACGGTGCTGATATCACTGCAGTAGCTCCGCACAGTCGGCCAATGAATATGGTGTTTCAGCGTTATGCCTTGTTTCCGCACATGAATGTTGCGGAAAATGTTGGCTTTAGTCTGCGCATCAAGAAGGTGGAGCCGGCGGAACGTCGGCGATTGGTGGATGAGGCTTTAAATCTGGTCGCCATGGCAAGCTTTGCCGATCGCCCCATTGACAAGCTATCCGGTGGACAACAGCAACGGGTGGCCCTGGCTCGGGCCATTGTCAGTCGCCCCAAGGTGTTGCTTCTGGACGAGCCGCTAAGTGCCCTAGATCTGCAGTTACGCCTACATATGCAGGTGGAATTACGCTCTCTACAAAGGCGTCTCGGGATGACCTTTGTCTTCGTGACCCATGACCAAAGCGAGGCTCTAGCCATGTCTGACCGCTTGGCGGTGATCAATCAAGGGCGCATCGTTCAGGTGGGAACACCCTCAGAGGTCTATGAACAGCCAGATAATGCTTTCGTCGCCACCTTTCTGGGCTCGATGAACTGCCTGGTCGGGCAATATATGGGGCGTGTTGAGGGTAGGCGGCAGCACGGTTGGGTTGATCTTGGAGAGGGGCAACATTGCGCCGTGCGACTCCCCGAGACAACCGCGGTAATCCCGGTGGGGGCCAAGGTCCAGGTGTTTATTCGCCCCGAGAAGGTTAGACTTTCTGGCGTTGGTTTGCCGGCTGCGCAATCCGCTAGCGTGGGGCATCAGGACAATGAGTTAACCGCTCTGATGACGGATGTAGCGTATCGCGGGGCGACCGTAGAATTTTGCGCCAAACTAGCCACGCAAGCAGATCCCATGTCGGCCATCATGTTAAATAGCGATGTTGCCAGTACTCGGCCGCAAGTTGGTGCAAAGGTGAAGCTAGGGTTTGCCGCTGATGATGCTTGGATTCTGTCTGGCGGAGCCTCCGTATGAGTAAAAGGAGCGGCATATTGGCTTTGCCACTTATGCTTTGGCTGGTTTGGTTTCTAGTCATGCCTATAGGCTTTGTTCTGATTTATAGTCTCCTCCAGCGCGGTTCCTACGGCGAGATCATCTGGACCCTGACGCTCGATAACTATCGGCGGGCTCTAGACCCACTCTATTTTCAGATTTTCGTTAAAAGTTTGCTGTTAACTTGCCTGACAACCATTCTTTGTTTGGCGCTGGGTTTGCCACTTGCATACACCATCGCAACTGCAGCTAAGCGCCAGCGACCATTGTTGATTTCGCTTTTAATGTTGCCTTTTCTAACTAATTTTATCGTCCGAGTTTATGCGATTCGTTTGATTTTAGGTGGCGAGGGACCAATTAATGCAGTGCTAGTTGCTAGCGGTCTCGTGTCAAACCCTGTGATTATGACGGATTCATTATTCGCTGTAGCCGTGGGGATGTTGGCTAACTACCTTCCGTTTATGACGCTGCCAATCTATGTAGTCCAAGAAAAAATGGACTTCTCGCTGCTGGAGGCTGCGGCCGATCTCGGCGCCCGTCGACTGGCGGTATTAACACGCGTAATTTTACCGATCAGCATGCCAGGGATTATGTCAGGCACTGTCTTAGTGTTTGTGCCGGTTCTGGGTGAGTACATGATTCCTGATCTTCTTGGTGGAGCTAAGACCATGCTCCTCGGTAATTTAATCACCGAACAGTTCCTCAAGGTGCGTGACTGGCCGTTTGGGGCCGCTCTCGCTATGCTGCTCATCTTAGTCATGCTAGCTAGTTTTGCCCTACAGCGTTTAATTGGCGGCAAGGGAGGTCGACTTGTCCATCCGTGAGGAGAATCCCCGCCCGCGCCCGCATGTTACTGCCTATATAGTCACGGTGGGCGCCTATGCGTTGCTCCTGTTGCCGTTACTAGCAGTGCTGTTTTATTCTTTTATGGAGCCTGTGGTCGACTCCGGTGCCACGACTTGGCGCCTCAGCCTGGTGTGGTACGACCGCCTTTTTCACAACGACGTGATTGCTACGACTTTGGTCACAAGTTTGCAAGTCGCATTTTGTGCAACTCTCGTGGCGACTTTCATTGGCGTCGCCGGAGCGATTGCTCTAGAGCGAGGCAACTTCCCTGGGCGTCGATTGCTGGTAACTTTGACGATGGTGCCCTTAGTCATGCCAGAACTGGTGATGGGCCTAGCCTCACTTATTTGGTTTTCCTTGCAAGGTCTAGAGCTGGGCATTCCTACGTTAATTATGGGTCATGCTACCTTTGCGCTGGCCTATGTCATCACCATTGTGCGGGCGCGGCTGGCGAATTTCGACGGTAGTCTTGAGGAAGCGGCGGCCGATTTAGGCGCGACTCCATGGGTCGTCTTTCGCAAGATCACCTTACCGATCATTGCGCCCGGTGTTGGTGCAGGTGCGATGATGGCCTTTACCTTATCTTTTGATGATTTTCTTATCAGTTTTTTTACGGCCGGAGTCGATTCAGATACGCTACCGATGCGTCTATATTCCATGATTCGATTCGGTCTTAATCGCGAAATCTATGCTCTTTCCAGCATGCTAATTCTGGTGACGACTTTAGGCATCGTGGTTAGTTACCGACTTAGGCGGGTCTAATAAGTGGATTTAAATCGCGACAGAGTCGTGCACGAACACTTTTTGTCCGCTAAACTGCTGCGTGTTTTGTAGCTTTACGCCAAATTTTTCTAGGATTTTGGCCGCGACAAACCAGGTCGCCTTTGGGTCCCAACCGTGGGCGATTTTGATCACAATGCCGAGTCCGCGGGGATATGAAGGGTGATCGATAGCTAAACCTAGTAGACCGTCCGCACCCTCTTTAGCAACGATCTTGCCGTCACCCGCCACGAGAATCGCCGTATCCAAACGGTTGCGTCCACCGACCAACTCAGGGTGACGCACCATAGCTGGCCAGATCCAGTCATTCTCTTTTAGTGCCGCTAATGCAGCGAATAGAGTCGCCATCTCCTGAATGGTCATGGTCAGCGTGGGGAGCCCGCAGCCATCCACAGCTGTCACTGCTGGTGTCCAGTCGGCCCCAAGCACGGCGCGTAATTCAGCTAAATACGCGGCAAAATATGGATGATCAGCCGTCAGGTAGTCATGCCGAGACCAGCCGCGCAATTTGCAACCAGCTAAAATCGCTGCATGCTTTCCCGAGCATGGATGATTCCACCGGGTCGGTTTCTTCGCCCGACTGCCGGCCGTTACGAGCGGCAGGGCTGCTGGTGTTTGGAGCCATCTCAAGTCGGCATTGCTGAGTATGGACCTGGCTGCTGCAAGTTGCGCTGTTTCGGCATTATGAGAAGCTACCGCGATGGCCTTAGCCTCCCAGCCAAGCACTGCGTCTAAGTCTTGGGCAAATACTTTGATCTGATAGGGCTTCATCAACGATCTGCCGTAGCACAGCGTTGTTCCGTAATTATGAATAAGTTGGTCGCCGTGCACCCAAGCAACGGCTCCGTGTACCGTCACTTCCGGGACGTCTTCTCGGAGACAGTCGAGCAGCGGCACCCATTGATTCTGCACAGCCTTAATCCTAATCTGACTTATTGGAGTCGCGGCGCTACATCACGCATAAAGCTAGTCATGCTGTTGCGAATTTCTTGCTGATGATGCGTATTGAAGTCAAACCAAAGCATGAGACGTTCATCGGACCTATAACGTTCGCGCAGCATGGTGGCTACTTCATCGGCGTTGCCTGCTATGGCGTTGCCCACAGCCTCATTGATCTTGCGATCATCAAAGGTGCCCTCTACAGCTCGCCAATAGTTGGCGATTGCTTTAGCTGCGGCTACTTTTGCCGCAGCACTTTGCTCAGCCGCGCTGAGGTGGCTGTCGCTATTGAGGAAAATGAGTGCCGTGCGCGGCATATACCAAGGCAGCCAAGGTCCACCGTCAAGGTGGTAGCATTGCCGCATGCGTTCGTGCGTCGCTTCGATAGTGGCGGATGGGGTGATCGATAAATTGAACACACGGGTCGGCCAGAAGCGGTTGGCCAGCACTTGCGCTGCCGGGTCATGAGATCCAATCGTGAGACGCAACAAATCAAGCGGTGCCTCAAATGGGATGACACCGACGGCAGGGAATTCCCAAAACGGTGCAAATGCTATGGACTTGATGTCGCCTTGGACGCCCGTTTCGAGCTTGTGAGCCGCCACGACATCCTGCCATTCCTCAGTCTTGCGGAAATCTGCTGCAGTTAAAACCTTGGGGGCGATCTCTGCGCTCGATACTTGCCGTTGAGTCAGAGCGCGGAGGAAGATCTCCGTCGCTTCCAAAAATACTTTGCCTTTGAGCACGGACCAGGCAACGCGTTCCGTCTCAGTGCGAGCCTTGACGCCGTAGGTAGAGTTGGCAAACGGAAAACGTCCAGCAGCAAAACCAATCTCAAGAAGGCGGCGCTCGCCCGGAGTAAGGCTGTGGAGCAGCAAGAAAGTTTTGATTGCCTCGGCATGTGCAAGCGGACCACCGTTGCACATGATATTGCGAATTGCTGATCCCACATGGATTCTCTTGGTGCAACCAAAAATCCTGTGCGCTAATTGCAATATATCCGTGTTGATACCAATCTCGCCACGAAAGTGCGGTATCACAGCATCAGGATTCTGTTTTTGCACTTCGCAGGATAAATGGGTCTCGGCAATCCATGCTGTCTCATAACCTAGCTCGTCGGCAAGCTGCACTTGCTCAAAGAAGTGGCGCATCATCGTCACTTCATTGGGCAGCTCGCCGTCTACCTCGGTTTGGCAAATAGCGAAGAAAGTATCAAACTTCATGGTCGTCCCCAGTGGCCTAATTATGGCCGAACCATATCTTCAGGTCGTACGTGTTTATCGAACTCTTCGGCTGTGATCAGGCCAAGTTTTACGGCAGCTTGTTTCAGCGTGGTGTGCTCTTGGTAAGCAGTCTTCGCAACTTTGGCCGCATTGTCATAGCCAATGACTGGATTCAGTGCAGTCACTAACATCAGCGAATTTTCCACGTGGCGTTGGATCTGCGCAAGATCTGGCTCGATGCCAACCACGCAGTTGTGATTGAAGCTGCCCATAGAATCAGCTAGCAGACGTGTTGATTCGAGCAAATTATGGATGAGCACTGGTTTGAATACGTTGAGTTCGAAATGACCGTTGCTTCCGGCTATCCCGATGGTAACGTCGTTGCCCATGACCTGGCAGGCCACCATAGTCAGTGCTTCACACTGCGTAGGGTTTACCTTACCGGGCATGATGGAGCTACCGGGCTCATTGGCTGGGAGGATTAATTCACCAATGCCGGAGCGCGGACCGCTACCGAGAAGGCGAATGTCGCTGGCAATTTTCATGCAGGCCACGGCGAGTACACGCAGTGCACCGCTGGCTGCAACCACCGCGTCGTGTGCTGCAAGTGCAGCGAACTTGTTGGGCGCTGAGCGGAACGGATAGCCAGTCAGTTCAGCAATTTTTTGTGCCACTTTTGCGGCATATTGCGGGTGCGTATTAAGTCCGGTGCCAACGGCGCTGCCACCGAGAGCTAGATCGTATAAACCGTCGAGTGCCTCGACGACCTTTTTCTCAGCAAATTCCAACTGCGCAGCGTAGCCGGAGAATTCTTGACCAAGGGTCAACGGCGTCGCGTCCATGAGATGTGTCCGGCCGATCTTAACGATATGGTCGAAGGCGGCAGCTTTCTTCTCAAGCACGATTCTAAGTGCCTGCAGCTCGGGGATCAAACGTAGGCGGAAGTCGTTAACCGCTGCGACATGCATGTAGGTCGGGAAGCTGTCGTTCGACGACTGCGACATATTGACGTCGTCGTTCGGGTGTACTGGCTTTTTCGATCCTACTTGGCCGCCAGCAAGTTCAATAGCACGGTTTGATATCACTTCATTGGCATTCATATTACTTTGCGTGCCGCTGCCTGTCTGCCACACGACCAAAGGAAAATGCTCATCGAGTTTGCCCTCAATCACCTCATCGCAGGCCCTAACAATCAGGTCGCATTTGTCTTTAGGCAACTTGCCGAGGTCGCAGTTGACCAAAGCCGCCGCCTTTTTAACGATGCCGAAAGCTCGGATCATACCGCGCGGAAAACGATGTCCGCCGATTTTGAAGTTTTGCAGAGATCTCTGGGTTTGGGCGCCCCAGTAACGGTCAGCGGGAACGTCAATTGCGCCGATAGAATCTGATTCGCTGCGTGTTTTCATGATGCTGCGGCTCCTAGTTGAGGCGAATCGGTGCTGCTGCCTTCAGCCGTCACGACTCGGTAGTAAACGTAGAAATAAATTACTGGCAAAATATATAAGAGTGCGGCCAGAATACCCGTGCCGGTGCTGACTGCGGCGATCAAATTTTGCTTCTCTGGAGCAATGTAAGAGGTCGCAAATTCGCCAGTAATCTCGAGAATAAACGGTAGTGTGTAAGTCAACAGGCCGGCGCCGATGATACGGCTGCGGTGCCCAAAGCTCAGAGCTGTGCTTTCCTGGCGCGCATGCCAAGGACTGCGGCCTTGGTTGACGACTAGTGGGTCAACAAAGACAAATCGGCACATTGCATAAGCTGCGGCCGTTAATGCCACCGGCAATAGGTAGATGGGCTGATCGATCTTTAGCACCATCATCAAAATGTAAGCTGGCAATACCGTAACGATGAGCCACCCAAGCAGGACAAAGCTAATCGCTATGTATGTAGTAAACAAACGAGACCAGTAGCTCGGCATGGCGTCCCAGGCTTGCTTTAGCGTGGTGGGTTCGTTGTCATACCAGCGCTGCGCTAACCAGACGATGCTGCCATTGATGACCGGCATCAGCAAGGCGCCGACCAATCCGAACATCTTGTCAGCGCCGTCAGCGGGCAGCCAGCCAGCCATGACGGTGATGCCATAGGCCGCATAAAATGGTCCATACACCAGGCCGGTAAGCTGCAGCAGCGGTAGCTTATGGCGCCAGATTAGTTCCCAGGTTTTGCCTAACACTTGCATGGGGCGTTCCACCTTTCGCGGCCTTTGATGGCCTGCCGCAGCCATTCAGTCGGCTGGTAGGCTGTCCTCAGGGCATCAGGATGAAGGCGATTTAAGCACAAGATTTGCGCAGAACCCAGATGAGAATGCGGAGACGGAGTCAATCTGCCGAAAGAGGGTAGCGTCCGGCCAGCGTCTCGGTTAGAAGAGGGAGATGCAACGTCTCCTGTCAAATCTGATCAAGCTGAGCTTTTCCCTTGGGTGTTTTTGGGGGGGAGCAGTTAGCGCTTTGCCCGCATCGGCATCGCTAGTCTTGTTTGATGAGGCCGTCGCTCAATTGACGCCGCCTAAGCCCGCAGCGGAAGGTTGGCAGAAAAAGGTGACAGCGGTGCGGCGGGATTTGGGTGATCACCCAAGCGATGCCCAAGTGCGTCTTGCACTGAATCAACTGTTCCACGAGGCTGCCGCAGGTGGTGATGCAGCGCGATTATACAGCTCAGCAGACCAGAAGTTCTGGTCGAACTCGGCCTGTTTTGGTGCTGTTGACGGCGCTGGTGGCGCTGGTGGCGCTGGTGGCGATCATGCTGCTGCGGCGCGCCTCCGGCATATTGGTGCTTGGTTTGAACGTCACGGCAATCGCTGGTTTGTCCGCACGGTTCTCAGTGGTGGACCGGCGGCAGATGCGGGCCTACTGCGGGGTGACGAGATCGTTGACGTCAATGGTGCCGCACTCCAGCCCGTGGGTAGCTTTAGCAGTTTAGGCAGCGGTCAAAAGGCCGTGGTCCGGTATCGCCGGCTGCCTTGGGAAGAGCCAAGACGTGTGCTCGTCGCAACTACAGAGGGTAGCCTAGCTGAGGCGATGGTAAGTCACCTTCTTAGTGGCAAGTACTGGCGACAGGTAGACGGCAAACGGGTGCTGTACGTACCTCTCCTGTTGAGTTGTCGCCCGAGTCTGGCAAGCACTCTGATGGCGCTGGCCAAGGCTGCCCAGATCAAGGGCGAGGCCATGGTTTTAGATCTCCGCGGTGACTATACGGACGGGGGGCTGACTTACTTAGATCCCTTTTTAAGTCTGCCGACCAGTGCTGATACGGTGGCAACGCCCTTGTCAGTCGCTCCTTATGCCAAAGCTCTGGTGGTCTTGGTTGACCAAGGCACAGGCGGTGGCCGCGAAAAGTTAGCCGCATTTCTGCAAAAGCACCGGCGCGCTAAGATCGTTGGACAGCCTACGGCGGGCGCGACGCGGCCAGGCCGTGCCATAGCCTTAACTGCCGGCACTGAGGCGCCGACTGAGGCCGTCCACGACATCATCTGGGTGCCGAGTACTGGTGAGGCATCGGCTCAGATCCTGCCGGACATTTTGAGCGAGGCATCCTTAGTTTACGCAGCTGGCAGTGATCCCCAGCTGGATCAGGCTTTCAGCGCCGCGGCCAATGCAAATAGGCCCTGATTGAGGCTAGCCTCTGCATGCAGTATTCTGGAGGTTACAACTTCAGGTGAGGGTTGGCATGCAGCAGAGCGGGAAACCTATAGTTCAGATCCGGCAAGTGGGTAAGGCTTACGGTGGCGAAAATGGTGCGGCGAAAGTGTATGCTTTAGCGAACATCGATTTGGATGTGGAGCCCGGCGAGTTCCTAGCCCTGTCGGGGCCGTCCGGGTCTGGCAAAACGACTCTGCTCAATTTAATTGGTGCACTGGATGAGCCTTCCGTTGGTTCGATTGCGATTGAAGGCAAAATTTTAGGGCAGATGAAGAAAGCCGAGTTGTCGCGCCTGAGGCGTGACCGGATCGGTTTCGTATTTCAGGCTTACAACTTGATACCCATCATGACGGCGCTGGAAAATGCAGAATTCACCCTGGCACTGCAGGGGCGGCCAAAACATGATCGGCAGGCTCAAGCAATGCATGCTCTAAAGCAGGTAGGCCTAGCTGACTACGCGCAGAGATTCCCCAGGGAGCTTTCGGGGGGGCAGCAGCAGCGGGTAGCGATAGCGCGGGCGATTGCGCCTCAGCCAGCCATCATCCTGGCGGATGAACCGACGGCTAATTTGGATTCGAAGTCGGCAATATCGCTTTTAGATCTGATGCAGGATTTGAACTCACGCCTGTTGGTGACCTTTATCTTTTCCACCCATGATCCGCGGGTGATTGAGCGCGCCAAGCGTATTGTGCCAATGGTCGATGGGCGTATCACATCTGTGTTGAATCCAGCGCTCCAGCAGCGGTCCACGCCGGTCGGCGCCGGTTCATAAATAAATTGAGTGGACGGCTCAAATAGGGTAAGCACGGGGTCCCTTTCCCGTTGTTTGCCTTTTTTTTGCCTGTTCCGTCGAGCCTGAGCTAAGTGGCCAAATTTTCACATCATTTTTATGATGGAGAGGAGTCTTCCCGTGTCCAGAGATAGCGCCCCCAAAGCAGGATTGTCGCGTCGTAAGTTTTTCAAAGTATCTGGAGCCGTCGGAGCCGGATCGCTTGCTGCAGCTCATAGCAGCGGAGTGGCACTGGCTGCGCGGCGTTCAGTTGAGCGTTTTCCTGAGGAGTTTCGGGGAGTTATCATACTTGGGAGCGGTTTCGGTGGATCGATTTCAGCCCTGCGCCTAGTTGAACGCGGTATCGCGGTGACCATCATTGAGCAGGGGCGGCGTTGGGATCAGCCTCTAAAGCCAGGTGAGAAACGCTTTTCAGGCAATCTTTATCCCGACGGTAGGTCCACCTGGTTAAGCTCCCATACGGTCGTGCCCATGGGCCCACCGCTGCCGATTCGCAAGACGACTGGAGTCTTGCAGGGGCGTTATTTAGCCGGCAAGACCGTACTAAACGGGACAGGCTTTGGCGGTGGTTCGATCGCTTGGGGCGGCGTCATGGTGAAGCCAGAAGAGCGCATCTTCAAAATGGTCTTCCCCAAAGAGGTTAGCTACGCCGAGTTGCAGCCGCACTATGACGAGGTAGCGCGTCGCCTAGGCCGCGGTACGATTCCGCAAGACGTGGAACAAAGCGACAACTACAAACACGTTCGCGTCATGAAGGAACACTGTGACCGCGCCGATGTGACTTGGGAACCGATCGCAACCTCGACCAACTGGGACATCGTCCGCGACGAGCTTAGCGGCAACATTCCCGCATCTGTCTCTAAAGGCGAGGCAATTTATGGCGTCAACAGTGGTGCTAAGGGTGGCCTCGACAGAACATATTTGAAAGAGGCCGAAGCTACTGGACTGCTCGAAGTGAAGACACTGCACCAAGTACAGTCTCTGGGGCGCAATGAGCAGGGTCACTATGTGCTCGAGATCCACGAGCTAGATATCGACGGCAACGTGATTGCGCTAAGAACCTTCACCTGCGCTAAATTGTTTTTGAGCGCTGGAACTATCACTACCAATAGCCTGCTGGTGAAAGCAAAGGCTAAAGGCGAGTTGCCGGAGTTGAACGACGAAGTCGGCAGCGGTTGGGGCAACAACGGTAATGTCTATGCCCTACGGACTGGTTTGCACGAATCGACGGGAAGTATCCAGGGTGGTCCGCCGTCAGTCGGAATTAACGCTCTGGATAATCCAATCACGCCGCTATTTATTGAGCATCCCCAATTACCCGTAGGGATTGATATTCATAGCTTGTTGTACTTCGGCATTGGTATCACTCCGACTCGCGGCACCTTTAAATACGATGCGGCGACGGACAGTGTCAGCATAGATTGGCCAAAGCATGATGACGGTCAAGCAAAGGTCAATGAAGCTCTGTTGGGAATTCTTGCCCGATTGAACGAAGCCAATGGTGGCTGGACCACTAGCCTTTTGACCTATCTGCGTAGCAAAGTTAAAGATGATATCTGCTATCATCCGCTGGGCGGAGTCGTGCTGGGCAAAGCTAGCGACTTTTACGGCCGCGTAAAGGGGTGCACCGGGCTTTATGTTAATGATGGTTCGATGCTGCCGGGTGCTTCTGGATGCTGCAATCCAGCTATGACTATTGCTGCGATTACAGAGCGGAATATCGCCAACATTCTGGAACACGATTTCGCTTAATCGGGAAGGTTATCTGAGTTGTTAGCAAAGCGGGCTTTTAATGCGCAGTAGCGCTGCGTACGCCCGCTTCTGCATATGCTGGCGAGTCTTCAACTGGTGGTGGAGAGCGCAGTATGGATAGCAGGTAGTTGGCAATCAATTGACTGCCTTTCGTGGTGAAATGAATGCCGTCACCTGTGCGCACTTTAATATCCTGGTGATCAATGCGCAGATACGTGGCAAATCTGCCTTCGCTGCTAGCCACCACTGGTTTTAAAGATACGAAATGCATGCACTCATGTTTAGCGATGACATTACGTGCCAGAATGTTGAGCATTTCTGATTTGCGGTGCAGTTTGGTATCTCGCATTGGGGGTAAACCAAGCCAATAACCGCGCTGGGCTGATTTGCAAGTGATGTCCATGATGTCGCTGAGGCGCTTGCGATAAAGGTGCACCCATTGGGAACTGCCGTAGCGGACGGGGATACCGTTTTCTGTCAAGTTTTGAGAGTCGTTAGTGCCCAGTAGTATGAAAATGATGTCGTAAGACGTGGCGTCAGTAGACTGTTTTAAAGCTTTCGGCCAATTGTAAAAGTCCGGGCGCGAAAGGCCAGTGCCAACTTTAGCCAGTACAGTCGCATCCCCGTTTAAATTACTGCTGATCGTCTGCTTTAACGTTGGGCCTAGCATAGCCATAAGCGAGTCGCCGATCAAAAGTGCCTTGGGAGCATCTATTGGAGGTAGCGATGATGGAGCGATTTGCGGAGGCCAGATTTTACTGTCACTGTGCCTGAGGAATTCCGCGACGGTTACCGAAGTTGCGGCGTCGTGCGTTTTTGTAAACCAAGCTTCAAGCTGCGATCCAGGTTTATCTAGGCCTAATATAGCGGTGCGCTTTGATTCCGCCTGAATCCAACGGGCAAGTTCTTGCGTGCGTTCGGAGATGGTTAAATGCTGAGCCCAATGCTGCAGATTGTGCATGGTGAGCATGCAGGTCACTAGGTATCCAATCACTAATGAATAGGCTACCCAACTGACGGAATAGCTGACAGTTTTGGCTACAGGATAAATGCCGGTGCGCTCCTGACCTTGAGTCTGCTCATCAGGCGTTTTGGCTTTTGGATCTAAGTTTGTTCGGGGTTTTAGGGTCGGCATGGAGGCTAGTTCCGTAACTATAGGAAGGTTGTTTACCTGCAATTGCAGCTACACCCATTTTTGTTGACGTTCCACTCGGCGACTGCAGCTGTGCAGCCCGACTCACCCTTCGCTAGCCATCCCCAGCCTGCTTTGCAGAACTTGTTATTCTTACACTCAAGACCGACTGTGAGAACTGGAGGCGGAGTCGGGAGCGGAGTAGGGGGCGAATTTGGCACTGGCGTCGGAGCAGACGTGGCAACCGTACCATAGGTAGTCGGGGTCGCTTTTAGCCCCTTAACCGTGGCGTCTGTTGGGCTAAGCTCGTTCATCACGGCAGCAATAAAAGCTTTCACCTGTGGATCAAAGACGCTTGTGTAAATGCTGACGAGCTTGTTCGTTTCGGAAATATACGAGTTTGTCGGCTCATCAGCATTTTCTGGCAGCACAAAACTGTTTGCATGAGCTACGCCGATAATTTCATTCTTAGCATTGAGAAGCGGCCCACCCGAGTCGCCCTGTCCAAGGCCGGCTGTGGCTGCACTGACAGCCTTAGTGTCCAAGCAGATCGAACCCGCGGCTTCGGCGATAATGTTTTCGACAATGTTGGTACCGTGATAGCGCTTCATGTCTGGATTAGATTTTTTGTCTCTAATCCCAGTCTGCCCGTAACCAATAAGGGTGACTGAATCAGATTTCTTAACTACTTCCGTAGCGATTTTTAAGTGCGGATAGTCGCTGAAAGTCCCTTTCGGGAACACAACGAATGCCACGTCAGATCCCCAACTAGTTTGTACATTTGTCGGATCATAGTCGGGAAAGACGATGTAGGTTTTGGTCGATAATTTGCGATTTCTGAATGGGTCATGACTTTGATCACTCAAATTAAAGAAGGGCAAGATCTCTGTGGCTTTAGTATCGATCACACAATGTGCTGCAGTTAGCACGAGATCTTCCCTAACTACTGCGCCAGTGCAAGTTGAAGTGCCATCTCCTGGCAGTTTTATCAGCAGTCCAATCACGGCAGGGCTGCTGATGTAATCCACGTATCCACCGACGACTTTGGTCTCTGAACTTTTTGAGCCGAATAAGCCATGTGGCAGTTTTGGCAGTTTTGGCAGATCAGGCAGGTTTGGACCATGTGGCAGATCAGGCAGATCGGGGAGCTCGGGGAGCTCGGGACGGTCTGGTAAGTGTTTCTCAAATTTCTGTACATACTTGCATCCGACACTGCCCAGTAGGCACGTCATCGACAATGCTGCCGCCGTCAGGATACGGAGCCTACTTTGGACGTTGGTAAGTCGGCGATGGCCCATGCTGGCTAGTCCTCCGATGGCGCGATTGCGATGTCAAATGATCTTGGCATCCACAATACGTGCTTGAGAGGGTTCGGAAGGGTTTCTAGCAAACTTGAGAAAAATAATTAAAAGAGTATTAATTACGCGCTGGTTTCTGGCGATACCACTCGTTTCCCAATGCTGCCGCTGCAGAGAAGTTGTTATGAAACCTACACTTGAGTTGCAAGTTGCTCGCGGAATGCTCGCCGCCCCGACAATAGAGATCGATATGATCCAACTCGATCATCATCACGATGGCGCTGCCGCGCGGCAGCGCGCTCGGCCTTGCACATAGGATCTCGGTACCAGCTCGAGCTAGCGCGAAGCGTTAGCGAGTTCAGAGCGGTGTTTTCTGCTGACCTAGCCTTTGTCCACGGCCAGAAGAAACTCTAATTCTTTTTTTGTCATCTTTAAAACTGTCGCAATCTGATCCAAGGACATTCCAGCGTCCATAAGTTTGCGAACCATCACAGCTTGAGCTTTCTGTGCGCCCTCTTCACGCCCCTTTTGCAGGCCCTCATCGCGCCCCTCTTCTCGTCCCTTCTGCAGCCCTTCATCACGTCCCTCCTGCAGGCCCTCATTACGCCCCTTTTGCAGGCCCTCATCGCGCCCCTCTTCACGCCCCTTTTGCAGGCCTTCATCACGAGCCTCATCAAGCTCCATGCTGACGCGAAGCATGCCAAGCTCACGGGCGCGGGCGATCTGTTGCGCTTCGTCCATAGCAGATATCTCTTTC
>JAPLFY010000131.1 GCA_026390435.1 Pseudomonadota bacterium
ATTTCAAATAGCAGGTCGATAAGCTCGACAGCCCTTTTAGACTCTGGATGCTTCGCCATTGCGTCGAAGAATTTCCTGCGACAGTGCGCCCAGCACTGGGCATAAATAAGGCCATCATTATCTTGCAGGCGATGATAGCCTGAGTAGCCATCACACATCACAACGCCTTTAAATCCCTTCAACATCTCGCGGGCGACGGCTCCGGACCTTGTCACCTCATACTGATAAAATGCACCATAATTATTTGCGACTACCCAGACATAGCCCTGCTGATCTGTCGCGAGAATACGCATCGGTGCTTCATCTATGCTGATTTGTGGACGGGACAGCACATCGCCTTTTATCAACTTCACCAGCGGCGCTAGCCGATCATGAAGGAACGATGTCAGACGAAAGAGCGTTTTAGCTTCAACCTGCACACCATACTTAGCCAGCTGCTGGCACTGGCGATTTAGTGGAATATGATGCTGAAACTTGTCTGTCGCAACCTGGGTCGCCATTTGCAGGGAAAATTCACAACCAGACTTTAGCTTCGGTGCACCGGGCGCCGTCACCATCTTGGAGCAAGATTTACAGATGTATTTTTGACGTTTGTGGGTGACTAGCTTGTAACGATGCATAATCACGTCGATCTCTGTGGAACTCTCAAAACCACCCTTCATTTCCGCTAAATCACCACTGCAGGTACATGAGGAGTCAATTATTTTATGAGTCACTTCCTCGCTCACTAGCTCGACGCTTTCGGGCTCAGGACATTCTTCAGGTGGACGATTGTGAGGGAGATTTTTCCGATTAACAGATCACTTTGGACCATTTTTATTTTGCTTTTCGCGACCTGGCTTAAAGAACTTCTTCCGTAAAATCAGCAGCTCTTCGGCAAGCGCTTGGCAAATCTATTCGTCAAGCTTCTTCGCTAGCGCTAACTCTTGATTTTTCTTCTCCGCTTCAACTAATCTTGTTTGCAGATGCGCAACAGCAGCCCGGAGAAACTCAATATGTGTTTCCTTGCTAACATCCAACATATCATGTGACCTTATTGTGATTTGATGCAACCACCGTAAGCTCAACATGAAATTGTCGCAATAAATAATTTATTTCTGTGTTTAATTAGATTTAAGACTGATATTCAAGGTCACTTTCGCGCCACCGATGATCAATGTAAAATCCTGAGCGGTAATCTCATTCTCTTTGGAGAGATGCAAAAAGCTCATCACTCGCCCACGGTTCAACCGCTTGTGAAAAAGGCAGAGTCCAGACCCATCCCACACGATCGCCTTGAGAGACTTTCGATCCTTTGAGACGAAAAGAAAGATATCCCCCGACATGAGGTCTCTAAGCACGACGTGGGTGACCAGATAGCTGAGGCTATTGTGACCCTTTCGCATATCAACGGGATCTCGGTAGAGCCAGATGCAACGCTGCCGTGGATCGAAAAACATGAAGACTCCCAATCTGCCGCCCTAGGTGGCGCCAAATGGGTCATCGACTAAATCAAGTGATTTTAAATGAAGGGGTTAAAGCCCAACGTACATCTGATCTACATTAAAAACACGCGGCTTCGTAGTCTTCTGTGCTGGCTTCGAACGCAGCCACCTATGCACCGTGGTGGGGTTAATATTCGTAGTACGGACTATCTGGTTTACCGTAACACCTTGATGGACCATGGCAAGCACCGTGTCACGGACATGATCCGGGAGCGGTCACCATATATGGCCTGATTTCCGTCGAGCCACTAACAAGTCGCGGATAGACGCCAATGCAGTCTCGCGACTTCTGCTGTCAGCCATGCAGCACCTCCGTTATATTTTGGATTACATAACTGAGTCTGACACGGCAGTATTGGCGGGCGCTACATGCGCTGGTGTACTAGGTACGGTTTTGAGGGGGGGACATGCCAATTTGGTCACCACAAACACCACCACTCGACCCTCTGGACGGTCGGAAGGGCATTTTTTGGTGACCGTTTTGATGCCTCCCCCCTCCTTTTGGGACCGAAATTGACCCCAGTTGGCGTTTTGGTGACCATTTCGGGGTCTCCTCCCCTCCCGCAGTGAGCATCCAAGCAAGCGAATTCGGCTGAAGTTCGGGCCAGGGCGCTGAGATTTGTGATAACGTTTTCGAGTCGATGGCAACCGAGACGAGCGAAGAATCAACGACTAAACCCAAACGAACTAAAACAAATCTTGATAGCGCCTGTTAACTAAGTTACCATCATCAAGATGAACAGAGACGCTGAAGCACGAAAAATCCTTCGTCTGATTGCCGCTGGTCGGTTTCAGCTTGTCGAGCATGCCTTTGTCAGAGGCAACGAGCGGGGCATTAGCCGCAAACAGATTATTCATTGCGCTCGCGGTCACAACTACTTCAGGTGGCAGGAGGATAAAGGGACGCACCTTTTTATCGGCTACCTCGACAGTAACACCACCGGTGGATTTTCCGCTGTCATGCGCAATGGCGCAATTATCGTCACCGTTTTCCGCAAGAGGCTGGCGCAATGGGAAAAAATTCTCGTAAAATCACAAGAGTCGTGAAGGGCCTGGCGGGTCTAGACTACGTCGAAATCAAACATGTCCCTATGGATGTCGATCCAGAACTCGGCAACCTTATCGATGCCGACGTCGTCGCACGCATGGAACACATGGTTGCGCAAGAGCTGATCTTGCGCCGACTACCGCTGCGCGGTCGCGAGGTGAAGTTTCTACGGTCCATCTTCGCGATGTCGCAACGTGAGTTTGCCGACAAGCTCGGGCTTAGCCATGTCGCGATCTGCAAATGGGAGAAGGCCGTCGATCGGCGCCTTGACATCATCCAAGAGATTGCAGTTAAAGTCTTGGTGGTGGATCAACTGGGGTTAAGCGTTGCGGCGTCGCTCTACGGCCTTGTTGGAAAGGATGAGTTACCGAAGAAGCTGGTCTTGGACTTTAGCGAGGCAGGGCCTAAACGTAAGAGCGCATAAGTAGTCATCAAGGAACGCGCTATTATGTCCGAGCCAAAACTCAAAGTATCAATCGACCTACTGATCCAGGCTTACCCGCGTATTCCGCGCGTAGGCGGGGGACGATACCGGCGCAAAGCTTCGGTAGGGGGTCAGTCACTGGCTCTAACCTACTGTAAACTCGATCTCTCCTAAATTGTTAATAGTTAGATTTCCAATCTATAGCGGCATCTTAGATTCAGTACTCACCACGTTACCTCAAGACCTAACCGCCAACCACCGATACCTCTCCTAGGGTGGAGGTGGGTATGGATCCTCGGCGCGAGATCTTCCAAGAAATGTCTCATGAACTACACGTTTTCTTTAAACAAGTGGGCAAGGTGTGGATTTATGATGAGCTGAAGTTTTTGGACTTAGAGCCAGATATGCTGACCGGCGAATTCCGCTGCGACAGCGTGCAATCCTTGATCGATTTCTGTGCCGAAAACAGGGAATACCACATCATTAGCTGTAAGGACGGGAAGGTTTTTAACAAATTCATACCTGGAGCACGGCGCTATTATTTAGCTGATCGTGACGCGGATCCGGATCTAGTTCATGATTTTTATTCGCGATTAAGTCCAGATGAGGCTTTGCAAGTAGGGTACACAATGTTTGCGCCCGTACTGCGACAGAGCAAACGCGGTGATGATACCTAATGCAGCGGCATGGTCCTTACTAAAGACTCCAGTTATCCTATTGTCATCAAAATTAAGCATATTTGTGGCATTTTCAAAGTCTTCTGAGTTTTCTCCGAACTTCCGCCAGTACACTAATTGTAAGTACGAAAATACAGCTACCGCGTCAAAATGATCCTCCTGGCTAAAGACTGCAATCTTTGGACTTAGAAAAATGGGGTCAGGAAAAATGGGGTCAGGCACTGGCTCTAACCTACTGTAAACTCGATATCGACTAAATTTTTAATAGTTACATTTCCAATCTATAGCGACATCTTAGATATAGTGCTCACCACGTTACCTCAAGACCTCACGGCCATGCGCCGATACCTCTCCTAGGGTGGAGGTGGGTATGGATCCTCGTCGCAAAATTTTCGATGACTCTTCCAGAGAACTTCATGCTTTTTTCAAGCGCGTTGGGAAGGTGTGGATATATGACGAGCTCAAGTTTTTAGACTTAGAGCCGGAGATGTTGACTGGCGAATTTGGATCTGACAGGGTGCAATCATTGATCGACTTCGGATGTCATGAAAGGTCTAGATGTCCAGGAGTTGTTGCAGATAGGGCGTACAATGTTTGCGCCCATATTTAGCAAGGTCGAAGGCGGTAATGATGCCTAGTTGTATCGCGTATTGCTGACGAAATTCATGGGTAGTTAAAGTGGAATGCAAAAAGTGCAATCTTGTGGCGCTTTTAAAGTCTTGAGAATCCTCACCGTACTTACGCCAGTAGACTAATTGTAAGTACGAAACGGTGGATGGGGTCAGTCACTGGCTCTAACCTACCGTAAACTCGATCTCGCTTAAATGGTTGGTGCCCCGGGCTTTGGCCGCGTCTCTTGTTTCGCTCCATCCACCAGGTAACATCATCAGTCTTTTTTGAAACCACGGCCGTCCACTTAACATGTCGATTGCCGCGTACAGGCGCGAAGTAGCCAAGCTCCAGGCTCATGTGCGCCCTGCGTTCTGGTTGGAGTACTGGTCCACATTCCTATGCGAAACAGGCTGCGATTTACTCTTTAAACCGGTCACTTGCAGACAGGCTCCATCAGGTCACCTAAAGGCATAGCCGCCAACTACCGATAAATGTTCCAGGGTGGAGGTGTGCATGGACTCGCGGCGAAAAATGTTCGATGACACTGCCGACGAACTGCAGCAGTTTTTCAAACGAGTTGGCAAGGTGTGGATCTACGAGGAATTGAAATTCCTTGATTTGGATCCAGACATGATGACTGGTGAATTTTGGGGCGATAAAGTTCAGTCGCTAATCAATTTTTGCGACGTAAATACCAAATACCATGTGATCAGCTGCAGGGGGCGCAAAATTTATAACAAGTTCGTCCCCGATTCATCAAGTTATCATTTAGCCGATGGTAATGCCGATCCAGATTTGTTTTTCGACTTTGAAACTCGACTAAGTGTCAACGAGCTCCTGCAAATAGGCTGCACAGTGTTTGCGCCCGTAATTGGAAAGATCAATAACAGTAATGATCGCTAATGTAGCTTTATTTCTGCGTAGAAATTCATTAGACAGATTCTGCTCAAGTAGTTTTAGCATCATCTGGCAGCTGATATACTCCCGAGATTCGGCGCCGTACCGACGCCAATAGACCAGCTCAAGAAAAGAAAATACTGCCAGTGCGTCAAATCGATCATGTTCGGTGAAGTTGGCTGCCATTTCCGATAGATCATAGTTGTCCGCAGCGTAGTATTGGTAAATAGGTTTATGTGACGAGGTGTGGCCCACAAGACTTGGTATATGCATAATAATTGCTCCCTGATGTTCGCTATGGGAGCTGCTTTTAACCCTAGATCCATGTGATTGCGAGCGACATGTGTAAGTGGGGTCAGTCACTGGCTATAACTCACTGTAAACTCGATCTCGCCTAAATTCTTAAAAGTTACATTTCCAATCTATAGCGACATCTTAGATTTAGTGCTCACCACGTTACCTCAAGACCTCACCGCCATGCGCCGATACCTCTCCTAGGGTGGAAGACGGGGTCAGTCACTGGCTATAACTCACTGTAAACTCGATCTCGCCAAAATTGTTAAAAGTCACATCTCCAATATATCGCGACATCTTAGATTTATTGCCCACCACGTTACTCAAGGCCTAACCGCCAACCACCGATATCTCTCCTAGGGTGGAGGTGGGTATGGATCCTCGTCGCAAGATCTTCGAGCAAGTTGCCAATGAACTTAACGCTTTTTTTAAGCGAGTCGGGAGAATTTGGATTCACGAGGAGATAGCGTTTTTAGATCTTGAGCACCATATGCTTGGGGGCGAATTTCGAGCAAATGCAGTAATAGTACTGATTGATTTCTGTCATTCTAATCCTGACTATCATATCGTTAGCTTTAAAGATGGGCGTTTTTATAACAAGTCCGTGCAGGAATCGACCTTATACCATTTGGCTGATGGTGACGCCGACCCAGGCCTTGGTTTTGAATTTGGATCGCGACTAAGTGACCAAGATTTCCTTCAGGTGGGGTACGCAAGGTTTGCGCCCGTACTTAGAGCGATCAAAGGCAGTAACGATACCTAGTGCCTTAGCATACTGGATTAAAGCATCGGCCTTGATCTTAGAGCCATGGCTGAATAGCATTGCGGTGGCATCGATGTAATCATGCGAGTTTTCTCCATACTTGCGCCAATATGCAAATTGTAGGTAGGAGAATACAGCTGCCGATGTAAATGGGGTCTGTCACTGGCTCTAACCTGCTGTAAATTCGATCTCGCCTAAATTTTTGCTACAATTACAATTCTTACGCGACTGCACTTTGAATGAAAAATAAATGATTTTGACTCTTTTAAATCGTTAATACCAAAAACCGAATTAAAGCAGAGCGCCTCTGGGGTTAGCTGGTTGATGGCAGTTAAGGACTGGCCCTGCGACGCCGATACGCCTACTGAGGTGTGATCATGGACTCACGTGTGGAAAAATTTCAGGCGACGTGCGCGGACTACACGAGCTTTAGTAAGCGTGTGGGTCGCGTGATGCACTATTTCGTGGCTGAGTTTCTGGGATTGGAGCCAGATTCGGTGGATGGTTCTTTCAGCCCTAAGCGTATATCGTCACTAATTGAATTCTGCGATTCAAACCCCGAGTACCACATTATTAGTAGTCAAGGATTCGTGCTTTATAACAAATATATACCTGATTCAAATTTCTACTTTATAGGGGACGGAGATTCAGATCATAATTTGACTTTTGATTTGACCTCACGGCTCAGTATCAATAATTTTCTGCAAGTCGGGCACGCAAAGTTTGCGCCCGTAACGGAGAATATGAAAAATCGTCAGAAGGCCTAATGTCTGCCGCTGGTACTCGCGGAAATTGTTGGTGATGGATTCTGCGTGCGCGAGTATCATCGCGGTAGCTTCGGAAAAGTCGACGGATTCCTCGCCGTATCGACGAAAGTAAGCCATTTGCAGGTAAGAAAAAACGGCATGCGGTGGATGGGGTCAGTCACTGGCTCTAACCTGCTGTAAATTCGATCTCGCCTAAATTTTTGCTACAATCACAATTCTTACGCGACGGCTCTCTGAATGAAAAATACATGATTTTGGCTCTTTTAAATCGTTAACACATCATGCATGAAGTAAGAGATCTACGTTAACGACATCAAGTTTTGGATTCAGTTTTCTACACATCTCAACGGGATCAAGAGCAGTAACTTTTAAGAAATTCCAGATTTGAAAAGATGGGTACCGTGCGCCTGAATGTAGTGAACTTAAATATGTGGGTGAAATTCCTATCAAAGCTGCGATATCTTTTGATTTGAGATGTGTTTTACTCTTTATTATGTCGATAAATTGCCTTGTTTGGCTGCACAAAGATGCTTCAATAGCGCGATCAACGCTGTCAGCATCATGTGTTATGAAATTTCCGCAGTTCTGACATTGGAGTACCTCAAAATCAACGGTAACAAAGACCAGGGGAAAATCTCTCCAAGGGGTAGTGAAAGTGTTTTTTCCATTTACAATCGCAAGTTGTCGTTCACCACACTCGCCGCATTGTCTTTTTAAGAAAATATTTTTGTCAATCATCGGACAAATTCTCCGGTTTGTAAGTGACCTTCAAAACCCTTCCGTTTGCTACTAATAGAAAATCTTCAACTGGGTAAAACGAAATTTGGTTTACTGACTCTAACCCATCTTCATTTAAGATATTGAACTTCGAATACCAATTGTGATCTTCGTAATTTTCGAGTCCATATATGTCATTTGTTATTCCCCACTGAAAATTGCTGTCACTGAAGTCTGCCGGTTCCAATCGCAATATGGCGTGAGCTATTTTTTCTTCTGCCTCTTTTTCTGAACAGCGAAGAATGGTCATAACTTGAGCAACAGACCTTGATCTTGCGGAAAACCATAACTTTGTTAAGTCTCCTGCCAAAAACTTTTCAACAATCTGCTTTACCTGAGATAAGTCATATTTGGGTTTCTTAGACGGCATTATTACCTCGCCTTTCCTTCTAGCAAATCTTATCGGCTGACGCCAAAAAAACTTTAGCTCAGTTAAATTTATTTATATAACTAGCTAATATTAATGGTGTCAGTCACTGGCTCTAACCCACTGTAAACTCGATCTCGCTTAGATTCTTAATAGTTACATTTCTTATCTATAGCGCCATCTTAGATTCAGTGCTCACCACGTTACTCAAGACCTAACCGCCAAGCGCCGATACATCGGCCAGGGTGGAGGTGGGTATG
>JAPLFY010000062.1 GCA_026390435.1 Pseudomonadota bacterium
CGAAATGGCGTGGTGCCTGTGGCAGGCTGTGAAATCAGAGTCTTGCAAGAAAACCAAGGGAGCCTCCTCCCGACAATCACGTCGGCGTAGGTGGCCCTATTTTCGTTGGCGGCGTGGCCCCATTTTCATTGGCGCCCTACAGCTTGGAAATTATCCAAGCATCCTTGCGAGCCAGGCCCATCACTGGCATTTATTAGGCAATTGTTGAAATCGTCCTGTGATTTTCCGATAGCCCCAAGAAAAAATGTATTAGCGTTATCGCGTCCATTGACGCAGTTTAGTTGGGCTGCAGATGAACTCGCTGCATTCTTAGCAGCTTCCTGGTCGCGGGATCGATCAAGCTTAGCCTGTATAAGCTCGGCTTGACGTTGATCACCTTCCCTCTTCAGGCGATCAATGGTGTCCTGCATCTCATTATGTTTGCCGACAAGAGCTCCGAATGCAGCACCCACGGCAGATCCCATTCCACTGCCTAGCAATGTCCCCACAGCAGCGCCGATTTTCACGCCTTCTAGAGGGTTTTTTGGAGGACTTAGTTTAAAATCGAATTTCATCCCGCCTTCTGGACTTAAACTAGTGTTAGCGATGTCGACCCCATCGGTTGGCACACTAGGCAATTTAAGTGCCAGATTTTTGTTAATTTTTTCGATGTACCCTAGGTGTAGAGCAACAACTACTCCGTTTTGCATGATCGGGCTTCCCGAGAAGCCAGGTCGAGACGAGCAATCGTGAGTAAGAAATCCTCGGATAGCGTCGTTAGCGCTAGTTGAACACAAGGTGTCGTACGATAACGAATCAGTGTTTCCGTCATAACCTACGAGCGTGAAGCTGCCAGTTGATGCAGCGCCCTGTTCAAGGTGATCAGTAAATGATTCGATGGTCTCTAATGTCATAATGTCGCGCTTAGCATCCCATTGAATGACTCGCTTAAAACCTGTCATTTTGCCGTCTCCTGCTTTGAAA
Source organism: Pseudomonadota bacterium (assembly GCA_026390435.1). Lineage (GTDB taxonomy): Bacteria > Bdellovibrionota_B > Oligoflexia > Oligoflexales > CAIYRB01 > CAIYRB01. The sequence goes on from JAPLFY010000062.1 coordinate 964, forward strand.
GTAATTTCGTCTGTCATCGCGGCGGTTCCGTTAATCAGGCAGTGTGTTGCCGACACAATTTGATTGGGCCCCGAAACAAACGCACTACAAATTCTGTCCTTTATGCGCAACTGTCCGACCGTCGAGAGTAATTTGGGAACTAGCACAGGAGTAAGGCGATCCTCCCCTATAATTGCCTTGGCGGATGCTGCGTTTTGAGACTTTGGCAAGCAGCCAATCAACGTTTGACTAGTAAGGACAGTTTGGCTCGCGACAAATAACCATGACAGTGAGGTCTTAAGCGTAGACTTAAAGTGTACTTGGGCGAGTTTGGTGGTTAATTGTGCGACATTTTTTTTTCTGAACATGATCATGACTCTTCTTCCCTTTCAATGCCTCGTTATTAGTGAACCAGCGCGCGAGAGAGTAAAAAGGAGATTAGATCGAAAATACGGGCGTCAGATTGGGACAGAAAAATCACTTCAGTTCAGGTCGAATATAAAAGGATTCTCAAGCGCGAAGTCGTTTATGCTTTAACAATATGCAAGGCGTGTACCATAGGGTTAGGTCGGAGCAATGGGGGTGCGGAACTGAGCGGTGGCAACTGAGTAAGAGACCAAAAATATTTAGATTAAGGATGCGGTCGGCGCGAATTGTGGCGATCCAATAGAGGCGAGGCGGAGTGTACAAAATAAAGACACTTTTGCGTTGATATGAAGAGCATAAGCTTTGTGCAGCAAGTTGGCCCATGTGTGCTCGAACTCAGCGGGTCCCCTGGTCGTTCGAGATCAGCCGTATTATCGGACTATTAGGTGAACACAATGCGTGGCTCCTGACTTGATTCTGGACACATTGGATTGGTTGTCTAATGCCTGGTCAATAGGATCAATAGGCGTCGTGCACTGACGCGAACCTACTTTAGTCATTAGATGTCATCGTATGATCGCGAGCCACAAACGATGCGCTTTCAGCAGCTTAGCGTGAGTGCCTGACCCCATGGTGGTCATGTCATTTCCTACGAGAAATCGGGTCTGTTATTTCCTCGGTGAACCATTTTACTTAGGAGACAGGTAGTGAGTTGGATTTTAAAATGGATGCCTCGGCGCATCGGGCAATTTCTTTCGGACATTAGGGAGCTGGCGGGCATGTCGCTGGCGATCAAAGAATGTCGGGCTCAGCTTAAAGAGATTCAGGAAGTTCTGAATCAGCAAACAGCGTTACTGGTAAATTCCAATCGCAACCTAGAGACCATGCTGGGAATGATGGATGCGGTGCTGGAGCGAGGTCCTAAGAAGGGAAAGTTTGCCGTCTACTTGATGAAAACACCCCGATCATTGCTGCCAAATTAAATTTGGGGTCAGTAAATTTGGGGTCAGGCACTTCGGGCAACTACTACGAATCTCTAGATCTCCCTAAATGCTCACGATCTATAGGGATGAGATTTCAGCGGCTTCGATTGAGTGCCTGACCCCATCGTCTCCATCGTCTTGAACAACCTGGAAATCTTCTCTATAATCTTCTCTATACGACGTGGATTTGGCCCTCTGGCCGCATATATTATGTTGTTTTTGTTGGATTTAGTCATAAATTACTAGAATAATCCGTGGCTTGGAATCTTCTCTATGGCTCGTCGACAACTAGACAAGGCGCAAGTCCAGGATGCGCTCCTTAGGATCCTGCGCAGCGAAGGCACTCGGCCCGCAGGTGAGCTGCCACGGCGGCTCAACATCAGCCACGCAACGTTATCTCGCATCATCAAATCTCTTAGCGACGACATCGTCATTATGGGCCGTGG
>JAPLFY010000069.1 GCA_026390435.1 Pseudomonadota bacterium
TAAATTAAAAAGTAATTAGGCAATGAGATTAATCAGCTCCCGGTTTATAGCACGCAATGCCGCGCGATTCTTTGCGAGACGCAGGCGGCTTTGGATAGGGATTGGCAGTATTTTCAGCTTGTTGCTGGGAGTGCCTGACCCGAATGGCACATTGTGGATTTCGCTTCGTTATAGACGGAGTGGCTCAGGGCGATGGGACTTGGGGCGACGAAATTATTGGTGTCGGCCGGACGGGACACCCAGGCTGGTTTTCGTCATGGTCAATTGGCCGAGAGGTTGCGCTTGTAGCTGGCACGCATTCCATCAAGCTACAAATGACTGGTTGGAGTGGTTCGGACGCTGCATGTTTGAATGTGGCAAATAGTTATGGCGCGGCTCGACTCTGGCTCGAAGGCTACTAATTGGATAATTGGGGTCAGTCACTTTCAGCAGTCCTCTGAAAATATTGGCGATGTAGAGTCGGGTCAATTTGGGTAGTAAGGAGACGGATCAGTCAATCGCTCACCCGATTTGAAGAGTGCTGGCTCTCGAGCTAATGAGTGCCTTGTACTTTTTCCGGTAGGTTTGGGATAGAAAACTCTTATCTGTTCTTATCCACGTTTAAGACGGCTGTCCAAGGTAAGCGGCAGTTTATCGAAAAGAGCAGCGAGATTGCAGCTCTCTTTTTCTTAGTAGTATCTTGCGCCGATCAATCTCAAGCTACCCGCCGCTTTTGCTTAGCTTGGTAAAGATCCCAGGCAGCTTGCATGGCAACCCACATGTCGGGTTTGGTGCCAATGACAACTTCAAGATCTAGAGCAAAATCTGGAGTGATGCCACGCTTGCCGTTGATAATCTCGTTAATTTTCCTGTGCGCGCAGCCTAGCTTTTCAGCCAGCCTAGTTTGATTGAGGCCAAGTTCCTGCATGTAGATCTCGGCTAAAACTCTTCCGGGGTGCATTGGCTTTGGGTTATTTATCGCCATAAACCTGATCCTTTAGTGATAATTCTCGATCTTCACGCTGTGGAACTGGCGCTCTTTGAATTCGAATGTGATGCGCCAAGGAGAGTCATTTTTTAAGGTCAAGCTCCATTCTTGCTTACGATTACCCTTTAACTTGTGAAGCCTTACATTTGGTGGCGAGCCCTGGAGCTTAAGATCGGCAAGATTATCGACGTAATGCATTACAGTTAATAAAGCTTTAGCTCTCGTATGCAGCTCACGCGGTAAGGCTTTTGATTTATCGGTCTCCCAAATCTCCCTCGCAGTGCTGTCTCCGAAGCTTTCGATCATGCCTAATGCACCTCTGTGTCTGAGATTAACCCACTATTCGGTATAATGGAATAAAAACTTGAGGATTTATTGAGGTTAAAAATTACCAATATTATCATGTTCATGGCATGATTCCGGGATGGCCAGATCCCGCTGGGGTTAATGGTGGTTCGTAACTCCAAATTATATGTCGAAGGCTTTACTGCCATCTGTTCAAGGCAACGTCGGCATAGGAACCACATCTCCCGCCGCAGCATTAGAAGTGAATGGCGCCTTTATAAGGACGATTGCCCACGCGAGTGGAACAGGGGCCCAATCAAACACTGCGCCGGCTCAGATAGCTGGTCGCACGCTGACTTTCACAAAATCAAAATCCTCTACATCTATTCGCATCGGCTGGACAGATGGAGTGCGAGGCGGATTTGGCACAGATAATACCGCATGCAGGTATGAGATCAAAGTCGATGGATCTTCATGCTCAGGGGGCGCGATGGTTTACGAATTTTATATGGGCACAGGTGCTTACATAGATCACCATCGTCCGCAAACCCTGGTAGG
>JAPLFY010000005.1 GCA_026390435.1 Pseudomonadota bacterium
CCGTGGTATTTTCTAGCGAAGACCAATCTTTGCGTCATCCATTTACGACAAGGTCTCATGCCACTGGCACTTCAAGAGTGTCAGGATGCCGCGCGGGGTGATCCCAGTTGCAGCGAGTGTCTGCTAAATCTTGGGGCAGCCCATGGCCAATTGGGTCAGTACGGCGAGGCGATCACTAGCTTTCGTTCCGCGTTGAGCCAGGAGCCTTCTAGGCGTGATGCCTACATCAATCTGGTGATTGCATTCGCTGCGACTGGTGCTGCTGACGATGCCATCCGCGAACACCGGCATGTCATAACTCTGACTCCGGCCGGTCAAGACATTCCCCTTGCCGCTATAGATGCCGTGATGGCTCTGAGTCTAGATAGTTTGGCCGAACGTCTCTTGCTTGAGTCCATGGCTGCTAGAGATGCTCAGTCGTCAATCTACAGCAGACTCGGAATGCTGATGACGAAACAAGGGAAAAAAGACGAGGCGAGCAAGCACTTGCGCACGGCCCTGCGCCTAGATCCTGCCAATCAGGAAGCGATTCGGGCCATGGGTCATATTGATTAGAGGTGTAAACAGTTCAGATTATCAGGTCTGAAATATGAGGCAGCAATATCAGGTCAGGACTTGCCCCTTCCATAACTTAGCCACAAAATCCTTAAATGTCAGAATTTCGATCCCCTGGTGGGTGCGAGATTCTGATTCAAGACTGATCAAGTACAACTTGGTAACACCTTCCTCGCTGAGGGCTCGGAGACCTTTTAGATCTTGATCCGAAATATGCTGCTTTGCTTTAACCTCGATGCCGGTAGAGCTATCAATGACAAAATCCACTTCAATTCCGGTAATAGTCCGCCAAAATGTGATTTGACGATCATCGAGGTGGAAATCTAACCACGTTTTCAGTTCGTGCAAAACCAAATGTTCGAGCGCCTCGCCATAGTCCTTAGTCTTAGGTTCGACGGCTGGAAGCCCTGCCATATAGCGAGCGACGCCGAAGTCGAAAAAGTACATTTTGCTGGTCTTTACCGGCTTTCTCTTGCTCGATTTACCCCATGGTTCGATTTCAACAGCGATAAAAGTGTCGTATAGGATTCGCAAATACTCGGCAACGGTCGAGCGGGCAACACCACTATCCTGAGCTATAGATTCAAGATTTAGCTGAGAACCGCTACGAAGCGCCGCCGTCTCTAAAAAGCGTGAAAATGCAGGTAAACTCCGGACAAGTCCTTCCAAACGGATCTCTTGTTCGAGGTATTGGGAGCCGTATGCCTTCAGGAATCGCTGAGGTGTCTTGGAAAAATATGCCGGTGGCAAGAGTCCAAATTTACAGGCTCTGTCGAGATCGAACTGCTCTAGGCCAATTTCCATAGCCGACAGTGGGTGAAAGTACAGTTCATCTGCGCGACCGCCAAGCAAATTGACGCCAGCGTGCCTAAGTTTGCGTGCGCTAGAGCCTGTGAGAATAAACGTAATTCCGGATTCCTCGATAAGTAGATGCACCTCGTTCAAAAGCTCTGGGACCAACTGAATTTCATCAATGACGACCAGCGACGGGACTGGGACAAGGACCTTAAGGCGCTCCCGTAAGAGCCATGGTCTGGCCTCAAATTCGCGACGAACCTTGGTATCCAATAGGTTAACTTGGTAGGCATCGCGAGGGCCTTGATGGCGCAAAAACGCGCTCTTGCCAGTTTGCCTCGGTCCAAATATGAAAATCGAGCGATCCAAATGGTCGATATCTAAATTTACTAATCTTTTTAGATACATAAGTAATACCAAAGGGCATAAATTGGCGACTCAGTCGTCGATTTTACATCATTTTCGACAACAGTATTGTTAAATCTTAAAGCTCTTAAGGCCCAATCGCAACAGCCCAAGGGTGGAAAGGCGGCGAACGCCCCGAAACGTCTCGTCGTTTTCTCCTCAGCTACTGCAAATGCCGAAAGATTCCTCACCCTATGGCAAGCCCCTCTTGGCCTTGCAATTGATCCAGCACTTGCTCACCAAGCTAAATAATTTCTAGTTCAGCCTGTGGCAGGCCACATTTCGGACAAAATCGTTCCCCAGCCTGAATGTACCGGCACGCCGTCCCGTCTTTACGGACTGCCATCAGGGCAACCCAGACGTGGTCGTTGTCACAGTTGTGAGACACCAATTCGCATCGCTCAGGGCCTAACACCGGCGTAGGACGACATTGAAAATGGTCTGTAATCATCACGTCCCCCTCAGAGCTGGAGAGATTTTTAGAGTGCATGACTAATCGGCACGGGATGGGTCATTAAATGACCCACCAGGTTCGCCTAAATTCAGAGCGCAGCCCTAACGACATCCACAAATGCCGGCACCGTGATCGTGGCAGGCCCAAGTAGCGAACAAGCAAAATGTCCCGGTGTCTTAATCATATTGATGTGGACAGTCAGAGCACCGTGCGTAGCTGCCACCTCACTAAACTCAGAGGCTGGATACACCAAGCCGCTGGTTCCTATGGCGACGAAGATGTCGCACTTAGTTAATAGGTGAGAGATAGCCTCCAGATGCATCGGTACCTCGCCAAACAGCACTACATTTGGCCTGATGCCACCCCCACATCGGTCGCATGTCAAATCTGGAACAAACTCAGCCGGCCACTGGAACACTGTGGCACACATGCGGCAGCGGACAGTGTCAAGGTCCCCGTGCATGTGGCAGACGCGATCCGATCCAGCCAGCTCATGCAGACTGTCTACGTTTTGCGTCACTACAAACATATGCTCGTCCAGAATCTCTTCCAGATCTGCCAGTGCTTCATGAGCTGCATTGGGCTCAGACCGGTACATATCCTCTCGGCGACCGGCAAAGAATCGATTGACCATCGCTGGATCAGTGTCCATCGCGGTGATTGAGGCGACCTTGCCAACTTGTTGGCCATCCCAGTCGGTTTGGCTAAGGCTGTCAGTCCCGCGGAATGTTTTAATGCCAGACTCGGCACTGATTCCTGATCCAGTCAAAACCAGAATCCTTGGCCGCTTACCTGCGTCTACACACAACTTAACCCGACTGGTTACTTCCTCTAGCAAGAGAGCCCCCTAAGACAACGATTAGTAGGCGCAGCTTGTGCGCCAAACGGACCGACATACAAAGGATGAGACTACGGATTCTTAGAGTCAGTTTCTGACCAGCTGGCGGGCTACCTGAGTGAATTTCGAAGGCTGATCTCGGCTTGAATGCGGTCCAGAGCTTCCCGTGCACCGAGAGCAATTGGGAGATAACGGTCCTGGGCAGTCGCAGCCCCTATATTTACTGTAATCCAGGTATTTCGGGTCTCCATTTTATCTACGATATCTGTGGGATTTATCCGAATCAGATGACAGTCCAGATGATTAAAGATATCGGTGGTTAGCTCCCTAACTCGAGGGATACTCACTCCGGCGCCAACCTCAATGACAACCAGATTTTTTCCCGCCACTTGCCGCAGCCACAGGTCAAATCTTTGCCGCTGCTCCTTGACCCTTTTTCGTATAAAAGCCATGTCATCAAACATTAAAATGTTTGGACGGGCACGTCTCCGGCATTTCGAACAACGCGGTAACGGCTCCCGGGCGTTTCTTGTCGACTCATCAATCACAAGGTCTACACTTGCAGCGTCCCATAGCTCGTGATGGCAGGGCTTGGTGCACTGCAAATAATGGATCGAACCATGGCACTCTACGACCTCCTGTTCACCAAAGCCGGCACGTTGAAAAAGACCATCGACGTTAGACGTAAAAACAAAGACGCCGTGAGATTTGCCGCGTCCCCATTCTAGCAATTGGCGGTACCCCGAGTGAGGCACAGCCTGACGATACATATTTAATCGCCAGCCATAAAACCCCCACACCATTTCCGGCCTGTAGTAAAACCACTTTGGCTGGGCAACATCGACTACCGGCACCGACTTTTCCCCGTCCTTGGTCGACATCGTCCAAAGTCCACCGGCGCCGCGAAATCCAGGCAAGCCACTGTCAATACTCATACCAGCCCCGGCACAAACCAATAGTGCGTCGGCATCGGCAATCACTGCCGCTGCCTGCTCAATAGCTTGCGCGGTGCTCTTCTCCACCATCAGATCCTCTGAGTGCATTGAATCAATGTAAAGCGGTTAATCCCAAGTTTCGTCAGGGCCACGGTCAGAATGTGACGCACTATAGCATCAGCCCCTATAGCAGACTTCCGGCGAGTCAGATTCTGGCGTTTCACTAAGGTAAAAGACTCTCTACCTCGGATTAACTTAGCGCTGAACAACCAAGTCCTCCAAGTCACAATATTAAGCACGTCACAACAATACAAACTCAAACATGGGGCAATCATATGGTGAAAATTGACTTTTATGAAGCCGAGTCTATTCGCTTTGTCTCCAACCTTTTAAAAAACAAACCCTCGGTCCTTAGGGCAAATATCGACCTA
>JAPLFY010000086.1 GCA_026390435.1 Pseudomonadota bacterium
ACCCTCCTGCACACTTTGGCCAGATTCAAAGCAATCCGTGATTATTTTTCAAAAGCATCAAACGCGGCACTCTGCAGAGTGAGACCAGCGCTCGCTAGGCGAGTTGGCTGGCGATGCTTTCCTTACATTGCCGACATTGCCATTTGCCAGGACAAGCTGATTTGTGCCGGCAGCTAGTCCATTGGCAAGAAGCGTCAGCGTTCCGGTCATAGTGTCGCCGGCTTTATTTATCGGCGTAAATCCCAGTGATGAAGTTACATCACTGCCAGCCAACGTCGAGCCGGCAGACACACGGCCGTAGGCATCCGTAGTAACTTTAGCGTATGTTCCGGCAGTGCCAACAGTGGCTAAACTGAGAGTACCAGATGATGTGATCGAACCACCGGCAAGACCAGCACCACTACTGACCGAGGTTACGGAACCAACACCTGACGTAGCGATAGTGATGGCACCTGACGCATTACTGATGCTGACGCCACTGCCAGCCGTTAGTGTTGATAGAGAGTAGTTTGTACCGTTACCAATCAGCACCTGGCCATTCGTAGGAGTTGATGTGACGCCAGTACCACCGTTTGCTACAGATAATGTACCGCTGGTGATCAGCGCAGCAGAGTGAGGTGGTAGATCGGCTGCTGCTAACGTCGATCCGGCAGTAACGCGGCCGTAGGCATCCGTAGCTACTTTCGCATAAGTACCCGCAGTCCCTGCGGTCGCCAGATTAACCGTAGCAATGTTGCCTGTGGTCGAGACTGTGACTCCGGTACCTGACGTGACACCAGCAACTTTGCCATTTAATGCATTGTAGTCAGAATTTGAGATGAGTCCCGCAGTGACACTTGCTGTTGATGCTAGCGGGATATTGAGCGTGTGATCGTTTGCAGCGGATGACCAAGCTGGTGCCGTGCCGCTAGTGCCTGGAGTGGCGAGCGTTTGCGTATTTCCTGTTTGTCCGTTGAAGCTGGTCAGACCAGAGCCTTCGACCCCGAGGGCCACTGCCGCGGATCCATCCCAATATTTGATTTGATTGGTGGTTGAGTTAAACCAGGTCTTACCCTTGTCACCACTGACTAGGCCAGTTGGGTCAGCGGTGTTCCCACTTAGGGCGAAGGTTTTTGAAGACGCCATTTGGATATTGCCAGCATTCGATACGTCGTTAGATCCAAGATTTAGGGCGCCGCTCAAAGTATCGCCGGCTTTGTTTATCGGCGAAAATCCAAGTGCTGAAGTGACATCACTACCAGTCAGCGTGGTGCCATCGGTAACGCGGCCGAAGGCATCCGTCGTGACTTTGGCGTAAGTACCAGCAGTGCCTGCGGTTGGTAGTTGCGCTGCGTTTAAAGTACCACTGGCAATCAGCGATGCAGATATAGGTGGAATATCGCTCGCACTTAGAGTTGCGCCCGCAGTTACACGTCCGTAATCATCCGTCGTGACCTTCGCAAAAGTTCCCGCATTGCCTGCGGTCGGCAGTTGCGCTGAATTTAATGTACCGCTAGTGATCTGACTTGCAGACAAATTCGGAATATCCGCCGCTGTTAAGCTATTGCCACTGGTGACGCGGCCTTTACTGTCGACTACGACTTTAGAATAAGCACCAGCAGTCACTACATTAACTAACGTCGGATTTGGGAAAGATCCAGTGAGGTCGCCACCAGCAGCACCGGTAGGCGCTAGACCTGAGCTCCAGCTTAGAGTGCCTGAGCCATTGGTCGCTAACACCTGACCATTAGCTCCATTCGTCGAAGGTAACTCAAAAATAAGCGATGATGCCAGCGTGTCGGGAGCCCTAAGTGACAGTGAATTAGTGCTGCCCTTATCGTTTAGGATAAGTTTATTTGCCGTAGTCCCATTGCCTTGTACCGTTACGTTACCAGTTACTGTGGCTGCGCCAGATGCAATGGATCCTGTTGTGTTAATTTCTGTCGAGCCACCGATCGTTGAGTTCCCATTTATCGTGGCTGTGGTTATCGTTTTATTGGTCAGAGTTTCTGTAGCATCGCGCGTCGCTACCACGCCTGAGGTCGGAAAGGTAGCCGTCGAGTTCACTCCGGTACCGCCGTTTGCAGTGGCCAGCACGCCACTCACTGCAGCACCTTGCGCTAAGTTGACAGCTCCGAATCCGAGAATTCCGCCAGCACTTGAAGTGAGCACTTGATACTGACTGCCAGTAGCTGTGGAAATCGGCAAACTGCCGGCACCAATAAGGACACCGTTATTTGCGAAGGTAGTGGCTCCAGTGCCACCGCTTGTTACGGCAAGTGTGCCTGTGACGCCCGAGCCGCCTCCACCGCCACTGGTGGGGGTAGATGCACTCCATTGGCTACCGTTATATGTGAGGACTTGGCCCGAGCTGGGAGTTCCAGTCGCGATGGCTTGGTTTTGAATTGTTGCAGCTGCAGGGGTGCCCCAAGTTAATTTGCCGTCGCTATCTTTGGTCAAAAACTGATTTGCACCCGGCTTAGTCGTAAGTGACAGAGAAAGTTTGCCATCTGCATCAAACGCCAGAGTTTTACTGTCGACTGGCACGCGCAGGGCAAATGGCACGTAGGAAAACTGTTGCCGTGGGTAGGTTTTATTTTCGGACGTAATTTCGATGTATACCGGAGCAGTGCCGTCGCCAAAAATGGTTGCTGCTTGATCAGCACTGAACACTAAGTCTAGTAGAAAAACGCCAGCGCTTAAATTAATTCCTGAATATTCGAGAGTCTGGCCAATCTGAGTGCCGTCGGTCGATGAGTTCCAGAATTTAGCTTGGATCGCCACCGGCCCTTCGAGCGGCGCCCCATCAGAGCGAGTTAGTCGACCGGAATAGTTTAAGGTGAAACTTGCGGCGACTGCTGCTTCCGATAAAAGCACGAAACACACCAGACCTGCGGCTAGCCGTAGGTTGATTTTTTGTTGGATGTGTTTCAAATGTCCGGTCATGTATGCGACCTAGTTAAGTGCAGTGTTTTTGGGCTATTGCACTCTCTTTTGACTTAATATGCACATCGGTACTATTGGACGAAAAGTGAGGGAAATTTTTAATCAGCAGATATCAATGGGGATTTTTGGGGTTTTGTGAGCAAGGTTTTTTGGACATGTCTCTAGGAAAGCCTTCTTCTGCAAATAAGTTTAAGTCCTCGACCTCACCCTAGGCACCACACTCACCATGCCAACCTCGCTGCGGTGCGGCATGAGATTAGACACAATCACTCTCGTCAGGTCTTTTGCGGACATCTGCAAGTTACTGTTCATTTT
>JAPLFY010000094.1 GCA_026390435.1 Pseudomonadota bacterium
GGACAGAGCCAGCCGGTCCAATTCACTCTTGCCACCGGATATTCCGATAAGCTACAAGGTCGCCAACTTCCGAAATATACTTCGGTGGTCCTACTAATCTCCGCTTACCAAATCATACCCCCTTAATCTCAGATCAGAGCAATTAGAGCAATAACCTCAATCGCTGCCAAAAAACCGGCCACTTTAATGGGCCAACCGGCCGAAAATCGACCATCCGCTGTAAGCAGGATCTCACGACGAATACGCTATCATACTGGGAAAAATCGCGCCTGATCCCAAGGCCGTAGCCGCCATTACATCGGAAATATTGTGGAATTTGGATTGCCGACTCAAGCTCGAACAGGCTTTTCTGTGCGGGACAACCACTTGGCACATCACTTGCTAAAGCAGGATGTCCAGTCCGGTAGTTGAAAATCAAAGTTCAAGGCCGGTAACTATTCCCCCAAAATATTTGAGGTACTAGATGAACTCCGTCGTTCGGAACTAATGTCTGAGTGGACTAGCGTTGCGTTGGCACGCTAGTCCCATCCTCTCGCGAGCAAATTTCCCTGCTCCTGAACTCACCACTCAAATTAGGAATTTTTATGATCCACTGGGATTTTGAATATATGCTGGCTCCGTATGTAACCACTGGGCTGCAGCATGGAAGACTCTACTTTGGTTTTGGTTCAGTTCAGCGCGAAGTTGTTGATCCAGTTGAGTACGAGCCTCTGTTAACGGTTGCCTCTCTCTGGAAATCGTATAAGACCCCACGCCAAGTTTTTGAAGAGGCGCGGGATGGGAAACACAAATTGACTGATGCCTCCTGCCACCGGGCGATTGCGATGCTCGGGGAAGGGGACTTCCTATGCGAGAAAAACACCCTACTAGAAAAGGATGAACGTTATAAAAGACCATGGCTTTACTACAATCTTAACGGCGCAAATCCTGCGACAGTTCAATCTAAACTCGCATCCTCCCATGTAGTAATCCTTGGGTGTGGAGGGATCGGGAATTTCATGGCGACCTCTCTCGCAACCGCTGGTGTTGGGATGCTCACCTTGGTGGATGGAGACAGCATCGAACTCTCCAATTTGACTCGCCAGTTCCTTTTCTCTGAGGCCGACATCGGAGGGAAAAAGATCGATGTCCTTCGTCGCGAATTGCTTGCTCGGAATCCAGAATGCAAAGTAGATGTCCTCGACTTGGACATCAAGACATCTGAAGATCTCCGGAAATTACCAAAGGCAGACTTAATCATTCTCTCGGCTGACACACCAGGCGGCCTCGTGTGGTGGATGAACGACTTCTCAATAGAATTGTCGATACCGTTTCTGAATGTAGGCTATGTGGTCGATGTGGCGGTGTGGGGCCCATTTGTCATCCCAGGCACAACTGGTTGCTGGTCCTGCCAGTCACTAGTGGCTGAGGATGACGCTCCCGACACTCGAGTTCAAAGTCTTATTAGCCAAGTCAATCGCGGCAGCGGTGCGGCTTCAACGGGCCCCGTTAATATGATGGCATCCTCCGGTGCTCTGCTCGATGTCTTCCGGTACCTAGGCCAGTTTGGCTCAGTAGAATCGACTAATAAGCGCATCGGAATATGGACCCACTCCCTACGCATCGAGACACAAAACTGCGCTCTGAATGCAAACTGCCAGGCCTGCGGACACAAACAAGGGGGAAAGTTAAATAGCGCGAGGACAACTCTATGAAATCTCTACGACTAGCTCCAGTCTATGCGGTTGATGCGGCCTTCGAAGCTAGTCGCATGCTCGTCGGCGGTATATCAGCAGTCTACCTCCTGTCTAAAGGTGTCAGCGTCGGAGACCTGGCGCTAATCAAATCGGTCCAGGCAGTGATCTTGTTGTGCGGTGACTTACCTGCGGGAGTGATAGCCGATCGATTCGGGCATAAGCAGAGTATGATCACCGCTACATTAGCTGCGATTTCAAGCTTCATACTCTATTTCTACAGCTCGTCGCTTGTTAGCTTTTGCATTGCCGAGGGGTTTGCGGCCATATCGCTATGTTTTTGGTCGGGCGCGTTCGAAGCTTTTGCCCTCGAACAACTTGGTCAATCGGCTAGCAATCAAGAAATTGATAAGTTCTTCCACGTAAACAGTGCTGTCACTAGCGCCAGTATAGTTGTGGCCGGTGCTATCGGAGGCCTGATAGCCGGTTGGTCCACTTCCGGCACCTATTTAGTGGCCGCAACTTCCATGTTCTTTGTCGGTTCAGGTGTACTCGCGACCAAGAATCTAGGTCACCACCAACTGAATTCGGAGTTAAGAAAAAAATGTTGCAGCCCTAGCCTTCGGTCGATTGGTATAATGATACGTGACTCACTAAGCTCTCAAAAAGTCATAATGCTGGTCGGCGCCGTCGTGCTACTTCAGTTTTATTTGCAACCGCTATTGCACCTATGGCAGCCGCTCTTTTTATCGATTGATCCAGCCCTCGACACGAGCAACATGGGTTACATCTTTAGTATCTACTGCGCTGCGCAATCTTTAACAAACTACCTAATGTCGAGGACAATTAAGCATAAGAAACATCTGCAGATCCCCTTGGTACTGTTGATTTCTGGCATCGGCGCCACTTGCTACTGGCTAGTTGGAAACACCTCTACTATAGCGGTCGCAATCGCTGCCTTCACCGCAGTGCAGGCCTCATTTGCAGTGGTTCGAGCAACAATTATGTCCGCGATCACAAGAAATATTCCTGCTACCGCAAGAGCATCGGTTCTAAGTACTGTCGGAGTGTTATCACGCCTTGGCATGATCCTTTCCCTTTGGATTTTACGCTGCGCACTGGGCAGCACAAATAATTTGACCAGCAACTTGACGGTCCGGGATGTCTTCTCCGGTTATGGGATTTGCCTCGTCACACTGACAAGCGCCTGGACTTTCTGGACACTAAAATCAAAAACTCAATTCAAACTCGTCAGCACCGAAGCGAGCGCATCATGAGCAATAGATCCCATGAAAAATTAACATTAAGATGTCTCGAATCGAGTGATCAGCCTACGTTTGACGACGCAATACGGCAGTTCACAGGCAGTGGTTTCTCGTTCGCGTTTGGCTATACTCCAGGTGATGACTTCGCAAAATACCTGCGCACCCTTGACGACCAGCGCAGAGGGATAAATCTCTTACCTGGACAGGTCCCATCTTTATTCTTGCTTGGTGTTGTCGGGGATACTGTTGTTGGGCGGCTATCTCTGCGCCTCGAGCTAACCGAGGCCCTGCGCAATATCGGCGGCCACATCGGATTCGGCGTCTGCCCTAAGCATCGAGAAAAAGGCTACGCGAAAGCCATGCTGCGGGAGTCACTTCACCTGGCTAGGCAGTTTGGCCTTCCGCGCGTGCTATTAACATGCGATTCCACAAATGCTGCTTCGCAACGGACCATCCTTGCATGCGGAGGCAGGCTTGAAAATATGGTCTTAGACGCCACCACTGGAGCCGAGAAGGAACGCTACTGGATTGACCTTTAGAAACCGGCTTACCCTAGCCGGTCGCGGTAAACCTCGTAGCCAAACTTCTTGACCAACTCATAGTGACCGTCTTGATGGCGCAGTACGATGGACGGTAGGCGGACGCCGTTAAAATTGCTCGTTTTGACCATCGTATAGTGCGACATGTCGAGCAGTACAATACGCTCGCCAACAACCAGAGGGTGATCGAAGGAATATTCCCCGATCATATCGCCAGCCAAACAAGTTAGGCCGCCGAGCCTATAGTTATAGGCCTTTTCACCAGGATTACCGGCACCGACGACCTCTGGCCGATAAGGCATCTCCAGCACGTCCGGCATATGCGCAGTAGCACTAGTATCTAAAATCGCAATTGGGCCGTTATTTTCCACTACATCAAGCACCGTCGCGACCAGAACGCCGGTACGGATCGCCACAGCTTCGCCTGGCTCTAAGTACACGGCCACGCCGTAACGTTCCTTAAGGCGCTTCACTATGCGCACCAGCCGATCGGTATCGTAGCCAGGCCGCGTGATGTGATGGCCACCGCCTAGATTTAGCCATTTCAGCTTAGGCAGAAGGTCGCCGAACTTTTCTTCGACGGCTGCGACCGTGCGCTCAAGCGCATCTGAGTCAAGTTCGCAAAGAGTGTGAAAATGCAGTCCTTCAAGACCTTCCAGAACCTCAAGACCTGCCATCAACTCGGGACGCAACGCTTCCCTCGTCACACCAAGGCGAGACCCTGGCGCGCAGGGGTCGTAGAGAGCTACTGCAACTTCCCGATGCTCCGGGTTGATGCGCAGTCCACACGAGACCCGGCGGTCTGGATGAGCTTTGTTACGAGCCTCAACTCGGGAGCGAAACCGCTGCCACTGCGTCAGAGAGTTGAATACTAGGTGATCGCAGATTGGCAGCAGCTCGGAAATGTCGGAATCGCTATAAGCTGGGGCATAAGCATGTAGCTCTCCGCCCAACTTTTCATGCGCCAATCTGGCCTCGTGTGGAGCGCTGGCAGTCGCACCGCTGAGGTATTTGCGCACCAGCGGAAACGTACTCCAGGTGGCGAAGCCTTTGAGTGCAATCAAAATCTTGCAGCCAGCCCGTTCCTGCACATCGGCGAGGATGCGCAAATTATTCTCAAGCGCGTTCATGTCGATCACCCAGCTCGGGCTGTCAGGCACCAGAGCTGGATCGATGGAATACATGCCGGTTTTGGCAACACTTGTCGGGCTAGCTTGCGTAGTCAAATCAGAGTTCCTTTACCTGCCAAGGCAGACCGTGTTGGCCCAGCTTCTCGAGGAATGGATCAGGGTTGAGCTGCTCCATGTGCACCACACCTTTTTGATTCCAACTCCCAGTCATCATCATCATAGCGCCGACCATGGCCGGTACGCCTGTGGTGTAGCTGACAGCCTGTGCGTGCACTTCTTTAAAACACTCAGCGTGATCACAGATATTGTAGATAAAGATTTTGCGCGGCTTGCCGTCCTTGATGCCCTCGACAATACAACCGATCGACGTCTTGCCAGTGTAACCAGCTGCCAAGCTAGATGGATCTGGCAACAAGCATTTCAGGAATTCCATCGGGACTACCGGCTGGCCCTTGTACATAACCGGGTCGATGCGAGTCATGCCGACATTTTGCAGTACGCGCATGTGGGTCAGGTATTCGTCACCAAAGGTCATCCAGAAGCGGATCTTCTTCAGCCCCTTAAGATGCAGCACTAAGGATTCTAACTCTTCGTGGTAGAGCAGATAAGCTTTGCGAGGTCCGACACCCGGGAAGTCGAAGGTCTCCGAGATCGCCATTGGCTCTGTGTCGATCCACTGGCCATTTTCCCAGTACTTACCCCTCGCCGTGACTTCGCGCAGGTTGATCTCAGGGTTGAAGTTGGTGGCGAAGGCCTTGCCGTGGCTACCCGCATTACAGTCGACGATGTCGACGGTGTGGATCTCGTCGAACAGGTGCTTCTGAGCATAAGCACAGAATACATTCGTGACGCCTGGGTCAAAACCTGAGCCCAGGAGAGCCATCAGGCCCGCCTTCTCAAACTTCTCCCGGTAAGCCCACTGCCATTTGTATTCAAACTTAGCGACGTCTTTGGGCTCGTAGTTCGCGGTATCTAAGTAATTGACGCCGGCCTCTAGGCAGGCATCCATCAAGGTAAGGTCCTGATACGGAAGAGCAACGTTCAGAACCAGGTCGGGCTTCACCTTGCGGATCAGCGCTACGGTCTCTGGGACGTTGTCGGCATCGACTTGAGCGATATCGATGGTCCGACCCGTCAACGCTAGAACGTCGTCCCGAATGTGCTCGCAACGCGCCAGCGTCCGGCTAGCTAACGTAATATGTTCAAAGACTGCAGGTACTTGCGCACATTTGTGGACTACCACACCGCCGACGCCACCGGCACCGATGATCAAAACGCGACCCATCGCCTCTCCTCTCTTTTCCGAAGCTCATAAAACCGTACCGCTCTGTAACGCGACGGACGTTCGCCCGCAACTGCTTTTTCACAACAGGTTTTTTCATCCATCTGCTGGCTCAGATTCCGGGCTCTCAGAGTCTGGCGTCGTGGGCACCGGCTCTTGCAGCGCTGCGGGTTTTGCGCGCTCCCAGATCTGGTTAAACCTCTCAACATAGCGTCCCACTACCTCCGGCTTATCAAGGTAGATTTGATTTTCGTTATTGGCCAGGGTGGCGTGATTGGTGAAATTAAAACTGCCAGTCTCCAGCATCACTCCGTCACGAATGATAAATTTGTTATGCATCACTCCACGTTGGCGACCGTAGCGCACGTTAACCCCTGCTTTGATTAGCGTAGTGACTAACGAGTGATCGCCCTTACTTTGACGCTGGTCTACCACAACACGAACCGGCATCCGCTTCGCCGCGAGGGCGATATGGTGCACCAGCTGGTCCAGATTAATATCGTAAACCGCAATATCTAGGCTCTTTTTGGCACCCTGCAAAAACTTGACTAATTTGGTACCGCACGGCTCCTCGGGCGAAAAACACACCTCAAATGCAACCGGCTCGGCAGTCGTCGCCAACTCACTGGCACTCCCCGGTTGCGGCCGTGATTTTTGCTTGTTGCGACGAGCCCACGCTGGGAGCGACACCGTGACAAGCAGACCAAGTACGAGTAACGAGCGTAACGAACGCGACATAGACACCTCCTGTGTGGGACCATCGTGCCTCAGGGGGGCTGAAATGCAACCGACAAGCGCGGACCAGCTCGCCATCCAGGGCTGCGGCAGCGAGTGGGTTAGGTTTTTTTAAACGAATTGATTGGAGAATCTCAACTCCTTCGGTATCCTCGGGCGGATCCATCAACAACGGACCGCGGCACCCGGCCGGTGCTGCCAGTGCGGAGACAGCCCTTGAGTACGCAAAAATCAGACACCAGTGGCAATGACCTTATGAGCAAGATCGTCTCGCTCTGTAAGCGGCGCGGCTTTGTTTTTCAAAGTAGCGAGATCTACGGCGGTTTGAAGTCCTGCTACGACTACGGTCCACTCGGTGCTGAGCTTAAACGCAATATCGCCGCAGAATGGTGGCGCAGCATGGTGTACGAGCGCGACAACATTGTCGGCCTCGACGCCTCGATCATGATGCACCCGCAAGTCTGGCAAACCTCCGGGCATTTGTCTGGCTTCTCCGACCCGCTGGTCGACTGCCTAAACTGCAAGGAACGCTTTCGCGCCGACAAAGCTCCCCGTGCCGAGCCCGGCAGCAGCGTTAACTACGTAGCGGGCGGCAAATCTGGCGGAGCCAAGCTTAGCGCTCCCGTGACTGACAAGGGATATGTCTGTCCGCAGTGTGGCGCCCCGACTCTGAGCGACGAACGCCAGTTCAACTTGATGTTCCGGACATCTTTAGGCCCAGTCGATCCGCTAACCGAGGTGGCGCGTGAACTCGATGGCAAAGCATTGCCAGCAGCAAAAATCCGCGAGATGCTCGAAGATGCAGCGCGCAAAAGTGTAACTTACCTGCGGCCTGAGACAGCGCAGTCGATGTTCGTCCAATTCTTAAACGTCCAGCAGTCGATGTCGATGAAGGTGCCTTTCGGCATCGCGCAAGTCGGGAAATCATTCCGTAACGAAATCGTCACCGAGCACTTTATTTTCCGCTCGTGCGAATTTGAGCAAATGGAGATGGAATTCTTTTGTGAGCCAGGCACACAAAAAGAGTGGATGACTTATTGGCGCGACGAACGAATGGCCTGGTATCACCGCTACGCCAACGACAAAAATGCGTTCCGTCTGCGCGCACACGAAAATGACGAGCTCGCCCATTACAGCGACGAATGCTACGACGTTGAGTACATGTACCCATGGGGCTGGGGCGAACTTGAGGGCATTGCCTCCCGCACCGACTATGACCTTAGCCGTCACGCCGCCGAATCAGGCGTAAAACTCAGCTATTTCGATCAGCAAAAAACCGATCCCGCGACGGGCAAGCCAGGTTGGCGCTATGTCCCTTACGTGATCGAACCGGCAGCCGGGCTCACTCGCTCCGTGCTCTGTTTCCTCATTGATGCTTATGCTGAAGAAACCGGCGTCGATGCGGAAGGCGAGGGCAAAACCCGCGTACTTTTGAAGCTACATCCAAGACTAGCTCCGTACAAAGCTGCGATCTTGCCATTGGTAAAAAAAGACGGGCAGCCTGAAATGGCGATGGAGTTGGTGAAGGAATTTCGCCGCCTCGGCATCAACGTCAGCTACGACGACAAACAGTCTATCGGTAAACGCTACTCACGACACGATGAGATCGGGACCCCGTACTGTTTGACGATCGACAACGACTCAGTGAAGGACGGAACGCTGACCTTGCGCGACCGTGATACAGCTAAGCAAGTAAGGCTTCCTGTCGCCGAGGCAGTAGCCGCAGTCAAGGCTCGCCTGGACGCCGGGATGTGAAGAAGTGTCGAAGAAGTGTCAAGGAGTATACGGGTAACAGCTAGTGATGGAGTTGTAGTGGGATCACGATGGCTCCTAGATAATGACAACAATGATGCAAAGGATGCATCGTGATGGCGATCTCCCCGTTCCAAAAAACTCGCGCAGAATACCAACCGCAAATACCGACCTGCCTGCAAGATTTGCAACAGCTGCAATCCCGTTACGCCAGTATGCAGTCGCAATTGCCTGCGGATGCGAAGACTGCGTCTGCACTAGGCGATTTATTCCCCCACACTTTTAAGCAGACTGAGCGAGGCTTGATCGAATTCGGGGCTTTTGGTGATTCCGTCAAGACTCCAGTTGAGGCTCGTGCACTCCACGTAGGAGTGGTGCTGTCTGGCGGACCTGCACCAGGGGGCCATAATGTGATTTGGGGCATAGTCGATGCGATTGGCAGTTTATCGCCGCGGGGACAAGTGACTGGCTTTCGCGGTGGGCCGGCTGGAATCCTCGCCAACGATGTGATGCCGCTGAGCGCCGACACGGTACAGTCCTACCGCAACTCCGGCGGTTTTGACCTACTCGGTACTAGCCGCAGTAAAATTGACACACCGGAAAAGTTGGCAAAGTGCCGCTCGGTACTTGACGGACTTGCGCTGGACGCCCTCGTCATTATTGGCGGCGACGATTCCAACACAAATGCCGCTGTTCTTGCCGAATATTTGGTGTCAGTAGGCTCAGCCGTTACCGTGATAGGAGTCCCTAAAACTATCGACGGCGACATGCAAAACGCACTCGTGGAAACTACATTTGGTTTTGACTCTGCCGTGCGGGTTTATGCTGAATTAGTTTCGAATATCAGCCGAGACACTTTGAGCGGTAGGAAATATTACCATTTTGTCCGCCTCATGGGCCGCGCTGCCAGCCACATAACGATGGAAGTTGCGCTACAAACGCAGCCAACCATGGCGCTGATCGCAGAGGAAGTTGCGGCAAAAAAACAGACTCTTTACGCCATTGTTAGCCAGATTGCTGAGGTCGTAAAAGAACGCGCAGATCAGGGCAAACACTACGGTGTGATCTTAGTTCCGGAAGGGATCATCGAGTTTATCCCAGAGATGCGCGCACTGATCAGCGAACTTAATCAGATCATCGAGCAACATCACGAATACCTGGCATCCTTGAGTGGTTTCACCGAGCAAAGTGAATATCTACACCGCAAACTTTCTCGCGACACCTCCTACACATTTTCTGGTTTGCCCATTGATATTCAGCGGCAGTTGCTGATGGACCGTGACCCGCACGGCAATGTGGCCCTGTCTCGCATTGAGACAGAAAAGCTACTGATCGAGCTTCTTGTAAGTCATTTAAACGAAGAAAAGGTGGAAGGCCGTTACCACGGCACCTTTGGTCACCAGCATCATTTTCTCGGCTACGAAGGTCGGTGTGCAGCCCCAACCAATTTTGATGCTAACTATGCTTACAGCCTTGGACGCACTGCCGCCGCTTTAGCCTCGACCCGGGCGACGGGCTATATGGCCGTAGTGCGTAATTTAAGTAATAATAAAGCTGACTGGCAGGCTTGCGGGGTGCCACTGCTAGCCATGATGACCCTGGAGCAGCGCGGCGGAACCACCAAACCTGTGATCAAAAAGACACTGGTTGACCTTGAGGGTCCAGCGTTTCAATACTTCGCGGAGCAGCGCAAAAGTTGGATGTATGCAGATGATTTCAGATATGCTGGACCAATCCAGTACTTTGGTCCGTTAGCTTTAACCGATCGAATACCCCTGAGTTTGGCTTTGCAGCATGGCGGATCGCCACTCACGAACTGGTAATAGATTTGCTAGGCTTAGTTGGATTAGCGAGGATAAAAGGCAATGGTAGACGGCAATCAAGATACAAGTAAACCAAGCAACAGCCAGGGACGTAGCGGCCGACGGCGGCGGCGAGGTCGAGGCGGCAATAAGTCAGGCGATGATCGACCATCAGATGCCGCTAACGGCAGCACGGCTGGCAATACCGTTGGTAGCGGGAGCGGAAACAGGCCGCCGGAAGGTCAGTCTCAGCGCCCACAGAATCGAGGGCAAAAGCCGCAAGGCGCTAAAAACAACAAGGGCAATCAGCAACAAAAAGGGCCGCGTCCAGCAGAAGCGCAGCGCAAAGGCGAGCGCAAGCAGGAGCAGGAAAAACCGGAACCTCCATTTGTACATGTGGAGAAGCGCTACGGTGTCGTGATCTACGACACTATCCAGGCTGCGCGCGCTGACATTCCAACCTTGACCGAAAAGATTAAAGATATCGATCAGCTCAACGTGGTCATAAGGGCCGAGGGGCATATGGATGACCCAGAGCTCACGACGATTCCAAAAGTGAAAGTGTTCGCAGGCACCGCATGGACTCTAATTCACGAGCGCCGTCTCCAGGACGGCTGGTACGACAGTCCGCGCTGAGGCTCAATCAAAGTCTTCGTCGTCATCCAGTTGGAGCAGTGGGCCCTGCAATATACCAAGACGATTGCCGCGTCCGCTGCGCTGTGAGTTTAGCCGAGGGATGATCATCATCCCCGTGTCGGACTCCTCGATGCTGAAGTCGTCGGCCAAAGGCTCGAAATTGTCGAAACTTTGGTTGTAAGTCTCGAGAAAGCGCGAAACTCTGGCCGATGGTTGCTCCTGACGATTTTCACTGTCACGGTCTACGGAACCGTAGGAGCCTACGGAACTACCTGCATCGTCAGAGGTAGTTTCGGCGGCTGGTTCAGCAAAACCAAGAGTCACCGACTCATCACCTTTCGAAATCACAACACTGCGCGATAGTACATTCTTCAGGGTGAAACCAAACTCTGAGGGAATCGGATCGCCGATGGTGAGGGTATACGAGCGCTGCGTCACATTATTGCGCAGGACCGCAATCCCTGTCGGAGCCTGATTAGGTAGCGGATCGCCGGCGATTACCCCGACCACGGACCAACGTTCGCTAATTGCTACAGGGGCATTAGTAGCGGCGCCGGCCGTAGCCGCTGCACCGACCAAAAAGAGCGTGATTAAACGCGATGTAACTCCCATACTCAACCTCACCCAACCTTGCCAACCTGGGGCTACGTGGCCCACTCATGGCTAGTTATCGGTAGCTGAGCGTTAGTAATTAGGTGATGTCTCTGAGTAAGATTTTGGCATTAAAAACAAAACAGCCAAACAATCCGTCAGCGTCCCGTCAGTTTGTGGAGAGGCTTTTGGTCCTCAAAACTGACTTGCATCGGTCCGAGTGGAGTATCAAATTCCGCATTGGCAATCAGCAGGGCTGTTGGCGCTGAGGGTTTTGTCAGCAGATCCCGCACCAACTTTACCGCTTGGTCCCCACTAATCGTGAGTGGCAGCTTGACCAGTTGCCTGCCCTCACTTGGGATGCTAACCCGGTTGACAAGCTCACCTTTGGCTACCGCTATGCCAGCAGCCATCAATCGGTAGTTAAGCTTGGCAAAATGCAGGTCAAAACTATTTGGATTCTCGATACTTAAGGACACCACAAGATCAACGCCGGTAAAACTTAGGCGGGTGATGGCGGCATCAACGAATGTCACTTTGGGCTGCCTTACGCCCAGGCCAACCAACTCCTGCAGGTAGGTACAGCCGGCAAGCAGGGTCAAGGCGGTCGCAAGAGCTAACCCTGCAACCACCGGTGTTGCCTTGAATCTTAACTGTGTTGACGGCTGATTCATCGCCTCAATAGTAGCGCCAAGCACAGACTTTGTCACCCCTGCGGACGCATGAGCGGGAACAGCACTGCCTCTTTAATATTGTCTTGGCCGCATAAGATCGCCACGAGGCGATCGATACCGATACCTACGCCAGCCATCGGCGGAAATCCATGCTCCATGGCCAAGACAAAGTCATCATCCATCGGCATCGCTTCATCGTCACCTGCCTGACGAGCCTGCGCCTGCTCTTCGAGACGCTGCCGCTGATCGAGCGGATCCACTAACTCTGAGTAAGCCTTGATCAGCTCAACTCCTCCGACGAGTAGTTGAAAGATGTCGACGTAGTTCGGATCGTCAGCATTTTTGCGTGCCAGCGGTGCCATTTCGGCTGGATATTTTGTCACAAAACACGGTTGAATCAACTTCGGCCGGGAAACTTTTTTGTACAGAGCATCGATCAAATTTGCCCAGCTAAGCGGCTCAAGATCTTCCGAATAAAGATCGCGACTCTTTGCCGCCGCGAGCAGTGATTCCCGCGTCGTAAGCTGAGTGATATCCAAATCGGCATCGCGGGCGAGCAGATCTGCCAACGTGTAAACCGGCCATTCGCCAGCGAAATCGATCGCATGACCACGCACATTCATGGTCGTCGTACCGAAACCGTCCTCAATGACTTTGCGCAACATTTTAGTGACAAAGCGCCGCTGGTCGTCCCAGTTCCAGTAAGCAGCGTAGAACTCCAGCATAGTGAAATCTTGCAAGTGAGCGTGCGAAATCCCCTCATTGCGGAAGCAGCGTGCGAATTCAAACACCCGGTCCATGCCACCACCAACTAGACGCTTGAGCCAGGTCTCGGGAGCAATCCGCAGGGTACACTCGATATCAAGGGCATTATGGTGTGTATAAAAAGGCCGCGCCAAAGCACCCGAAGGGGTCGTTTGCAGCACCGGCGTCTCGACTTCAAGAAAGCCTTCATCCTCTAAAACCCTGCGCAGCACACGAATCACGGCAATGCGCTTGAGGGCCACGTTGCGGGCCTCGTCGTTCATGACGAGATCGAGATACCTCTGGCGATAACGGGTCTCGACATCTTCGATGCCGTGGAATTTCTCTGGCAGCGTTTGAATTGCTTTATTCAGCAGAGCAAACTGACGTACTTGAATCGTCAACTCACCGGTCCGCGTGATGAAGAGGTCGCCTTCAACACCAACGAAATCACCGATAGACACGTCGTCTTTGAAGCCATCAAAAATGCCGACGCTGTCACCACCCTTATTCAGATAGACCTGTATGCGCCCAGTGACGTCATGAAGTTGAGCGAAGATGGCCTTACCCATCTCACGCTTAGCCACGACGCGACCAGCCGTTTTAACGGCTACCTTGGTGCCTTCCCCGTGGGTAGGCGACACATGTTCACGCAAGGCATGCACTGCTGCTGCAGTGTGCGTCTTGTCAAAGCGATCTTGAAATTTGCCGGCCGAAGCAGCGTCACGGTACTGCTGTGTCTTAAGTTCCACGATTTCGCTAGCCACGGCTATCACTCCCAAAATTTAGAAGCAGACAAATACGACTGCACGGTCAACTAGTAGGCGGGCGCTATGATGCGGCACACAGGCTAGAGCCGCAAGGAAAAATCACTATGGATCCCAAGGCAAACGCACTGCCTGGGCAGGGCGCGGCTGCTTTGCAGCGCGCTGCCGCTTTGCCGCGGCCACATCTGCGGCGAGACCGTCAGTAACCGCCGTAAGTTTATCGACACAGGACGGCTCTAACCAGGCCAGTGGCGAGCGAGCCTTGAGCCTGGCCAGTCGTTGGGCAAAAAATTCCTTAGTATTGCCGTAGGCTTTTTCGCCCTGAGCGGAGAGCTGCTGCTGCTGCTGCTGCTGACGCGGCAACAACTCAACAAACACAGGTACCAAACTGCTATAAGCATACCCAATCAACGTCTCTAACTGCTCTGCGACATGGGGCTCCCACAGCCCGTCTACACCACCGATACAGAGGACATTAGGGGCACCACCACTAGCCAGCGGCAGCACTTCCCCGGCCGGTGTTCGTCCTAAAATCACCACATGAGGCTTTAACCCAAAGCGCCAAGCAGCGGTCATCGCCACGGACCAAGCTGATAGTAATTGAGGGGAGGCCGCCGCCTGCTGGGTACCCCCTCTAACCAAAGCCGTAGCCGTAGCCGCCGACTTGGCGATTCCGTTCGCTGCCTCAGGAAGGCGCTTATTCCAGCCCAAACCTCGCCGTGACCTGGAGGCAGCAATATCCGCAAGACGCTGGCGACATGCCACCATGTGAGGCGAATCTAGCGCCATCTGCCGCCAAGCCGTGGCCGCGCCATCGGCGTCTTGGCGAACCCAAGTCTGATAAACCTTGCGCGCGAGGCGCAGCCGTTGCGACATATGGCAGGCAACGGTGACCGTCGCCGATGGATCAAGACGGAGCCCACTACCGCCACAGCAAGTAAAGAAGTTGGCGGAGGCAACGATAGCTTCCGACGTAAGTTCAAGCCCAGGCAAAACCCCGGGATAGCGCGGATCACTCAGCTGAGCCAGTAGGCAGCTAGTCCTTCTACCTGTCATGGACTAGCCCCGCGCCGATGTTCATCGCGGCGGAAATCGTCGCCTTTAAGCTCGACAAAACTGCACATTTCCCCCAGCCGAGAGAACATCCGCGGTCCGATGCGTTGCTCCAAATTAACGTAGCGATCGGAAGCAAAAGCATTCGTACCCGTGCCAGGACCTTCGTCTAAACTGGCATTGGCATCAAAGCTACGCCCTCGCAGCCGGTAGTTAGTTGAAGCGATAATTGGCTTGTTTTGATTGTACCGACCGCAGACCAGCTGATCGAGAATGGTCAACTCGAAGTCATTATTACGGCCTTTGCCCAGCTCATCGATGAAAAGCAAGTCGACATTGATCAGCGGGGCTAACTGGGCCGCATCGGCTTTACCCTGAGAAAAACCTGCCTTCAACTCTCCTAGGAGTTGAAAGAAATCGGTAAACCGCACGCTTAAGCCACGTTCAGCAAAGTCTTTCGCCAGACTAGCCAGGATAAATGTCTTACCGACTCCTACAGGCCCTTCAAGAATCAGCCCCTTGGCGGCGCTCGTCCCGACGCTCGACCCGGGCCTTGATCCACTCAAACTGAAGCGACTGCGCCATGCCTTAAGCTCGGCGATCACCTGTTGTCCGTTGCCGGAGAAATTACGGAATCGCTCCAGCGACGCGGCCGCATAGCGTGCCGGAATCATTCCAGCATTTATCAAGTTTGCCACCACGTTTGGGGGCGGATTTCGGCAAAGACGCGAGTCGTTGCCGTCCATAATCCGCGCTCGCCCCAGACAGGCCGCGCAACTCACAACACAGTCGCATAATGTAGCGTGAGTAAGGGCCCCTTGCATGCCTAGTTTGTAGCCGCGACCACCACAACAGGTCAAAGCTCGGCTCAGATTGCAAGTCAGAGCTGGAGCGGTCGTATTACCGACGGCACTGAAATCGCGACTGATTCTGATCCGCTTTTCTTGGCTGTCACCTTCAGACATGCTTAACGCTGAGCCCCATAATAATGTTTCGGTCCGCGGCCGACTTAACTGCTGTAGCCAAGTCTTAACGCAAACTCGCCGGACTGGCCAGGGGCAGGGGCACTCGTCCGGCGGATAAAACTGGATTGTTTGTTATTTCAATAGGTTAAGATTCACTGGTTCACCCCGAGGCTGGTGATTCAGGTCGTGCCTAACCTTGCTGATCGTCTGATAGACCACGCGGCGGACCCGGTTTGCAGCTCCCAGCGGACGGTGCTCGGGTAGGGAGTGCCAAGGAGTGAACGACAGGTTATCGCAGTAGTCGCGCTGAGCGGGGGTGTCAAATACCTGCCTGGGTATAGTGATGGTAGCGACTTTGTAAAATGGAGCCTCTTTTTCATTCCACTCAATCATGGAGTTTTCTACATCAAAACTTTGATCAGGTCGCGGCTGCACCAAAAACTCGTAGCAGATATTGCCCTTTGCCAACGAGTCAACTAGAGCGAGGCGCATATAGTCTGGGTCAGGGTTTTTCGGTGGTTGCGTGTTATCAACTGCCTGACAAGGCCTAGCAGAAAATTTTACTGCCTGTTTAAGCGGCTCATTGCCAAGACGGTAAGGTGTTTCCGACCAGTATCGCTCCTGTGCCGGGTTGGCCATTTTTTGAAAAAGAATCTTAGCCAATATCGACGCACCGTCGATTCCTAGCGGAATAATGGCCGCTGCCACACCAAGTGGATTAGTACTATTCAATCGGCGCATCAGTTTGACGTAATCACGCGGGTCTTTGTTGAAGAAGACTGGATAATTGATCAAGAGAAAATCCTGAGTCTGAGCTTGGCGTTCGTCCTCTAAAATTTTGGCACCTGGGACATCGACTAATTTTAAGGCCATCCCCCTTCCGTCGCCGTCAATGTCTGGCTTTTTAGGATCAGAGCTTCCATTCGAAAAGCGAATCCATGCCGGATAGGATTTACCAGGGACAAATACGCCTTGCGCAAGGGCTGGCGGTAGTTCCGGCAGCACGTCAAAACGTGCACGGACGCACCCGTGTGCTTTTGGGTGAGCATCTCGACGGGCTACTCCACCACTTGCCGTCGCTCGCCTGCGCACGGACTCGACAATAGCATCAGCCACATCTTGCCCAGCTCCCGCCTCACCGTCCCACAGAAACTCTCCGAGTTCTGGATCTATTTCAATCGGCGAACGATCGACAGCACTTTGACTTTTAGAATCACTTTTAGAGTCCCCAGTTTTGCAACTTAGCGTCAGAGCAGCACAAGTGGTGACGAATAAATGCAGCTTTTTCATCAGGGACTCCTATATCGTCGGTTCGGTTCCACATTGACTTGGTTAATATTGTCCAATGCTAGCGCATTGAGAAGTGCAGTGCCACTTTAGCGCAATACTAGCCTAATCTTGGAAGGCTTTAGCCTTTTTCAAATGAAGCAGCTTCACTGGCAAAAATGCAGGCTGAGGGTTACCCTTATGACTGAAACTTGCCGAGTTGCAGCAGAGGGAGCGCACATGCTTGTGGTTGGATCTATACGCATTCCCGCGCGTGAATTTCAATTTAGCTACGCACGAGGATCCGGGCCCGGTGGTCAAAATGTCAACAAAGTAAACAGCAAAGCTTTACTCGTTTGGGACTGCACATCGTCCCCCAGTCTTTCGCCGTCGGTTCGCCAGCGTTTTCTTGAGCGCTACGCCAGCCGACTTCGCAGCGACGGGGTTTTGCTTTTAAGCAGCGACCGCTTCCGCGACCAAAAGCGCAATGTCAGCGACTGCCTTGAGAAGTTGGCTGAGATGCTCGAGGCAGTCCGAGTAGCCCCCATCACGCGCCGGGCCACCAAACCAACCAGAGGCAGCAAAGAGCGACGCCTTGAGGGCAAAAGTCAGCAAAAAGCTAAAAAAGAACGCCGCCAGAGGCCAGATTATTAAACCACGACGGGCACTTAAACCGACACCTAAGAGTCGAATGAGCCGAGTTGACCTGTTTTTTTTTTCATCAGCCCACGTAACACCCTAATATCACAGGATCTCACAATAGGTGTCCGGTGACTGGCTGACCAGCCAACTTCCATTTTTCTCGCCAAGATGTTGATTTTAAAGACTTTGTACAGGCCGTCGCATAATACTGGCAGGCCCTTCACCCGACATTTACATTGGTAGGTAACAAGTCCGGAAGGGTAGCTCTGAAAAACATCGTGGAAGGCATGTGTGCTTTATCGCGCTGAGATCAGGACGCCAACGCGGCTATGGACGGCCGCTGCGACTGGGAACGATCACTTGTACGCAGGAGGAGTTAATTATGAGAATGCAGGCATCCCGGGCGTCGAAAGTTTGGGCCCTTGGCTTCAGTAGCCTTTTGATGGCTAGCTCTGCCAGTGCTGTGACAGCACCGTCGGAAGCGGACAGCTCTTTGAGCGGTATTGCTGCATCTAAAATTGGCATTCGCACCCTGCGCACAGAAGAGCGCGAGTCACTTACGGAATCACTGAACAGTCTAGCCGCAGGTGGCCAGGCCGCAGTGAAGCTAGATAGTCGCTCTGGGGCACCCCGCCTTATCAGCGGAGCTCCGCTAATGTTCACATCGTCGATGACGGACGCGACTGAAGACGACTACATCAGAGTCGCTCGTCGCTACGTCGAAGAGCATGCCGCGGAGCTTGGCTTCAGTCCGAGCGATATGAAATTAAACGACAACGCCACCTTGCTAGCTAATGACGTTCAGTTTGTCAGCTTTAAGATCCTCCGCAACGGCATAGAGATCCAAGATGCTAATGTCGACTTCCGCTTCAAAAATGGCGCACTCGTCCAAGTCGCCAACAAGTCTTATAGCGAAGCAAAAGTAGCCACAGGCGCTGACGATCACCTCGACCTGCAGGGTGTAGTTGAGAAAGCTCTGGCACCTAAGTCGCTAGCCATGACGCGCGAAGTATACCGTGTAGTTACCGAAGGTAGAGGCTACAAGCTCGTTCGCGTCGCAGAGTTCAATACCCTGACGCAAAACAACAAGCTTTATGTCGTTGAAGTAGATGCGGCAACTGGCGAAATGTTTGAAGTGCGTCCTACCGAGTTCAATTTTGACGGCGTCGCTAAAGGCGAAGTCTACGAACGGACCTACTACAAACAAAAGGCAATTACACTACCGTACCGCGACCTCTATATCAGCTTTGATGGCGGCGGCATCTCGACCGATGTCGACGGCAGATTCAGCGGCCTACCTAACAAGGCAGAGCCTGCAGTGAAGGGATTCCAAGGCAAGTTGGTCAATGTTGAGCCTAGCTCTGGTGAGGTCGTCAATGTTGATGGCGACAAAGCCGGCAGCAGTTGGACTCTAGAGTTCAAGCGTTCGTCCAATGAAGATACGTCTGCTGACAAGGCCATGGCCCAGTCGATGACCTTCTACCACTTAAACAAAGAAATCCAACACGCTAAGCGCTGGATCAGCGCCAAGTGGCTCAACAAACAGCTAACCGCAAATGTAAATATCGAAGAAAGCTGCAACGCCTACTGGGACGGCTCGACAGTCAATCTGTTCTCCGCTGGCAATGGATGCGCCAACACCGCTCTGATTGCCGACGTGTTCTACCACGAGTGGGGCCACGGCTTGCACGCTAACACCAGCGGTATCGATGACCGTGCTTACTCAGAAGGCTTCTCGGACGCTTGTGCGTTGCTCTTAACTCGCAATAACTTGGTCGGGCCAGGCTTTCGTCTAGCCAACGGTGCACCAGTTCGCGACATGAAGACGATGAAAGTCTATCCGAAGGATTCCAATACTGAAGTCCACCAAGAAGGCTTGATCATCGCCGGCGCATACTGGGACTTGTTTGTTGCGCTGAAAGCAGAACACGGCGAAGAAAAAGCAGTAGAAGAACTCTCAAACTTCGTGCTCAAGTCGATCTACACTACGCACTCCTACACGGATGTGTATGATGCTCTGCTGACTATCGACAGCAAGTCGGGCAAAAGCAACGATAAGTCAGAAAACTTCTGTTCGATCAACAAGTCGTTCAGCCGGCATGGCCTAGCCAAGCTAGACAAGACCTGCGGCGCAACCTAAATTTTGGTGACTAAGAGCCTTACCTCTGACGAGGTGAGGTTGAGACAGGGGAAGCGCTGTGAAGCGGTTCCCCTTTTTCTCGTCTAGCGCCGAGCGGCTAAGTATTCAGTTAGGCGGCCCGCAATATTATCGCGAGTCTTTTTCCAGGCGGGACGGGCCGAGGCATGCTCGTACCAGGCAGCCAATCGTGGATAATCGCTCAGGGAAATTTGCGCGGCCTTGTGTTCTGCGAGCACCGGCAACAGCACCACGTCTGCGAGCGTAAATTCAGGACTCGCTAGGAAGGTCCGGCCCGAAAGCCACTGCTCAAGCCGCAGCAGTCCAGTGGGCAGCTTAGACTGCGCTTCAGCAATCGCCGCTTGGTCCGGTGCTAGTCCCATCTTTGGTGCGACGCTAAAATTCCAGACCAAGGGCAAAAGCCAGCGGTTCACATGTGCCTGAATAAACTCAGTCACCATATCAACTTGAGCGCGGTCTTCAAGATTCACCGGGTACAGATTGTTGGCATGATAGCGGTCGACCAGATAACGCATAATGGCATTGGACTCACCCAGACCAAAACCGTTCAACTCAATAGCTGGAACCTTACCAAAGGGGTTCACCCGAGCCAGCTCCGCTTTGGAGCGCGGATCAGAAAGGTTAACCTCATGATACTTATATGGAATCCCAGCTTCCTCGAGCAGATAGTGAACCTTGACCACGTAGGGCGACACTGGATTGCCGTAAAAGTTCAACACAGAAAGCCTCCTTGCTGAAATTATAAGAGCACTGAAGCCCCCAGAAAGACGTTCCCTGGAGCCATCTCCCTCGACTATAACCCCTGGCATGGGCGATGCACTGCAAAACTTTGGTTTTCACCGTATTACTGCGCGGTGGTTCGAAGCGCGTTTTGGGCGGCCGACAACGCCGCAGCGCGATGCTTGGCCCCTTATTGCCAGAGGCCTTGATACGCTGGTAGCGGCCCCAACGGGCTCCGGTAAAACGCTCACGGCATTTATGGTGGCCATCGACCGCCTACTGCGCGATGCCCTTGCAGGGACCTTGCAAGACCAAACAGAGATTCTCTACATCTCGCCGCTAAAGGCCTTAGCGAGTGACGTTAGGCGAAATCTGGAAATTCCGCTTGCAGAGATTCAAGCCTGCGCCGAACAAGAAGGCACCCCAGTGCGGGGTATTAGGGCTGTGGTGAGGTCGGGCGACACGCCAGCCAGTCAACGCGCCTCGATGCTCAAACGCCCACCGCACATCTTAGTGACGACGCCGGAATCGCTTTATCTACTGCTCACCAGCGTCAAGGGCCGAGTTATGCTCGCCAACGTCAAAACGGTGATCATTGATGAAATTCACGCTTTGGCACGCGACAAGCGCGGCTCTCACCTGAGCCTATCGCTAGCGCGTTTAGACGACCTGTGCAAAGAGCGGCCGCAACGAATCGGCCTATCTGCGACACAAAAACCAATCGAAGAAATTGCTGCTTTTCTCGTCGGAAACGAACCCCGCACGCCACAACCTAATGGTCCCTGTGCCATTGTCGACGGCGGGCATCAGCGCGACCTAGACCTAGCTATCGAAGTGCCTCCGTCGGAACTTGCCACGGTCTGCTCCCAGGAGCAGTGGCAAGAAGTCTACGAGCGCATATGCGCGCTGATTGCTGAGCACCGCAGCACGTTGATTTTTGTTAATACCCGAAAACTTGCGGAGCGTGTGGCTTTTCACCTGTCCCAGCAACTGGGCGAAGAACATGTAACAAGCCATCACGGCAGCCTGTCGAAAGAGCTGCGGACGGCCGCTGAAACTAAACTTAAGGCCGGCGAGCTAAAGGCGATCGTAGCAACCGCATCGCTCGAGCTAGGGATTGACATAGGCGCTATCGACCTCGTCATACAAATAGGCTCACCGCGAAGTATCGCGACGTTTTTGCAGCGCGTAGGACGCGCCGGCCACAGCGTGGGTGCTACTCCCAAGGGACGACTCATCGCCCTGACCCGCGACGAACTAGTCGAATCGATGGCTCTCATTCGTTCGGTAAAGCGCGGGCATCTAGACCGCATCATCATCCCAGAAGGCCCGCTCGATATTTTGGCTCAGCAAATAGTGGCTGAAGCGGCTGCGCAGGAACATCACGAAGACCATCTCTTCGACATCATGCGGCGCGCTTACCCTTACCGCAATCTAACGCGCGAACACTACTCTGAAGTGATCGCTATGCTTTCGGTTGGCTTTGCCGGCGGTAAACAACGTTTTGCTTACATCCACCACGACCGCCTGAGCGGTAACGTGCGGACGCGGCGAGGTGCCCGCCTGGCCGCGATTACTAGCGGCGGGGCCATTCCGGAACTCGGCGATTACCGTGTCGTCAACGAGGCGGATGGCTCCTTTATCGGCACGGTGAATGAAGATTTTGCCATCGACAGCAGCCGCGGTGACATCTTTCTCCTTGGCAATAACTCCTGGCAGATCGCAGGCCTGCGCGGCACCGATATGCTAGTCCGTGACATGCACGGGGCACCGCCAAGCATCCCGTTTTGGGTTGGCGAGGCTCCTGGCCGCACGCCAGAATTATCACAGGCCGTTTCCGACATTCGCGATGAAGTGGACAGCCGCTTAACTCTGCCGATTGTGCCGGAAGATCCACTATTTCACTTAGAATCTCTGTCACAACTCGGAGACAGCGTTCCAGCTCCGTATGCAGATGCCTGCCAGTGGCTACAGGAGGCGACTGCTGCGAGCCCGTGGGCAAGCTTGCAAGTGACTCACTACATGGCAGTAGAGAAGGCAGCGCTTGGCGTCCTGCCTACCCAGACTAAAGTAGTCTTTGAACGGTTTTTTGACGCCAGTGGCGGGATGCAACTGGTGATTCATGCACCGTTTGGCATGCGCATCAATAAAGGCTGGGGACTGGCGCTGCGTAAGCGCTTTTGCCGTAGCTTTGACTTTGAACTTCAGGCTTCCGCCGATAACGACGGCATCGTACTGTCTCTTGGGCCGCAACATAGCTTTCCGATTGATCAACTGTTTAGCATGCTAAACCCCAACAACATTACCAAGCTGCTCGAGCAAGCTATCTTGCAAGTGCCGCTTTTTCAGATCCGCTGGCGTTGGAATGCCACGCGTGCACTCGCTGTGCTAAGGCGTCACAGCGGTCAGCGAGTCCCTCCCGCCCTGCAGCGCTTTCGCGCCGACGATCTAATGACTGCTGTGTTCCCTGCACAAACGCAGTGCCAAGAGCATGTCACGGGCGATATAGAACTCCCCGATCACCCTCTCGTGCGCCAAACCATGTATGACTGCATGCACGAGGCCATCGACCTACCAGAACTCATTAAAGTGATGGAGCGGATCACGAGCGGCGATATTGAGCTGATCGCGCGCGACACACGCGAGCCGTCGCCGTTTGC
The DNA here is from genome assembly GCA_026390435.1 of Pseudomonadota bacterium. Classification (GTDB taxonomy): domain Bacteria; phylum Bdellovibrionota_B; class Oligoflexia; order Oligoflexales; family CAIYRB01; genus CAIYRB01. The sequence goes on from JAPLFY010000094.1 coordinate 23,055, forward strand.
CTATCAGCTACTCAATGCCTATCCCTACGCCTTTCTTGACGATGCTCCGCTCGAAGAGCGCCGCGCCCGTGCCGTGGCCACGCGGCGGAATCTCGCGTTCGAGCCATTCTCTGACCTAAGTATGCTGGCTCCGGCAGCGGTAGAGCAGGTGCAGCGCGAAGCCTGGCCTGATGCACGCACAGCCGATGAGCTACACGACGCCCTCAGCACCTATGTGGTCATCCCCGCAACGCGCGGCGAGGCCACCGGGTTTGCTGATTTGATGAGTGAGCTGGTGGCTGCCGGCAGAGCAACGCGAGTGCTCGTCGGGGACACCGTACTTTGGAGCACCAGTGAAGCGGCTGACCTCATTCAGGCCGCCTACCCAACCGCCACCTTATCACCACTACCAGAGTTACCTGAGCATCTGCGGCAAACTTGGACGCTAGAAGACGCCAGGCTGGCTTTAATTCGCGCTTATATGTGCATTGCTGGGATTGTGACTAGTGCTGAGCTAGCAACGACTCTTGCGCTTGCCGAGGCTGATGTGTCGGCCACCCTACCGGTAGTGGAAACGCGCGGCGATGTCATGCGCGGACGCTTTCGACCTGACATGATAGCGCCTGCGCCTAACGCAGCAACCTCATCCAACGGTGCCGTGCAAACGGTTCCTAGCGGCGCCGTGCAAACGGTTCCAATGCAGTGGGTTGATCGTCGCCTACTCATTCGAATTCACAAACTAACCCTTGAAGGACTCCGCCAGCAGATCAAACCGGCCTCGGCCGAAGATTTGCAGATGTTCCTCCTCGCTCATCAGCATGCCACTCCCACGACTCGGACCGAGGGCCGGCAAGGCCTGCTGGAAGTCGTCCAGCAGCTGGCCGGCTTTGATGCCGCCGCTGGTGCTTGGGAGACGGAAATACTCGCCAGTCGCGTTGTGGGCTACCAAGCTTCATGGCTCGACGAGCTCACGCATACAGGGCTGGTGAGCTGGGGGCGCCTTAAGCCACCTAAACGTGATGAAGACTCTGCGCCGAAGGGCACCGGCATGACTCGCTCGGTACCGCTAGCGCTGTTTCCGCGCGAGGATATGGGCTGGTTGATCAGCGATGATGCCGCAAGTCGGCAACAAAATTTAGTAGATTTAGCCACGAGCAAAGCTCGCCACACTTTTGATGCGATGGTGGCGGGCGGTGCCCAGTTCTTTGGCGAGATAAAAACACGAACCGGTTTACTCGAAACTGAACTCGAAGAAGCCCTCGGCGAACTTTGCTGGCTCGGACTCATTCACGCCGATGGCTTTGCCGCTATTCGGCCTTTTGTGTCACGCAATCGCAAGGCCGTGTCGCGGGTGCGATATGGCGTTAGCAAACAGTATTTTGCTGGTGCTAGTTACTCGCTGGGGGGACGCTGGGCGCTCTTTCCCGGACTTTATCCGGAGGTCGCGAATGAGACCCGCATTGAGCACTGGGCCTGGCTCCTACTGAGGCGCTACGGGATCGTCTTCCGCGACTTACTTGCCCGGGAACATGCCGCGCCGTCCTGGGGCGAGTTGGCCCGGACCTACCGTACTTTAGAGGCCCGGGGCTTAGTCCGCGGCGGGCGGTTTGTCGCCGGCACCTTTGGCGAGCAGTTCTCCTTGCCCGAAACGGTGCCGCAGCTGCGCGCCATCAGGGACCGCAAAGAGGGCTGCCAGTGGGCCGTCCTATCTGCGGCAGATCCCCTCAATTTGGTTGGCATTCTCACCCAAGGACCGCGCCTAACCAGCTCGCGCCAGGCCCTGATTGGACTCGTCGACGGCCGCCACGTGGCCACGGCCAGTAATGGGGAAGTCAGCTTCCACGGGCCGGTACCAACCGAGCTTGAGGCCGAGCTGCGCCACGCCCTGCAAGTTAGCGGCACATTCCGCTACGGCTCTCCTTTGCGGCGTGGCCGCTCACCCGGGCAAGCGGCAGCACCGCCAAAGACAAACGACTTGCATCTTGCCAATGCGGCAGTCGCTCCCGTATAAGCCAGATTCTCTCGGTCACCTTGGTCACCTTGGTCATCTCGGTCATCTCGGTCATCTCGGTCATTAAGGAGTGAGCATTGAACCAGCAGACACCAGCCACTGGAACAACTGAAACAGCTGACATCACTGAAACAGCTGACATCGCAGAAGAGACGCCGACCAAACCCAGCGACAATTGTCCGCGTTGGGCGGTCGAGATGATCCTCCGCATTCGCGACCTTGAAGTCCAACTCGGCAACCTCCGCCCAGACAGCAGTGAACCGTGGAAGGTTGCAAACATCACAGACGTTTACAGCCGCCTCGAAGATCCAGAGAGCAGCGCTGTCTTTGCTGATTTAGTCGAAAGTCTGTTTGGCAAATTAGCGGTAAGCCTCAAAGATGCAGGCTTCGACAGCGAGCAAATTGCAGCCTTCATCAACACACGAATTCCCAGTGGGCGCCTGCCTTACTGCAATAGCGCCGAAGTGCAAGAAGCCCTGAAAAACAGCTGAAATGAACTACTCCGACCAATCCTCACGCTCTCTCACGAGAGCGCCCCGGTATGGTCTGAGTTTCGTGCTTCAGCGGGCGGGCAACCCCACCCTCCACACCTGAGGACGGTTCCCGTCCCGTGACAAAGCCTGTCAAAGCATAATTCAAAATCACTCGTGCAGCATTCACATCCCGATCAAGCGTAAGCCCGCAACACG